>JAIMKV010000055.1 GCA_020692205.1 Myxosarcina sp. GA_180221_E-2-1-MAG-40_15
GTTATAGCGCGTAGCGTTTAACGGTGGGAGTCGTCAATCTTCTCTATACTCTTATTTTTACATTAAAGTCGAGAAACAAGAGTCTGAAGAAATACCGCAACACTTTACCAGACAAAGAATTCACATTTTTTTATGTCGTCTCTTCTCTTCTTTATAAACTAATATTGATTGATTAAATGACAGACAAAGATAGAAGAAATAAATAGTGAAGAAGATTTTACTTACAGGTGGTGGTTCTGCTGGTCATATTACAGTCAATTTAGCTTTAATTCCTATGTTGCTAAAGTCTGGCTGGGAAGTTATCTATATTGGCTCGTTTGAGGGCATTGAACGGGAGCTAATTGGTAATTTGCCTGACGTTACTTATTACCCAATTCCTACAGGTAAACTGCGACGCTACTTTGACTGGAAAAACTTTACTGATGTATTTCGCGTCCTAACAGGTATAACTGAGGCATATAAAATTATTCGTCGTGAGCAACCGAAGATTGTCTTTTCTAAAGGTGGCTTTGTTTCTGTTCCTGTGGTGTTGGGTAGTCGATTAAATAATATACCAGTAATTACTCATGAATCCGATCTAACACCTGGACTGGCAAACCGCATCAATATGAATTTTACGCAGAAAATTTGTACTACTTTTCCAGATACTTTACAGCATTTACCTAAAGGTAAAGGAGAATTTATCGGGGCAATAGTACGTCCAGAGTTAAAATTGGGCGATCGCGATCATGGCAGAATTTTTTGTCAATTTGAGTCTAATAAGCCAGTTATTTTAGTTGCTGGTGGCAGTCTTGGCTCTGTATATATTAATCAAACAATACGCTCACTCCTCAATCAGTTATTAGAAGAATTTCAAATTGTTCATATTTGTGGCAAAGGTAATGTCGATCCAAGTTTAGAACGTCCAGGCTATAAGCAATTTGAATATGTATCTAATGAGCTTGCCGATTTGATGTGTTTAGCAGATGTAGTAATTTCTCGTGCTGGTTCTAATTTTATCTTTGAATTTTTAGCTTTGAAAAAACCGATGATTTTAATTCCTCTGCCGAAAAAGTCTAGTCGTGGCGATCAGATTGACAATGCCAATATCTTTCAAAGACAAGGATTTGCGGAAGTTATTTTAGAAGAAAATTTAACTGAAGTGAGCCTGTTGACTACGATTCATAATGTTTATCATAATCAAGCAGACTATATCAAGAAAATGGATAATTGGAATAGCGATCGCTCTTTATCCAAGTTATTTGATTTAATTACTCACTAAATTGGGTATTAATTAAACCAAGCAAAAATACGCTCCCACATATCTTTAATATTGGCAGGACTAGCAAGAACATGACCTTCTCCCCAATAGCGTACAAATTCAGCTCGTTTTCCCTGACGGTAAAGGCTGGCAAAGAATTCTTCTCCCTGCTGAATTGGTACGTAATCCAGATCTCCTTGAATAATCATTAAAGGGGTTTGAACCCGATCTACGGCAAAAATCGGACTATTACGTAAATAACGCCCCAAATCTCTCCAGGGTGGATTTCCCATCGCCACTTGACCAGCTTCCATCAGTGAACCCTGAAAAAAATCTTCGTGAGCATTTTCTCGATAGCGTAATCTGGGATCGAGCGCACCATATAAACTGACTAGATTGGCAAGTCCAGCCAAGGATACTGCTGCTTTGAAACGATTGGTTTGGGTAATTAAACTATAAACGGCGTAACCACCAAAACTTTGACCCATTAAATAAAGTCTTTCGGGATCGGCAATACCAAGAGAAATCGCTTTCTCAACTGCGGGTAATACTCCATTGAGTATTTTTAGCATCGGGTCATCTGCTTCTCCTTCTGGGTTGAGGGGAATACTCGATTTGAGAACTACATAACCTCGTGCTGCTGCTAGTTGTAAATTGAAGGGATTGAGAAAATTGAGTTCGCCTAAAGGATGAGGAGTAGGACTAACAATCCAACCTGGATAAACCCAAGTTATTACAGGATAAGTGCGTTCTGAATTGTAATCTGGCGGTAAAATAAGCTGTGCTTTCAGGGTTTCTCCATCTAAGCTGGTATATTCAATCTGACGCAGTTGACCAGGCTTAATTTCACGGAGAAAGGTGTTAGTCTCTAAAAGACAATCAGTCTGAGAATTACGACAAGACCAGATATAAGTACCTGTGTCATTGTTAGCAGTAAAAATTACTGTATCTGTTTGGGATTCGTAGGCTGCTACTTGGGCTTTATTTGCTGGTTTCCCTAAAAGTTTCCAGGTGCTTTCTATCAAATTGATTTGATAAAATTCTGTTTGTTCTTCTATCTCAGCACTGACAATAATCTTAGCGAATTCTTGTTTAGTTGAAACTACCTGAGTATCGCCTCTTCCAGAATTGCTTGGGTAAACAATTGCGGTTAACTTTGCTTCTAGTTCAGTGATGGTAATATTTTGTACATCATTGCGATCGCTTCTAATGCGCCACAGATTCCCTTCAGCAAGTCCAACAAAAGATTCACTCCCTACTTCTGCTAATAATTCTGTTGGCGGTGTCTTCATGGCTGCGGTTAAGCACAATTCTTCTTCTTTAGATGCCATTAGCCACCAATCGTAACGGTCTTGAGGACTGGGTTGTGCTTTTTCTGTTTGGGCTGCATAAACTAGTAATTTACCTTCTGCTGTCCACAGCAAACGCGGCGTATTTCTAACTAAAGGTGCAGCGTTGAGTTTTTTACTACTATAGGTTTCAACTGTACCATCTTGACAATCGTAAATATAAATCTGAGGCGGACAATTGCGCTCTTGAGCATAACCAATAAAAGCTAGTTTTTCTCCACCTGACGACCAACACAAAGAACCAGCTAATACATCTTTACTGACTTTTAATCTTTTTTGTTCTTGGTTTGGCAGAAAAATTAGCTTAACAGCATATCTAAAAGCTAATTCTAAGTTGAGTGGTAAATCTGCTTGTGGATGTCGAATATCAACTGTTTCTAAACAAGCCAGCCAATTCTGCTCGGGGGAGATTATATAGTCTTGGGTATTGCTCTCTAAAATAGTTTTCATAGAGCGATTGACTATATTAGTTACTATGGTTTTTTTAAGATTGCGTTTCTCTAAATCAACATCAACACCACTGCGTAAAACACTAATAGTTACTTCTTCTCCTCGATTAGCTGCTTGCGATCCTTGCCATGCTTTCTGTGGTGCATCTGTTTCTAAAATCATTCCTAGAGGTTTTTCCGACTCTGGTAAAACAGTGCAAATAATTTCTTCATTAGAAATCCAAGCATAAGGAGGATAGAGAATATCTTCCCAATTAATCCCTTTGTAAGTAAGTTGCTGGAGATTATCTGTAGCTATTTCCCACACCCAAAGAGTAACATTGTCTCCTTTGGTTGATAGCATTGCTAACCTTTTTCCATCTGGTGACCAAGCAGGCGACCAATAACCGACATCTTCTGCTGCGCCTTTGGTAAGATTAATCGGAATTAAAATGTCTAAATCTACTAACCAAATATCAGCGCGATCGTTATCCAAAAGAAAGTCTTGCTTGTGATTTTTAGTAGTTGCTTTGGCTCTTTGTAATACATAAGCTAACGTTTTTCCATCTGGTGAAAAATTCAACCCTCCACCAAAATAGCGTCCGATTTGTTCAAGGTTAAATATATCTTCTATTTGTAGTGTTTTTGTAAACATTATTCTCTAGAATCAAAGAATCTCACTTAAATCTAAAATAAATCCAGGTAAAACATCTTCTCCTGCAAGAGTTCGAGGATTATTTAAAATTTCTACTGTCTGTCCAGGGCGATATATTTCTACTGTTTTCGCTTTAGGCTCAATTAACCAACCTAACTGAACTTCATTATCTAGATACTCTTGCATTTTTACTTGTAAGTTTTCATATCGCTGATTTTTTAAATCACTTGAACTTACTAACTCAATGACAAAATCGGGAGCAATGGGCGGAAATCCATCTTGTTGTGCTTGAGTTAATTGATTCCATCGCTCTAATCTAATCCAGCTAACATCAGGACTTCTTCTTGCACCGTTAGGCAATACAAAGATTGTCGAAGAGTCAAAAGCTTTACCTAATTTTGTCTGACGATTCCAGATTCCAATATCAAGATACAGATTAAAATTTTTTCCTCCTGCTGTACCACCTGTAGGACTCATAACAATTAATTCTCCATGCTCAGTCAATTCCAATCGTGCCAGTTGCTCGGCATCAGCTAATTGATCAAATTGTTCTGGAGTTACGCGAAATCCTTTGGGAATAGTAATTGTTTCCATTGCTCTTTTCAACTGATGTATTTAATGATCATTTTATGATTTTTGGAAGAGACTACAAACTAGTTCGCCTGGGCTATTAGGCTTGAAGGGTACAGGATATTTTCCCTTGCGAGTTAGAGTGCGATCGCGACAGTTATAAATCTCTTGCTCTACCTGTTTTTTGCCATCTATGCTGACTTTGGCTCGATATTCCCAATAATTTTTGGCACTACGTTTTAGCTGGAGAATACACACTTGCTGTCCATAGCGATCGCCACACATTGCTGCATTAGCTATTGGCGCTAACCCTAGCCAAAAAATTAGCAACCACAACAAGCATCTATGTTTCACTCTCTCAAACCATCTCGGCAAATAATTGATCACTTACTACTTATTTTTTAAAGAGGAGGGCAACTCCAGAGAAATCTTGCCCATATTTCCAGTACGAAAATCATACAGTATCTGACGAGCGACTCTTTCCTTGTCTCCTTGGTAAGAGCGATCGCTGACTTCTTGAATAAAAGCTTCTCCCGTGATTTTAGCGAGATCTAAATCAAAATTAAAGCGTGATTTTAAGGTCTTAGAGTAGCCTATTTCGAGCAGTAAATCTACCGCACAGGCTGCTACAACCTGATTATCATAAGAAGCTTCACCAATATCCTCGCAAATAGCCAGTTTTATGGCATCTTGCTGATTTTCTAACCGCCAGGGAATAACTCCAGGAGCGTCTAGCAATTCAATTTCATCGGAAATTCTGACCCAGCGTAGCTGACGAGTTACTCCTGCACGACGTTCGCTAACGACAATTTTTTTGCCGACTAAGCGATTAATTAAAGCAGATTTACCGACGTTGGGGAAGCCAATTACTACCGCACGTACAGGACGAGGACGCATGCCGCGATCGCGCCGACGCTGATTCATCGCCACTCCTGTTGCTTGAGCAGCACTTTTGATTGCTTGAATTCCTTTTCCTTGTTTGGCGTTGGTGAAATATGGTTGTTGTTCTTGTAAGTGAAACCATTGCAACCACTCCTGTTTAGCTGATTCAGAAATCATATCCACGCGATTTAAAACTGTGATTCTTGGTTTACTGCCTATCCAGCTATCTATTTGAGGATGATGCGAAGCCAAAGGAATTCTTGCGTCCAGTATTTCTAAGACCACATCAACTTTTTTAAGCTGTTCTTTTAATTGCCTTTCGGCTTTGGCAATATGACCTGGATACCATTGAATCGGAGGAGCAGACATAAGTAAATCTTGTTTAATTGAAGGTGAAATTGGCTCTTCTAGCTTTAATCAAAAAACCCCATAGATTAATCTAAGGGGTTTTCATAATTTATAACGATAATTTTCGATAAAGATGTAACTGATAGAATAAACCGACAAAGTATAAATTAATCGCTGAACTAAGTTTATTAATCAACGTTTATGGTCTGACAATATATTCAGACTCCAAAGGTTCAAGCTGACCAGTTTGAACTAAAGCTTGGTGTATCATCGCTGCTACCTCGGCTCTAGTTGCTGGTCTGTTGGGCATAAGCGAATTGTTGGCAAACTCAGGACGATTAACAATTAATTCCGCTTCATAAGCAGCAGCTACCTGTTCTCTTGCCCAATCGGGTAAATTCTCACTACCATCAAGGTTTTGCAAAATTTGAGCGGGATCTTGAGATGGTTCTAAACCCAATCCTGTGGCTAGAGTAACTAATACTTGATAGCGAGGAATATTTTCTAGAGGACGAAAGGTGTTTTCAGAATAGCCCTGCATAAAACCAAGACGAACTGCTTTGTCGATATCAGCTGCAATTTGATTTCTATTGGTTACATCTTGAAATTTTTTAATTCCTTGAGTTTCAGCTCGCATATCAAAAGCTCGACTAATTAAAGTAGCCATACTAGCTCTAGTAATCAGCTTATCTGGTTCAAAATTTTGATCGGCTGTTAAGGCGCGAACCAATCCGCGATCGCTCATTTGCCTGACAAACGGATATGCCCAATCTTCAGCAGTAATATCTCTGGGCATTGGGCTTGGTTCTGGATCAGGTTGGGTTTGAGCAGTTTCGCTTGGTTGAGGAACTGGAACTGGTTGTGGTTTTACTAGCTCGACAGTTGCTTCAGTTTGTGTTTCGCCTGTAGTACTAACTTTCTGCTCGGGATGGGTTCTAAATTCTGGTCTGGCAGGAATTGGCAGAGGAACCAATCTTGCTCCAGAATCAAGCTGATAAGATTCTTGTTCTGCTTTTGGAGCTAAGTTAAGCTCTTGCGAGGGAGGAACATAGGCAACGGGTGATTCTTGCTGACGCAAGCGAGTAACTAATTCTCGTTCATCGGATTCTACTTCACCCATCCTGCTATCCCTTACTACAGAATTATCAAGACCAAGACCAGTATCTGTAGTTTGGTCTGAGAATAGTAAGTTGCCACTACTTCCTAAACCAAAATTGCGATTTCTACCGCCAATAGACCAAAATAGGATTGCCCCAATAGTAGAAAAAGCCACAATAATAGCGATCATTTCGTCAAAGGTTACTCCAGTTGCTGGTCTTCTTCTGCGCTCTGGAATCGGATTTTGCGGTTCTGGAGGAGATGAATTGGTCATAGATATTAGGCGAGTAATTTAATACTGAGAAAATAGGTGTAAGTTTTCGGGTTTTTAACTTAAGTTAGCTGGCTACAACCAGATAATCAAATATTAGGCGTTTTTTCACCTAAAGCGTACTCGTAAAGTCAGCAGTAGTTACCTTGGGCAACAAAAATCAATTTAACTCAGCAAAAGTTAATTTGCTATTTGAAAGATCGGGTAGTTGTAATCTGTGACTTACAACCACCTGATCATCAAAGAATTAGGAAGTACTTAGCCTTCTTTAATCCAAGACTATACCGATGTCAGAGTCTTAGTTTTTGCTGCACTGGCCTCTGGGCTATCTGCTTCTGATGGTGGTACTACTTGCCAGAATTTGCCCAGATAGTTATCCCAATCTTGCAAAATTGCTTTTCCTTTGGGACTACCAGTTTTATTAACATGATTCTGAATCATCTCTTGGAGTTGTTTTTCTCCTTCAGAAGAGACAACCCGTTGAATTTTGACAATTTCAGGATTGACCTTATTGAGAAAAGTATTGCTTTCATCGAGAAAATAACTCAAACCACCAGTCATCCCCGCGCCGACGTTGCGACCAACTTCACCCAGAACCACGATTAAACCGCCTGTCATATACTCACAACAGTGATCCCCCGCTCCTTCAATTACCGCCTTAGCTAGAGAATTGCGTACCCCAAATCTTTCTCCTGCACGTCCATTGGCATAAAGTTCACCACCAGTCGCTCCATAAAGACAGGTATTACCGACAATAACGTTAGTGGCAAAGTCAAAGGTAGCCTCCTTTGCGGGAGTAATGACTATTTGTCCGCCATGCATTCCCTTGCCAACATAGTCGTTAGCTTCGCCTGAGAGAATCAGATTCATACCAGGGAGATTAAATGCGCCAAAGCTTTGACCCGCAGTGCCTTGAAATTGCAGCGTAATTTCTCCGGTAAAACCACTATTGCCATATTTAGACGCGATCGCCCCAGAGATTCTTGCTCCTACACTACGGTCGGTGTTAATGATGGTTACGTCTTTAGTTACTTTTCTTTGATTGGCGATCGCACTTTTTATGGCTTCATCGGCTAATATTTCTTCATCTAAGACCGCACCATTAGTGTGAACCTCAACGTGTTTTAGCCAGCTACGGTCGTTTTTAACATTAGGTAGATCGATCAGACAGCTTAGGTCTAAGCCCTTAGTTTTAGCAATTTGGGCATTGAGATTCTGTACCAGTAAATCGGTACGCCCAATGATTTCTGATAAACTACGATAGCCGAGTTTGGCTAGGAGCGATCGCACTTCTTCCGCCACAAAGTAGAAGAAATTTACTACGTTTTCGGGAATACCTTTAAAACGATCTCTCAAATGCTGTTGTTGAGTCGCTACCCCTACAGGGCAGGTGTTCATGTGACAAACTCGCGCCATAATGCAGCCTTCGGCAATCATCGCAATTGAGCCAAATCCATATTCTTCTGCGCCCATTAGAGCAGCCATGATTACGTCCCAGCCAGTTCTTAAACCACCATCGGCTCTTAATAAAACGCGATCGCGCAGCTGATTTTGGAGCAATACTCGGTGTACTTCCGTTAGCCCTAATTCCCAAGATACTCCTGCGTGTTTAATCGAACTTAGAGGAGATGCTCCAGTACCACCATCATGACCTGAAATCTGAATTACATCGGAGTTGGCTTTAGCTACTCCCGCAGCAATAGTACCGATGCCGATTTCTGCCACTAGCTTGACCGAAACTTTGGCTTGAGGATTAATTTGATGTAGATCGAAAATTAACTGAGCTAGGTCTTCAATGGAGTAAATATCGTGGTGTGGAGGCGGAGAAATTAAAGTTACTCCAGGCTTAGAACGTCGCAAAGAAGCAATATAAGGACTAACTTTTTTGCCTGGTAGCTGTCCTCCTTCTCCTGGCTTTGCTCCTTGAGCTAGTTTAATTTCTAGCTGTTTGGCACTCATTAAATATTCTGGAGTTACCCCAAAGCGTCCTGATGCTACTTGTTTGATCGCAGAATTGGCAGTATCGCCGTTTTTTAGACCATTAAGATGAGGTAGGGTTGCCGACTTGCCGTTAGCTGCCACATCATCTAGTACTTTGAAGCGAATACTATCTTCTCCTCCTTCTCCTGAGTTAGACTTACCACCAATTCGATTCATCGCCACCGCCAAGGTTTCATGAGCTTCTCGCGATAGAGAACCTAAAGACATTCCGCCAGTGCAAAAGCGTTTGACGATGCTGGCTACGGATTCAACTTCGTCAATGGAAATAGATTCGCGGTCTGGATTAAAGTCCAATAAATCACGCAGTGCGGTTACTGGTCTGCCGTGGAGATACTGCTTATAAAGCTCGTAGTGGTCATACTGTCTGCTTTCCACCGCTTTATGGAGTGCCTTAGACATTTCAGGGGAGTTCATGTGATATTCTCCGCCTTTTTTGTACTTAACAAAGCCGTAATTTTCTAACTTTTTACCCTGAAGTTCGGGAAATGCTCTGTGATGGAAGGCAATAATTTCTTGGGCTAACTCGGCTATAGTTAAACCGTTTAAGCGAGAAGTTGTGCCAGCAAAAGCTAAGTCAACTAAATCGACTCCCAAGCCTAATGCTTCAAAAATTTGCGCTCCATGATAGGAAGACAGCAGAGAAATTCCCATCTTGGACAGAATTTTAAGTAATCCTGCTTCAATAGACTGGCGATAGTTTTGCTGAGCTTGATCTAAAGCAACTGCTTCAATACGCTCATTCTGCATTAATTTCTGGGTTTTAGAATCATTCCACCATTGACGAACGCTTTCTAGGGCTAAATAAGGGCATACTGCCGAAGCACCATAACCGATTAAGCAAGCAAAGTGATGCGTACTCCAACATTGTGCCGTATCTACGACCAAAGAAGTTCTCAACCGTAATCCTTGCCGAATTAAGTGATGATGAACTGCTCCTACAGCCAGTAAAGGAGGAATATAGCTGTATTCTGTACCGATCTGGTGTGCACCAGAGCGATCGCTTAAGATAATAATTTCCACTCCCGCCTTAACCGCAGCAGTTGCATCTTGACACAATTTAGCTACTGCATCTTTCAGACCATCTGGACCTGTAGAAATTTGATATAAGGTGGACAAGGATTGAGTTTTAAAATCGGTCGCCTCAATACTTGCTAATTCTTCATCATTTAAGATTGGGGATTCTAATTTAAGTAATCTGGCATCTTCGGGTTTTAAGTTGAGAATATTACCCTTTGCCCCTAACTGCATTGATAGGGACATGACCAAACTTTCTCGTAAAGGGTCAATTGCTGGATTGGTTACCTGAGCAAATCTTTGTTTGAAATAGTCATAGAGTAATCGAGGCTTATCAGAAAGTACCGCCAAAGGAATATCATCTCCCATACAGAAAGTTGGCTCTTTGCCGTTGATTGCCATTGACTGAATAATTAGTTCCAAATCTTCTGCGGTATAGCCGAAAGCAGTTTGCCGACGTAATAGTTCGTCTGAGGTCAAAAGATTTTCCGTCCCAAATTTCTGAGGCTCAACTGACTGGCGATATTGCTCAATCCATTCCCGATAAGGATTTGCTTGAGCAACTCGTTGTTTAACCTTCCAGTTACGCAATATTTCTTTAGTTTGAAGATCAACCACTATAGTTTGACCAGGTCCCAATCTACCTTTTTCGATTACTTCCTCATCAGGCAGATCCACTACTCCTGTCTCTGAACCTACAACTATGTAACCATCTTTAGTAATGGTGTATCGTGCAGGACGTAAACCGTTGCGGTCTAAAGTTGCACCAACTGTTTTACCGTCGCTGAATACTAGTAATGCTGGTCCATCCCAAGGTTCTTGCTGCCCACTATGGTATTCATAAAAATCGACGATTTCAGGATATTCTGCTAATGAAGGCTGGTTTTTATATGCTTCTGGAACCAGAATCATCGCCGCTTCGGTGATGCTGCGCCCAGTTCGTACCAGCAACTCCATCGCACTATCTAAATTGTAAGAATCACTATTATCATTATTGACAATCGGCGTTAGTCCTTTAATCTCATCCTGAGTCCAGCCAGGTAAAGTTGACTTGCTCACGCTAGATACCAATTCTTTTTCTCGATTGGACATCCAGTTGATATTACCCAGCAGAGTATTAATTTCACCGTTATGACCTAGAATGCGCATCGGTTGGGCAAAGGGCCATTTTGGCATTGTATTGGTGCTAAAACGTCGATGATAAACGGCAAAGGTGCTTTCATAGTCTGGATTTAGCAAATCCTGATAAAAATCGCCTAAAATAACTGCTCGCACCATACCTTTGTAAACAATAGTACGGCAAGAAAAAGAACAGATATAAAAATCATCTGATAGTTTTTTGCCGACTCGCGATCGCGCTATGTATAGTTTGCGTTCTAGATCGTCTCCGACAAGATTGTCAGGCGAGCTAACTACTATTTGCTCAATATGAGGCTGATTATCTCTTGCCTGTTTACCAAGTACTTCTGGGCTTACTGGTACTTTTCGCCAACCTAATACTAATAATTTTTCTGCTTCAACTATCTTTTCAATAAACTGCTTAGATTCAGCAATTTGACTCGCATCTTGAGGCAAAAATACCATTCCCACACCCCAAGCCTCTGGCGATGGCTGACAGATATTATTTTCAGCAAACCAAGCCGCAAAAACTTTTTGTGGCAAAGCAGTCATAACTCCAGCACCATCTCCAGAGTCGCGATCGGCACTACATCCCCCCCGATGCTCCATACATCCCAAGGCTTTTAAAGCTTGCTTGACAGTCTTGTTGCTTTGACGACCATCTTGATAGGCAATAAAACCTACTCCGCAAGCGTCTCTTTCTTCTACTAACCACCTTTGACCTTGAAAAGGCTTTGAGGGTGAATTTAATTGAGGCACATTGTTACTCGTAACTGGTTTAGATTCCATTGATTACTCGCTTATATATAAAACGTCATGAATTTAAGGATGGTTGGTTGAAAGTTAATGGCTATCTCAAAATTTGTTCTAGTTCAAAAAAAAATATATGTATATTGATAGCAACTATTTAGTGCCGACTTGATTTGTTCCAAGACTATAAATGAGCGTCGACGATTATCGGTATAAGATTATACAAAATTCTTGTATAGAGGAATTTATAAAATAATCAGATCAAGCGTGCAATTGCTACAAAATGATTAAACTGGTAGTTTGACTGAGACGACTAGCTATTTTGTTTGGTATCTGATGCTGGCAAAAATAGACCTGCAAAAATCTAGTAATGATTATTTTGTAGCTTATCATTTCTACATATATAGGCTGAACCCACATAGAATAGTTACTTTTGATGATAGCCAATAAGTTGCGTTGTCAACACTAACTGGATTAAATTAGCCTCAATTTTTTTCAGTCACTAACATAGTAGATTCAGCTCTTTATCTGCACAGTTGCCAAAAACTTATCTCTCAGTTTTATAGCATTTTATTGTAACCGAAGTAACATTCGATAAAATGCTCTATTGAATACAGTTTTAATGAGAGAACAACTGTGTTCAGATCAATTCTCATATTTTTTATAAGTATTTACACTCAAGCTTTTGTTAGCTAGCTCAAATTAAACTTGACTTAAATTAAAGTTCAAGTCAAGTTTGAGCTGCTTTTTCATTCTAATTTATAAAGATTCTGTATGGATAATTTGATTATCGCAAGATTGCATTTAATTTACGGACAATTATTTGCTATCTTTTGGATAAGTTTAGTGAAAAATCTTCAATAGCAGACAAATGAATCATTTATCTGTCTGACTTAAATTAAGTTCATATAAGTTCATATAATATCTTACCAAGTTAAATAATTATGTCTCAATCTACAAAAACGAAATCGAATACAAACCAGAAAATTGAGAACAAGTTTTCTCCTTCTAGTCAATTAGGGGTTGCAGCCAGAGAAATTCGTCCTTGGGGTTCTTTTACAACTTTAGAGGAAGGATCGGGATATAAGATTAAACGCATTGAGGTAAATCCTGGGCATCGCCTTAGCCTACAGATGCATCATCACAGAAGCGAACACTGGATTGTAGTTTCAGGAACAGCCAAAGTTACCTGTGGCGATCAAGAAATGATTCTAGGCAGCAATCAGTCTACATATGTTCCTCAATGTACTACTCATAGACTAGAAAATCCTGGCGTAATCAATTTAGTTTTAATTGAAGTCCAAAACGGTCAGTATTTGGGCGAAGACGATATCATTCGCTTCAGCGATGACTATGCTCGACAATGAAAGTCTAAGTATATTGGTCTAAATCTCGATAGTTGATATGTTGATAGCAAAATATTTTGCTGTAGCATGGTTTTATATTAAAAAAACCTGGTACTTAGGGCAAAATTTATCATGCTTGAAATCAGTCCAATTGCAGCTAAAGAAATCAAACGGCTCAAATTAAATAGCAGCATACCAGGCAGCCTTTTACGACTAAAAGTTAAGTCAGGAGGCTGTTCTGGCTATTTTTATGATTTAAAACTAGAAAATTTGACCGACACCCACAGTGGCAACAATGTCAATGAATCAGTTGCTTCCCAAGATCTTTGGCTAGAGATTGATACCATTGCCATAGCAGTAGATCCAGAATCCTGGAAATACATCGAGCATTTAAAAATAGACTATTCAGAAGACTTGATGGGAGGCGGTTTTCGCTTTGATAATCCTCAGGTAAAAAATGTTTGTGGTTGTGGTATCTCCTTTACTCAGGCAAATCCAGGGGAAAAGTACATCTCTATAAAAGACCCAACTTCTAGTCTCGGTTGAAGATCCTGATGCTGTGGGAAAAATATCAGCTTTCCCTAACTGGTTTCAACAGAAGTTAAATGATATAAGGATATAAGTAATTCTGAGTGTTTTGGTGCTTTTTTAATTAGTCGCGTGTTAAATTAGTATATTGTATTATTTTTATTCTATACTTACGTCCGATTAAGACTTTTTTGATGGGAGCGTGCATCAATGACAAAAACTCAACTTTTTGATTATTTGAACACTTGTCTTTTAGTTTAGGTTAAAGTTAATTGCACGAACAATCTCTGATTTTTATTGACGTACAAATCCATTTTGACATATAATCAGAATTTGTCTGCTATTAAGTTAGCCTCTTTTGATATCAAGAGGATTTAAAACCACACAAGCCAAGAACTCATGCCCACTATTCAGCAACTCATTCGTAGCGAAAGATCAAAATCAAACAAGAAAACTAAATCTCCTGCCCTTAAGGAATGTCCTCAGCGTCGTGGGGTTTGCACAAGGGTTTATACTACTACACCAAAAAAGCCTAACTCAGCATTAAGGAAGGTGGCCAGAGTGCGTTTGACCTCAGGTTTTGAAGTGACGGCGTATATTCCAGGTATCGGACACAATTTACAAGAGCATTCAGTGGTTTTGATTCGTGGGGGTCGTGTTAAGGATTTACCAGGAGTTAGATATCATATAGTTCGTGGAACTTTAGATACAACTGGAGTAAAAGACAGAGCGCAAGGTCGTTCTAAATATGGTACTAAACGCCCTAAAAGTTAGGTCAATATTTTCAATAGATAGCTGATGAACAATTGCTGAAGTAAAGCAGCTTAATTCTATCCAAATTTCAACATTTGCTTTTGGGAAACAATAAGCAATTATGCTATTTAAAATTAAGGCTGGAGATGAGAAGTTTGACTTCACACATTTAAAACTAAATACTCGCGACTGCCCACGCTTTCAAATGAATTAGCTTGTTGGTAAATTAAGATTCTGATAGTAATTAGCTCTAATTCAAGTTTGTTAGCGTTCTATTTCTAGTCGTTCATAGTTTTGGGCAATGCAATATCGTAACATAAACTCGAAAAACGTCTATAATTTCAATTCCATATTCTTTAACCTAAATAATTAAGTAAATGTCTCGTCGTTCTAGTAATAAAAAGCGTCCCGTTCCACCCGATCCAGTTTATAACAGCCGTTTGCTCAGCATGACAATTAGAAGAATCATGCGGAGTGGAAAGCAATCTCTAGCGTCTCGTATCATCTATGATGCCATGAGTATTATCGGCGAAAGAACAGGAACCGAGCCAATTGAAGTCTTTGAACAAGCAATTAAGAATCTTACTCCTTTAGTAGAAGTTAAAGCTCGTAGAGTAGGTGGAGCGACATATCAAGTTCCTATGGAAGTAAGACAAGGTAGAGGAACAACGTTGGCTCTACGTTGGTTAATTCAGTTTGCTCGTGCCAGAGGTGGACGCACCATGGCTAACAAGTTAGCTAGTGAAATTATGGATGCTGCTAATGAAACTGGTGGAGCGATGAAAAAAAGAGACGAAACCCATCGTATGGCAGAAGCTAACAAAGCTTTTGCTCACTATCGTTATTAAATCGAAAGTTAAAATGAATGGCTTTAGACAATAGATTTAGCTCATTTATTAAAAGCCAACTGATTTCAAAGTAAGTTTTCACTCTCACTATGACATGATATTTTCCGCAAATTTGGTTGTTTCTCAATTATTGAACAGAAATTTTAATTAGAAGCGAATTTATACGGCTGTTCATCCCAAGTACAAAACACTAATCATTAGCAATATTTAAGGCTAGTGCTTTAATTATTAGATGAAAGTATAAAATTATAGGCAATGTTAGGCAAAGTCAGGGTCTGCTCTGCTGCTCCAGGAGGAAGCGTATTCCAACTAAATTTTAGATGTTTTAATAATTTCATTCTGCAAGATGGAAGGAGGTATTTGTGGGACGTCTTATCCCGCTCCAGCGAGTACGAAATATAGGTATAGCAGCTCATATAGATGCGGGCAAAACAACAACAACAGAAAGAATTCTCTTTTATACTGGTATTGCCTACAAAATGGGCGAGGTTCATGATGGTGCTGCCACGATGGACTGGATGCAGCAGGAGCAGGAGAGAGGTATTACCATAACTGCTGCTGCGATCAGTACCAGTTGGAAAAATCATAAAATAAACATTATCGACACGCCAGGACATGTTGATTTCACAATTGAGGTCGAGCGCTCCATGCGAGTTCTTGACGGTGTAATCGCTGTTTTTTGCTCTGTTGGCGGGGTACAACCTCAATCTGAAACTGTTTGGCGACAAGCAAATAGATACAATGTTCCAAGAATTGCCTTTGTCAATAAAATGGATCGTACGGGGGCAAACTTTTTTAAAGTTTATGAGCAGATTAAAGAGCGTCTCCAAGCAAATGCGGTGCCAATTCAGATTCCTATCGGTAGCGAAGCAGGATTTAAAGGACTCGTTGATCTGGTGACCATGAAAGCCATGATCTATAAAGATGATTTAGGAAAAGAAATAGAAGAAACTGATATTCCCGATGAGCTTCAAGCTCAAGCTCAGGAATATAGAGCCAAGCTAATTGAATCAATCGCCGAAACTGATGAAGCACTCCTTGAGAAGTTTATGATGGAAGAGGAGTTTAGCGAAGCCGAAATCAAAAAAGCAATTCGCCAAGGAACAATCGATGGCTCAATCATGCCAATGCTATGTGGCTCTGCATTTAAAAACAAGGGAGTTCAAGTTCTTTTAGATGCGGTAGTCGATTATCTACCTGCTCCTTCGGAAGTGCCTCCTATTTTAGGAGAATTGCCCAATGGAGATCAGGCAGTTAGACATTCCAGCGATGAAGAGCCATTTTCAGCATTAGCGTTTAAAATTGCTTCTGATAAGTTTGGTCGCTTGACCTTTGTAAGAGTTTATTCTGGAGTTTTGGAAAAAGGAACTTACGTCTATAACTCTACCAAGCAAAAGAAAGAACGAATTTCTCGCTTAGTAGTCCTAAAGTCCAATGAGCGAATTGAGGTTGACGAACTTAGAGCAGGAGATTTAGGTGCGATAGTCGGTCTTAAGGTTGCAGCGACTGGTGACACTTTATGCGATGATAAAAATCCTATTATTTTAGAGTCTCTGTATGTTCCTGAGCCAGTAATTTCTGTGGCTGTAGAACCTCAAACGAAGAGTGATGTAGAAAAGCTATCCAAAGCTCTACAGACTCTTAGTGATGAAGATCCTACGTTTCGCGTTAGTTCTAACCCTGAAACTAATCAGACCGTAATTGCTGGAATGGGAGAACTTCATCTAGAAATCTTGGTAGATCGAATGCTGAGAGAATTTAACGTCGAAGCAACCGTAGGAAAACCCCAAGTAGCATATCGAGAGACAATTCGTAAAAGCAGTAGAGGGGAAGGTAAATACATTAAGCAAAGTGGAGGAAAAGGTCAATATGGTCATGCCGTATTAGAAATTGAGCCTGCCGAATCAGCTACTGGTTTTGAGTTTGTTTCTAAAATTGTCGGCGGTACTATTCCTAAAGAATATATTCCAGCAATTGAACAAGGAGTGAAACAAACTTGTGAATCTGGTATCTTGTCAGGATATCCTTTGATAGATATCAAGGTAACTTTAGTGGATGGTTCATACCACGAGGTGGATTCTAACGAAATGGCTTTTAAAGTAGCAGGTTCTATGGCAATTAGAGATGCAGTAAATCAGGCTGCTCCTGTAGTATTAGAACCGATGATGAAAGTTGAAGTCGAAGTTCCTGAAGATTTTTTAGGAGATGTAATCGGAGACTTGAACTCACGTCGGGGCAATATTCAAGGTATGAACTCCGAAAGCGGCATAGCAAAAATAGATGCTCAAGTCCCTTTAGCAAAAATGTTTGGCTATGCAACAGATATCCGTTCTAAAACTCAAGGACGAGGTATATTTTCAATGGAGTTTAGTGAATATAGCGATGTTCCTGGCAATGAAGCTGAGGCAATTATCGCGAAAAACAAAGGGAACACTTTAGTTTAAATAAGGAATAAATTAATTAATGGCACGCGCAAAGTTTGAACGTACTAAAGACCACGCTAATATTGGAACTGTGGGTCATGTAGACCACGGTAAAACTACTTTAACAGCAGCTATTACTATGGCTTTGTCTGCTATGGGTAATGCCAAAGCTAGGAAATACGAAGATATAGATGCTGCTCCTGAAGAAAAAGCACGTGGCATCACTATAAATACTGCTCACGTGGAGTATGAGACTGAAAACCGTCACTACGCTCACGTAGATTGTCCTGGACACGCTGACTACGTAAAAAACATGATCACTGGTGCTGCTCAAATGGATGGTGGCATTTTGGTAGTATCGGCTGCTGATGGTCCGATGCCTCAAACTCGCGAACATATCTTGTTGGCTAAACAAGTTGGTGTCCCCAGCTTGGTAGTATTCATGAATAAAGAAGACCAAGTAGATGATGAAGAATTACTTGAATTGGTTGAACTTGAAATTCGTGAGCTTTTGAGCGAGTATGATTTTCCTGGCGATGATATTCCTATTGTTTCAGGTTCGGCTCTCAAAGCAGTAGAAGCTTTAACTGCCAATCCTACATTAAAACAAGGTGAAGATGAGTGGGTTGACAAAATCTATGCCCTTATGGAGCAGGTTGACTCTTATATTCCTACTCCTGAACGCGAAATTGATAAACCTTTCTTGATGGCAGTAGAAGATGTCTTCTCCATCACTGGTCGTGGTACTGTTGCTACTGGTCGCATTGAGCGTGGCGAAGTAAAAGTCGGTGAAACTATCGAAATTGTGGGTATTAGAGATACTCGCAGCACCACGGTTACTGGAGTAGAAATGTTCCAAAAAACCCTTGACAAAGGCATGGCTGGCGATAATGTAGGGGTTCTACTTCGCGGTGTGCAAAAAGAAGACATTGAACGCGGTATGGTTTTAGCTAAGCCTGGTTCAATTACCCCTCACACTGAATTTGAGGGAGAGGTTTACGTATTAACTAAAGAAGAAGGTGGTCGTCACACTCCTTTCTTTAAAAACTACCGTCCTCAATTTTATGTTCGTACAACTGATGTAACTGGTACTATTACTGACTATACTGCTGATGATGGTAGTGCAGTAGAAATGGTAATGCCTGGCGATCGCATTAAAATGAATGTAGAACTAATCAACGCGATCGCCATCGAGCAGGGAATGCGCTTTGCAATTCGCGAAGGTGGTCGCACAATTGGTGCGGGAGTTGTCTCCAAGATTATCAAGTAGTCCGTAGGACAATCAAATAAAAACAAGTAACAAGACCTTGGAGAGTAGACTGAGCCAGACAAAATTCTAACTAGCGTGGTCTACTCTCATCGCTTTTATGCAACAATAGAGCTTGGCAAATATCGCTTGCTAAAATGCAAATTTGCTTCATTACCAATATTTGAGCGAATATTAGTACCTCGACAACTAAACAACTAGACAACTAAACAATATGGCAACGATTCAACAACAAAAAATACGCATTCGCCTTAAAGCATTCGATCAACGCTTACTCGATACATCCTGTGAAAAGATTGTTGATACGGCAAACCGAACTAATGCCTCCGCCGTTGGTCCCATACCTTTACCCACAAAAAGGAAAATTTACTGTGTTTTGCGATCGCCTCACGTAGATAAGGACTCTCGCGAACATTTTGAAACTCGTACCCATCGTCGTATTATTGATATATATAAGCCTTCTTCTAAAACCATCGACGCTTTGATGAAATTAGACCTTCCTGCCGGCGTTGATATTGAAGTTAAACTTTAGACTTAACTACTAGAATAACCCTTGAGATTATTATTCTGAAGCGTTGTTCTGGTAGGTACGCTTTGAGGAAAAATTAGCTAAAGTAAATAAGTAGTCATACTAGTTATAACTAGGTAAAAGTTTAGATGGCATCTTCTTCAATCGCAGTTAGAGAATTACCTTTATTTCCCCTTCCTGAAGTAGTTCTATTTCCCAGCCGTCCATTACCGCTGCATATTTTTGAATATCGTTATCGGATCATGATGAACACGATCCTAGAACACGATCGCCGCTTTGGAGTGTTGTCAATCGATCCGACCACAGGAGAAATTGCGGAGTATGGCTGTTGTGCTGAAATTCTTCACTTTCAGCGATTGCCTGATGACCGAATGAAGATGCTTTCTTTTGGACAGCAAAGATTTAAAGTTTTGGAATATGTTCGCGAAAAACCCTATCGGGTTGCTTTAGTGGAATGGATTGAGGATAAACCAGCTGCGGAAGATTTAAGTCCGATGGCGACTGAAGTTGAGGAATTACTGAGAGATGTAGTGCATTTGTCTGCTAAATTAACTAGTCAAAAGATTGAGCTTCCTGATGATTTGCCTAGTTCACCTACAGAATTATCATATTGGGTAGCTAGTAACTTATATGGAGTAGCATCGGAACAGCAAGCACTATTAGAAATGCAAGATACCCTAAAGCGTCTCCAAAGAGAACAAGAGATCCTGAGTTCTACTCGTAATCATTTAGCAGCTAGAACTGCGCTGAAAGATGCTTTAGATAATTAGGACTTAGCTGCATTTTTAAGCAATGAGCGACAAGCAGATAAAATACATAACTCGCCCTGCAACTGCTCTAGACTATCAATACTGCTACCAACTTACTAAAGAGAATATGTTCGTTCGAGCTTTTTAGTCTTCATTGGGGTGGATAGGTTTCTTCGGCTTTTTGTAATGACTTTAATGTAGATGACACAACTATAATTCTCTGTAATTCTCACAGAATTGGTTATTATAGTCTCAAAAAAGATCATGAAAGAGTAGATCTTGATAACCGACAGCTATCTCCTGCTGTCCAAGGACAAGGAATTGGGACACAAGTGCTAAAAAATATTTTAAATAGTAATAGATTAAAACAAATACGTCTAACTACATTTTTAGATAATCCAGCTATACATCTTTATCAAAGGTTTGGGTTTATAATAACTGAACTGAATGGAGCTACGGTTAAGATGACAAAATATGTACAACAGCCTTACTAAGGTAAATATCTTAATTTAAGCTGATATGGGCAAAAGATGATAATTACCAAATATTTTTAATATTTCTGTGCAACTAGACAACTCCGTTAAAGCTTGATTAATTGAAAGATCTTGAGAATTACCTTCTAAGTCGATAAAAAATATGTATTCTCCCATAGAACGCTTGGTTGGGCGAGATTCAATTTTACTTAGATTAATTTCTCTTTTAGCAAAAATTTCTAGTGCCTTAACTAAAGCACCTGGGGCGTTTTTAGGTAAACTAAAAGCTAAAGAAAGATGACTACCAAGATTAGCTTCCTCACTGGGCAAATCCCTTAAGCTATACCTAACGATCCAAAAACGTGTAGAGTTATCAAGACTATCTTTTATATCTGGTTTGAGAAGTGGTACTTGATATAGTTCTGCTGCTCTAGGAGACGCAATTGCTGCCGCTTGATGGTCATTTTGCAGTAAATTAATTCCCTCAGTAGTAGATTTTGTGGGAACAAGCTGAACCTGGGGCAAAAAACTTTCTAACCACTTCTGACATTGAGCCAAAGCTTGAGGGTGAGAATAAACTGTTTTAATTTGTTCTAGTGATTGACTAAAAGATAACAATCCATGACTGATAGGAAGAGTTAGTTCTTGATGAACTTGGAGATTAGAAGACTGCCATAAAGTATCTAAAACCACGGTGACACTGCCCTCAATCGAATTCTCGATGGGAACTACGGCTAGATCGACTTCACCTTTTTCTACAGACTGTAAAGCTAAAGCAATACTGGGATAGGGACATAGAACAGTGGTCAATTGTCGATTTTTTGATACCCAAGCTGAATATGTTAGTGCAGCAGTTTCAGTGTTGGTACCTGTAGGACCAAGATACGCTAGAGAAAGCTTCATAAAAGTTGAGATTTGCAAAGATAATAATATAACGAAGGTATCATTTTTTTACATTAAGCTAACTTGTTGACAAAATGTAACTTAAAATTAAGAAATAGCAAAAATTTCAGTAGTTTTACTCATGTACGTTAGTTTCAACGCTTCAGAATCAGTCCAGATATCAGTAAACAATGAGACAAAGCCGATACAGCATTATTTACGCCAACCAAAAAGATTGGTCAATGCGATCGCTGAGCCAAGACTAATGAAGCAGATAGCTGAAGATTTATACGAATTAAAAATGCGACCAATTAATTTTATGGAGATGTATTATTTTCAGCCAATTGTGTTGCTAAAAGTTTGGTCTGGCTCTAACGGCAGTGTATATTTGAGATCTGAAAATTGTCAAATTAAGGGCATTGACTATATCAATGAGCGTTTTTCCCTGAAGCTAAAAGGAGTTTTATCTCCTCGCGAATTTCAGGATTTGACAATTATGGAGGGTCAGGCTGATTTAGAGGTTAGAGTTGAACTACCTACAGCTTTGATGTTTACTCCCAAAGCATTTTTAGAACTGACTGGTAACAAATTACTTAAAGGTGTTTTAGGTAGAATCAAACAAAAGTTAAGCACTCAATTAGTTCAAGACTATCGCACCTGGGCATCTCAAGAGGTGCAGCCAGAACCAAAAACTTCAGCCAACTTATCTCCCGATCTGGGGTATTAAACCAAGGAAGGCAGCAGGTGGCTTTTAAACAAGCGACTGACAAGGTTTAAACGAACGGCGATGTTCGGCGCATATTCCATACTGTTTAATAGCTAAACGATGTTTTGCAGTGGGATATCCTTTGTTGTTAGCCAAATCATATTCTGGATATTTTTTAGCTAAATCAATAATTAACTCATCACGCCAGACTTTAGCCAAAACACTGGCTGCTGCAATAATAGGCGATCGCACATCTCCTTTAATCACGGTTTTTTGTGGCAGATTTAAATTAGCGATCGGGAACTTACCATCTACTAAACATATATTGGGAGTAACTTCCAAGCCCATCACGCATCGCTTCATAGCCAACAAAGAAGCGTAAAAAATATTCAGCCGATCAATCTCGGCAACGTTAGCACAGCTAATATGCCAAGCAGTCACCACCATCTTGAGCGGCTGAATTAATTCCTGACGTTTTAAGCAAGACAATTGTTTACTGTCTTTGACTCCCAGAGCGACTAACTGAGGAATAGCAGATATAGGTAAAACTACTGCTGCTGCGACTACAGGACCAAACAAAGCACCTCTCCCAACTTCATCTACTCCTGCAATCAAAGTATAGCCAGAGGTAAATTCTGCTAATAAAGAATGATCAAAAGGTTTATTCATCAGGCTAACTTCAAAGACAAATTGGGAAAAATTAAATACACATCTTATTTTCTTTTTTTCACCAAATTATTCAAGCTAAATTGAGTTTTTTACTGGAGTTTATACATTTGCTTCTCTTGCCGAAGAACGACGGCGACGACGACGGCGATCAGTAGAAGTCTCTTGAGTTGAAGACTCTGGCTCAGGAGTTATATTGGTCATCTCTGGCTCGGATACAAGCACAGGCTCTGACTCAGTTTGATCTTTGATTTTAGTTTTGGGGATTTTAGTTTTAGGCTTTCTTTCTATTTGAGGCTGCTCTGCTTGTGTGTCGGCTTCTACCGAGTCTGAAACGACGACTGAATCTTTGGTAGGTAATTCTTCTCCTGGTTTTTTGACATATACTAATACCGATTTTGGGTCTTGAGATTGGTCGGCATAAACTAAAGGAGACACTCCCATTAAAGCGTAGATTTCTTGTTCTAAATCATTCATTTCCACTGTGACTTTTTCCAAGTTAGCCTCATCTCGACGGGGCGATCGCGATTGAGAACGAGATTTGCGTTCTTCTTCATTGTTTTCAGAATCCCTAAGGCTTTCATCAGGGGATATAGCCTCTTGTTCCATTAGTTCATCTTTGATTAATAGATCGTTACGGCGACTGCGACGGCGACGACGATTACCGTTGTTGTTGGCGTTCTGTTCTTGATAGTTAGGATGATTAATTAAATCTGGCGGTTGGTTATTATCGTCGTAACTAAGATTGGGAACTGGTTTGCTAGATACTTCTACTTTTTCTCTTTCTATAGGAGAGGGAATGACTGGACGGAGCGTATTTATCGGTTCACGAATTGCTGCTGGTGGAATTATGGGTGCTGTTTCAATTGATTCTGCCTCTAATTTTCCTGGAAGATGAGCTATTTGACCCAAACCACCGCAAGTATGGCAAGTTTGTCCAAATAGCTCATAAATGTTTTTCCCTTGGCGTTTGCGCGTCAACTCGACTAAGCCTAGTTCCGATAGTTGGGCTATTTGAGGACGAGCTTTATCTCCTTTAAGACTATTGTTAAAGTGTTCTAACAGTTTCAGTTTGTCGCCATGGGAATCCATGTCAATAAAATCAACTACAATTACCCCACCAATATTTCTCAAGCGTAGCTGACGAGCAATTTCCGTTGCTGCTTCGGTATTTGTCCACAGCACTGTTTCTCTGGCCGTTGCCGAACGAGTAAAAGAACCTGAATTTACGTCGATCACGGTTAAAGCTTCGGTAGGTTCAATAATAATATATCCCCCAGCTGGTAACTCTACTCTAGGTTTTAAGGCTTCTCTTACCGCAGCACTAATACGATAGTAGTCCAAAATAGGCTGTGGTTCTCGATGGTAATCAATAAATACGCCTTGAGGCGAGCGACCACTACTCCAGTTCATTAAATGTTGTTTGATTCTTTTTACTCCAGCTGATGAATCGACCACAATGGTATTTACTTCTGCTGAATAGGTATCTCGTAGCACACGCTGAATAAAATCATCATCACGGTTGAGCAAGACAGGTGGTTTGGCATAATTAGCCTGATACTGAATTGACTCCCACTGCTTTTGCAAGAATTCTAAATCTTCCATAATGGCTTCTTCGGCTTTACCATCTGCCTCGGTTCTAATCAATAAACCCATACCAGGAGGTTTGATTAAAATTGCCAAGGCACGAAGACGGCTGCGCTCATTTTCATTAGAAATGCGACGAGATAACTTGACTCCCTTGCCATAGGGCATTAAAACTAAATAGCGGCCTGGAAGAGTTATATTTCCAGTAAGTCTCGGCCCTTTATTGCCTGTTGGCTCTTTCATTACCTGAACCAAAGCCTTTTGTTGAGGGACTAATAGTTCGGTAATGGCTGCTGCGCTTTTTTTAAGACGCAATGGACCTAAATCTGTAACGTGAATAAACCCATTGCGTTCACTATTACCTATATTGACAAAGGCAGCATCGATACCAGGAATGACATTTTCTACCGTACCTAGATAAATATCGCTAACCTGTTGATGTCCGGTTGCAACAATTAATTCTTGTATCTGTTCTTTCCAGAAAACAGCAGCTATGTGATGTTGTTCTGCAATAATAATCTGTTTTGACATTAATTTTCCTCAAAAATTCTGATGGCTGATTATCAATTAGCCTGTCTTAAAACCACACAATCCATTGATTGAGAAATGGACAATTACTTATTTTTCGATGTTTTTCAAAGCAAGAAAATTACGGGATGTAAATAAATCAGTGAATTCCCTAAAAAAGCTAAATGGCGTTTCGATGTTACCAAATAATATTTATTCAAGTAGTCTTGCTGATTATTTAACTATTTGTCTCTTGTAGAATTGGCTTTCTACTTTTTTGCTTCTGTAAAAAGAAGCCAGTTAGAGGAATTCGCAGTCGAAAGTAATTAAACCAGATAGGTGAGGCTGCAACTTTATTAAGATTAGTCACAGACTATCTCGATTGTGCTTGATCGGACTCCGCCGTTTCACGATAGAGCTTACTGCAACTGTTGGTAAAGGCTTAGCCGACTAATGTAACTTTTAGGAGGCGGTCGGATTGTGTTAGCTCTAGATAGCGATTAGCTTAACCGCTTCTGGGGTGACCGCCAGTTGAATTTACAATCTTCTAACTACGATTACTAAAAGACCACGAAAATTACTGAGACGTTACTCCACCAAATTTTAACCTGAATATAACCTTGAAGAACAATCTTTGGCAAGGTAATTAGGCTGTCCCTCGAACTACATAGCCGAGTAAAGCGAAAAATTTAGCGAGTTCAAAAATCATTAAGTTTTGGTTATTTCTTGTTTTATTATATCTGCGATCTGGTTTGCTGCACCAGTTCTTCCCCCAGCAGATTGTAAACGATCGCGCATAGTTTGAAGTTTGCCAGGATGAGCAATGTAGTCTAACACTAATTCAGCAACCATTTCAGGCTCAAGTTTGCCGACTAATTCTGGTACGATTTCCTCTCCCGCCCAAATATTGGGCCAGGCAAACAAGCGTTTTTGCCTCAGTACTAGCCAATTAATTAGTTTGGCAAATGCTGTCCCTACACCTGGTAAATTAGCTAAAATTCCTGGTAGTCCGTCCCAGGAACGCATGGCATCTAGTTGCTGAGTCGGCAACAAAACGATCATTGGTACTTTTAGAGCGGTTAATTCAGCAGTATTAGCCCCCACAGTAGTCAAACATATTTGACAGCTAACTAGAGTTTCATAGGCAGGGAACTTAGTAATTAGTTGAATTTTTGTTCCTTGAGAGGTCAAAAGATAAGCAGCCTGGGTTGGGGTGGCTGCAACCAATTCTCCTTCAATATTGCCGAAAGATGCAACTAAACGATTGTATTGCCGATTGGCATATTGACTTAGGGTAGTTAAATCGATGGTAGGGGCAACAGGAATCATAAATTGAACTTGGGGATATTGCTGCCGAATTTTATCGGCGATCGCTAAACACAAAGGAACACCCTGAGACAGTTTGGCTGGTTTTGAGCCTACTAGTAACCCAATCAAAGGAGGATCTTGGTTTAATTTAGTAGATTGATGATCTACTTCTAAGGCAACATCTGCCATCAAGTCTCCTACCAGAGTAAACTTGTGTCGATAAGACTTGCTTACTCCCTCGATTACTTGTTGATTCATGGCTGCGAAGCGGTCTACAAAGCGATACCAACGAGCATCCCATTCTGCATAAACTAAGCTTGAGTAGCCCAATCTTTTGCTGACAGCAACGGTGTAAAACTGGTCACCTCCTAAAAAGACCACGATGCCGCGTTGATGCCATTGCCAATCATCTTTAGTTTTGCCCCAAAGCAAAAAAGCCCAAAAATCAGAGGCGGGTAATACTCGCTCTACTTCGGGGTAGCTAGAGGCGATCTCCGCTTCTCTAGCAGTACTATGAGGACAAGGGGACAACAACACTGAAATTCTAATTTGCCGAATTTGCTCATCTTCCATAACTTGAGTCAAACGTTTAACCACAAGACGTACCCAAGTTGCAACCTCTCCAGGACCATTGGACAAAATAACAATATCAGTCGGTTGCATTTATCTGACGTGAATTTAACAGAAATGAAAATAGGCTGGCTAGGATGATTATTAGTAATTTGTCTCAAGCAGGGGAAAGAACTGCTACGGTTAAACAGCACCTTGCTAGGAGATCATCTTAATTATTCAAGCGTTCGTTACCTCATAAACAAAGTTTAAGCTTGCCCAGCTATTAACATCCAGGGCATAGACATTTTCGTTGGTCAAAAGTTCGGTAGAAACGGAACTTGCTTGATGTAAATCCTCCATTAAAGATTTGATTACATTGATCGGATTAGTCACGTTTAGCACTTGCTGTTGATCGAGCTTAAAGTTCTGTTGCGTGGCAAAAGCTTTCAATGTTGCTTCAAAGGGTTGAACCGCAAAAATAACATACAGAGTATTGATGCCTAGCGATTCAGAAACTTTCCACTTCCAAGAACTGTCAGCGGCAGGAATGATCAATTCACTTTCAGAAGCGATCGCAATATCTTCTAGCTTAATTTCTGCTTCAGTAGTGGAAGACTTTGGCGTATAAAGACCATAAATATTACAGTCAGAATCGATCCCTAAGATGACCGCATATAGTTGGCGATCGCCTGTATTATTTAAAGCCAAGTTAATTTCTGTACCTTTGATCAAAAGTGGCACGTTATTAGTATTGTTAGCATTTGAACCACTAGACGAGAAAACTGTTTTTTTAGCAGATAGTTGCAATTTCTCTGAAGCAAGCGTAGATCTTTGCCAACTATTAGATTTCTGTCCTGTTGTCAAAGTTGCATTAACTTTCAATCTCGAAGAAAATTCATTGTTAGTCAATTCAAGCCATTTGGCTGCCAAAAGATGATTAAATTGAGGCTTAAGGCGATCAATGGCACTTTTCACCGCTTCTTCTTCTACTCCTGTTGTTTTAGCAATCAAATTTCCTCCAGCAGTATATAAAGCATAGCTAAAGGCTGGTGTTTCAATTTCTAAATTAGCAGCAGATTTTAACGCTGGATCTAAAGCTACTTTTCCCAAAAGACAATCGGCATTTTGCTCTTTAGCAACCACTGCGGAATTGATTGCGGCAATATTGGCTAGGGCGCTAGTGGCATCGACTCGTTCAATTCTTTGCAAATCATCGTCTAATGCTAAATTTAAATTCAGATCGCGCCTGAGAATGCGGATTGATTCGCAGGCAAATTCTCCTACTTGGGTTTTGATCTCTGGAGACAATAATTGAGTTTTGGCAATAAAACCTTCTTTTGACTTTACCTGTAGTTGAGGAGCATTTTTAGCATTAGATATCAAACTTAAACAGGAATCAACTCCATAACATTCCAAAATATTAGCAGGTAAACCTAAAAGTTTTACTTCTACATTACCGTTCTTCGCAATCATACTGACTACCCCAGCGGCATTGGGAACACCACTAGCTGCTAAATAATAGGCGATCGCTGATTTATCAGGATTGTTAAGAGTGGGCTGCTGTTGTTTCCCCATAAATTGCTCAACGGTTTCAGCTGTTCTGGCAATTACCACCTGTATTTTACTACTGGAGGTAATGTGCCAAAGATGCTGAGTCAAAGCTTGAGTAAATAGCCCAGCACTAAAATCACCCCACTGTCTTTCTACTGCTATTTGATTTTTACTGGTAGCAGATAAAACTACTCCAGGCAGAGATAATAATCTTTTACTGGGTTTAAGTCCTTTAGTAGCCAAATTGTCGCTTAATTGTGCCAAAAAAGCTAGTTCCTGAGAACTCGGGCTTTCAGCGATATTGGGAATGGAGCGAATGTTAAAGCTGCCGTGTTGGCTGCGTGGAGTGGTGTTAAAGCAAGTATCAAGAACAAAAGTGCATTTACTCGTAGATAAAGATTGCGCCAATACTAAAAGCGTTTCTTGCAGGATGCTGTTAGCAAACAAAGCTTTTTTAGCTGATGCTAATCCGTCTACTGGTACAAAACTGTTAGCTAAGCGAAAGGAATCCGAACTAGCTGCCTCCTTAGCTGCTTCACCATCTGAAGCCAGAGGTATTTTGATTTGACCTCCATAACCGCTAAAGTGAAACAACACTACATCATCTGGTTTAGCCTGGGCTACTAAATGTTCTACCAAGGCAGTTTCAATATTTTCTCTGGTAGCTTGGCGATCGCTTAAAGTTATAATATCACTAGGATTAAAATTAAACCGATGAATTAATAATTCTCGCTGTAGTTCCACATCTATCAGACAACCAGCCAAATCATCATGATAAGGGTAGCGATTGATTCCTACCAGCAAAGCTAATTTACGCTTAGTTGGTTGTGCTAAAGTTTGCTGGTAATTTTTAATTGAGGCTACAAGGCGATTATTGCTCACTAGAGATGAAATTTCAGCCTCGGTTGCGCCCCAAGTAAACCAAGCTAATCCAGCTTGCTGTAGAAAAGTTCTGCGGTCAAGTCCCATATCAGCTACTAGCGTCTAGAAATCTGCATCAGCCTATCAATAATAGCTGTCAAATGTTGTTACAAACCATCAAGGTTACAGATCAAGAAATAAATCTCGTGAACCTGTAACCAATTATAGTGTTTTGCCATAACAATTGATAATTATCTCAATCTCACTAAAAGATTGGACAGTTTGGCAACGACTTCGCCGACGAAACCGTCTGACCACTTAATGAGACTAATTAATTAACTTTCATTGCTCTGGCTAATTCTTCAGCAACTTTAGGACGAGAGAATTGGGGTGGTGGAGTTTTCCCCTCTCTGAGCATTGCCCGGACTTTAGTTCCCGACAGGTGAATGCGCTCTTCCTTAGTTGCTGGGCTGGTTTTTGCTGTTGCCATCTGTTCTGTACGAGTACAATAGAAAGCGTGTTCAAACTTAAGGGGAGTGATCCCCAATTCCTCTGGGTCAAATTCACTAAAGATTTCTTGGGCATCATAAGTACCATAATAGTCACCCACACCTGCATGATCGCGACCAACTATAAAATGTGTACAGCCATAATTTTTGCGAATTAAGGCGTGGAAAATTGCTTCTCTCGGTCCTGCGTAACGCATCGCCGAGGGATTAATCGCTAAGACAACACGATCCTGGGGAAAATAGTTTTCCATCATAATTTCGTAGCACCGCATTCTGACATCAGCAGGAATGTCATCGCTTTTGGTAGCTCCTACCAAAGGATGCAAAAATAGACCATCAACAATTTCTAGAGCGCATTTAATAATATACTCATGAGCGCGGTGAATTGGGTTACGAGTTTGGAACCCAACTACTGTTTTCCAACCTTTTTCTTTAAACATTGCCCGAGAAGCCGCGGGATCGATCTGATACTTAGGAAAGTGCGGGTGTTGTTCTCGCTTCAGTAACCAAACTGGTCCTGCAAGATTAATTTCTCCTTGTTGGTAGATTACCTTTACCCCAGGGTGTTTGTCTTCATCTGTGCGGTAAACATTTTTAGCTTCCAACTTTTTATCGTAGCTGTACTTTTGGGTTAGTTGTAAAACCCCAATAAATTTACCATCACGGTTGTCTAAACGAACCAAGCTATCAACTTCTAAAGGCTCTGCCACTTCTGAAGTTACAGAGAGGGTTACAGGTATTGACCAGGGCGCACCGCTAGCCAGACGCATATCTTTAACCACGCCTAAATAGTCATCTTGACCCATAAAGCCACTGATCGGACTAAAACCACCGATCGCAATCATAACCAAATCGGAAGTTGCTCTTTCATCTAACTGAACTCTGGGCAGAGAATCTGCTTTAGCTAAGAAATTTTGCTTTTCTTCAGCGGTAGCTAGACGATCAATCAGCTCACCGCCATGAGGCGCAATTAAATCTGTACTCATAAATTCCCTTTTTATTACTAAGCTTAATCTTGGGCAACTACGTTAACAAATAATTTGGAGAATGTACTCAATTTGAACCACAATAAATTAATTTTTCAAGTTAATTTATTGTTATGGTTTAAGCATTACTTGTAATCTTATGATAAGTAAATCATATTTTTGTTAATTATGAAACGTCTGCTTTCGATTGAATTTTGGTTGTCTATTAGCCTTTCTTTTTTGCTTTTCGGGTTAACCCTGTCAAATGCCTGGGCAATGGGGGGCAAACAGCCCTCGCTAGGTGAACCTGCTCCTGAATTTGTTCTGCCTACCAATACAGGTGACGGAGATATTGCTTTACAAGATTATCGGGGACAATGGGTTGTACTGTACTTTTATCCTCAAGATTTTACTTCAGGCTGTACGTTAGAAGCTCGGCGTTTCCAACAAGATCTTGCAGAGTATACAACCAGAAATGCGCAGATCTTAGGAGTTAGCGTTGATGATGTTGATTCTCATGCTGAATTTTGTGATTCAGAGGGGCTTAGCTTTCCCTTGTTAGCAGATACGAATGGTAATGTTAGCAAAGCTTATGGTTCATGGTTAGGAACAATGTCTTTGAGACATACCTATTTGATCGATCCAGAAGGTGTTTTGCAAGCAATCTTTTTAGGCGTTAGACCAAGCATTCATAGTCAAGAAGTATTAGCTCGTCTAGATGAATTTAATCAAAAATCATCTAGTTAAAAATTAGTTTTAGTTACAATAGAAACCCGTGTTTATTTGTTGCTGTGAGCTTAGTGAAATCTGAATGGAGTCAATAATTGGTAAAATATTGTGCGATCGCTACCGCATCGTTCAAGAGCTAAGTCAAGACGATTTTAGTACAATTTATCTTGCAGAAGATCTTGAGCAAAACGACAAAAAACAATGTAAAATAGAGCGGTTAAAGCCTCATTATGATAATGAAGTTTTAGGCGCACAGTCTTGGCAAAAAGTTCTCCAAACGTTTCTAACCCAGGCTAATATTTTTCAGAAAATTAGCCATCATCCACAAATTCCTCAATTGTTGGATTTTTTCGAATGCGATCGCGAATTTTATCTAGTTTATGAAGATATCAAAGGCGAAAATTTAGCGCGAAAACTAAAGAACAAATTAATTGATGAAGCTGAAGCAGTGGTCTGGTTGCAAGAAATTGTTGGCATTTTAGAATTCACTCATCAAGCAGGTATACCTCATCTTAATATACGACCTTCAAGCTTAGTTCAGCATCAAGATGGTAGGAAACTTTTAACTGATTTTGCTGCAATTAAAATCGCAGTTTTATCGAACAATAAACCTTTAAAAACTATAATTAATCCTGATTTTTCTCCTTTAAAACAACATGAAAAATCAGATTTTAGTATTGATATTTATGCTTTGGGTAAAACAATTATTTATGCCTTAACTGGAAGTATTACTGACTTTACTCAGTCAAAACTTCCTGATTCTGTTGAATCTGGAACAGCAAGTAACTCAAACAATTTATCCACAGCAAATATCAGCTCTGAGCTAACCTATGTTCTCAATAGAATGGTAAGTGATGTTTGCGGTCAATACTATCAATCGCCAGCTGAAATCTTAGCAGAACTAGATTTTAATCACAATGTAATTAACTTACCTCCGCCCTTTTTTGACAGCTCGTATTTTGCTCCATCATCTTCTAAGAGAGTCAAAAAGCAAGCTAATTTCTTAGCATCAATCAACCAGTTCAAGTTTCCCTCCAAAATAATTTGGTTCCTACTCGCATTACCTTTTATTTTTGCCTCAGCAATTATATTTATTGGTATTAGTAAAAACTCTGGTCGTAATTTCGCCAGCTATATTAATGATGACTATCAATTTGAAATTAAATATCCTCAAGATTGGTCGAAACGACAATTAGATGACCCGATTACTGGCGAAATAGTAGTTTTTGCTTCTACTTTAGAAACTGATGCAGATTTATTTCTAGAGAAAGTCTCTATTGCAGTTGAATATTTATCAGCCGAACCTACTAGTTTAGAACAGTATACTCAAACTGTCTTTAACCGTATTAATCAAACAAAAGGGAGTGAGATTGAAGCATATGAAGAATTTGAAACATCTATCGATAGTTTTCCTGCCCGGGCAGTAATCTATTCTCGCCAAGAAGGAAATTTACAGCTAAGGCAAATGGAAGCCTTCACTATTAAAAATAATCAAGTCTATATAGCTATCTATACTGCCGAAAGAGCAAAATTTGCTAAGTTTTATGGCACTGTTAAAAAAATGATTGATTCTTGGGAGATACAATAATTAGAAGAATTCAAAACTAGACAAAAAAAGCTCCCCGTTTACGCGAGGAGCTTTTTTGTCTAACAAATAACCAACTAGAAACTAGTTATCGTCGTTCTAACCGTTGATAGCAGGAGCAGTCATTGCTACAGGAGCAGATTCACCAC
>JAIMKV010000056.1 GCA_020692205.1 Myxosarcina sp. GA_180221_E-2-1-MAG-40_15
TAACCTTTATACGTAATGCTATAATTGAACAGAAGTTGGTTCATCAGCATAACGCCCGTAGCTATGTTGCTGTTCTGATGTGAGAAACCTAGATGACACCAAGAAAAACCCAATAATGTATCATTAAAACTATAGTCTATTTGGTACGCTCAAATATAACGATACCATCAGGGTTTGAACCACCTATGGACGGGAGGGTTTAAATGGTACAGAAGGTAGCTATTTACTGTCGGGTTTCGACTTTTGACCAATCTTGTTCTCGTCAAGAACGAGATTTACGGGAGTATGCCCAAAAAGCAGGTTATGAAGTAGTTGGTATTTGGTTTGAAACCGCTTCAGGTAGCAAAAATAATCGCGTTGCTAGAAAGCAGGTGATGAATTTGGCTCAGGCGCGTAAAATCGATGGAGTCTTGGTTACAGAATTAACTCGTTGGGGTCGCTCGACAATCGATTTGATTACTACTCTACAGGATTTAGCTCACTGGGGAGTGTCGGTGATAGCTACCACAGGACTTCAATTTGATTTAACTACTCCTCAAGGAAAATTAATTGCTTCGATAATGGCATCTTTAGCTGAGTTTGAGCGAGATTTAGTTAGAGAAAGGGTTTGTTCTGGTTTGGCTGCTGCTAAAGCGAACGGTCAAAAATTAGGTCGAAAACCAGGACAAAGAGTTAAAGCGGACTTGTATGAGCCTAAAGTTTTGCAGATGGTAACGGAGGGTTATTCTTATCGTCGAATAGCTCATGAACTTCATTTGAGTAAGACAACAGTGAATGACATTGTGAAGCGAGATAGGGAGAATCAGCTTAAAAATCAAACTTAATGCTTGAAAGGTATACGAGAATAAGATTACAGCCTTAACGTGGTTTTCTGTACAGTTGCTACTCAAACCCCATAAGGTAGATTTAGAGTCCTTCGATCTTTCGGTGAAGAATCCTAATGCGCCAGAAGATGACCCATTGCGAGAACCAAAGGAGATTTTGCAAGAGATTGCCGAACTGGATAAGGAAAGTGCTGGAATTTTAAAAGCGATTGGAGAGATGATTTAATGTCATGGAATTTACAACAGTGGAAATCTGTTTTAGAAATTAAAAGTGGTCGTAGTCACAAACAAGTTAAAAATCCAAATGGTAAATATTCTATCTATGGTAGTGGCGGAATTATGGGATATGCCGATAATTTTATCTGCAATGAAGGAACAACGATAATCGGTCGAAAAGGAACGATCAACAGTCCTATTTATGTTGAAAAAAAATTCTGGAATGTTGATACAGCGTTTGGTTTATCTCCTTCTGAAAATATTGAGAGTAAGTTTCTTTATTATTTTTGTTTGGGATACGATTTTACTAAGCATGATAAAGGTACTACACTACCAAGTTTAGTCAAAAAAGATTTGTTAGTTAATGTATTCATGCCAGTTCCGTCGCTTGAAGAACAAAAGCGAATTGTAGAAATATTGGATGAGGCATTTGAGGGAATAGATCGCGCCGAAGCCAACACTAAAAAGAATTTAGCTAATACCCAGGAACTCTTTGACAGCTACCTAAATAAGGTTTTCACAGAGAAGGGTGATGGATGGGTTGAGAGAAATTTAAAAGATATTGCGATTGAATTTGGAAGAGGAAAATCTAAACATAGACCTCGAAATGATAAAAAGCTTTATGGTGGGAAATATCCTTTTATACAAACTGGAGATATTCGGAACTCAAACCATATCGTAAAAAAATATTCTCAGACTTACAACGAAACTGGACTTGCACAAAGTAAACTTTGGCGGAAAGGAACTGTTTGTATAACAATTGCTGCAAACATTGCTGAAACAGCAGTTTTAGATTTTGATGCTTGTATTCCAGACAGCATAATCGGTATTTATGTTGATGAGAATAGGGCTAATAATATATTTGTCGAATATATGTTGCAGTCTTTTAAATTATTTTTACAGGCGAAAGGTAAAGGCAGCGCACAAGACAATATAAATATGGGAACTTTTAGAAACCAAACCTTTCCATTTCCTGATGTCAATACTCAAAAGATAATTGCTGATAATTTAGATGATCTGTCAAAAAAAGTTTACAAGCTTGAAAAAATCTATCAACGCAAATTAAAAGCCCTTGCAGAACTAAAACAATCAATCTTACAAAAAGCTTTTACTGGAAAACTCACTTAACCACAGAGAAAAATAATGATTATTCAAAAAATTATTGACGAACTTAACGAGATTCCCGAAGACAAACTCAACCAAATCTACGAACTAATACATTACTTTCGCCTTGGACTCAACCAAGAAACAAGCACCGACACTGACGATACTCCTACTTCTCAGGTCATAGAAGGTATCCAACAGGGTATGAAAGAAGCCCTAGCTGGAGAAACTATCCCCCTAGCGCAAATGTGGGACGGAATTGATGTCGATTAATAGTAACAATGCAGAAGTTAACTTAACTCCTCAATTCCGAAAAGATTTAAAAGATCTAGCCAAACGCTATCGCTCTATTCGCAAAGACTTGCAACCCCTGATTCAAGAACTTCAGTCAGGTAATACACCAGGCGATCGCATTCAGGGTCTTAATTACCAAGTGTTTAAAGTCCGCCTGAAAAAGAGTGATATCCAGAAAGGAAAAAGTGCGGGATATCGAGTAATTTACTACCTTCAAACCCAAACTGGAATAGTCCTCGTAACCATCTATTCCAAATCCGATTTATCCGACGTAAATAATCAAATCATCGAGCAAGCCATTCGCCAATACGAAAAATAACCGTAACTTTCCCATCTCAACCATGAATGAAGCCGAAACTAGAGCCGAACTAATTGACCCCGCCCTCAAAGCAGCAGGCTGGGGAGATGTACCAAAAAGCCGTGTCCGTCGCGAAGTAATAGCCCCTGGTCGTCTGCTGGGTTCTAGACAAAGGGAAAAGCCTACAAAATGCGATTACGTCTTGGTTTATCGCAACCATAAACTTGCAGCCTTAGAAGCAAAAAAACGCGATGCTTACCCTACCGAAGGACTGGGGCAAGCCAAAGATTATGCAGAACGATTAAAAACGCGCTTTGCCCTCTGCACCAATGGTGACAAGATCTATCAAGTCGATATGCTGACAGGGAACGAAGAGTATATAGATCGCTATCCTACTCCTGACGAACTCTGGGCAGCTACTTACCCCAGTCAGAACGATTGGCGCGATCGCTTTGCAGCCATTCCCTTTGAAGATAAAGGCGGTACGTGGGAAGCTCGTTACTACCAACACAATGCGATCGAGGCTGTCCTAGAAGCGATTAGTCAAGGTAAAAAGCGAATGTTATTGACGATGGCAACGGGGACGGGAAAAACCTTTATGACCAAAAAAGGTGATGAATCTACAGCTAACTTTTACGACTATCCCCCCGATTTCTTCGATATTGTAATTGTCGATGAATGTCATCGAGGGGGAGCAAACGACGAAAGTACCTGGCGCAAAATTCTTGAATACTTTGCCCCCGCCGTTCAACTCGGATTAACCGCCACCCCCAAGCGGGATGTAAATGGAGATACCTATAAATACTTTGGCGAACCCCTCTATACCTATTCTTTAAAAGAAGGTATCAACGAGGGTTACTTAACCCCCTTCAAGGTCATTGAATTTACCACCACCCTGGATGAGTATCAATATGACCCCGACGACGATCTACTTGAAGGCGATATAGACAAAGAGCGAGAACTAGATATTCAAGAGGGAGTTGGCGAACTCGACCGCCAAAAATTACCACAGCTTCTAAGCTTGAAATATCATACTACGAATGATGCGATCGCAATCTTGGGTAACATCCAAACTATCAACGAAATATTTACAAATTTTCAGCCCCATCTTTATTCAGACAAGGTTGTTAGTTAAAAAATCAAAGTGGCAAAAGTTCTAAGTTTTCCAACAAATTCTCCCCATACGACTTTACTGGGGTTGACCTGTTGCAAATGTTAGTGGCAAAAATATATGATTTATGCACTATGTTTTGCCACAAAATATCTTAGAAGATAAATCTCTAGAGCCATTTATCAGCTGATTCAGGTGGTTTTGATTAGCAATCAAATATCTTCTTCCGTAATGGTTTCAACACAAAGTGCATTTACTTCTGGTTTAGAGAGAGTAATGATTTTCTCCTTAAGCATAATTTGTACTGCACCTTGGGGTAAATCCAAGTTGAGTACCACGAAAAGAGTTCCTGGTACTAATCCCTGGGAGATTAGTTTGCCAACATAACCGCCATAAACTCGACTGTATCCTGCAATAATAGCTACCGAACCGATGGGTAATTCTGCAATGCTGATTGCTATTCTCATAATTTCATATCATCAACCAAAGTTACAATAATTTTTTGAGCAATCTCCGCTCCGATACCGATTAATTCATCATTAATATTAATTACTACAGAGCCATTGCTAGTTTTGCTGACTAACTGCACCATTGTTCCTAGTTCGAGCCTTAGATGTTTTAATTGACGAGTCAGGTTGCGGGGAACGTGAATTTGATTGATGATGACGCAGTTTCCGACATTGATTTGATTCAAAAAGTTCCGATTAGCAGGGAGATTTAGCTCTTTGGTTGAATCTAGAGCCGATGTGGTTGAAGCATTGCCAATAAAGATAAATTTGGGTAGCTGCTTGAGCTTCGATGATGCCTGATGTTGGCGATTTATAGCATGAGTCATAAACAAAATTTATTGATATAAATTACTATTTAGCTTTCCCTTACTATACATATATCGTGATTAGTGCTTGTTGACAATCTTTTTAAATACTTTCAAAAATTTTCTGAAGCATAATCTCGCCAATCTTGCCAGATTAGCGTCAGTAAAATATTACCAATTGAGCCTGGAGTAACGTTTACTGACGTTTAGCCGCGGCTGAAGGCTGGTAATATTTTACTAATACAATTAACCTAGCGATCTATAGCTGATAATCAGGAATACAGTTTTGTTCCATAAAAAAGCGATAATCAGCGCAGGCGCGATCGCTTTGTTCCTTAGTCCAGCCACAGTATTGTTGCAAAGTTTCCGTAACTACAGGTAATAAATCCATACCATAATGACCATTCATTGCCAAAGTGGTACGACGGCGTAAAATATCTACCAAAGTATGAGCAGATTCGCTGTTGATCGCATAGACAATCTGCGCTTTGATATCAGGCAATTCTGAGCTAAGAAGCTCGCCTAAGGCTGGATTTTCCCTAGTCAAGGCTAAAATTTCTAATGCTTTGGCGCCATAAACTGAAAATAAGTGATCGATTGTCTTAACTGATAGGGTTGAACCGTAATCATCAATTGCCTGTTGAATACGTCGATCGCTTGGCAGAATGCTGCCAGGCAGAGGTAGAGAATCAGTTTGGCAGGATTTGGGCGATCGCTTCATCCGTTTGAAGATGGCATCGACTATTTCTTCACCTACATTACGATAAGTGGTCAGTTTGCCACCAATTAAAGTCAATAAATTATTAACTCCTTCTTGGCGATGGTCAAAAATAATATGCTTGCGGGTAATGCTGCCTGGTTTTTTGCCCTCCGAGTTGGGTAAAGGTCTTACCCCAGAATAAGTAAACTTAATCTCATTTCGTGTCAATTTAGCCGTAGGAATAATACTGTTAGTTTCTCGTAATAAGTAATCAATTTCGGCATTATCGGCTTTAAGATTATCAAGATCATTGTTGTAGGGTATATCTGTCGTGCCAATCAGATACATGCCTAACCAGGGAACGATAAAGAAGGGACGACCATCAGATTTTGCTTCAACGTAAAGCGTTGATCCTGGTGCGCCAGGAAATTGACCAACGACAATATGACTGCCTTTTGTCCCACCGTTTTTCTTTGTCTTGCCAATAGGAGACTTCTGCCCTGCTTTACTGCCCAACTGACAAACTTTGTCAATCCAAGGGCCTGCGGTATTAATAATTACAGTATCAGGATTGCCAGAGATGGTGAAGCTTTCTCCTGACAACTTATCTTTACAGACGACCTCAGTAATGCGGGACTCTTTGATCGGTAATTCAGTAACTTCAACGTAATTTAGCGCAGTTGCTCCTGCATTTTGTGCTGAAATAATATTTTCCAAACAAAGACGCTCTGCCAGAGTTACCTGTCCGTCGTAATATTGTGAACCGCCAATTAGGTTTTCGGCATCAAGAGAGCGAAATAGCTGTTGAAATTTCGCTTTGGGCAACATTCGATGCACGGGTAAAGTTTTATCAAAGCTAAAAACATCATAGAGAATCATCCCCGCCCAAATCTTCCAATAGGGGCGAGAGCGATCGCGATAGATTGGAATGGTAAGCTGGAGGGGATTAACCAGATGAGGTGCAGTGTGAAGTAATACCTCCCGCTCTTTTAAAGACTCTCTCACCAACGGAAATTCAAAATATTCTAAATAGCGTAAACCACCATGAATTAGTCGGGTAGACCAGCTCGAACTACCGCTAGCAAAATCATTTTTCTCGACTAAAATTGTGTTTAAACCTCTTAAAGCAGCATCTCTAGCGACACCTGCGCCATTAATTCCACCACCAATAATAATTACGTCGTAATCAGTCCGTTGAACTTGAGCAAAATCTCGCATAATGCTGGTTATGTAAAATAGTTTCAATCATCTATAAACTTAACGAATGATTGGCTTTTAATCATTAAAGAAAAAATAAGCGATCGCCTTATTCCAAATTAAGTGGATCGACATCAATGGTCATGCTCACAGATTGCGGTAAATGCGATCGCCAGATATTTAAATCGGGCAAGTTAGCCTGGGCTGCGGCGGGGAATTTAAGTAAAATTTGCCACCGATAGCGACGAGCAACCCGCATAATATTGGCTGGTGCAGGACCTAATATTTCGTATTCTGCGCTCAAAGTATCAATTAGGCGATCTGCTAAAGTGGCGGCAGCCTGTTCGACTTCTCCCTCGTCGATACTACTCAGCTTGATTAAAATTAAATTGCCGTAGGGAGGATAGTTTAATTCGGCTCTTTGGTTCAATTCGGTGGTGCTGAAATCTTCATAGTTATGGGTTTTAACCGCCTGAATTACTGGATGTTCTGGGGAATAAGTTTGTAAAATTACTTGACCAGGAATGTCGCCTCTACCTGCTCTGCCCGCTACCTGAGTTAAGGTTTGAAAGGCTCGTTCGGCTGCGCGATAATCACTGCGATGCAATAAGCCATCTGCTGCCACAATCCCGACTAAGGTGACTCCTGCAATATCTAATCCTTTGGTTAGCATCTGAGTTCCGATTAAAATATCTGCTTCTTGCCGTATGAAGCGATCAATCAACTGCCGATGCGCACCCTTGTTGCGGGTAGTGTCGCTGTCAAACCGAATACATCTGAGATCAGGAAATAATTTAGCTAGTTCTTGGGTAACTTTTTGCGTCCCGCTACCAAAAAACTTGAGATAGGGAGAATTGCATTCAGGGCAAACATCGGGCTGGATACGTGTATGGTTGCAGTAGTGACAGCGCAATAACTTGGCTGCCCCTTCATGGGTATGGTGATAGGAAAGAGATACATCGCAATCTGGGCATTCCATGACGTACCCGCAACTACGGCAAGAGACAAACGTACTATGCCCTCGCCGAGGAATAAATAAAATACCCTGTTGTTTTTGTGATTGCATTTGAGCGATCGCCTGTTGTAGAGAAAGGCTAAAGATCGAGCGATTACCTCGACTTAATTCCTGACGCAGATCAACTATGGTCACTTGGGGTAAAGGACGATTACCGATTCTTTCGGGTAAGGATAAATAAAATGTTTGATCTGTCTCTTCTTGTAAGGGCGAATAACCATTTGCCCCTACGCCCCTAACCTCGACTAAACTTTCCAATGACGGAGTAGCTGAACCTAAAACCAAAGGACATTTTTCTAACTCAGCGCGCCACTGTGCCACCTTGCGAGAGTGATAAGTTGGTGTGGGGCGGTCTTGTTTAAAACTAGAGTCGTGTTCTTCATCCAGAACAATCAAACCCAAATTTGGCAGCGGGGCAAAGATAGCCGATCGCGTGCCAATTACGACCTGGGGTTTTCCCTGTATGGTTTGTCGCCAAGTATCGTAACGTTCTCCAGCGGAAAGTTTGCTGTGATAGACACATACTTGTTCCCCAAAACGAGCGCGAAAGCGATCTGTTAGCTGTGGAGTTAAGCCGATTTCTGGTACTAAAACTAAAGCTGATTTTCCCTGTTTGAGAATCGGCGCGATCGCCTGGAGGTAGACTTCGGTTTTGCCTGAACCTGTTACTCCATGTAAAAGAATCTGAGCATAGCCTATTTGAGCATTGATTACTGCTAAGGCATCGGCTTGGGCTGGATTTAGTTCTTTGGGTTGATCTGCTGCTTGAGCAACACCCTGTTCTTGACGTAAAATCTCGCGTTCTGAGCAAATAATATAGCCTTTGGTTTCCAGTTTTTTAACTGTAGCTGAAGTAGTACGACACAACTGGATTAATTCTTTCAACCATAGTTCGCCACCGCGATTTTTTAAAATTTGCAAGATTTCTTGTTGTCTTGCGGTTAAATCGTCTAAAAAACTATTTTTTACCAGAGTAACGGCTATGCTTAATTTGGGTTTGGCTCGTTTGGGGGTTTCTAAGTAATTTTCGATCCAGCCTCGTTTATTGAGTTCCCTGATCCCACGGCTTGCCCCTTTGAGCTGATTTCTGAGATAATTGACGCTATAGTGACCATCTTTCTGACTTTGAAGCAGCTTGAGAACTTGGCCTGCAATCGCACTACAAAAAGCCTCGGCACCTGGAGGAACTGCGGCACTTAATTTTACTCTTCTTTGCGATCGCCCTAACAAACCAGGGGGTAAAGCTACCCGAATTGCACTAATTAAATCTGCACTGTAGTAATTGGCTATTTTTTCTAACAGTTGCCAATAGGTATGTTGAAAAAATCCCGATGTCATCACATCTTCAACAGGGCGAATTTGTTTGGGATCTAAAGATTCTGGGGGCGAGGTCAACAAGCGAATCGCAATTCCTCCAGTTAGCTGCATCCCAAAAGGAATGCTAACTAAATCGCCTGGCTGCACCGTTAGATCTGGCGGCAGGCTATAGGTATATAAACCTTGTGTCCCTGGGCAATCAACCAAAACCTCGACCCATTGCTGAGCATTAACTGTGTAATTATTTTGGGGTTCTGCTAGTAGCAGACTTGTTTGAGTCATAAATTTATCGCCAGAGTAATGCAGCATGTTCTTGGGCAAGCAGTCTGTTGCCGAGGTTTTTGAGGGGCTGTGACCCCATGTCGTGGTCTTAACTGGCGGGATTTCTCGATTAAACTGCACTCCTGTCTCTATGAGTGACGGCATTTTTAGGCGATCGCTACCATTTTGGAACAATACATTTTCCCCAGTTAACATTTACAGTTGATTAATTACTCGTAGCCAGAATATCATTCTACTTGATCGCGTCAGGCAGCCAGCACTAACCATAATTACTGCCATCCACACAAATTATCGAATTAAATACCAGTTTTATTTTGTGTCATCAAGAACATCAATCGGATTTATCTAAGGATTAATAAGGGCAAGGTAATCAATCCTTAGATCAGCTAATCTGATTAAAGTCATCGCTTCATCACACCAACCATTTTCAAGTAAAGAGAGCTACATTTTTTAACAGAATTTTGTGAAAGGATATTAAGCTAATTACTTTAAAAAACTTGGTTATTAGTTATTTAATCTTTCTTAACAATAATGAATTTTTAAGAAAGATTACAACCCAACCGCTGTAAGCAGTAGATCAAAATTATGTGTCTCAAATTACTATAATTTTTTCACAAATAATATTAAGAAAAGATATACTTTTAGCCGAAAAAATCAGAAACATGAGAATTTGATAATTAACTTAGAACGCAAAATAGATTTAGTCAAAAAAATAACCTGCATTGCTTATAATTCCATTCAGGTCTTTTCGCGTAATTTTCAGACTTTTACTTAAGTATAAGCAATATAAATAGAAACTAGTTATATTAGTTAAAACTAACTATAAATTATTTTTCAGACAGCGAAAAAATTGCTTTAGAAAATAGGAGCTAAGCCAATGACTACAGTGAAATTGACAGAAAACGATGGTTACAGCATAAATCTTGCAGTTAGTGAAGAACCTCAAATCATAACCGAAGCTTTGAACTTAGTTGAAGCAGAATACTCTGATCAAAATCATCTTGGCTTAGGGACTAATAGCCGACGCAAAATCGCTTTGGAAGATAATGTTGGCGCATTTTTCAAGGAAATGGCTCGTTATCCTCTGTTAACTGCAGAAGAAGAAATTGTTTTGGCTAATGATGTCAAGTTAATGTTGAATGTCGAAAAAACTCGGCGCAAGCTAGCTGAACAACTGCAGCAAAAGCCGACTAAGGCTGAATTGGCAGCAGCAATGGGATTAGAATCACCAAGACAGCTCGATATTGTGCTGTATCGGGGGAAAGTAGCTAAGCGCAAAATGATTCGTTCCAATTTACGACTGGTAGTATCTATTGCTAAACGCTATCTTAATCGGGGTGTTCCTTTCCTCGACTTAATTCAAGAAGGGGCGATTGGTTTAAATCGAGCTACAGAGAAGTTTGATCCCAATAAAGGCTATAAATTTTCTACCTATGCTTACTGGTGGATTCGTCAGGCAATTACCCGCACAATTGCTAATGATGCTCGGACGATCCGTTTGCCAATTCATATTGTTGAAAAACTCAATAAACTTAAAAAGGCTCAGCGTAACTTAAAGCAAAAGCTACAGCGTAATCCTAGCGAGACAGAATTAGCCCAAGAGCTAAAAATACCTGCATCTCAACTACGCCAGCTTTTAGAATTGCGTCGCCAGTCATTATCTTTGAATCATCGCGTTGGTAAAGCCGAAGATACAGAGCTAGTTGATCTTTTAGAGGATAGCGATCTCCAGCTTCCCGAAGAGCGGATGAATGAAACCATGATGCGCCAAGAAATTACTGATGTTCTTGATGATGTCTTAACCCAGCGGGAGAAGGACGTAATTTGTTTACGTTACGGTTTATCTAGCAGTCAACCCTACACTTTAGAAGAAGTGGGAGGAATGTTTAGCCTATCTCGCGAAAGAGTGCGCCAAATTCAAAGTAAAGCGATGCGTAAGCTGCGTCGGCCTCAAGTAGCACGTCGACTCAAAGGATGGCTCAGTTAAAATCCTTGATGAGTCAGTTCTGATTTTATTTGAGCAAAACAGAAACCAAGCCTTTGAATGAAAGGCTTGGTTTAATTTGCTGGTTCATAGCGCGATCGCTAAATGAGATAACCCGCAAAGTCGCTTAAAATAGCTCTAAAAACCTAGTTATGGTCCTGAAAAAACCGCATCTTCTATATCTTGTCGACTGAGAGAATATTTAAACGAGCGACGCAGATTTTGACTTTCTGGTTCGGTATCAAAATAACGCACGGTCAATTCTTCGGTATCAAGGCAAATTTCTGCTTTCCAGGCTGATTCATCTATATACCAGCAGTGAAGATTATCTTCGTCTTGATTGCAGCCTTTACTGCGTAGCCAGTCTTCAATAGTCGGTAAAGTGTGATTGTATAGCGGGGTGTCTGCTTCTGGTAAACTCACTAAAATTTTTCTTAAACTATAAAATAACGCAGGAAATCTTATCTTATTACATTTTGTTTAAGCTTTATATAGCGAGGAAAATTTTATTAGCTAGTTGGCTTGCTTGGATTAATGGCGATCGCTTTGCGGTTGGCAAATTCTAGGCAACAAAATAGCGACACAATCACCATATATAAAAAACTAATAGCTAGTGGTTCTAAAATACAGCTACTCTAGATCAAAATAAAATAAATCGATAAACGTATTTTTATGCCCAATCAAAAAATAGATACCAAAGCTTTCAAACGTTCTTTGCAGCAGTCAGAAAACTATCATCGTCGCGGTTTTGGACACGATGCACAAGTGCATAAGAGTATGAATTCTGAATATCAAAGTGATTTGATTCAAATTATTCGCGATCGCAATTATCGCTATTCACAAGGAGATGTTACGATTCGTCTGGCTGAGTCTTTTGGCTTTTGTTGGGGGGTAGAAAGAGCCGTGGCGATGGCTTATGAAACTAGAGAGCATTTCCCCAACGAGAAAATTTGGATTACCAACGAAATTATCCATAATCCTTCGGTTAATCAGCGTTTGCGAGAGATGAACGTGGGCTTTATTGAACTGATTGATGGCGAGAAAGACTTTAGTGTAGTCGAAAGCGGTGATGTCATCATTTTGCCTGCTTTTGGTGCTAGTGTCCAAGAAATGCAGCTGCTCAATGATCGAGGCTGTAAAATTGTCGATACTACCTGTCCTTGGGTGTCTAAAGTGTGGAATTCTGTCGAAAAGCACAAAAAACGCGACTATACCTCAATTATTCACGGTAAATATGCCCATGAAGAGACGGTAGCTACTAGTTCCTTTGCCGAACGCTATTTGGTAGTGTTAAATCTGACCCAGGCAGAATATGTGACTAACTATATTCTTCATGGTGGGGACAAAGAAGAGTTTTTAGCTTTATTTAAAAATGCTTACTCTCAAGGATTCGATCCCGATCGCGATTTAGAGAAAGTAGGCATTGCCAATCAAACCACCATGCTCAAAAGCGAAACTGAGCAAATTGGCAAGCTTTTGGAACAAACCATGTTGAAAAAATATGGTCCAACCGAATTAAATGAACATTTTATGAGTTTTAATACCATATGTGATGCCACTCAAGAAAGACAGGATGCCATGTTCGACTTGGTGAAAGAAGATTTATCCTTGATGATCGTTATTGGTGGCTTTAATTCTTCTAATACGACTCATCTCCAGGAAATCTCCGTCGAGAACAAAATTCCTTCTTATCATATTGACTCTGTAGCAAGAATTCTAAGCGGCGATCGCCTAGAACACAAGCCTTTAGATGGAGAAATTACCGTTGCCAAAAACTGGCTACCAGAGGGAAAAATTACCGTCGGCGTAACCAGTGGTGCATCTACTCCCGATAAAGTGGTGGCTGATGTGATTAAAAAGATATTTGAGTTAAAACATTGAGAATATTTACATAATTATTAATTAAAAAGCTATTAGCGCAGCGCGTAAGCGCGATGCGAAGCGAGTCTTTTAGGGCAGATCTTCGTCTTACGACGACTGGCAAAGCTTTGCTTTGCGCAGCTATTAGCTTCTTGATGCAGTCACTCATGGGGGAAACCCCCAAGACCGCGCTGCATCGCTTTTAGCTACCTTAACCGAGCAATTATCTTAACCCAAATTGAGGTTAATTACTGAAAGTTAGCCTTCTGGTTTGACAATTGAAATGTAAGGCTGACTCAGATATTTATTGGCTACCTGGTACACTTTTTCAGCAGTAATTGGGGGAATAGTAGCTTGGAAGGTACTGTCAAACTCTACCCCCAAACCCAAGGTTTCGTACCAGCCATAGGTTTGAGCAATTTCACCATTGGTTTGTTTACCCAGAGCATATTGTCCCAGAAGCTTATTTTTCGCTCCCTGCAACTCCTCATCCGTCAAGGTTTCTTTGGTTAGACGTTCTACCTCGCTACTTAAACCTTCAATCGCGATCGCAGTATTAGCAGGTGCTGTTCCCATATAAGTAATAAAGGGGGCAATATCTAAACGAGTGGGAAAAAATGCCGAAATATCGTAAGCTAAACCTCGTTTTTCTCGTAATTCGACAAACAAACGGCTAGAGAGTCCGTTACCTAAATAAGTGCTAATTAGTTTTAAGACGGGATAATCCTCAAGATTTACCTTTGTCCCCAAGTAACCCAGCATCACAATCGACTGTTGAGTATCTTGAATAATTTCTTGCTGAGAAGGATTAAGAGTAGGAGAATTTAACGGGTAAGAAAGACAAGGATAATCTGGTTTTGGCCAATCACGAAAAACTTCGGAAATAAGATTAACTGCTTGCTCTTGGGTAATTCGTCCAGACAGACTGATAACTAAGTTATCAGGACGAAAATAAGTCTGATGATACTGCTGGAGATTGGCGCGAGTTAAAGCTGCGAGGCTAGTTTCTGTACCCAAGACAGAAACGCCATAGGGATGTTGCGGATACATTTGTTGGCGCAACTGATCAAAAGCCACGTTAAACGGCTGTTCTTTTTGGGAACGAATTGCCTGTAAAGTTAGCTTGCGTTCCAATTCTACTTCTAATTCAGGGAAAGTAGGCGATCGCATAATCTCTGCCAACAGCTTCAGCATTGACGGGAAATCTGACGATACAGTTTTGAGACTGAGCGAAAAATAATCAGTTGAAGCATCTGCACCTAACCCCGCACCAATCGACTCAATTTTTTCGGCAATTTCTAAAGCAGATAAATTCTCTGTTCCCTTGGTGATTACTGCCGAGACTAAATTAGCTACTCCAGCTTGCTCTAGTTTTTCGGTAATTGTACCTGCACCTTTAAGAAAAAAACGACCTGAAATGATATCTGCTGCCTGGTTTTCGACGACGATTAAAGTGATGGCATTGTCTAAAACTAAGCGGTGCAGGTGAGGAATCGTTATAGTGGAATTGGAAGACATAAGGTATTTTATTAATGAAATTAATTTATTGTTAGCCGAATAAACCGCCTGTATCTATATCTAAGCAGCTTTTTTCAGCATAGGTTTACCAATTAAGCAAAAAACCATAAACGCAACACTGAGTTTTGAACCCAAAAAGCTGGAAAATTTTCTGGAGCAAGGTAGTAATATTTATCTTGCTTCCTCCCTATATCCTCATCATTCATTCCTCCTCTTTCATCCTTTTAAGTCTTTTAAGTAATGTCTTCTTTTCGCGATATTGTCGGTTATTTTGGTAAGTATAAAGCGATCGCTATTTTGAGTATCGCTGCTTCTAGTTTGTTTGAGATTATCGATCTAGTTATTCCCTATTGCATCGGACAAATTTTGAACGTGCTGTCAAATCAGCCTTTAGATGCGCCGATCAGCAGATCGATCGCCTTAGTGCAGAATCTGGGCAATTTTCCTCCAGGAAAATGGTTATCTTTGGGGGTGTTGCTCGGGATAATTTTTATCGTCACGGTAGTGCGAGCGCCGATTCAGCCTTGGATTGGCATCTGGCATCACTGGGCAATTGCGCTCAAAGCCAGACGAGATCATTTTAGTCAGGTGGTAGCCAAGATTTTGACTTTACCCTTAGGTTATTACGATGAGAATAATCCTGGGCGTATTTCAGGCAGAATCGCGCGTGGTATTGAAAATCATACCTGGACGTATCCTGAGATTGCTGGGCAGTTAATCCCTAAACTGGCGAGGATTCTGGGTATCTTTGTGATGATTTTATTTATTGAACCCAGAATTGCGATCGCTTTCTTGCTTTCTTTTGTCTTAATTTTGCTCTACAGCTTGAAACATCTGCGACTCCTGATTGCCAAAGAAGAATTGCTGGAAAAACATCAGGAGAATACCGAAAGCCGTACCTCAGAAATTATTACCAATATTAAAACCGTAAAGTCTTTTGCTGCTGAAGCCCGGGAATATCAACGGCAACAGCAGCGATTTGAGCGGGAGTTTAAATATGTCACCTATCGCATCCATCGGGGTTATGTTAATTTAATTACCTGGTCGCGCACCGTAATTCAAACCTGTGTCTTTTTTATTTTGCTGTTTACCCTAATTTCCACAGTTAGGGGCAATATTACTTTAGGACACTTTATTACCACTCTGACCGTTTCTAGTATGGCTTATGCCGAGCTTGAACCAATTGGGCAGCTAGCCGAAATTTTTGCCCGTCGCTATGCTTCGATGAGACGTTTTCATGACTTTATGCAGCTTGAGACTGGGGCAGATGCAGCCAGTTTGGTTTTAGAAGACGTGGTGGATAATCCCTATAAATTTGATGGCAAATTACAGTTGGAGCATCTCAGCTTTGGTTATGATCGCGATCGCCTGATTCTGCACGATATTAATCTGTTGATCAAACCCTATCAGACTGTCGCTTTAGTAGGGCGTTCAGGTTCGGGCAAATCTACTTTAGTTAAGCTTTTGTTTCGCTATTTTGAACCCAATCAGGGAGCAATTAAAGTTGACGGTGCAAACATTCGCGATCTAGATATTGCTCGTTATCGTCGTCGTTTAGCGATCGTACATCAGGATGTCGATATTTTTAATGGCACAGTTTGGGATAATTTAATCTATGGCAATCCTCTAGTAGATCGAGAACAAGTCAAGCAAGCCTGTCGGATCGCTCGGGTTGATGAATTTATCCATGAGCTACCTCAAGGTTATTCAACCATAGTTGGAGAAAGAGGCGTGAGACTCTCTGGAGGGCAAAAGCAGCGTCTGGGTATTGCTAGAGCTTTAGTTGTCGATCCTGATATCTTGATTTTCGATGAAGCAACATCTAGCTTGGATTATGAGTCGGAACGTTCGATCCAGTTAGCCATGAGAGCAATTTTAGGTACACGCACCACTCTGATTATCGCCCACCGCCTTAGTACTATCCGTGAAGCAGACCAAATTGTCGTGTTAGATGCCGGGAAAATAATTGAGATTGGCAATCACGCCGAATTATTAAACCAAGGCGGTATCTACCATCGCCTCCATTCTTTACAAGAAACAGGCGAGGTTTTTAGTTAGGTCAAGTCAGAAGTAGTAAGGGCGAATCGCCCTTACAGCTATTAGCTAAAAACCAGAAAATCCAAACGAAGCCGATCTATAACCCAACAAATCAAGCAATATGCGATCGCAATACTGCACGCGGTGCGCGACGTACTCGACATTTGATAGTTTCTTTGCCCAGTAGCTGATGTGCTTCATATCGATGACAACCCGAAAAACCATAATACTGCCCATCTACTGCCAAAACCTCAATCGGCTCATGCAAACCTTCTTGGGCAATGGATTGAGCCAATTGTTTTACTTTAAGCTGGTCTGTCTGTCTTGGTAAAGGTCGATGAATTTGATCGACTCTTAGTTCTCTGACTTCCATGGTTAAATTGTTGGAAATTTGTTCATACTCGTTATGAGTTTATTTTAGCAAAACAAGATTAAATCCAAAACTGTTAATTTCCTAGTTTGAGGGTTGGTTCAAACGAACTGGTTAAATTATCTGATTTTATTTCCAGTCTCCAATTCTTCTTTACATCTATGTTTGTTAGCATCATAAACAAACTTTACGGGAGCAGATTTCTGGTTCAATTTATCGCTTTTGTTTTTGGGAATTGAACCTGGATTGCGTACTCGGGGTGACTGGCTGAGAGTTGCGATCGCACCAGTCCTTTTGTTTTCGATTGTAGTGTCCAACAAAATGCCCTCAACCTGGACAGACAAGGTTTCTTCAATCATTGTTTTAAGCTTAGATGCAACTATTTCATTGATCGCTGTATTTAAATGTTTGACCATACCGTCAAATCCTTTAGTCGTGGCAAGAACCTGTTCAACCGCCGTTAATGAATTTTCAATGACAATTGCCAGTTGATTGCCAAAAAGCTGACAGATTACTTTGTCGGGAGAATGTTCTAATTCTCGAAGATATAGTTTTTGGACACTTTGAGCAAGATTTCGCTCTAATTGTCCGCAAGTTGGTAGGTTTTGCTCCATTGCCTTAATTTCAATGATAAATTGTTGTCTAGAAGCATCTTCTTTGAAGATTCAAGATTAGGTTAAGCGTTCTCTGCAAGATTCGGCAGGGATTCTCCTAAAGGATGTTACCAAAAACTAACGGGAATATGCGCTCCGCCGTTACTAATGCGGGCAATAACTATTATTTGGCTCAAAAGTCAAAGAAGATGATGTATTTCATCTAATAGAATCCTAAAACAATTTAAATTCTTTTCAAATGAGCCAAAAGTTAGATCGTCTAAATGTATCTCATGACTTATATCTGAGAATAAATGTCAGCCAGAGCTTATCTAATCTAATTTAATGGGTATTTTCAACCAGCTAATAACTAATCGCTACTCATTTGCTAATTAATTTTGTCTACAGCAGAGAATCGATCGCACGTTGCCAATCCTGCAAACTAGATTGAGAAGATAAATCGGTTGCCTCAGCACCATTAATAAAATAGGTGGGAGTTGACCAAACCCCTCGTATCGTAGCGAAACGAGCTGGTATTCTGGCTTGGCTATAAATTTCTGGGCTGTTTAATAGTTCGATAAACTGGTTTTGGTCAGACCATTCAGTAGCATCTACGGCATAGCTAGCTAAGAGTTGATGCCACTGGGTTTGTGTTTGATCTTTAAAAGCCTCGTTGGCAAATTCTGACTGATGATCAAAAAGATAGTTGACAAACTTAACAAACTTGCTGGGATCATCTCCCGCAACTGCGATCGCTGCTTTGGTTGCATCCCAGCTTTGACGGTGATTGCCCAAAGTCATCGGATAAAGAATCAGATATATTTGCTCAGCAGAGTAGGCTTGCTTTATCTGGAATATTGTTTGCCAACCCTTTCTAGAGAAAGGGCATTCGAGATCAAAGAACATCTCAATTACGATTGGGGCATCGGCATTACCTAATCTGTAACCACTAGGTCTTTGGGGGATGGGAATAGGCATGAAGCTAATTAACTTAAGATTTCTTCCATAATATTTTGATTACATTTTAATCTACATAATAAAGATATCTTCATTAAAAAGTAACTGTCTAGCGATCGCAGTTTTTGGTTATTTCTATCTAACGAAGGATGAGTGATCGCAAAGCAACTTAATTCCGTAATGATAATTGAATCAAATCGAGAAAAGCCAAAAACACAAAGTCAAATGTTGCTGCGATCGCTCTTTGGCATCAATTGATCTATGAGCAAGTAAAATTGCTAATGACATATTTACATTAAATTATAACTTTGGTTAGAGGAAGAAATGTTTGTAAGTTAGTTAGTCTAAATTCATGACAAATAATAGCAAAATAAATTTGTTGTTCAGTTTATTTGACCAGAATTGAATAAATTCTAAATAAATCTACTTTGATTGTCAGCTATTAACACTTAAACAAACGCACATTTATTCACTAAACTCACCATGATACATTTAATTTCTCAAGGCATAAATCACATCAATTCTCTTCTCAAAAAAATTCAAGTCAAAAGTTTTCTGACTAGTATTTTATTAGGAGCAATTTTATTAACTAATGGTGTTAGCAGTTCTGCCACCAATGGCAAGACGGCTGCTGATCTTGTGGGCAGCGATGTCGTTGGAAATAATCCTGAAAGACCGACCACAACTCGCCAGTGGAAACAAGAAGCTCGCCGAACCGAAGATGCTCCTTTAGAGAGAGTCAAAGAGATTGGACAGGAAGCAGGACAAGCTTTAAAAGAATGGGGCGAACTTTATCCAGATGTTGCTGAAAGTACTCTCCCCGACGAGATCAAATAATCAATATTTGGTTACTCAGACAGTAAATTTAATTAAGTTTAGGTTTACTGTCGAACTACCATATAAGGTCAAGTTTTAATCATCGCTCATTGTACTTATTCAGAAAAATGGGAATACTCTGCATGATTATCGGGGCGGATTTTCTTGCCGTACTTAAGGGCATAAACTTGAGTGAATTCTGCACCAAACAAAAGAATTTGAGCCGAATAAAATACCCAGGCTAAAAAAACAATTAAAGAACCAGCAGCTCCATAAGCTGAACCTAAGCTACCCCTGCCCAGATACAAACCAATCAAAGATTTACCGATGGTAAATAATAAAGCGGTAATTATTGCTCCGATCCAGACATCTTTCCAGTCTATTTTGGCATCAGGCAGGTACTTGTAGATGAGGGCAAACAATAAAGCGATCGCGCCAAAAGAAACGACAAAATTAACTATTTGCCACACAGGAGTTAAACCAGGAAGCAAGTTAATTTCTAACTTACCAATGCCAGATAAGATAGCACTAAGGATCAGAGATACTAGCAGTAAAAAGCCGATCGCCAGTACCATACCAAAAGATAATAGTCGCTTACGAATAAAGTCCCAAATACCTGCATTTGGTTTGGCTTTAACGTTCCAAACAATATTTAAAGCTTCCTGTAGTTGAGCAAAAACGCCAGACGCACCGATAAATAATACCACAACACTAATTATTGATGCCAAGCTACCTAGCTGCGGTCGATCTGCATTAGCTAAAATCGTTTCAATAGCTTCAGCTCCCTCTTGTCCTACCAACTGATTGATTTGGGAGACAATTTCACCCTGAGCCGCATCTTCACCAAAAACCGCCCCAGCGATCGCGATCGCAATGACCAACAGTGGTGCGATCGAAAATACCGTATAGTAAGCTAAAGCAGCAGCCAGCATCGAGGCTTTGTCCTGCTGCCATTCACCAAAAGCTTCTTTGATTAATTTAAAAATTGATTGAACTCGAATTTGCATTGATCGTCAAAAACATATAGTTGCTGACAATTTTTTCAGGTACATAGGGCGATCGCATCTAGCTAGGGAATGAGCTTGTTGCCTTAGGTTAAGGAATTATCCTTCATTCAGCTCGCTTTTGAGCTTTAGTACTTCCGTACCGTCTTCTTGTTCAATCAAGTAGGCAGGGTTATCTTGTGTACCTTTGCGCTTGATCGTATTGCTTTTAATTGTTTTAGTTATTGCTTTGCCGTGAATTTCTTTTACCTTACCTTCTGCCGTGCCGTTACCCCAATCCCAGGATACAGGAGAACCTTCTCTAATCTGCTTTTGTCCCATGGCTTGCGTATTTTTTTTGATGCTGTTTGAGTAATTGTTGATATTTAGCGTTAGTTTTTGCCTGTTGCCACTTTGCCTTGAATATTTCTGCTGACTTGGCTTTGATCGGATCTACTTCCAAGGGTAGTAGTTCTTTTCGTGCTTCTTTCTCTGCTGCTTCAGATTCCGCTTTTTGAGGATTATGGCGATATTTTTTGCCGCTTTTGTGATTGGCGTAACGCCGCGATCGAGTATATCCCATTTGGATAAACTTGCGTGCCATGTCTGCACCAACAAAATCATCACAATCTAAATAGTCGAGGAACATTTGATAGATCTTCTCGCTAGATTTAGTGGCTATTTCGGGATTTTTAAATCGCCAGTGAGGTAATATTTCCGACTTATAGGGTTCAACCAACAAAACTCCCTGTTCTCCCCTACCTACACAATAAAGATCTGGGCGATCGCGAAGGTTTAAATTAGCATAGTCTAAGGAGTAATCAAATTTTGCCATGTTGCCATAATTGAAGACGCGAACAAATTGTGCCTTGATTAACTAACTACAAAAGATAGTCAGAAAAACCCCTTGGTCTTTACCTTTGTTGTCGAATGATCCTGAGATAGGCGCGGGTTTTTGGCGCATATATATAAATAATCATTCAGTTGAAGGCGAGGTTTCTCTGACGAATTTAGCTTATATCTTGAGTGAATTTATTGGTTACTTTTTGGGTCATTGGTAAGTAGAGGTATGATTTTTAATTTGGCTGCAAGCTAGTTAAATCAAAAGAGCTAAAAGCTAAAGGCTAAAAGCTAATAGCTACGAACCGAAACATTGTGTAACTCATACATTCAATTACCAACGCCTTTTTTGGTAGCACTACTTAATCATCTAGGGTACTTTTAGCATTATCTACCGCTTCGTTAAATACTTTTTTGCTTTCTCCCGGAACTTTACTTAAATTGTCCTGTAGCTTATCTGATTTGTCATCAATGTATTCAGCCGCATTATTCAAATTATTTTTAACCTTACGGGGAATTTCTCTTTGAGCTTGCTCGATGTTGTTGCCAGCGCGATTAGTGATCTGCTCAGCATAATCACCTAAATCATCTCCTTGACGGCGTTTTGCTGTGTCTATTAATGTTTTAGCTTTGGCAGCAGTTTCCGAGTCATATCGGCGATCGTCGTTATAACCGTTCATGCCACCTTTGAAAGATTGATTGGCATCATAATCATCGTAGGTGTCAGACATCGCTCTTTTACCAGTTTCTGTATATTCCCTTCCTCCAGCTTGGGCAATGTTTCCTCGACTACAAGCTGTACTGATTATTAGCAGTGAACCAGCCAAAAATACAGTTAGTACTTGTTTTAGTTTAATAGACTTTATAATTTTAATTAGCTTTTCCATTATTGACTCCTGGTTATTGTTCTCTTACAAACCATAAGAAAAATTAGGAAATATTCTTTCTATCTAAAGTAGAGTTTTTGGATCTATTGATAGTTATAACTATTGTCCAATGCATATTATGGTTACAAAAGTTATATGCTCTGAGACTGATTTTTGGTATCGTAATATAAGATTTTTTTATCTTTTAATAAAGTGCTGTACAATAGGCAGTTTTTAAGCTTCAGAACCATTATGCGGTAAATTATTCCATGTCTTTACGTTACGAGTATTAGCCTGATTTTTTGCCTTGGCATGAGTACTAAAAGAGTGTTCAGAACCTTCTAAATTTACCTGATTGACGACTTGACGGATAACTTTGCGCACCCTAGGTTGATAAGTGCTTAAGTAGCTTTGTTTGTACTGATTATATTCTTTAGCATTGGTAGCATAAAGAGTTGGCACGCTTTCATGATTTAAAACTAAAGCGCAGACATCAGATAAATCTAGGCGATCGCTAACATTGGCATAGTCGGTTTGAATATGACTATAAGCATCAGCAATGACTTCTCCTTCAATTAAATTAGTCAAACTGAGGTTAGCCAGCAGATCGAAAATATCGTGTTCTCCTACCTTGGGATGTTTGCCATGTTTAATTTCTCGCCACGAGGTAGTTCTAGACTGTTTAAAAGCTGAGTTTCTCGCCATGACTACATCTTTTTCTAGGGTGCGGAGACGATTTTGTTTGAGTACCTGTTCAATTGCCCAAGGCAAAAGATTCTTTTGCAGATTATCCTGGCATCTTTTGTTATATTCTTTTTGTTGCTTCAGATAGCCGCGAGGAGATGTAGCGTAAAGACTAGGAACTTCGATATGGTTGAGGAGTAAAGCACATACTAAAGCTGGTTCTATGTATTGCTTGTCTTGAAAGTATTGGGTATTGATGACAAATAAAACTGCTTGGAGTATCTCGATTTCGGCAACGTTAATTAGCTTCAACTGGCTAGCTAATTCAGCTTGAGTTAAAGTGTTTTGATTACTTTTGAGAGAATCTTTCATCGATCTGTCTCCATATTTCACGACGATTCTAACTCTCATTTTTGAAAATGAGTAAGAGCAATATAGATAGGGGCTATGGTAACTAGTTTTATTGAATTACTATGTGGCGATCGCTAACTCGTTAGTAGAGATTAACCAATTAAACAGGCAATGTCTTGCCTTAGACAGCAAAAATCAGCTTTAGTCGATTGATTCCGCCTGCGGTGATCTGTAAACTGTACAAAAGCTAATTTTTAAGAGAGATTATCTATCACTAGTTTATTTTTTTAAATGTTTGATGATTGCATTGTTAGTTTTGATCAGAAAGTACTGGATCTTCACCACATTGTTTACGCTTACAGTCATTACAGTCTTATCCCTTCGGCCATTAGCAAGTTTACCTCCTGTACCTGGCACAGACAAAGCTCATCATTTTATTGCCTATGCCGCGCTAATGTTTCCGACAGCCTTGAGAAAACCCAAGTATTGGCAAATCATCACCCTGTCTTTTATCGGCTGGAGTGGGGCAATTGAACTAATTCAACCTTATGTCAATCGGTACGGGGAGTTTGAGGATCTTGCCGCTAACGTTGCTGGTTTGGGTTGTGGTTTTTTGGTGGTCAAAATTATCGAATGGTTGATACCAATTAATTCCAATCCGAAATAAATTAAGCCAGATTTAGATGACTCCTGACTCCTGACTCCTGACTCCTGACTTACATAACCTTAAAGTGTTCTAGCCAAACAGGATTTAGTATTAAAGCCCCCAGTATTTAATTCTGGACTCTAACCAACCAGACTCTTTCCATCTGGCGATCGCCGAATTGACTTTAGAACGTAATTCCCTATACTGCAAACCTTTGGGCAGGACTACGGCTAAGGCAGTCCCCGATAGTCTTTCTGGAAGCAGATTATAGGCAGGATATTCTTGGATCCAACCTGTTAAAATAGAGCGATCGCCAGCAAAAGCATCAGCCTGATTCGTTTCCAGCAATTCTAAGGCTTCTTGATAAGATTTTGCACCAATTAAAGTTGCCTCTGGTAATCGATTGCGAACTACCGCAATGGTTGCCGAATTTTCCAGTACGACAATCCGATCTAAAGCTAACTCGTCTATATTTTTAATCTCGCTATTTTTGGTAACTATTTCTGTCCCGTCCAAATAATAATAAGGGCTGAACTCGACTATTCTGCTTCGGGGAGTAGTAACCGCGACTTTGGCGATCGCTATATCCACCTCATCTGCTAAAACTGCCTGCAACCGCTCTACATTGGTTACGGGGACAAATTCTATCGCTTCACGATCTGCTAATAGTTCTTCGGCTAGCTTACGAGCAATATCTATTTCTAAGCCAATCAAACTACCATCTTCAGCGGTAAAACCCAAAGGACGAACATTATCTTTGATTGCAACTTTCAATTCTCCTCTAGATTCAATTTCCGACCATTGTGCGGCAACTATTAATTGAGGCGTAGTTAGCAACAGAGCGATCGCCAAGCTAGTCAAAGCACCAAGTTGCGTGGCGCGGTTTCCCCCCATTCTACGATCAGAAGACATCGCCGTAATTAGATTTAAAAGCCGTTGTTTGATCATACTGCAAGATTTATTTGCTGAAGCAAATTTAACATCTGATGAGGACTTTGCAGAATAATAATTTGTTGATCAGTTTGATATTTGGCTAACTGGTCAACAATTTTGGGACGATGGTCTTACATTACCTTCAGGGGCAGTGACGCTGGTTTCCAACGCCAATATTCATAAGCCTTTATGCTGATATTGATGGCTGCGTTGATGTCGATGTGTTTTACTTTGATCCAAAATTTACTCTAGTTGAAATATTGCTGACAAAACTAACTATTACTGACTATAAGTGTTAATTGATCATCTTTTTTAGCTGCTAAATATAAATTACGATAATTCAAATCGGTTAATACTTCTGGAGAACTAAATTCTATTTTATTGATAAAATAATCAAACTTTTGCTTAATTTCCCGCAACCCTAAATTTGCATCAGTAATCTTTTTCAGATCGGGCAATAGTTTGCTAGAAAATAATAGCGGATGTCCTAATTTGCCACAATAAACAGGTGCGATAATTAAACTTTGTTCTTGTTGATAAACTCGTAATAAAGTTTGATAAATATTAGCGGATCGGGGCTGATCGACAGCAGAAATAATAATAGTCGCAAAATCTGGTGGCAGTGCTTGTAATCCAGTCAAAATTGAGCTGGTTTTACCGCGATCGCAATGATAATTGATCACAATCCGACTACCATCGGGACAATCAGATTGCCGATGAGCATTATGAGAACCCAAGACAATAATTGGCGTAATGCCAGCTAGTAAAAATTGTTCTGCTTGGTAGCGGAGTAAAGTTTGATTATTGTGCCACGGTAAAGTAGTTTTACAAGTTCCCATACGAGTCGACAAACCTGCTGCCAAAATTAAAGCAAAATTTCGGTTATGGAGATTACCTTCTTCTGGGGATACTTCTGGCAGGGGCATAAAGCAATTCTCCTACATGAACTTTAGACGTTGTTTTGGGGTGTTGCATTCTTTCCGAAAGAGGCAAACCCGTACCGCCACGACGTACTTTAATTAATTCACCACAGATACTAACGGCAATTTCTTCAGGAGTTAACGCGCCAATATCTAGACCAATAGGTGCATAAAAATTTGGCAATCTTTCGAGGGAGTTTCCTTGTTGCTGTAGTGCTTGATGAATCATCCGAATCCGCTTGTGACTGCCGATCGCGCCAATATACTGATAATTCAAAGGACGTTGTAAAATAGCCTGTAAGGCTTCAAGATCTTGTTGGTAGCCTCGCGTTACTAAGGTTACATAAAGTCGGGCATGATTGGCTAGAGTAGCTAAAGTTTCAGTAGTAGATTGAGATAAAAATACTGCTTGAGGAAATTTTTGAGGAGTCACAAATTCAGGGCGATCGTCCTGTACGGCGATTTGAAACCCGGCAAAACTGGCAATTTGTGCCAAAGCTACACCTACATGACCACCACCGATAATTAATAAAATAGGTGGCGGTTGGATTGTTTCGATAAATGCGGCAGGAGAACAAGGCAGCAGGGAATCTCTGATTTGCTGATCGCGATCGCTAATTAAATAAGGTTGAGTATCTTTAGCCAAAGGGGTGACTAACTTGCCAGATTTACCAAACTGGAATAATTTTAAAATTTCTTCAACCAGGGCGATCGCTTGTTTCCCCGACCATTTTTCCAACCATACCTGGACTTTTCCACCACAGACCCCCTGAATATCTTGACCAGGCGTACCAGTCAGATCGATTTCTACAAGCTGTTTCTCTTCTGTCTCTAGTATCGCCAAAGCCTGTTTAATTACCTTGCCTTCCCCCGCACCCCCGCCGATCGTACCAATAATGCTGCTATCGTGACAAACAGCCATCTTTGCCCCAACTTCTCTAGGTGCAGAACCAATCACCTTGACAATGGTTGCTAATACTACTGGTTCGAGTTCTAATCGGTGTTTCAATTGTTGGTAAAAATCGCGATCGCTCATGGTAAATTATCCATTATCAATTGTTCATTGTTTATAGCCTGCCATACTCGTTCGGGAATCATTGGTAACTGACGTAACCTAACCCCCGTAGCTTGAGCAACTGCATTGGCGATCGCTGGGGCAGCACAGTTAGTTCCAATTTCACCAATACCTTTAGCCCCAAAAGGACCATAAGGATCGGCTTGTTCGATTAAAAATACTTCCGTTGGCGGAACATCGGTAGCAGCAGGAATACGATAGGTGCGCAGGCTGGGGTTGAGTATCTTACCCCGCCAGTCAAAGTGTAATTCTTCAGCCAGAGCGTATCCCAAACCCATCACCAACCCACCTGTAGCCTGTCCTTGACAGATACGGGGATTAATTGCCTTGCCAACATCGATCGCCTCGGCACAGCGCAATACGGTGATTCTTCCTGTTTCGGTGTCTACTTCTACTTCTACGCCCAAAAAGGCAAAAGTCAAAGAAGCGCGATCGCTGGTATGTTCTAATTCTACTGCTAATGATTCTCCTCGGGCTGCTGCTGTTTGTGATAATTTCTCCAGAGTTATTTTGGCAGACGGACTAGATATTTGATTTTCGTCTAACTCTAATTCAGCCAAATCAGCTGCCATAATTTGGGCTGCGGTTTGCAAGAGGTGCGATCGCAATTTTTGGGCAGCTAAGTTTACCGCTTGTCCAGTAATAAAAGCAGTAGCCGAAGCATAAGAACCCGCATCAAAGGGGGTGTGATGGGTATCGGCGGTAATAATCTTAATTTTTGCTACTGTCGTGCCTAAAACCTGGGCAGCTATCTGCCGCAGGGAAGTATCCGAACCCGTACCAACATCTACTGAACCCGTTCGCAATTCGTATAGTCCATCGGGCATTAAGGATAGTTTGACGCTGGCTAAATGAATTTTGGCCAAACCACTGGCTTGCATAGTTGCCGCGAAACCAACACCGCGCTTTAGATGTCCATGTTCAGGCTGTTTAACTGGATCGTAATCTAACGCCTGAGTAACTTTTTCAATACATTCATCGAGGGCGTAACTGCCAATAATATGAAAGTGTTCTTCTCTACCAATGAGAATCTCATCTTTGGCGGTAATTAAATTCTGTTGGCGCAGGTTAATGGGATTAAGGTTTAATTTACTAGCAATTTCATCTAGTTGGGATTCCATCGCAAACGTGCCTTGAGTCGCCCCGTAACCTCGAAACGCACCTGCGGGCATGGTATTAGTATAAGCTACTGTTCCTTTGTAGGATTGATTAGCACAGCGATATAAGCCCAAAGGAAAACAACCAGTGAGGAAAACTACTGTTTCTGCATGATTCCCATAAGCACCCGTGTTAGAAATCGCCTCCATTTCCTGTGCCACAAGCGTACCATCTTGCTTCACGCCCGTTTTGAGTCGAATATTCATCGCGTGACGGCTATTAGTAGCGGTAAATTCTTCTTCTCTAGTAAACCGCCACTGAACAGGCTTGCCCGTTTTTAAGGTTGCTAAGACACATAAGTCTTCGGTTAATATTTCCTGCTTGTTACCAAAACCACCACCTAACTGTGGTTTGTAAACCCGAATCTTTTCTTTGGGCAGGTCAAACAGTTCTGACAACAATCTTTGACAGTGAAATGGTACTTGAGTACTGGAACGAACTACCAGAACACCATCTTGATCAAACCAGCTAATACTAACGTGGGGTTCTAAATGAACATGCTGTACGGCGGGTAAGATATAAGTATTTTCAAGAATTAAATCGGCTTGGGCAAATCCTGCTGCTAAATTGCCTTTGGCTAAAGTTACTTCACTAGCAATGTTGTGGGCTGCATCGTGAATCTGACTGGATTCAGGTTCGTCGTGAATTACTGTTTCTCCTCGCATCGCTACAACTGGATCGATCGCATGGGGCAAAATTTCATAATCAACCTCAATTAATTCACAAGCCCTAGCTGCTGTAGCCTCAGTGTCGGCTACTACTGCTGCCACGCGATCGCCAATAAACCTTACTTTATGATCCAATAAGTAATGGTCTAGAGGATCGGGTACTGGTGCGCCATGTCCTGCGGTACTGTATGCTCGTCGGCTAACATCTTTATGGGTAAAAACTGCCTCAACGCCTTCTAATGCTTCGGCTTTTGAGGTGTCTATCTGACGAATACGGGCATGGGGATGGGGCGATCGCAATACTTTAAGATGTAATAAACCAGTCGGTGACCAGTCAGCAGCATATACTGGTTTGCCCGTAACTAAATCAGGACCATCTTGCTTGGGAACGTCTTTACCTACCTGTCCTTCTTGGGCAGTGATCGGTTTGACTAAATTATCATTACCGCAGGCAAGAACGCTATCAATAATTGCCTGATAACCAGTACAGCGACAAAGATTACCCTCTAATTCTGCCCTTAACTCCGCTTCCGATTCATACTCCAGCTTACTTGCCGTCATGATCATCCCTGGAGTACAGTAACCACACTGAAAACCTTGCTTATCTAAAAAGGCTTGCTGCATTGGAGATAACTTACCATTTTCTAATCCCTCAATCGTAGTTATCTGATGACTATCCGCCCGCATGGCTGGGTAAATACAGCTATGAATGGGCTGGTTATCTAGCCACACCGTACAGCTACCGCAGTCCCCTGACTCACAAACGCGATGTACTCCCGCATATCCTAAGCTGCGGAGTAAAGTTAATAAGCTCGTTCCTGGGCTGCAACTAGGCGTATAATTTTGTTGATTAACCTGAAAATTTAATAAATCTGCCATAATTTCTGGTTATCTTTAAAAATATCAAATTCTGTAGGGGCAGTTCGCGAACTGCCCCTACTACACTACACAAAAACGCCCCTACGATTAATATCGGCGTTTTCCATTTATCCCTGTGGTTAGTTCAGTAATTCCTCGCTGCATCAACACCTGGGTGAGATGACGACGATACTCAGCACTACCCTGTTCATCTTCTAGATATATGTGTCGGGGCATTTCCCTAAAGGACTTGCTTCGCATCGCGCGAACTGCCTCGACTATTTGTTCGGGGGTTGGTACAGTATCAAATTCGATTAAGCGGGGTGACTTTACACTACCGCTAATGCCAAATCGCACCTGTTGGGTTTGGGGATGATATGCCGTTACCACGATCGCGATCGCATATCCTGCTGTACAGACTGCCATGCGTTTAAAGCTAGTCTGCCACTGCGCTATATTCCAGATGGGAATCTTAATTCTGCGTAATACTTCCCCTGGCTGCAAAATTGTCTGTTGCGGTGCGGTTTGAAAGTCAACTGCCTCTACAAAATAAGGTTCGCTGTTGTTAGGTCGCCAAATTTCATAGCTGGCATTTAAAGCAACCATCGCCGGGGCAAAGGTACTGGCACTCAATGCCAAACAAATGTTTCCCCCCACCGTAGCAGCATGGGACAACTTAAAAGAAGCTAGTTCTCTCACGGCATCTTTGAGTGCTTTTGTTGCTGTCCAGGGTGCGGGAAAAGAGAAGTCTAGCAAATCGTTTTGAATGCAGGTTGCCCCAATAGATAAACCTTGGGGGGTTACTTCTATTTCTGACCAGTTAAGCTGCTGCATATCCACCAGGGTTTTTACCTGGGGTTGAACTTCGTTAAAAATCCAGGTACCGCCAGCCAGCCAATTCCAGTCGGGTTGCCAGTCTGATACTTCGGTTAATGATTTTGGTCGTAGATAGGTTTCAACGCTATACAAATCCATGACAAGGGACTTTTATTTTCTATGATTATCTATCTTGCTATATAGCTATTTTGTATACTGTATGCGATGTGTCAGAAGCAAAATTTTATTGAAGATAGCCTTAGATTAATTAACTATTCAAAATGAGGTATCTGTCATGAGTCGGAAAACACCATCAACTCCGACTGAAGCGAAATCCGATTCTGAGGCTTCATCAGCAAACTCAGTTGCTATCGTAGGCTTTTTCGAGTTTGAGGAATTAGGAACTAATTTTCGTACCGAAGTCTTGGCAGGGGTTACAACTTTTGTCACCATGGCATATATTTTGGCAGTGAATCCCGATATTCTTTCCAGTGCGATCTTTTTGCAGGAATCGGGAGATTTATTTGGCGAGTTAGTCTTTGCTACTGCTATTTCTTCAGCCCTGGCAACTTTAATCATGGGACTATATGCAAAGTATCCTTTTGCCCTTGCTCCAGGTATGGGTATTAATGCTTATTTTGCTTTTTCGGTAGTGTTGGGTTTAGGAATTGAATGGCGCGTAGCTTTAGCTGCGGTATTTATCGAGGGACTGATTTTTATTGCCATGTCCCTAACCAAAATGCGTAGTCGTATTGTTTCTGCCATCCCCGACTGTCTCAAACACGCCACCGCTGCTGGTATTGGTTTATTTATTGCCTATATTGCCCTGACCAGTAATTCAGGTATTATTGTTACCAGCGAAACTACTACAACTACATTAGGAAATTTAGCCGATCCTAACACCTTAATGGCGATCGCAGGAATTTTAATTACGGCGGCTTTTGTCGCGCGACGAATTAAAGGTGCTTTACTGATTGGTATTTTGGCTACGGCTTTACTCGGCTGGATCTTAGGTATTGCCCCTTGGCCTCAAAGTATTATCGGTTTGCCTGCATTGCCCGTTAACATTGCAGGGCAGGCTTTTGTGGGTTTAGCAGGAGTTTTAGATAATAATATTTGGAATCTGCTAGCAGTATTGTTGGTTTTTTTATTTGTGGACACTTTCGATACGGTAGGAACGCTTACAGGGGTAGGTGTTAAAGCTGGTTTTGTGGATGCAAAAGGAGAATTACCCCGCGCTAGTAAAGCATTTATGGCTGATGCGATCGGAACTACTGCGGGGGCAGCTTTAGGAACATCTACAGTAGCTACCTATATCGAATCGGCGGCGGGAGTATCTGAAGGTGGGCGCAGTGGCTTTACCGCCGTAGTTACGTCAGTTTTATTTGCTTTGGCAATTTTTTTTACGCCTTTGCTTTCAGCCATTCCCCCCTTTGCTACCGCACCAGTATTATTAATTGTTGGCGTTTTAATGGCGGGTAGTATTACCGAAATTAATTGGGAAGATCCCGCCGAATCAATACCTTCTTTTTTAACTATTTTGTTTATTCCTCTTAGCTTTTCAATTGCCGAAGGGTTGGCAGTTGGTTTTATCAGCTATCCTATACTCAAAGCTGTTCAAGGCAAGGCACACGAAACTGACGTTACTGTTTGGATTTTAGCAGCGGTATTTTTGCTCAGATTTGTTTTCCTCGCTTTAGAAATTGGCGCGTAACAGAATGGGTAATGAGTAGCAATTAATCAACAAGTAATTAATTACTAATATGGAAGAATTTATTCAGGATTTGCCCAAGGCAGAATTACATCTACACATTGAGGGTACACTTGAGCCTGAAATGATGTTTAAACTAGCTCAACGCAATAACATTGATTTACCTTATAAGTCGGTGTCTGAAATAAGAGCAGCTTATAAATTTGACAATTTACAGTCTTTTCTAGATATCTACTATCAAGGTTCGCAGGTATTACAGCAAGAACAAGATTTTTACGATTTAACCTGGGCATATTTAGAAAAAGCTGCCAGTCAAAATGTGCGACATACGGAAATATTTTTCGATCCGCAATCTCATACAGATCGAGGTATTGCCTTTGAAACCGTCTATCAGGGTATTAATCGAGCTTTACAAGATGGTAAAACCAAACTGGGCATTTCTGGGCAGCTAATTCTTTCTTTTCTGCGTCATCTTAGTGCGGAAGCAGCTTTCAGTACTCTAGAACAAGCAATACCTTACAAAGATAATATTCTTGCAGTTGGTTTAGATTCTGCCGAACAAGGTAATCCTCCTGCTAAGTTTAAAGCAGTTTTTGATCGCGCTCAAGCAGAAGGCTTTTTAACCGTCGCTCATGCAGGAGAAGAAGGACCACCAGAATATATTTGGGAAGCGATCGAGCTACTAAATGTATCGCGCATAGATCATGGTGTTCGCTCGATGGAAGACCCAAAATTACTCGATTACTTGGCAGATAAACAAATTCCTTTAACTGTTTGTCCCCTGTCTAATGTTGAGCTTAAAGTGTTTGACTCGATGGCAAAACATAACCTCAAAAAACTGCTAAATTTAGGAATTTGCGTCACGGTAAATTCTGATGATCCTGCTTATTTTGGTGGTTATATTGCTGAAAATTATCAGGCAGCGCAATCAGCGTTGGATTTGACTAAACAAGAGCTTTATCAATTGGCAAAAAATTCTTTTCAAGCTTCTTTCTTGCCACCAGAATCCAAGCATAAGCTAATGGTTGAATTGGATAATTATTATCAAAACCAGAAAGCTAGTTGAGCAATCTGGGAATTTACGGCGACTAGTTATGACTCTTGTGATTAATCTGGTTTCTCTGGGCAATGAATTTAGTTAATACTATAGCATTACGTATAAAGGTTAG
>JAIMKV010000004.1 GCA_020692205.1 Myxosarcina sp. GA_180221_E-2-1-MAG-40_15
AGACAGAAACTCCATGTTCAAGCGTCAGCTAACATGGAGTAGTTCATAAGATACTGATTGATTATGGTGCTTTTGTTGAAAACCATCGCCAAATTACGCTCTCAAGCGATTCATCGCCATAGTCATCAGGATAAAATTGGTCTAGTTCCGACGATGGGAGCTTTACATCAGGGGCATTTGAGCTTGATTAAACGAGCGATCGCCGAAAACGATCTGGTAGTTGTCAGTATTTTTGTCAACCCGCTACAATTTTCGCCAACAGAAGATTTAAACAGTTATCCGCGTCAGCTAGAGCAAGACTTGAAGCAATGTCAAGAGTTAGGTGTTGATTTCGTTTTTGCTCCTGAACCTGGAGAAATGAACAGTAGTGGAGATACTCAAGCTTTAACTAATCTTACGGCGATCGCTCCACCTCAACATATGACCGAGGTACTATGCGGTAAATATCGCCCTGGTCATTTTACGGGAGTTGCCACAATTGTTACTAAGCTATTTAATATTATTCAGCCAAGTCGAGCTTATTTTGGTCAAAAAGACGCACAACAGCTAGCCATGATCCGTCGTTTAGTTGCGGACTTAAATATTCCTGTAGAGATTGTGGCTTGCCCAATTGTCAGAGAGAAGTCAGGACTGGCATTTAGCTCTCGCAATCAATATTTGACAGCTACCGAGAAAGAACAGGCTGCTCAAATTTACCGCAGTTTGCAACAGGTAAAATTGGCTTTTGCCCAGGGAGAATCTAGGGCTACAGCTTTCATTAATTTAGTTACACGAGAATTAAATCTGGTAGAAGAGGTTAAAATTCAATACGTTGAGTTAGTCGATCCAGTCAGTCTGCGACCAATTGAACAAATTATGCAGACTGGATTACTCGCGATCGCTGCTTATGTTGGTTCTACTCGTTTAATTGATAATATTGTGCTGCAAAAACGTTTGCCTATTGTTGCCATTGATGGCCCGGCTGGGGCGGGAAAATCTACCGTTACCCGTCGTCTAGCGCATCAGTTAGGCTTACTTTATTTAGATACAGGGGCAATGTATCGTGCCGTCACTTGGTTGGTGATGGAGTCTGGTATTGCGATTGACGATCATGAGGCGATCGCCGATTTACTCAAAAATCTTGACTTAAAACTAATCTCTCCTAATGGTGCAGAATTACCGACAGAGATTCATATCAACGGTCAAGATGTAACTACAGCTATTCGTACTCCAGAAGTTACGGCAAATGTATCGGCGATCGCTGCTCACGCTGCGGTGAGAGAAAAGTTAGTGCAAATGCAGCAGCAATGGGGAGAAAAAGGAGGTTTAATTGCCGAAGGACGAGATATCGGGACAAATGTGTTTCCTAATGCAGAATTAAAGATTTTTTTGACTGCTTCTGTTCAAGAAAGAGCCAAAAGACGCTGGCAAGATTTCCAAAATCAAGGTGATGATCTCGACTTGAAACAACTTGAGGATGACATTCAACAACGAGACGAACAAGATAGTAATAGAGCGATCGCACCTTTAAAAAAAGCTAACGATGCCATTGAATTAATTACCGACAATCTCACCATTGACGAAGTAATAGATAAAATCGTTGAACTTTATCAGCAAATTTAGTTGGGGATTATTTGATTAACGGTAATAAATTAAAGTCTTGACGTATTTCTAAAAGAGAACGATTGAGCAAAGGTTGATAATCGAGAAAAGGGTAATATTTTCTCCTGCCACGAGTCTTAAACCAGATGATGATAATTTCTGGTAGCAATCGCGGTAAAACAAACAAAATTGAACTATACAGCCATAAGACTCCATGCTGTTTAATTAAGTCATCATACATAATGTCTATTGCAGGTCTTATTTTAGGATCTTGACGAGTGCGGATATAGTCGCCAAATTTAAAATCGCTTGTCCAAAAACTCAGTGGTAATAACTTAATTTCGTCATACATATTGGTATCGCAACCAAGAACAACATGAGAAATATCATGCGCCAACAAGATTTGAGCAAATTCTGGAGGCAGTTCTCTAGGATCAGTAATATTAGAATTGATCTCGTAATACTCTTCTAATCCTTGCTGAAGACTCTGGGTGCTATGTTTATTGACCTTGATGAGTTAATTGAAAATGCTGCACAAATTACGCTTAGCCCTTTAGGAAGGCAAACAGTCGCCATGATTATCAGTAGTGCTGCTAGTAATTCTCAATTCGCTCAAATCTATTGGACAAAATATCTACAGCCGCGACGAGAAGCATTTGTCGATGTGATTGAACGAGCAAAAATGAGAAATGAAATCGAGGCTGATGTAGATTCTGGTCTGATATTTGACTCGATGAGTGGAATTATGCTTTATGCTCTGATTTTTCCGCCTCAAACCGAATCTTGGAGAGAATATGTTCGGCGTGCATTACACTTATTACTTTAGAGAGCATTTTGTTAATTTACTCCCTTCCCGCTGTAAGAATAAAGTAAAAAGGAAGAAGGCACTGGGAGTATCTCAATCTCACCAGATTGATTTTGAATAAAAATCTCTAATTTCTTTGTCCCTAGTAATAATCGAACAATCTCTAACTAAAGCCGTTGCTACCATAATTCGATCAACTGGATCGCGATGCAACCAATGTAGATTTACGCTCTTTACTAAAATATCTTCATCCACTGGCATAATTTGCACCACATCAGACTGCTTAAGAGCGGCCAGGTAAATATCAAAAGGAACACCTAGATCTAGTTTCTTATTCTTAACTTTAATCGCAATTTCCCAAATAGACATTGATGGAGTTATACCATTTTTTTCTCGTTCCATTTTGGCGATCGCGATCGCAGCAGATTGAGAAAACTCTTTTGGGTCTAAACTCCACCAAAGTAAAGCGCAAGTGTCTAAAATAACGCTCAAATCTCATCACCCCATTCCTCAATAGTAGTATTAGTAGGGTCTTCAAAATATTTAATCCGGCCTCGCCAATCTTGAAATAAATCTTCGGTTGAAGGTGCATCTTGAAATTTAGATATTTTAGCGACAGGTTTACCTCGATCGGTCACAATCACTTCTGTATTTGTTGATTCAACTTCTCTGAGAATTTCAAGGAGCTTGCTTTTTAGTTTGCTTTTAGATATTTCCACAGTTTATAACTATAGTCATGACTATAGTTATAGTTTACTTCATCTTTGAGAATAAGTACTAACGGTACTAAAAGGGGTATTTATTCCCCACTTAGCCAGGCAATCGCGCTTCTAATCCATTCTTCTACATTATTATTTTTGAGCAAGAGATTATCCTGACTCAAGGCAGTTAAAACCTGCTCTATTTCTTCGTTGGTATAGCCCAAGGCTAATAAAGTCATTTCCAAATCTTCCTTGATTTCAGGTTTAGGGGCAAAGACAGCTTCAGGTTGTTGCACTTCCATGCCCGATATTTTGCGCCACTGAGCCAGCTTGGTTTTTAATTCTAAGGCAATTCTCTCGGCGGTTTTTTTGCCTACACCAGGAGTTTTAGTTAGAGTAGGAATATTACTAGTGACTATTGCTCCAACTAATTCGGAAATACCCAAAGTATCAATTAAAGCAATGCCCAATTGCGTTCCAATGCCACTAACGGCGGTTAACTGGCGGAACAGATCTCTTTCGGCTGCGGAGGGAAAACCATAAAGAATTTGTTTGTCTTCCTGAATCTGGAGATGGGTAAAAACTTGAATTGGCTGCGCCTCATCTTCATCTAGCTTACGAGCAAAACGCGAAGAGATTTGCATTTCATAGCCAACATTGTTGACATCCAAAATCAAAAATAGGCGATTTTGAGTTGTTTTGGCGATCTCTACTTTTGTACCTTTGAGGTAACTAATCATTTAAGTGACTCGGTATAGCTAAAATTAATTGATTGGTTCTTAGCTCTTAGCTTTTAGCTTTTAGCCCTATGTAGTTTAAAGCAATTTCTATTTCCTGACTTTCACGACACAATGAAATCAGTAAAAAGATTTAAAACCTAAAAATAAATTCTACTTCTAGCCAATTCACCTTGAACACAATATGCCTAATCATCTGCAATCGACTCAAAGTCTTTATCTACAAAAACACGCTGATAATCCAATTAACTGGTGGTATTGGTGCGAATCGGCTTTGAAAGAAGCAAAACAAGACAATAAACCCATCTTTTTATCTATAGGTTATTCTAGTTGCCATTGGTGTACGGTAATGGAAGGAGAAGCATTTTCCGATCAGGCGATCGCCGATTATCTTAATGCAAATTTTCTCCCGATTAAAGTAGATCGAGAAGAAAGACCAGACATTGACAGCATTTATATGCAGGCGCTGCAAATGATGACTGGACAAGGTGGTTGGCCGCTAAATATCTTTCTCAATCCAGAAGATTTAGTTCCATTTTACGGCGGTACTTATTTCCCTGTTGAACCAAAATATGGTCGTCCTGGGTTTTTGGAAATTCTCCAGGCAATACGTCGTTTTTATGACCATGAGCCAGAAAAGTTGATGGCTTTTAAAGCTGAAATCTTAGGTAATCTTCAGCAGTCGGCTGCTTTGCCTGTCAATCAAGGGGCAAGTTTAACCAAGGACTTACTCGATCAGGGAATTAATGCCAACACTGCTGCCATACAGCCTAATGATTTTGGTCGTCCTAGCTTTCCGATGATTCCTTATTCTACTGTTGCCTTACAGGGTAGTAGATTTAAGCAAGAATACGATTATGATCCTCAACAATTAGCCCAACAGCGCGGACTAGATTTGGTTACTGGTGGCATCTATGACCATGTAGGAGGAGGATTTCATCGCTATACCGTAGATAATAGCTGGACAGTGCCTCATTTTGAAAAAATGCTTTATGATAATGGGCAAATTATCGAGTATTTAGCTAATTTATGGAGTAGTGGGGTACAGCAACCTGCAATTGAAAGAGCGATCGCAGGTACGGTTAACTGGTTACAGCGAGAAATGACTCATCCTCAAGGTTATTTTTATGCTGCCCAAGATGCGGATAACTTCACCACTCCAGAAGCTGCTGAACCAGAAGAAGGAGATTTTTATGTCTGGAGTTACCAAGAATTAGCATCTCGCTTGAGTGCCACAGAATTAGCCGAATTACAGCACGAATTTACGGTTACGACTCAAGGCAACTTTGAAGGTAAAAACGTTCTGCAACGTTTATCGAGTGGAGTATTATCAGATAACGTTAATCAGGCTTTGGCAAAACTGTTTGCCATGCGTTATGGACAACCGGCAACAGAAATAAACATTTTTCCTCCTGCAAAAAATAACCAAGAGGCTAAAACAAAAAACTGGCTGGGACGTATTCCCCCTGTTACCGACACGAAAGCGATCGCAGCTTGGAATAGTTTGATGATTTCAGGCTTAGCTAGAGCTTATGCGGTATTTAAAGAACCTTCTTATCTGGATTTAGCAATTGGCGCAGTTCGGTTTATGCTGCGCAACCAATGGATAGACGGCAGATTCCAACGCCTTAATTATGACAGTGTGGCGACAGTTTTTGCCCAGTCAGAAGACTATGCCTTGTTAATCAAAGCTTTGTTAGATCTTCAGGCTGCTTGTCCTGATGATCCGCGATGGTTAGAACGGGCTATTAGAATTCAAGCAGAATTTGACAAACTACTCTGGAGTATCGAACTGGGAGGCTATTACAATAATTCTACTGATGCAGGTCAAGAATTATTAGTCCGAGAACGCAGCTATATGGATAATGCTACACCTGCTGCTAACGGAGTCGCGATCGCTAATTTAGTCCGTCTGTCTTTATTAACTGATAATTTAGAATATCGCGATCGGGCGCAACAAGGACTTCAGGCGTTTAGCGTGGTGATGGAAAAGTCGCCTACCGCCTGTCCTAGTCTATTTACGGCATTAGATTGGTGGTTGCATGGTACAAATGTCAAAACCAGCATGGAGCAGATAAAACAATTAAGTTCTAATTATTTACCTACTACCGTATACAGAATTGAAGCTGAACTGCCGAAAAATGCGCTCGCTTTAGCATGTCAAGGTTTATCTTGTCTTGAACCAGCAACTACTATTGAGCAAATACTAGAACAAATCAGGCAGGTAAATCAAAACTGAGAAGATTTGGATGACCATGTTATGAACAAGTTAAAAACCGTAGATTTTAACTTGGACTAACTCTTGATCTAAAAATGATGCTTTGACTTGACGTTTAGAATTATCTGAGTCGATCCAAATACGATGTTCAATCGCGCCATTATTTGCAGTTTTTGTTTGCTCTCCTGGAAATCCTAATATTGCTTGTACATTATCAAGATAGACAGGTTTAGGAGACTTAATAGATCTTGTGGCTGTCAGAAACTCTTGTTTCAAGCGATCAATATCTTTTTTAACCAAACTACCACTGAAAAACTATTTTAAGGGTCGCATCGATGTTAAAAATAAACTGCGATCGCGTCCTGTTCCAATCTTGTGATATTAATCATTTACAGCAATCGACTATAAACATATTTGGTATAGATTTAGTCTGTTTATTAAATACTTTTAATCGAGAATCAATATAAGAGAATTAGCACAATTGATCTTTTAAAAGAAGCGATAAAACCCAGAAAGTTATGACTAAAAATAGAGATCCTCTTAATTCAGGCATTGTATCGCAATGCGAAGCCAATGATTGCACCTACAATCAGGAACGACAATGTAATGCAGGAGCGGTCTACGTGAATTTTTTGGCGGGAAAAGCCAACTGTTCTACTTATACAGCTGAGGCTGACAATCAACAACAGACTGCTTCAGGGATAGAAGCAGGTCAGGTCGCTCAATGTAGCGTAATGGATTGTTTTTATAACGAAGCAGAGGCTTGTGTTGCTGATTCAATCATAGTTTCTTTTTTAAATGGTGTGGCAAAATGCGATCGCTATGTTGTCTCAGACGGCGATCAACAAATATAGAGTTTCACAAGACAAGATCCGACTAAAACCAAAATAAAATTAAAATATAGTGAAGAACAAAGCAGACAATATTGATCTCAATGCTTTCTACAGAACAACTATCGCATCACTACACTTTAGAAGAATATCTCAACTGTAGCGATATAGCTCACGATTGCGTGTACGAATTAGAAAACGGACAAATACAAGAAATGCCTCCCGAATCCTGGCAAAATCTGCAAATTGTCATGTATTTGATTACCGAAATTACTAAAATCATTCCCTATCAACAAGTTACCAATAAAGCTGAGATTATTATTAGTGGTAGTAGAGTCACAGCGAGAGTTCCAGATTTAACTATCCTTACTCCAGAAGGAGCGACGGAATTAGCGCAATACAAACGCTCTACAATAACTCTTGATATGCCACCGCCTTTGTTAGTAGTGGAAGTGGTTTCTCCAGGTAAGAAAAATCGCGATCGCGATTATCGCTACAAACGCTCTGAATATGCTGCTAGAGGCGTTGCCAATTACTGGATTATTGATCCACAAGCTAAAAAGTTTGTTTGTCTCGAACTAATAGATGGTTTATATGAAGAAATAGTTTTTGATAATTCTAGAGAAGCAGTTTCTTTTACACTTCCTTTTGAATTAGAAATCAAATTTGAAAACATATTTGGGGAATAATTCTGAAGAAGATTAATATTCTCTGAAAACTAATCTTACTGCGATCGCATACTAAATAGAGAACTAACAAAAGTTTATTCAGAAATCAAAAGCAATGTAGCATTTTCGTGAGTAAAATGAATTTTGAGCAATATCATGCTTAAACTAGTATTTAACTGACCTGGCATTAGTATAATAACTATGTTTATTACGTCAATTTGCGTTAACCCTTGGTAACTTGGTAAAAATTAGCTTTTGCTCATGCCAACATTTGTCAAAATAGAAAAGGGAATAGTTAATCAAGCAGTTTTTGATCGATACGTATCGGCTCATAAAAGCTATGTTCGCCAACTCATTGCTAGAGGACATAAGGCTAAAACTGGCTATTGGGGAGAACTAGGGGGAGGAATGCTAATTTTTGACGCAGATTCTCTACCAGAAGCTCAAAAAATAGTAGCTCAAGATCCTCTGGTCGTTAATAATTGCGTTGATTATGAGCTGCATGAATGGTGCATTGTTGTTGAGTAAATACACGGTCGGTTTTAGATCCTCGCGCTTTTATCCTGTTGGTTCAGATTACCATTGGCGATCGCCTAAACAGAAGTAGACATCGTATCCTACTCGATTATCTTGGTTTGCGAGTTAAAAACTTTAATAACATTAAACTAATCAGTAACCAAAAATAGCCGAAAACATAGCCAGCGAGAATATCGGTTGCCCAATGAGCCTTGATATATACACTGCTAAAGCCAATGAGCAATAATAACGTAGAAGACAAACCATAAATACATTTGGCTAAATGAGGATATCGCGCCAAAATAATAAAAGACATATAGAAGTAAAAAACCAAATTTCCTGCTGCATGACCACTAGGAAAACTGTCTGGGCTTAAATTGTTGACTAAGCGAGGTTTAAAAGGGCGAGGACGATCAAACATCGGTTTAAGAACTTCGTCTACCAGCAGCAAAATCCCTAAAGTAGCAAAAACTAATGCTTTGACTTCTTGCCAATAGCGTTGACGAATTAAGGTAACTAGAGCAATTAACACCACTAATCCAGTGAAATAGGTTCCAGTAATGCGATAAATATTAATGAAAACAAAATCTAGGAAGAAGTTTCGTTGAGTGTCTAAAAACTGGTAAATTTGAATATCGAACTGATAATAGTTTTTATTGATTGTCTGATAACAAAGCTGTATAAAAGGAATAAATAGCAATAATACCAAATAGAAGTTTTTGTGGTTAATCTGGCAATATTTGGGCATCTAATCAGTCAAGAGCATACGGTTTTGCTTTGGCAATTATAATCATTTTCAAACTAGATGCGATTTATTAACCTACCAATTTCATTTATCATAAAAGACTAACCTCATAAGAACTTACTCATTCAGCTATGATCAAGCAAACTATTTCTGTCTTAGTAGAAGACGAAGCAGGAGTTTTAACGCGCATTGCAGGATTATTTGCTCGCCGTGGTTTTAATATTGAAAGTCTGGCAGTAGGGCCTGCTGAACAAGTAGGTGTCTCACGGATTACAATGGTTGTACCTGGAGATGAAAGAGTTGTCGAGCAGCTAATCAAACAGCTATACAAATTGATCAGCGTGCTGAAGGTACAGGATATCAGCCAGCAACCCTGCGTGGAAAGAGAATTAATGCTGATTAAGGTTAACGCCACTGCTTCAAATCGAGCCGAAGTAATTCAGCTAGCGCAAATTTTTCGCGCCCGGGTTGTCGATCTTTCTGAAGAAGCTTTAACTCTTGAAGTTGTAGGCGATCCAGGTAAAATTGTCGCGATTATTCAAATGTTGAATAAATTTGGCATTCGTGAAATTGCTCGTACGGGCAAAATTGCTTTAATTCGAGAATCTAAAGTTAATACAGAATATCTTAAGTCTCTTGAAGCGAAGGTAACTCTTTAAGCAGGCATATATTTTAACCCTAAATTAATTTCAGCAACTTATTGAATGCCTGAACCTAATAATGAACTAAATATCTCAGCAAAGAGCATACTTAGCTGGAATAAAATTTTGCTTGACCAAAATCTGATATAAGTTGATCTCGGTTTCTAAAAGACAAGCATGACCACTTTGAGGCAATATGGTCATGTGCGCATGGGGTAAAAGATGGGTCAATTTTTGCGCTTCTTTTACTGAGGGCAATAAGTCATCTGCTGCCCCAGCAATAACTAAGCTAGGAATATTCAGATTGCGTAATTCTTCGTTGGTAACTTGAAAATTTTTGAGCAGAGACAATCGCCAGCTAACTACATGAGGCGGTACAGATTTCATACTTTCAATCAGACGATCGCGATCGCAATCACTAATTCGATTCAGCCGAACCAGAAAGGGTAATAGTCCCGCAGCTGAATAGCGATGTATCCAGGATGGTACCCAAGAAGTAATGTCTGCTCCCCAGCTCAAAATCGGTAGCTGATTGAAGCAAGAAGCAGGATTAACCAAGACTAGCTTTTTTATTAAATATGGCGCAGCCAAGGCAGTTTTTAATGCTAGACAACCGCCAAAAGATTCCCCACAAAGATAAACTTCGGTATTGGTTTTCTTAGCCAATTCTAATTTAATTAATTCTACCGTATCTCTAGCTAAGTCTTGCCAAGTACTGTGATTGTCAATCCGAATGGATAAACATCGCAGATCAAAGCTAGCGGCCAAATCATCTGACTGAGTTTGTAACAGTTTACCTGTACCGTCCATACCAGGAAGGTAGACAAATAAAGGAGCATCCCGATTAACCTCTCGGGGATCGATAAAATCTACACTGGATCTAAAACTCATATATATAATATTAAACGAAATAAAACTTAAAATTTATTAATGGTTATTATTCTCTAACATTTATCGCTTGAGATAGATTTCAACACTTTTTTCTTTACATTTCCAGCTAATAGCTATTTCATTTAATAACATCCTTCCCGTAGTAACTTAGTGATTTGATCCTGGCAATAGTCGGTTAAATCTAAAGCTAGCTCTTTGGCCTGTCTGCCTTTATATTCCTGTTTTTGAGTCGCATTAATCAAGTAGGGTCTACCGATCAATACCTTGGCACGGTGATAAACCAACATTGGATGTAAACCCCGTCGCTCAAAAAAGGGTTCATTTTGATCAAACTGCTTCAGCCAGCGAATGGGAATGCTAGGATAATTTGTTTCCGACAAAGAGGCGATCGCCACTGGCAAAACGGCTAGATTAGCCACGGGGGTTTTCCAAGCCAAATGAGCAAAACCACGATGAAACTCATTAATCTCATTGGGTGCAGTTGGTTCGATCATCGGTTTAGTACCTTCAGGAAATAATCCCACCCACTGTCTAGAGGTCAAAAGATGATTTGCTTGTTCAAAAAACTGTCGTTGTCGGCGATCGGCCTCTGCCAAAGGGAAACAACCGAGAGAATTAACAATTTCTCGTACACCTGGAGTTTGACCCATGTAGTGATGACAGGCAATTCGTAAAGTATTAGGAATTGAGTTAATTAAAATCGGCGCATCTAGAAAGCTACGATGATTACTGATCACAATAGTCGGAATGTCAGTCGGAATACGCTCAGTATAAGACTGAGTTAAATTGAGGTTAACGGTCGATATGATCGATTGAGCAATTAAACGAGGTGTAAAAGATAACATTCAATTAGATTATTCGCAGATCTGTACTAAGTTGCCTCATACCTTGGTTTTACTGCCAAACCGAAATTATTCTCGTCTGGAGCAATGTTTAACAATTAACAAAAATTTCCTGCTCCTGCTACGGTCTAAAGCTATATTGAAGCAGAAATAAATAATCTTAAATTCGTAGTTTTTATGATGACAATCATCTTTGTCGGGTAGCTCTTCAAAATTACTAACAGTTTATCGTCAGCTTTGTTAACGAAATCGAAAATTTATTAAGTATTTTCCTTAACGTTAGTTTAAAGCCCTGTTGTAATTGATACTGTGTAGAACAAGTTATCAAAATCTGATATATCAAATCGAAAATTTATTATCGGTCAAGATTATGCTTGAAAAAGGTAATAATAACCTAAATTACGGCGTAATCAAACATCGATTTAGCAACGCTGCCCTTAAATATGAAAGGCTATGATGCTTTAAACCTTTTGGGTTGAGCAATTTATCGTTAATTTAGAATGAACAATCCCGACCATAACCATAAATTCTCTTTAACTACTCCTCTTTACTATGTTAACGATGTCCCCCACATCGGCAGTGCCTACACTACCATTGTGGCAGATGCGCTAGCAAGATTTCAGCGTTTACAAGGCAAATCAGTCCTGTTGATTACGGGGACAGATGAACATGGGCAAAAAATTCAGCGTACTGCTGCCGAACAAAACTTAGTTCCCCAGGTTCATTGCGATCGCATTGTCGATAGTTTTAAATCTCTGTGGGACAAACTAGACATTAAATATGATCGCTTTAGCCGTACTACCGCACCGAAGCACCAGCAGATCGTGAATGAATTTTTTGATCGTGTCTGGCAACAAGACGACATTTATCTAGATCGCCAGCAAGGCTGGTATTGCGTATCTTGTGAAGAGTTCAAGGAAGAGCGAGAGCTAATTGCCAATCATCATTGTGCCATTCACACTAATAAACAAGCAGAATGGCGTGATGAAGAAAACTATTTTTTTCGTCTCTCTAAATATCAGCAGCAGCTAGAAAAACTTTATGAGTCTCAGCCAGACTTTATTCAACCACCTAGTCGGCGCAATGAAGTACTTAACTTTGTTCAACAAGGCTTAAAAGATTTCTCGATTTCTCGCGTCAATTTAGACTGGGGTTTCCCCGTGCCAGAAGACCCAAAACATACTATTTATGTTTGGTTTGATGCGCTTTTAGGCTACGTTACTGCTTTATTAGAACCCGATCAAGAACCTACCTTAGATCATGCACTATCACAATGGTGGCCGATTAATTTACATTTAATTGGTAAAGATATATTAAGATTTCATGCAGTTTACTGGCCTGCTATGTTAGCCTCTGCTGGTTTGCCTTACCCAAAAAGGGTATTTGGTCATGGTTTTCTAACCAAAGATGGGCTAAAAATGGGCAAAACTTTGGGTAATACCATCGATCCTTCTAAGTTAGTCGATAGATACGGTGCAGACGCTGTACGCTATTACTTTCTTAAGGAAATTGAACTAGGCAAAGACGGCGATTTTAACGAGACTCGTTTTATTAATGTACTTAATAACGATTTGGCTGATGTTCTGGGTAATTCGCTCAATCGTAGTTTGGGAATGTTAAAAAAATATTGCCAGAGTACTGTGCCGCAATTAACCAGTGCTGACTACAGTTTAGACCATCCTCTAAAAAGTATTGGTTGGGATTTAGGCGATCGCGTCAGCCAAGCTTATGAAAATCTTCAAATTAGTCACGCTTGTGAAGCAGTTTTGACCCTGGTGCGAGCAGTTAATAAATATATTGACGATAGCGCGCCTTGGAAGCTGTTTAAACAGGAACAACAGGCTGAAGTAGAGCAAATTTTATATGCTGTTTTAGAGTCTGTTCGCTTATCTGCCTATCTTTTATCTCCTGTCATTCCCGTTACCAGCAGCAAAATTTATCAGCAGCTAGGGTTTGACTGGGATTTTAATCGCGACCAACTAGCGCAGATTGAAGAGTTTCAGCTTCATTCCAAGTGGGGCAAACTGTCTCCTAATAAAACTTTGGGCAAGGCTAATCCCGTCTTTTCTAAATTAGAATTACCGTCAGAAGATTAAATTATGGCAAGCAATTTAGCTCAGTATATTTTTTTACTGATATAAATTTACTAAGTAAAAGAAAAAAGAAAAGTGAGTCGTAGCTACGCTGCTTTTAACAGTTGAGCAAAAAATACTTAGTTTCAAGCTAGCTATTTATTTCTCTTCAGAAAAATTTTAAAAGCTTCTTCACCTATAAAACTAGAATACTCGGTTTGGCTACTTTTGTAGCCAGTAATCAGGGGGCTAATCCACCCAAATAAAATACTATTTTTTCATAAAAAACGAGGCTTAATACAATGCTGGATAATTTCGGAAGCGATCCTATTTTTACACCTGAACAAATTCTAGAAAATAGAGGACGCGTAGCAATTTTTATCGATGGCTCAAATTTATTTTATGCTGCACTGCAACTAGGAATCGAAATCGATTATAGCAAGCTTTTATATCGCCTAACGGGTGGTTCGAGACTGCTGAGATCGTTTTTTTATACTGGAGTAGATCGCACCAATGAAAAACAACAGGGCTTTTTACTCTGGATGCGGCGTAATGGTTATCGCGTCATCGCCAAAGATCTGGTGCAGCTACCTGATGGCTCTAAAAAAGCTAATCTCGATGTCGAAATTGCGGTAGATATGATGGCTCTTGTCTCGGCTTACGATACAGCAGTTTTGGTTAGTGGGGATGGGGATCTAGCCTATGCAGTAGATGCGGTTAGCTATCGAGGAGCAAGGGTAGAGGTAGTGAGCTTACGCTCAATGACTAGTGATAGTCTGATTAATGTAGCCGATCGCTATATTGATTTAGATCAAATTAAAGACGATATTCAAAAAAATAATAAGCATAGCGATCCCTACCGTAGTTTTTCAGGGTTCGGTATTTTAGATGATTAAATCATCGTGGCTCAAAATCTTTAGCTTTAGTTTGAATGGCTTGATTGTACTTGATAGCTAAGGATTTGAGCCTAAAAATCCGTTAATTTTGCTCAATCTGATTGATTAATCGCTCACAGGCTGATGGCGAATAGGTCTGGGCTTGATATTTTTGGGGATCAGGGATCAGATTGTTTAAAATACCTTTTTATAGACGAAAATACTAGTTAGCTTCTTTAGTCTCATGATCTCATTGCTCAAATTAGTAAATGACAAGGATAGAGTAAATTAATAATTATAATCATGCTCTTGTGCTGACTAAACTGGAATATAGCTAAATTGAGAGAAACCCAGCTAAATAGATTGTTTTTGTTGCTTATAGTGAGTGTGGTTGCTTGCCAACCATCGACTCCTAATTCTGGCGAATCTGAGTCAAAAGCTGAGGAAAACAATAGGTCAGACACTCAGCTAGTGTTGAATAATGCCATTTTGGAGCAGTCCAATCAGTTAGAAAATACTGTTTGGAAAATAAAGGCAGATAGCATTATTTATAGCGAAGATAAAAAAACCGCAACTTTGAATAATGTGGTCGGCAATTTATTATTAGACAACCAGATAATTCTCAAAATTAGTGCCAAAACAGGCGAAATTCAGGACAACGGCAACATAATTCGCTTAAAGGAGCAAATAATCGCCAGTGATCCCCGTAACGGTAGCACCATAAATAGTAATTCTGTCGAATGGCGACCTCAAGAAAATCTGTTGCTCATTAAAGAAAAGCTCAACGGTGTTCATCCTAATTTAGAAGTTACCGCCGAGTCGGGAAAATATTTTACCGATACCGAAAGTTTAGAAATACAAGGGAACGTGGTAGCAACTACTAATCAGCCATCAATACAGCTAAACAGCGATCGCCTGGTGTGGGATATTCCCCAAGATGAGATTACCAGTCCTGGTGCAGTTGAGCTAGTCCACTACAGCAAGAATCAAACCGTTACAGATAAGTTAGTCAGCGATCGCGCTCGGGTAAATCTGGCTGAAAATAAGGCGATCTTAAATAAAAATATTGAGTTAACTACTTCAGATCCTCAGCTACAGGTGGCAACAGACTTTCTTACCTGGAATTATCAAGAGCGGATCGGCAATACAAATCGACCAATTCAAATCGTAGATCGCGATCGCCAAATCAGCCTGACTGGTAATCAAGGCGAAATAAACCTAAACCAACAAATAGCTAAATTACAAGATGGGGTCAAAGGAATAAGTCAGTCACAAGCTTCGCAAATATACGCTCGTCAACTGATCTGGAAAATTGCTACTCAAGAAGTCGAAGCGACGGGAGATGTAATTTATGAACAAGTCGATCCTAAAGCTCGTCTAACTGGGGAAAAAGCCGTAGGAACTTTAGACAACAATAACATCATCGTAACTAGCAATGGTAAGAAACAAGTAACTTCGGTAATTGACAATTAAATAATAATTAAATATTTTTATGTTGCTGCTGTTCCCAAAGCCTTAATCTAACTAGAAATTGCTGCCAATAATCACTTAAGTCTTTAGAGTTAAGCTGAAAAAGCTGAGCAGACTGATTTTCCAGTGCGATCGCAATTATTGCCTGATCGATTTGAACATTATACAAATGGTTAATGGCAGCGGTGTAGGCGGTAACCTGTAGACAATAATCAGTTACCCATTCGATTTTTTTGGGTTTGGCAGCAGTTTTCCAATCAAAAACACAAAGATTTCCTGACCATTCTCCTAAACAGTCAAAACGCCCTGCATACTCTTGTTCTGCATGATAAACTGCTGACTCTAATAAATGAACCTCTGAGACAGATTCTAAAACTGGTTTAATCGAATGCCAGTAAAGATTTTCTTCTATGTCATCAGGTAGGGCTTGACTATTAAGATAATAGTTGATTGCAGTATGTACGGAAGTGCCACGTCGGCATGCTTGCGTACTAATTTGCTGTGCTTTTTTGACTCCGACTCGCTTACGCCATTTGTGCAAAGCTAAGCGATCTTGTTCAGGTTTGGTAGCAGCTAAAATTTTGCTGACGGAGGGGTAGTCTTGTCCATCAAAGCTCATTCTTCTTTGGCGGTCAACGGTGATATATTTGGCAGGAATATAAGTAAACATTCAATAAATAGAGCAATTTTTGCGAGGGAAGATGCATCATGATCTCTATAGTTTGTCAAGCTAGATCTACAGCAAACTGTTGCAATAAATAATTGTAAAACTTTTCTTTATTTACTTGCGTCATTACTTTGATTTTTTTCCCACCAGATTTAAGAATTGTTCTGCCTTGACTAATACCTGTAGCAATGATGTCTGTTTCATGTTCTTTTGTTTGATATAGTTGTGGACGAGCTAAATAAGCGGTGGCGAGAATATCCCAAAAGTAGTAGTTTTGGGGGATTGCCAAGGAATAGCATAAACCCGCTAAATCTGATAAAAGATGTCTGCGCTGTTTAGTTAAGTCATGAATAAACTCTGGAGTCACAGGGACCTGATTAGTTAAGTCTAATGGACATAGTGTAATCGAAATATTGGTATCCCAAATTTGTTTAGCTGCTATGGGATCCCAAAAAACATTCCATTCTGCTGTTCCATCATGTTCTAAGGCAAATACTTTTGCGACATTTCCCGCTACGGTTAATGCCCCTCCCATCCAAACAATTTCCGTTATTTGGTTAGCTATTGATGGTTCAAGAGCGATCGCTTCTGCTACGGTAGTTAAAGGTCCAGTGACCATTAAAGTGACAGGTTGAGATGCGTTTTGCAACGTTTCGACCATAAATTCTTGCCCCGATATTTCTACTAAAGGTGGCAAAATTTGATTCGACTCATTGAGCAGCGGAAAATAATCAATAATCGTGCAATCGCGCCGAAAATCAGCAGGAAAAGGATTCATTCCTCTAACGGTACTTTTAGCGATCGGCACCTGAATCTGCCCCATTAAATTTAATATTTTGCGACTAACGCTAACCGCAGCATTGATATAACAGTCGGCTGGAGTAACAACTATCCCTAACGGTTCGATCTCGGTCATTGTCATCAATAAGATCAGCGACAAAAAATCATCAATCGCTCCATCATGATCCATCAACACCAGTTTTTTAGTCATATTTAAGCTTTAGTTATTCTCAGTGTGGTCCAAGCGATTGTTTCTTGATTAACAGAAAAAATCCGCCATTTGCCGATCTCTAGTTAAGTTTAGAGCTTGCAGGCGGAAATTGTCCCTGGTATCAACGTCAACAGAATGATGGTTAAAACTACAGGAAAGAATTTGAGACTTAGCTGCTGACATGAATACTGGGTTAATCGACTTGTTGTTGGCAATAAAAAGACTAATTACTGGTTCTCTAGCTTAACCACAGTCACAGTTTGACATCTTGCAACTTTGATCGTCGAGATGACCATTGGCACAAGCTTCACAACAGTAATATTTGTCGTCTTTTTTAATTGCATCTTCTAAGGATATTTCACAGGAACAGCGATCGCATTCGCATTTTACTAAACTAGCGTTAGTCATAATATTTTCATTTGTTTTGTAATGGTCAACTATATTATATACATAATATATGAACGTATGTTCAATTATAATACTCAGCTTAATTAATTTTATTTAAGGGTTGCAAACTAGACATTTAGTCTGCTAAATTAGTTGAGCGCAATTAAAAGCGAGCCAGGATAGCTCAGGTGGTAGAGCAGAGGACTGAAAATCCTCGTGTCGGCAGTTCAAGTCTGCCTCCCGGCATTTTTCTCCAAAGGTTGTAAGTGGTATACTCAACTGAATATGCTGATATAAACCCCTTTTCCAGAGAAGGAAGAGATTTGACTATTAAAACTTTTGCAGGCGATCGCTATTATTCTTTAGATACTCCTTGCGGTTGCCGTCACAATGTGTTGTAAATTAACTTTGTCCAAACCTATATGTTGTTAAATCTTTTTTATTGACGATCGCGTTAACGCTATATTGTTAAGTTCGTGGCTCAGTATCACACGCTACAAAAACACCAATTTTCTCGCCTATGTCTAGATAGATGTAACCGCTTTTGTTTCATGAGGTGCAAGATCTGAGTTTTAAAGCAGTTTTCAACAGCGTGGTTGGAATATTGCCTAAATGAGCAAAATCACTTCATTTTAATCCCTAGTACTTGAGTATGTGCGCCTCTAGCTTGGGTAACGCCGATAGTTCTTTCTGAAGCTTCAATCATTGGGCGACGCAGACTGACCACAATAAATTGTGCCGACTGCGCTTGTTTTTTTACCATGCGGGATAGCTTTTCGACGTTTGCACCATCAAGAAACATATCTACTTCATCAAAGGCATAGAAGGGAGAAGGACGATATTTTTGTAGAGAAAAAATAAAGCCAAGTGCGGTTAAGGATTTTTCTCCCCCAGACATAGAACTTAGCTTTTGTACTGGTTTACCTTTGGGATGAGCAACCAGATTTAAACCGCCGTTGAAAGGATCGTTTTCATCTTCTAGCTGTAGATGTCCATCACCATCGGAGAGTTCAGCATATATTTTCTGAAAGTTTTCATTTACGGCATCATAAGACTCTTTAAACGCTCGTAAACGCAGAGTGGTAAATTTTTCTACCCGTAGTAATAATTCAGTTCTTTCAGCTTCGATAGTATCTAATTTATGGGATAGTTCTTGTAATCTGGCTTCAGTTTTTTCATACTCTTCCAACGCCAACATATTGACAGGTTCCATCGCCTCAAGGCGTTTTTCTCCGTTACGTATTTGCCTTTGTAGCTGCTCTACTTGTTCTTGAAGATTAGCAAAGGTAATTAATTCTCCTGCTTCAATACCATCTTGGTTAACTAACTGTGGTTCGGAAATCGGATCGGGTAATTCTTGCTCTTGTTGGGCTATTTGTTGCTGTAAGGTTTGGAGCATGACTTGTCTTTCTTGTTGTGTTGACTGAAGTTTTTCTAGTTTCCAAGCCTGTTTTTGATGCTGTTCTCGCAACTCTTTTAGTGATTTTTCTAGGCGATCGCGCTGTTGTTTTGTTGCTCCTAATTTCTCGGATAGCTGTTCTAATTCTACTTCTAAGGTAGAAATTTTTTGAGCTATTTCTGTTAGTTGTTGCTCAATTACCTCTTGTTGGTTTTTAATTGCGACTTGATCGTTATTCGACTGAACAAGATCTTGTTCTGCTTCGGCAAATTTTTCTCTGGCTCTTTGATGTCTATTACTTAGTTCTAACAACTGAGTTTCTGCTTGCCTCAAAGCCTGTTCTTGCTGCTGTAGCTGTTCTTCCTGGTTGTTAATTACTATTCTGACTTGTTGCCATTCACTTTGAGAATGAGATTCTTCTAATACTTTTAGCTGCTGCTGCAACTCCATTAATCTAGCTTCTTGTTCGGGAATTTCTTGATTTAATATTAATAAACGAGATTGAATGTTATCTCTTTCCTGGCGATTAGTATGTAGCTGATTAATTAATAGTTCTCGTTGACCATTTAAACGTTTTAAATCTTTGACTAATTGTTCAGACAGGAGCTGATTATCTCGCCCTAACTGTCTGGCTGCGGTTAACTCTTCGGCTAAGTTCTTGATTTGTGCTAACTGATTTGCTATTGTTTGGTCATAGTTGTTTAGGATGCGCTCTATTTCTGCCAAACGCTGTCTTAATGCTTCTACTTGATTAGATTCACGATTGGCAACACCGCCAAAATGCAGACTGGAACGACTAGATTGACTTCCTCCAGTCATTGCACCACTGACTTCTAAGATTTCTCCTTCTAAGGTGACAATGCGATGTTTTCCCAACTGCGAACGGGCATTATTTAAGTTGTCAAAGACAACGGTATTGCCAAAGACATAGGCAAAGATCTCTTCATAGCGAGGATCGCAATCAACTAGATTTACTGCTAGATCGACAAAACCACTACCAAAGCGCATGGTTGCCAGATTGCCCAGATGCGGTGCTTGAATTTTGTTTAAAGGCAAGAAGGTTGCTCTGCCACCTCGTTCTCTTTTCAATAATTCAATACCTTGTGCCGCAACGCGATCGCTTTCTACCACAATAAAGCCCAATCTTCCCCCCGCAGCGGTTTCTAAAGCCAATCGGTAACGCTCTTCTACCTGTCCTAACTGTACGACCAACCCCTCTACTCCTGATAGGTTGGAGTTCAAAATAATCTTGCTGGCGTAAGTTCCCTGAACTTCCTGTTGTGCTTGGGTTTTAGCCTCTAGCTTATCTAGTTCCCGTTGCTTGTCTCGCTGTTCTTTTAAAAGACGTTGTTGGGTTTCCTGTTGCAAAGAGCGATCGCTTTCTGCTGCTGCTAGCTGTTGAGCAATTTCTTGAACATGAGCTTGTTCTGTCGCTACTTTACCCGCAAGGGCATCATATTCGGTTTGCTTGGTGGTTAATTCCGCGTCGACTGCTGCTAAAGACTGGCTTTGTTCTGTGATGGTTTTTTCTAGCTGGTTATGTCTTTCGCTAATTCTGGCTTGTTCGGTGCGCTGAGGATTTAAGATTGCTTGAATTGTCGCGGATTGACGCGAAAGAGTTGCCTGTTCTTGCACCCAAGCTTCCGAAGCTTCAGCGATCGCATTAGCATTTTCTTTACTCTGAGTAACGGTTTCTCTGGCTATGACAGCATTTTTAGTTAGCAAGGGAATAGTTTCAGCTTCCAACTTGTCTTTCTCAACCCCAAGCTGCCGAATTTCCTGCTGGTACTGTTCCAAATTTTGCTGAGTTTGGATTAAGGTAAGCTGTTTGTGCTGGCTAGTGTTGGTTAATTCCCCTTGCTTTTGCTGTAGAGTTAGCTGTTTAGCTTTCTGGGTAGCCAAATCTGAAGCTACCGATAGCTGTTCATCCTCACCCAAGGCTTTTACTTGAGCATTGAGAGTTTCTAGCTTTTGACTTTGTTCTGCAACTTCCGTATCCAGCCTGGCGATGTTTTCCGTTAGCTGCACCGCCTCAGTTTCTCCCGTGCTAAACTTCTCCTGCAATTCTGACTGCTGTTGTGTAAGCGATCGCCAAATTAAAACTTTTTCTTGATTCTTTTTCTCCTGCACATTTTCTTTTAACTGGCGATATTTTTCCGCCTTTACCCGATCTGCTGCCAGGCGATCGCGATTAGCAATGAGTTCTTGAGCAATAATATGGCATTTTTCGGCTCTTTCCTGTACCTTATCCAGCGTATTGCGCGTTTGCTGAATTTTCCGATCAAATGCTGCCACTCCCGCCAATTCATCAATAATTTCGCGTCTTTCTTTGGAATTCATCGTAATGATGCTGGTAACGTCACCCTGCAACACTACGTTATAGCCTTCTGGATAAATCCTGAGTTTTTGTAGTTGTTCGTGAACTTCCGTTGCTGTAGCTACTTCCCCGTTAATATAAAACGTCGAAGTATAGTTACCTTTTTTGCCAACTCTCAACCGACGAGTAATCTTCCATTCCAGACTATTTCCATTAGCGATCGCGATAATTTTCTTATCGTCTCGATCTACTGCGATGCTTTCTGATTCCTCTTCAACTTCTGGATTTATTTCTGCTTCAAAATGACCATGGCTGTCACCATTACCATTGCCGTTTTGATCGCCGCCATCTTCCATAGCTACTTGCAACTCTTTGGTGGAAGAAATAACGGTCACAGGTTCACCGCCTTGAAAAGGCGGTGCTTGCCTGTGACCGCATTCCGCGGTTAAATCTTTAGCGTCAGTAACTGTTGTCACCACATCTGACAAATCACCTAAATCGGTCAAATCAAAGGTAACAGAAACAACAGCCTCTGCGGCTTTACCGCTACCAATATGCTTGTTGTTAACTAAATCGGGCAAGCGATCGGCACGCATCCCTTTGGAACTTGCTAAACCTAAACAAAACAGTAGCGCATCTAAAATATTCGACTTTCCTGATCCATTTGGCCCCGAAACTACGGTAAAACCAGGTAATATGGGAACTTTTGTTGTGCCACCAAAAGATTTAAAGTGGGACAGTTCAACGCGCTTTATATGAACCATGAACTAAGGCTTTGACTCGGTAAGGTAAATAGTATTTTTATACTAGTTGACAGTCACGCTATTGGGAACACTAATGGTTGTAACTACAATCAGTCAATATAGGGGAAAAAACTCGATTTTCTTAATACTTAGTAATATTCGGCTTTTTTGAGTTGAGATCACAACGTTCAATTTTTTAAAAGATTAAGCTGTAGTGACAAGTATAAAGTTTTAGTAAAGTTACGATCAAGATTTGATTATGAACAACCTAACTATTCAACAATTTTGTCAGCTAGAAACTTTAAAAACCGATCTAGATTTAGAGTCTAGCCATAGATACCAGGAAAAAATTAAAGGCAATTTAACCGTACTTGAAATTACTGACCTTGAAGGGAACATTCTTCAAGAGTTAATCATCGTGCTTTAGCTAAGCAGCAAAATTTACTTAAAAACCGACCAAGCCTTGTCCCAAGGTGCGCCACCGACTTCTAAGCCAGCTGAGATGCTATTAGCTTCCACTATAGTTTTTCCCGTGCGATCGCATAATGATAAACTTAACTTTCCTTTAGTTGTATCGCGACAGTTAAAAACTAAACCCTTTGCTGTTGGGGTACGCACATAAGTACCTGGTAGATCTGTTTCACCGCTCACCGTTACCTTATATTCAGCGGATTTTCCCTGAAGTCGCCATTTTCCCCAAGGCTCTATTTGCCAGCTTACCTGAGAGTTCCAGGGTGCAAATTCATAAAATTTTCCCTGATAGTGGATACCGATTAATGCCACTTCTTCTTGCCACCATAGCACCTGTCTAATTCCTCCCCCCGCAGTTAAAGCCAATTCTATTTCAAACTCAAAACTGTTACAGTTGAGCCAAAACCACTTTTGCGGAAAAGAACCGCCCCAGTTTTTTTCACTATAGGCAGGTGCGTTAGTAAATTGATAGTGCTTCCCCTGCCACTCAACCCATCCTGTTGCCAATCCATGGGCCATAGTAATTTGCCATCCTGGTTCAAATACAGGTAAAGAAGATAACCAGCCTGCGGTTGATTGCTGTGGTTGTTGCGAATTTCCCCAGCCATAGACAGGCTCGATTTGATATTCCCAACGACAATATTCATTGGTGACAGGATCATAAATGCTGCCTTGGTTGAGGCTAGACGTTACTTGATATCCTTCGGTAATACAGTTACTAAATTGAGCAGGAGATAAAAGTCGGGCTGTGGTTTTGAGATTAGTTTTACCCCAATGTCCCAAAGCCAGATTATTTTTGTCAGCAAAAAACTGTTGTACCTTAGGAAAGGATCGATAAAGATAGGTTTCATCAACACCTAGTATTTGTACTGCACCCCCACTATTTAAACGCATTCCGCCCAGAGGATCTTGAATCGAATACATGAAGGCGAAAGTTTGATTGATCTTAGGTAAAGTTAGACGAAAATACCAACCTTCAAAATAGCGTGGCGTAATTTGATTCCAGTGATAGCCACTATGAGGTGTTTTCATATCATCCTGTAAAGTGAGGTACAGCTAAATCATATTATCTAGGATTATTATGGTCTTAGCTTTAGTTGTCTGTAATTAAGCAAAGGCAGCGATCTAAAATCAGAGTGAGGAGTGTAGCAAAAGTCATGCTGCATTATGGTTTCAAGTTATTGGCACTGGTTGCCATTTCTATAGTTGTTAATTATTACCGAATTACTTAAATGAAATTAATCATAATTTGATCGATATTGAAGTTAAATATGGATACTAGAAATCTAACAGAGAATCTTCCAGCGACATCCACAGAAAAATTAGAAAATGCTCTGAAAGATATTTATTGTGTTAGCGGTTTGGGTGCAGACGGGCGCGTGTTTGAGAAGTTGAAGTTTCAGGGTTATAAGCCCGTGCATATTCATTGGTTAGAGCCAAAAAAGGGAGAAACTATTGCTGATTATACTAAGCGATTAACTACACAAATAAAATCAAAAAGACCAATCTTAATTGGCTTGTCTTTTGGTGGCATTATTGCTGTAGAAATAGCTAAACAAATAGATACTGAAAAGGTTATTTTAATTTCTAGTACTAAAAATGAGCAGGAAGTACCTTTCTATTTTAAAATATTTCGTTGGTTGCCGATCTATCTTCTACTACCTGCAAAACTGTTGCTTTGGTTTGGTAGAATGATCGCCAGTTGGTTTTTTGGTCTAAAAACCATTGATGAGCGCAAATTGCTAAATGCAATTTTGTTTGACACCGATGCCCGTTTTGTCAAATGGGCAATTCATCAAATTGTTACCTGGAAAAACGAACTAATTCCCCAGAATATTTATCATATTCATGGTGAAGGCGATCGCATTTTTCCCTTTCAGTTTGTTCATGAAGACTTTAGTGTTGAAAAGGGTGGACATTTGATGATTATCACCCAGGCTGATTGTATTTCTAATCTGATCCAAAAGATTGTTAATTTAAGTACTAAGACAGATGATTCCCTGGCAGAGGATCATGATTAATCTAATCAAAGATCATTGCTCTTAATATCACTAAAATTTAGAATCAACTGCTAAATAAAACAGGCAATCGGAAATAACAAATACTCTAAAAAGAATAACTTCCAGATAAATTGATAAAAGTCAGCGATCGCGCTTTTCTCTGATAAATCTACATTCCGACTACGCCACCAAAGTAATCCTAATAAGATAATGTGACTAGCAACAAAAAAGCTGACGTTTAAGGAAGTTAGCCAAAACAAACCCGCAACTACCATCCCAAAATAGCAAACGGTAATTACCCCACGGGAAAGATTGAAGACTGCTGGTTTACCAATAACTAAAGTAAAGGTATTGATGTTGTACTGCCTGTCTCCTTCTAAATCGGGGACATCTTTGAAAATAGCGATCGCAACTGTAAACAGCAAAATAAATAAAGTCAGCGTCCAAACATAGGGATTTAATGCTTCTCTGCCATTTAATTTGTCGCCATAGTGTAAGAACAGTCCAATATTGACAATAACTCCCCTAACCGTAAGTATGCAAAAAGCTGCCCAAAAAGGAAATTGCTTCAGGCGTATTGGTGGTAATGAATAAGCCGTACCAATGATTAAACTAACAGCTACGGTAGCAAATACCCATCTTCCTGATAAGGCGGCAACAAGTAAGCCTAAAATACCTGTAAATCCAACAATCAATCTACCTTGGGCGATCGTCAATTTTCCCGCAGCTAAGGGCAAATCTGGTTTGTTAATCCGATCTATTTCAAGATCGTAAAGTTGATTTAAACCGACTATATAGATATTTCCACAGATACAGGCTACCCAAACCGCCAACATCTGCTCTATATTCAGTGGCGTAATCTGGGTGCCAGTCGTAGCCAAAGAGATAAAATATAGTGCCAGAACGCTAAGGCTAGTACCGATAACAGTATGGGGTCGAGAAAATTTCCATAAGCTTTTGATCCACGTCATATTGCTTTGATCGAATATTGAATTATTAAATGCTTAAAAGCTCTACAAATAAAGAATCAAATCGTCGTAGAGGTTATCTTTGAATATAGCGCGATCGGCAAAGCAAAATATTGATATGTGTATGTCCTCAACAATTATGCGATTTTGAGTATAATTCTTGTTACTTCTTTACATAAAAGTATTGGCAAACAAACCAATTGAGCTGAATACTACTTGCCGAGAAAACTAAGGTTCTGTTTAAAATTACCGCTTTTTTCTCGATCCCTAATTATTAGCGACAGTATTTTTCCAGCTTCAATCTAAAACCCAAGCACGATTTGACGCGATATTCTTACCTAAGTTAGATAGATAAACTATTTTTTACATTTATAATTATTATTAATGTTATATTGTAAAACATGAACATCAACTTATTAATTGCTGCGACTTATTTAATTAATCTATTTTTGGTTTCGCTTTTTATCCTTCTAATTAAAAGCTTGCTGCGTCGTAAATCTTCTGGTCATAATTAGAAGCTTTCAATTTCTCGTTACTGTTAGCTTTATTATCGTACTCGAAGCTAAATTTACTAATTAAACAAAAGATTTTATTTACTTGCCTGAGGGAAATTTCCCTCAGGCATTTCTGTTTAGATTTGTCGACTATGTATAATAATTCAAGCTACAGTTACACACTTCAGTTCCAGATCGTATATAAAGTTAGGATTTCAGCTTATTGTCCCCCGAGCTTACAGCTAAAATCAGTATGCTGTTTTATACCCGACTAAAATTGTCGGGTATGTTTGACTCGTGGTTTTTGCCTGTGATAGTATCCAACTACTGTTGACGAAATAAATGTTTAATTATGACTCAGACACCAATCAAAACCTCAAAGGGACGGACTTTTACCAATTTGGTTTCCAAAGAGGGAGGCATAAAATATCCTCTAGAAGCTCTCAATGTATGCGAGGAAACTTTTTCTCCTTTGGAAGTTGCTTACGATTATGACGAAATTCGTCGTCAAGTAAGCCGTGAAAGTATTGCAGCAGGACCTCATTCCATCTGGCGTTACAAAGCATTTTTGCCCGTAGAAAGCGAAAATCCAATTGACGTAGGTACTGGGATGACTCCTTTAGTTAAATCTAATCGTTTAGCTCGTCGTTTGGGTCTGAAAAATCTTTACATTAAAAACGATGCGGTAAATATGCCTACCCTTAGCTTCAAAGACAGAGTAGTGTCAGTAGCTTTAACTCGCGCGCGAGAACTAGGATTTTCTACGGTTTCTTGTGCTAGTACTGGTAACTTAGCCAACTCTACAGCCGCGATCGCCGCTCATGCTGGGATGGACTGTTGCGTCTTTATTCCTGCGGACTTAGAAGCAGGTAAGATAATGGGTACGTTGATTTACAATCCTACAGTGATGGCGGTTAAAGGCAACTATGACCAAGTAAATCGTCTTTGTTCAGAAGTAGGCAATAGCTACGGCTGGGGTTTCGTCAACATTAATCTTCGTCCTTACTATTCCGAAGGATCGAAAACTCTAGGTTATGAGGTGGCAGAACAACTAGGTTGGGAACTGCCAGATCATATAGTTGCGCCACTAGCTTCTGGTTCTCTGTTTACTAAAATCTACAAAGGCTTTAACGAATTTGTCAAAGTTGGTTTAGTAGAAGACAAAACAGTCCGCTTCAGTGGCGCACAGGCAGAAGGCTGTTCTCCTATCGCCCAAGCATTTAAAGAAGGAAGAGATTTTGTTATTCCTGTTAAGCCGAATACAATTGCTAAATCGATTGCGATCGGTAATCCTGCTGATGGATACTATGCTTTAGATATTGCTCGCAAAACCAATGGTAATATCGAATCGGTGACCGATGCGGAAATTATCGCTGGAATGAAGCTGTTAGCAGAAACCGAAGGTATCTTTACCGAAACTGCTGGTGGTACTACTATTGCCGTGCTAAAAAAACTTGTTGAAGCGGGTAAAATAAATCCTGAGGAGAAAACAGTTGTCTATATTACTGGTAATGGTTTAAAAACCCAAGAAGCAGTACAAGGATATATTGGCGAACCTTTAACTATTGACCCCAAACTAGAAAGCTTCGAGCGCGCACTAGAACGTTCTCGCACTTTGGAACGTCTTGAATGGCAGCAAACTAGCGTTTAGTCGCTGTTGCTTGGGGATATTAGATAGCTAGTAATATTTCTTCCTAGCTATTAGCTCTTAATAAATTAGGTAACAGTAAATATTACAGCTGTTACTACTAGACTGAATAATTATTGGTTTACCATTTATTGTTTTTCAGCCTAGTAAATGGTTTGACTATTCACTTTCTATTTACTTTCCACAAATCATGACCGTCAAAGTATTAGTTCCGACTCCCCTACAAAAGTTCACCAACAATCAAGCAACCATTGAGTGTAATGGTGGTAACATTGATGAGTTGATCGACGCTTTAGAAACCAACTGTCCTGGGATCAAAGCTCGTATTTGTGATGAAACTGGTAAACCCCGTCGTTTTTTAAACCTTTATGTTAACAGTGAAGATATCCGTTTCTTAGAAGGCACGGATACAGCATTAAGTGATGGTGATGAAGTTAGTATCGTTCCTGCTGTTGCGGGGGGGTAAAATAACAGATTTACAAATTTCGTAACAGTTTAGGAGAGGTTGCAGCTACGCTAACCTCTCTTTTTTAACTGGCGATCGCTTACTAGGTCTATTGCTTGTCATTGAAACGAATACGACCTAGATAATCTAAAAACTAAGTTAGAACTATAGTTAGAAATCTATGCCATAGGCAGAACTCAAGCTTCTGCTCATGTTGATAAATTTTTGTGCATCCCAGGAATCTGCTTTCTGCTGAGACTTATCGCCACTTAATCCAGGACAATAGCCTTGACCCAGATTTTGACTCATCTGAATTCGCTGTTGATTAGTCCAGCCTTGATATTTAGTGGTTACTTTTTTATTAATTGACATAATTTATCTCCTTTCTGTAGCAAAATATACATTTTGTATATATCTAAATAATAAAACTAAAAGTTATGTAAAGCCAAGGTGATGATGACCGAACTAAATCGGCTAATATATTTGCCTGTAAAATCTTGATGTTTAGGCAATTAGGCGCAAAAGTTTCTATCTTTTGGCTAATATTAAATGAAATTCAAAATTGTTTATGATTAAAGAGTAGGCGGAGAATCGTTCATCTCTCTACAGGTCAAGAATTGAGAGACGGAAGTAAGGAAGATGATCGTACCTGAAGGAACGCACCTCAAGCTAAAAACAGAGGTGAAATGACATGGAATTAATTTATCGGGGTATTAAATACAAAAGCAATCAAGCAAATCGCGATTTTGCTACCCATAAAAAGTTGCCAATAACATATTGTAAAAAATTAGTTAAAACAGCAACAAATAACAAGTTCCCAATTATTAAATATTGTAAACAGCTATTTTCTTACCAAAAGCCAGCAGTTTGCGATCCATTGGAATTTTTACATCAGCATCAGAGTCAGCTGTTAGAAAATTGTTGGCAATTAGATGTGCTGCAACAGCTCAATTTGTGTTGGGAAACAACTTTAAAAATAGAGCTAGAGAAAAACTTGCCAAGTAATCCTCCTGTTCAACTTAAATATCGTGGCGTTACTTACTATATTTAAGTTTTTGCGGGATAAATTTAAAATTTAATCGAACATACATGATACTAAATCCTGTTTGGATAGAATACTTTAAGGTTAGGTAAGTCAGAAGTCAGAAGTCAGAAGTCAGAAGAGTTATAGCTATCTCAAGGAAAGAACACTTTCTCAATCGGATTTAGTATGACAAATATCAAAGAGCGATCGCTCTTTGGTTTAAACTCAGATCTTGCACCAAGAAAAGTTGATATGTTGGGTAGTGGCTGAAGAGAGTTTCAATAGGGGATTGTAGATTGTTCGCTATCAACTAAGTCGAACTAAGCTCAACTATTATCAAAAACTCCTTCTTCATACCTAAACTACTGCTGATTAACTGCGCCAGAATAAACTACGCCGCGCTTAGCATCTAAGGTTAAAATTGCTCCTTCTCGAATTACTTCAGTCGCGTTTTTAAAGCCAACGATGACAGGAATCCCGAGGCGCAAACCGATAACCGCAGCATGACTAGTTAGATTGTCTTCTTCGGTAATAATACCTGATGCTTGGCGAATAATATCGACAAACTGAGCATTAGTAGAAGGAGTGACCAAAATCTCCCCAGGGTTAAAGTCATGAATATCTTTAGCAGTATTGGCTACTCTTGCCCTACCGCTAATAGCTCCCTGTCCAATTCCTGAACCTTCGCCTAAAACCGCCTTGACTAATTCAACTTTAATCAGATCGGTTGAACCAGCTACACCCTGAAGTGTGCCTGCCGTCATAACTACTAAATCTCCTGCTGATAGCCAATTTTTTTCTTGGGCCACATTAATTGCTGCCTGGAAGGTTTGAGTTGCTGAAGAGAGATCTAAAACCAGCAGAGGTTTTACGCCCCAAACTAGCTGTAGCCTACGGGACACATAAACGTGAGGCGTAATCGCTAAAATTGGCGTTTTTGGTCTAAATTTAGAGACGTTGCGCGCCGTCGCCCCAGTCTTGGTTAAGGTCATAATTGCTGCTGCGTCTAGCTGAGAGGCAATCTGACCCACCGCAGCGGATATTGCATGGGTAATCGAACGTTTAGTTCGTTTAAAATTATTAGTCTGCTGCTCTTGCTCGATCCGACAGGCGATCGTTGCCATAATTTCTACGGCTTCTACAGGATAATTACCAACCGCAGTTTCATTGGATAGCATTACGGCATCTGTACCATCCAAAATAGCGTTAGCAACATCAGATACTTCGGCGCGAGTTGGTCGAGGGTTATTAACCATACTGTCCAGCATTTGAGTTGCGGTGATAATTGGTATACCCAATCGATTGGCAGTAGCAATTAGACGTTTTTGCAAAATGGGTACATCTTCAGCAGGCAGCTCTACTCCGAGATCTCCTCTGGCTACCATTACTCCATCACAAAGAGAGAGAATCGCATCCATCTGTTCGATCGCCTCATGCTTTTCAATTTTCGCAATTACCGGAATAGATTTACCAGCACTGGCGATTAAGTCTTTAATTTCCAAAATATCTTGAGGATTGCGGACAAAACTTAGCGCAATCCAGTCGACACCTTGGTCTAAACCAAACATTAGGTCTTCACGATCTTTGGGCGTTAATGCCTTGACCGATAGACATACGCCAGGAAAGTTAACTCCTTTGTTGCTAGAAAGATCCCCCCCAACCACGACTCTACAGTGAAGATCTTGATTAGCTCGATCTATTTTCTCTACCTTCATTTCTACCTTGCCATCATCTAGCAAGATCGTGGCTTCTTCTGGCACTTCCTGAGCCAGCTTAGTGTAGCTGATATAACCGATGTCTTGGTTACATTCAACTTGGCGACTAGTAAGAATATAAGCATCGCCTTTGGCGAGCTTAATTTTTCCTTCGGCAAACTTACCCAAGCGAATTTTTGGTCCTTGTAAATCCTGTAAAATGCCCACTGGCTGATCTAATTCAAAAGCAGTCTGTCTGATCAAACGAATTGCCTTTTGATGGTCTTGTTGTGTACCATGGGAAAAATTGATCCTCAAGGTAGTTGCTCCTGCCTCAATCAATTGGCGTAGAATCTCGGGTTTAAGTGTAGCTGGCCCTACTGTAGCAACAATTTTTGTCCGACGCGGATTATTTAGCGATGGCATTACTTTTCTGCTCTTGATTTACTGGATTTGTTTCAAATAGCTGCATCTTAGCGACTCAAGAAAAAAATCATACAGGAATTTTAGTCGCCAGCCTAGTTTACAACACAATAATTCTTAAAAGCACATTTTTTCTGTTCATTGGTTAACCAGCTTAAATATCAAATCGACTCATCAATTCCCATGATATTTTTGGCTAGTTATTTTGAATAATATGTTACTGAAAAATTTAGCTGGCTAATGTTATGTGGTGTTGAAACTAAATCATCTACCTATCTGAAGTTTGGCGTAGAAATTAAATCTAGCATACCAAAGAAACTGAATTTGATTCTAATTTTTACTAATTAAATTAATCGATGCACAATCAATAGTGTCAAATAAAAAATAGTCAATCTTTTCTAGGTCAAATTTTTGGCTGATCAGACAATAAAGTTAAATTTTTTTTCAAGTTGCTGGGCTAAAAATAAATCTAATTAAACAGCTATTTGGTCTATATTCTTTCTACAAATCAAATTTATGGTTCTTGAGGATTAAGCAAATTTTGGGGCGTAGAGAGATCGATGCCTAAACCTCGGTCATAAATTTCAATATCCCATTGCCCTGAGCGATCGCCTTCAAAGGACACAAAGCGACCATTCCCGCTAATACTCGGTCGTTGAACTTCGCCGATAAAATCTCTAGTCAGGTTTTGGCTTTTTGCCGTCAAGCGGTCATATAAAAAAATATCGGACTTACCCAATTGCTCCGATAGATAGACAATATAGCGTCCATCAGCACTGATATCTGCCTGAGACTGCATGCTGCCTGGTTGATTTAATCCAGGAAGAGCAATTAATCGCCGAAGCTGCAAATCGTAGAGATATACGCTACGCTTAGATCGGCGATCGCTAGTATAGATTAGATAACGGCCATCATGGGAAAAATTCGCGTCTGCTTCGGCTGCGGTAGAATTTAACGTGGCGTTAATAGTTTGAGTCGGTGGCGTGATATATCTAGAAGTCTGACAACTAGCTAAACCAAACGCGATCGCCATCAGAATTAACTTAACACAATGCGATTTAAGGCAGCACTTCATTGTGATTTACGGTCTGACTGCTATTTGGTAAATAACAGCAGTTAACATTATCCAAACAAACTTTACCCCATTGCAAAGACCAGCGAACTAATTCAACGCGGTTGATTGTGCCAGTTTTTTTTAAAATATTGCTGATGTGATTATCAACAGTTCTTTTACTGATCTCTAGTTGATGAGCAATTTTATGATTGCTCAAGCCAGTTACTACCAGCTCAACAATTTCTAACTCTCGCGTTGACAACAGTGCTTCATGACTAAGTTGCTCAGCTTCCATCAATACCACCTAGTACAATTACTTACTACTCTACCTATTTTAAAAGGTAATGTTTCTAAATTATTGCTACTAAACTGATAAATGAATTATTCTTTAACAATTGCTCTAGCTTTTGTAAGCTATTGCTAATTATAGTTGCGAATTATCAACAATTCTTTACTGAATATTATGTAGCGAATTTCAGGATCAAAATATGACTTTGGTCGATTAATTATCAAGATCATTCAATGATGATCTTGCTGGTAAGCTTTTAACTCTTCACTTTAAGCTCCAAATTATAGCTCAATTACTGTAAGTGCGAAGCATTAAAGTAAATTTGATTCACGACGTTCCCAAGTACTAGAATCTTTCAATCATCAACAGGTTATTCTGCTTCAATAACCGCTGTGTTTGAGATCAATAACTTCGCACTATATATAACTAAGCTCATTACATTGATAACTGGAATCTTAGGCGTTTTTGAGCAGATGTTTGACTAAGTTATCTTTAACCATCATTTGGCGAAACATTTCTAATAAATATTCTTGAGCTTGTTCCTTGCTTAAGCTTTGTACTTGTTCTTGTAATACTTTTAACTTGAACTGCTGTTCCATGCTTAATTGGCTTGATAGATTCATTGGCACCACTCCTTAATCTAATAATTACTCAGCCTCTGAAAATGTAATTTTTTACCTGACTAAGTGTTAATTTGCAATTAATCTAACACCGACACTATAAAAAGTCTACGATGTCAAGTATTAATTAATTAAAGCAACAAAAAGTTATAAAATACTTATAGAAGAGTCGTAATTTTGGTGTATTTTGATGCGGAAATAAAATATAAATCAGCTATGCAGAGATAGCCACAGATTACCGATATAGTAGTAATTAAGGTGATCAATAAAATTTAGATGACGATGAATTCAATCAAAGACGCAAAAGAATTTTTTCAACAGAGTGCAGGAAAATGGCGATCGCAACGCACTACGCATCATTTACCCTTTAGAAGAGCAGAAAGCGGAAACTCCGAGATCAACGTTGAATTTCTCGATGCTGGGGATGAAAAAATAGCTGCAATCTGCCAAATGCATGATGTCGAACCTCAAAAAGCGATCGGCGGTGCATTTGTTAGCTGGGATGGATCAATGGCATGGGACAAAGAAAATGAGGATCACAAAGGAACAACTGTATTTGCTTTAATTCCTGACTCGGAAAATCCCCGCAAAGGTAAACTACTTAGAGAAAGAGGCTATGCAGAGATTGTTCCTGTAGCGGGAGAATATCACCTGGACCGAGAAGATGGACTAGTCTTAATTACTGAATATGAAACCATGAGTATCATGGAACGCTTTTGGTTCGTTAGTCCTGATTTACGCTTAAGAAGTAGTACCGTTAAAAGATTCGGCGGATTTAATACCGCTACCTTTTGCGCCGAATCTCGTGTGAGCGAAGCAACCGAACCAGAACCAACCACAGCAGATACCGACGCTAAAGCATTTGCGATTTCAGGATGGTGAACAGTACTCCGCTTTAAAAAGCTGGGATACCGTTGACTAATTACTCTGTAATATTTTGTTACCGTTGTTCGTTTGTAGCCCCTATCTACCGTATGATTGGGACTAAGATTTTTAACATAACTTACAATAGACGGAGGTTTTGACTTGTCTATTCCCTTACTAGAATATAAGCCTAGTTCCCAAAATCCTCGTGTCGCAGGATACGAAGTTGGGACTGATGACCAACCCAGAATCTATTCAGCAGAGAGCGCGTTTTCTCTGACTGAGATGAACGAACTGATCGATGCAGCATATCGTCAAATCTTTTTCTATGCTTTTCGTTGCGATCGCGAAATTTTCCTAGAATCTCAATTACGTAACCGTCAAATTACCGTTCGTGATTTTATTCGTGGACTTTTGCTGTCAGAAACTTTTAGAAACAGCTTTTATGAAAAAAATAGCAACTATCGTTTCGTCGAACAGGTCATCCAAAGAGCTTTAGGACGCGATCCTTATAACGAAAGAGAGAAAATTGCTTGGTCAATTAAAATAGGCACTAAAGGCAGAGAAGGATTTATTGACGCACTGCTAGATAGTGACGAATACATAGAAAACTTCGGTTACGATATTGTGCCTTATCAACGCCGTCGAGTACTTGCTGGTCGCCAAATAGGAGAGCGCCCTTTTAATATCAAGTCTCCTCGCTATGACGAATACTATCGTTCTATTTTGGGCTTCCCGCAAATTATTTGGCAAACTGAGGTACGTCGTTATACTCCTCAAGAAAAGCAACCCAAAGCAGGAAGTCCCGCTTTATATTTGGATATGGCTCGTAGCTTACCCAATAGAGCGAATGCTCCTAGCACGACTTCAGCGACCAATGTTGACTACCTGAGTAAAGTTCCTTATCGTTAAGTAACTTAGTTCCCAGTTGAATCTTGGCAGTTAGTAGCTTGGTAAATTAACTTGACCGTATCTAAGAGGGAAAGTTATGAATTGGCTTCATAGTTTGGTAAAAATTATGTTGTTAATCTGTAACTTCTCTCTTTTTGGTTGTTAGTTGCAGCAAAAACTAAATTCTATCTTGTCTATTTAATTTCCAATTAATTGGCAATTGCGCCAAAAGTCTCATCCTCAATCTTCTTATTTGCTTTGTGCTATATCCATAGAGGCATCATTAACTAGTTATAACCGCTACAATAGAAAATCATCTAAGCTTAAGCATCATTCATCATGATGCTACCCAATTTTTCGCTCAAAATTAATTAAATAGAAAATAGAATCTCTTAAACTTCAGCTTTAGCGTTTAATCAAGATTAATTACCCGCGTTTTAGGATCTACTATTTAGTTTGTTGAAGTATTTATGAAGCTCAAGAACCAAATTAAAAAGCTAATTAAGGGCATACACAAGCCACGTTTGGGAATTAAAAATATATCATTGTACCTGATAATTTTAATGCCAATTATCGCCAATCCCTTAGCCATTGATTGGTTGACACAATATTTTTCGACTCAACAAAACTATAAAAATATTAGTGATAACGTTGGTAATCATACAGAGAATATAAGTGATCGGCTGCTTTTTTATTTGGATAATGCAGCAGAAATACAAAATATCAGTTCTGATCGTGAACCAAATCAACTTTTGTCTGAGATACTTAACCGATACTTAACCCAGATAGATCTAGATTTTTCAGCCAAAGTTGTTGTCATCAATGAAGATGGTTTAATTATTGCTAGCAACTTAGAACAAATAGACAACAGATCATCTTTTGCTATTCAAGATGTTTTAATCTATCTGCGACAGAAATTTGAATCATTGGATAATATAAATAATGCTCAACAATTTAGTTTCAAGATTAGACAGCATTTTCTTTTCGGACAAGTAACTCCCTGGCAAAGCGAAGCATTAGGTTTAAATGGGCTAGTAGTCGTAATGATTCCTCAAACAGAATTAATGCTTGACGAATCAGTACAACAAAGCAATCTGAGACGAAAATATTTAATTTATCTGTCGTCAACCGCTTTTTTAGGGATATTAACCTGCATCTGGATAACTAGATTAATTAAATCTCAATCCAATCAATTGACATCGATGAATGAGCTGCCCGATAATCAGCAGATTGGATTCAGCGATCTGCATAACGATGAAGTGTCGTCTTCATTATTAAACCGTGCGTATCCCGCTTTAGAAGGACATAACTCACCTACACCAGAGACTGAGTCTGAAGAAAACCTCAACTTAAACCTGCCGCTGCGACAGGATGATTTATTGATCGCTCCAATCAATCAAACAGTTCATGATGAACCATATGAATTATTGGCAGATATGAGCCATGAATTGCGATCGCCCTTGAATGCTATCTTAGGGTTTGTGCAAATTATGGAGCAAGAATTATCGATTACCCCGACAAGCCGAGAAAATATTGCCATTATCAATCGTAGTGGCGAACGTTTATTAGCAATTATTAATGACGTAGTCGATCTGGCTAAAATTGAAACGAACCGACTGACTTTAGAACGCAATAACGTTGATTTTTATGCTTGGTTAGACACTATAGAACAAAACCTCAAGCTCCAGGCTTGTGATCGGGGTGGTAAATTTTCTCTAATTAGAGAAAATTTACCCCAATATATTTGTATTGATGAACGCAGACTACGCCAGATTCTGCGAAATTTAATCGATTATTGCTTTAAGTCCACGCCAACGGCAACAGTAATCTTGCGAGCTGCCTGCGACAATATCCCTGAAACGAATGCTGTGACGAGCCAGCAAAGCTCTTCCAAAAACCTTAATGTTTATTTTGAGGTAGAAAATGCTAATCTTCAAGTCAAGGCTACAGAATTAGCTACCCTATTTAATCCTGCGGTTAGAGTACGACAAGAACAACAGTCGCAATCTGCTACAGGTAGTTCCTTAAATCTACCAATTAGCCGTCGGCTTGCTCAATTAATGGGAGGAGACATTACCGTCAGCAATAAAAGCAATTCAGGACAAGGCATAATCTTTAATCTAAAGATTCAGACACAAAGCATTGTCGCTCAAAAATTGCAGGTTCAGTCTAACCTGAGAAGGATTATCCGTTTAGAATCAGACCAGATTGAATATCGAATTTTGATTGTCGATGACTCTAAAACCAATCGTAAGATTATGTCGCTGCTATTAGAACCAGTAGGTTTTAAAGTTAAAGAGGCAGTTAATGGTAAGGAAGCAGTAGATATATGGTTGCAGTGGCAACCTCATATGATTTGGATGGATTTAAGAATGCCTGTGATGAACGGTTATGAGGCAACAGAACGAATTAGGTCTTATCCTCATTTATACACGCCGATTGTAGCACTGAGTGCTAGTACCCTAGAAGAAGAAAAACTATTATTTAAAGCAGCAGGATGTGATGATTTTGTCGGTAAACCCTTCTCAGAAAACGTTATTTTTGACAAAATTGCTCAACACTTAGGGATACGATATGTCTACGAATCGATTAGTCCTTTGACTCCTAGTAACTTCAAATTGACGGCAGATACATTAAATGTCATGTCCGAGCGATGGTTAAATCAAGTAGAACAGGCAGCGATCGTGTTAGATCGAGATTTACTAATTCAACTATTAGAAGAAATTCCCTCAGAACATACTGATTTGAAAAATGCCCTGCAAAAGCAAGTTAACAATTTTGATTTCGATAAAATTCTTAATTTAGTTAGAAAAAGCGAAAATAGTTAACCAGTAAACATGATCCTGTCTTCCATACGGATAATTCTTTGGCAAGGTCAGGCTGCTGTTCACTTGATCAAGATTATCCATCTTCACCCCAATAGGAAAAATGACGACTTCTATTTCAGACAAGGCAATTAGTATTTTAGTAGTTGATGATGTTGCTGATAATTTACAAATTTTAGCGACTACTCTCAGCAAACAAGGGTATCAGGTTCGCTGTGCCAAAAATGGTTTCACAGCAATACGTGGGGCAAGTACCATTCTGCCCGATCTAATTTTATTAGATATTAAAATGCCCGATCTTGACGGTTATCAAGTCTGTCAAAAGTTAAAAGCTAATAAACAAACCCGCGATATCCCAGTAATTTTTCTCAGTGCATTAGATGATGTTTTAGATAAAGTTAAAGCTTTTGAAGCGGGTGGAGTAGATTATATTAGTAAGCCGATTCAAGTTAAAGAAGTTTTAGTTCGGGTTAAAAATCAAATTGCTCTGCAATTAGCCAATGCGAAGATCAATGAATTAAATCAGAATCTCGAAAAAAAAGTTTATCAACGTACTATTGAATTAAAAACTGCGGTTCAAAAACTGCGTCAAGAAATTAACGAACGTCAGCGAGTACAACAGCAGTTAATCCATGATGCACTGCACGATAGCTTAACAAGATTACCGAATCGCGCTTTATTGATGGAAAGAATTGAATTTACCATCGCCCATGCCAGACGTAATCCTGGCTACATGTATGCATTATTATTTATCGACCTCGATCGCTTTAAAATTATCAACGATAGTCTGGGACATTTAATTGGGGATCAATTACTAATTGCCGTATCCAACTTACTCCAAGGATGTGTCAGGGAAAACGATATTGTGGCTCGCTTAGGAGGCGACGAATTTGTCATTTTGTTAGATGACATCAAACAGCTTCAGGATGCAACTTTAATTGGCGATCGCATTCAACAAAAATTGCGCTCACCGTTTAAACTAAAGGGTCAAAGTATTTTTACCAGCGCCAGTATTGGTATTGTGTTTAGCTCAATCGAATATCACAATGCCGCTGATTTAATGCGAGATGCTGATATTGCCATGTATCGTGCCAAAGACAATGGAAAAGCACGCTATACCATCTTTGACCAGACTATGTATGATGAAACCCTCAGGTTAGTTGAATTAGAAAACAATTTGCGTCTGGCTCTTGAACGTAATGAGTTGGTGATGCACTACCAACCAATTATGTCTTTAGATCCTAATAGCTTGGTTGGGTTTGAAGCCCTAATTCGTTGGCAACATCCTGAAAGAGGTTTTATTTCTCCTGTCGAATTTATTCCCATTGCCGAAGACACAGGCTTGATTTTGAGCATTGGTGAATGGTTACTAAAAGAAGCTTGTCAACAATTACAAACCTGGCGACAACAATTTAGTTCCATAGCTCAAATGAACTCCTTGAAGATGAGTATTAATTTAGCTAGTCAACAGCTACAACAGCCTGAGTTTATTAAGATGTTAGATCAAATCCTCTTAGAAACTGGGTTAGACGGTAGTTCTTTGAGGTTAGAAATTACTGAAAGTGCTTTAATTGAACCCGAAGGCAATATTCAAAACACTCTACAGCAAATTAGAAATAGAAACATTAAGCTAAGCATTGATGATTTTGGGACGGGTTATTCTTCTTTGAGTTATTTACGCCGTTTTCCCATTGATAATTTAAAAATTGACCGCTCTTTTATTGAACAAATGAACTTTGATTCAGAGAATTTTGAAATTGTTCGCTTGATTATTACTCTGGCAAAAACCCTGGGGATGGATACCATTTCTGAGGGAGTAGAAACAGCTCAACAACTCGATCAGTTAAAAATCTTAGGGTGTGAATTCGGACAAGGTTTTTTATTTTCCAAACCTCTAACTGTTAAAGCAGTTGAGTCAATGTTAGCCGAGTATCCTCCAGGTTAAACCATGAGTGTCGCCAAGAATTAATTTCGGTTACGCAAAACTTGCAAGAGTTTGGTAAATTCTGCGGGTAAAGGGGCGATCGCCGTAATCATTTCACCTGAGACTGGATGTAACAAAGATAGTTGTCTGGCATGAAGAGCTTGACCCGATAAATTAACTTTTAAAGAGCGATGTGAACCGTAGGTAGTGTCTCCTAATAAGGGATGTCCTAGATAAGCGCAATGAACTCTAATTTGATGAGTCCGTCCTGTTTCTAAGAGAAATTGGCTTAAGCTATAGTTACCAATTCGTTCCAAAGTTTTCCAGTGGGTAACAGCTTCCCTGCCGCCTTGCTCTACAGGAATCACCGCCATCTTTTGGCGATCGCCTCGGTGACGACCAATCGGTAAGTCAATTTTTCCCGTTTCGCTGGCAAAAGAACCGTAGATGATCCCCCAATATTCTCTTCTAGCAGTTTTGGCCTTAATTTGTGCCTGTAAGTTTTGATGAGCGCGATCGCTTTTGGCTACCACAATCGCCCCCGTAGTATCTTTATCGATCCGATGGACAATTCCTGGTCGTTCTACCCCGCCAATTCCAGCTAAAGTGTCGCAGTGATACAATAAGGCATGAACCAGCGTTCCCTGGTAGTGTCCAGGCGCAGGATGCACCACCATACCCGCAGGTTTGTTAACAATAATTAGATGTTCGTCTTCATAAAGAATCTCTAAAGAAATATTTTCAGGCGTTAAATTGAGCGGTTCTGGTTCGGGAATAACGACGCGAATCCAATCTCCAGTCGCAATTTTTGCTTTCTTGCTGCTACACACCCGACTATTTAACCAAACATTGCCATTCTCAATTAATTTTTGAATCCGAGAACGAGAAATATTAGTTAGGTTGTTCGATAGCCAAAGGTCTAGGCGATCGCCTGCTTCTGTTGCCTCTAATCTAATTTCTTGAATAATAATCTAATTAAATATTTAATCATCCAGTTTAAGGCTGGCTTTAAACTTACAGCTAAATAACCTACAATCCAAAGCCATTTTAATTTTAGCGAGTTTTGGGCGTAGTTTTCGCTATGATTTATATGGCATCAGATTTTGTTTTGTGTAGATCTGATCAACCTAGTTGCCTCGTATATTTAAAATTACCAGTTTATTCTCAATTAATAAATTCTGATGACTAGTATTACTACATCTGCTTATAGCGATCGTCAAATTGTGGCTTGGCTTAGAGGTTTATATACTATTGCCCTAGCAGACGGACATTACGACCCTGAAGAAAAAGAATTAATTGGTCAACTCACTCAAGATTTGGCTAACCTAGATGATGCTAACCGCCTGGAAACAATTACGCCCCAAGAACTTGCTGAAAATTTAGGTAAAGAACCTGAAACAGCGGAAAACTTCCTCCGCACTGCGGTACTAGTTGCAGTTGCCGATGGAGTTTACTCCACACCTGAATATGAGTTACTTTATCAGTTTAGCCATGCGCTAAATATTGAGGTTGAAGCCCTCAAATCTTTAGAAAACAGCTTATACAAACCAGAACTCCAAACGGAAGCTACGGGTGCTGCTGCTTTGACCCCACCAGCCGAAAAATCAAAACCATGTATTGATGTACTCCATCCAGTTAAAGATTGGCTGGAAGATATGGAAATAAAAGATCCCCGTTTGGCTAAATTTGTCTGTAAAGTGATTCCGCCACAGTGTCCTTTTGAGCGCGATATTAACCTATTTGGACGCAAAGTTGCTCATATTCCTCCTCTTTGCAAGTTAAATCCTCTATATGAGCAGTTTACAATGTTGCGCTTTCGTTCACTTTCATATCTAGCCGATGAATGTGGTGAAGATGTAACAAAATACGTACAGCAATCTGATTGATCTGCTTTGTAGCTATTAGCTTAGGTGAGCAAGTATCAAAACCCAAGGTAATCAGCTAGACAAAGTTTGATTGAAGCAACACACATTAGCTAAACATTAAAAATTTATCAATGCAGTTTATCGATTTAGCAGAAGTAGAGGTAATAGCAGGAAAAGGAGGCGATGGGATGGTGGCATTTCGTCGCGAAAAATACGTCCCTGCTGGGGGGCCTGCTGGGGGCAATGGTGGCTGGGGCGGGTCAGTAATCTTCGTAGCTTCAAATCGGCTGCAAACTTTACTAGATTTTCGCTATGCCAGAATTTTCAAAGCGGAAGATGGCAAAAAAGGAGGCCCGAATAACTGTACGGGGGCCAAGGGAAGCGATCGCCTGATTGAAGTTCCTTGTGGTACTCTGATTACTGATGCCGATACGGGAGAGTATATTGGCGACTTGACTATTGACGGTGAAACTCTTTGTGTTGCCGCAGGTGGCAAAGGCGGCCTCGGAAACAAACATTTTTTGAGTAATCGTAATCGCGCTCCAGAACACGCTTTACCTGGGTTAGAAGGAGAAATTAGACGCTTACGCCTTGAATTAAAGCTGATTGCCGAAGTCGGAATTATCGGCTTGCCCAATGCCGGGAAATCTACTCTGATTTCTGCTTTATCTTCGGCTAAACCAAAAGTCGCTGACTACCCTTTTACCACTCTAGTTCCTAATTTAGGCGTGGTACGTAAACCGACGGGAGACGGTACGGTGTTTGCTGATATTCCTGGATTGATTTCAGGTGCTTCTGAAGGTATTGGTTTGGGTCATGACTTCTTACGTCATATTGAACGAACCCGCATACTGCTACATTTGATCGACGCTACAGTAGACAACCCCATAGCAGATTATCAAACTATTCAGCAAGAACTAGAAGCCTATGGACATGGCTTACCCGAACGACCACAAATTATTGCCTTTAATAAAATAGATGCAGTAGATTCCGAGATTTTAGCCTCAATTACTTCTGAATTACATCAGCTTACCTCGATGCCGATCTTTCATGTCTCGGCAGTAACTCGTCAGGGATTGGACACTTTAGTGCAAGAAGTTTGGTCAATTTTAGATGCAGAAGCATCGATAGTAGTTTAACCTAGTAAACTCCCCTAGTTTAAATATAAAGCTTACGATTTAACAGTAATTGCCACACTTTAGCAAAATTTAACCAGCTAATCATCAACCAATATCGATCACTCAAACTCAATATTAGGATGAGCTAATTTAAAGCCAGCATTTTTGATCTTTTGGTTAGAAAGCTTCATATTATAGGCGCGAGTCGACGGTTGAGAACGATCCCAAGTAACTGGCGGTAAGTTGTGAGCCTCAAATAATCTTTGCAAAAATTCTTTGGTAGTCAAAAATTCATCGCTATTGAGATGGTAAATCCCCTGCAACTGTTTTACTCTCGCAAAGTCGATCGCTCGCGCAATATCTTCGACGTGAACCCAATTAGTATAGTCTTCTCCTGTTCCTGGACGGGTTGTTCCCGCTACGCGGCTAAATATCTTAATCAATTCTCTTCCTGGTCCATAAATTCCACTCAAGCGGAGGATACAGGTTTGAACCTCTGTTTGAGCCAATGATAGCAATACTTGCTCTGTTTGATGGAGGATTTCGCCAAATTCATCTTTGGGATTAACAGCAGCGGTTTCATCGATAGGATCACCGCTTTGACAATTAAGAATGCCATAGCTGCTGGTATATATAAGCTGCTTAATTCCTGGAGTAGTACTAATTGCCGTTACGACATTTTGTGCCGTTTCTAAATAGGCTTGGCGATAGGCTTGGGGTGTACGTTGCTTTGACCCGACGCTGAGAACAACCACATCTTGATCTACTATTGCCTGTTGCAAACTTTCTAAATCATTTCCGTTTAAAATAACTACTTTTGATGCGATCGCCTGTAACTCTGATTTTTTAGCTGGGGTAGTTGTGGTTACCGTTACCTCATACCCAGCCTCGTGCCATAAACGGGATACCGCACTCCCTACATATCCACAGCCAATAATTGCTAATTTCATTTTATCCGCTTAATGTGAATTAGTTCCGTTTAGATTTACTGATTTTTAGCTTTTAGCTACGCAAATATATCTTTGATCTTCTTAAGATTTAACTAGACGAATTATACGTTTCTATTTTATTAAATAAACGATCAATGAAAATTGTTGCCTATATTTACAGCGATCCGCTTCTGGAGTCTGCACCAAGCCAAGATATCTGGGGATTAGAAATTGATCGCGTTTATCAAGACTTTGGCGAACATCAACAATTAAAACAGTTGATTGCAGACTGTCAACCAGAAAAATTTGATTATTTATTAGTTCGTCGCCTAGAAGAATTAGGGGATGATGTCAAAATTATTTGCGATCGCCTTGAGCAGTTAGAAGCTCTAGGAGTCAAAATTATCGCTACAGAACAAGCATACAGTTCACCTCAAGGGAATCAACTCAATGAGCAAAATCTTAAGCTCAACTTGAGCAATTTAGTCAATATACAGGGATATCAACAGCGTATTCGCTTAAAACAAGGGCATGCTCGTAATCGCTTGAAAATACTTCCTCCTCCAGGTAAAGCACCCTACGGATATCGCCGAGGACAAGATAAATACATTATCGACAAAAGTACTGCACCAGTCGTCAAGGATTTTTTTGAGAGATTTTTGCTGTTTGGTTCTTTACGGGGTGCAGTTCGCTATCTAGAAAAGCGTTATGGTAAAAAAATCTCTCCCTCAACAGGGCGTAGCTGGCTGATTAATCCCGTATACCGAGGCAATCTCAAGTATAAAAACAACGAAATAATTTCTAATACTCATGCCTCAATGCTCAATTCTGAAGAAGCAGCCCAGATAGATCGTCTTTTACGTCGCAATCGTCGTCTTCCTGCCCGCACAGCTAGCGCACCTCGTTCACTAGCTGGATTGGTTGTCTGTCAGCAATGCCAGTTAACGATGAAGATTACTCGCGTCACGCAACACCAAAAGAAGACCGAGTATCTATACTTACGCTGTCACCAATGTCCCAAAATACCCAAGTGCAAAGCGATCGCCTATACTCAAGTCTTGAATCAAACTATTGCCAAAATTTGTGTTGAGCTTCCTGTGGCAGTAGCCCAGTTAAATTTAGCCAATAACTCCACGATTAAAAATCAATTTAAGCAAGAAATTATCCAAAAACAAGACGTTCTTAACCAATTGTCAAGCTTGTTACAACAGAATATTTTGGATCGAGAGACTTTTGATCTGCGTAACTATAAATTACGCAGTGAAATAGCTCAATTAGAAAATCAAATTGCTCAACTACCGCCAGGAAATTTACCAGCGATCGCGCTTGCTGTATCATTACAACAGTTTTGGCTCGATCTATCGGAAACAGAAAGACGGTTTTATTTTCGTGAATTTATTAAACAAATAGAAATTATTCGTCAAGATACTCAATCATGGAGCTTAGAGTTAGTCTTTATTTTCTGAGTTTATGCTACTGTATCGATCATTATTGCTTAAGGAATTTTAGGCGTTGCTGAATTGAAACATGAAGCACAAAATTTCTCATCAATGGAGATATCTTAAAAAGCTATTAGCTAGTTTTATGACTAACGTCCTAATCTATTGTTCACTTGATATACAATAATTTTTGGCACATTTTTAAATTGTAGATGACTAAAAAACATTTATACACGCTGCTAATCTGTTTTGCCCTAATTGCGGTAATTGTGCCTCAAGTTCTCAGTTCTTCAGCTAATTGTAGCTACAATCCCGAAGCCTATCAAGGCTTGTCAATGGCAAGCTTAGCTCAGGAATTAACTAATACAGGATTGATTGGCAGAATTCATGGTGCAGCAGGGGAAACTCAGATGTATGTCATGGCGGTGCGTGAACCAAGTAATTTTTTTAGTCAGCGAGAATTTTCTTTAATAGCCAAAGATCGGCAAACCGAGTCAGCGTTAAACCAACTCAATCGTCACGATCTAGTCTGTATCCAGGGCGAGTTAATCGCCAATCCTAGTCCACAAGAACACATTGTCTTAAGTTCGGTTCAAGTTTTAGAATCTTGGACGCAGCCAGAAGGTTTTCTCCCTTACCAAAGACAGCCAGATATCCCCGCAGAATTAAAGCAGCGAACCAGCATCATCGGTAAAGTACACGCCATTGGCGCAGCAGGCAAAATCTTAGTGATCGAATATCAGGATGCTATAGTTCCTATTTTTGTCTTGGCAACAGAATATAGCCAGAATTTATATCGGGGAGACATCGTTAAACTTACCTATCAGATTCAACAAGATCCTCAAAGACCATTGCATCTTCAATTAGATACTACAGTAGAACAACCCATAGAGGTAATGGATGCGATCGCAGCCTGGAATGGTCAGCCTAAAATCTTCTCAGGGAATTTAGTTAAGTTTCCCCAAAGTCCTCAACTTAAATTTGATGTCTATGCCATGGAAGTAAATACCCAGGGAATTAAACGCTACTTCACTTTGATCAACTTTGAAAATATGGCAGAATTTGCCAAAATTCGCCAAAAGCTAGCAAATATTTGGGATAAAAACGCAGCAACCGCTGTATCTGGCAGAAATATGCTGATTAATCCCGAAGTTACCATTGAAGCTACTGGTTTAGGCAATATCATTTCTCCAGAACAAGCAAATCCGCAAATTTTGTTAGAAAGTGCCGCACAGGTGCGACAGCTTAATTAGGCTCTAAGCTAATTACGGCACAGTTTCTAGGGATGTACTGATTTGCTGGCTTAAACTGCGCTGCATCTTTAACATTTGCCAACCAAGATAAATTACCAAGGCAAACATATAGACAGTGAGAGCAAGCCACAACAAATCGACGCTACCCAAATACCAGGCAGAAGTAACTACAGGCAGAAAAACTAGAAAAAAAGCAATCAACGAAGCATTACGCAAGACTGCACCTGCTTTTAAACCGATAAAATAGGCTTCTAGCATAAAGGCGATCGCAGTCAGACTCAACAGAGGCAACAACCACACGGTATATTGAGTAATTTCCTGATTGATTTCTTGGTGACTGGTGAGCAAGCCAAATAATGTCTGCGGAAACAGCAAGCACGCCAGGGCAAACATTAAAGCAATCGGTAAGCTATTGATAATTGCTGTTGTCATCAGTGGCATGAGTTTATTGAGTTCTCCCTTGCCTTGGAAATTACCAATTAAAGTTTGAGTTGTCATGCCAATTCCTTGAATAGTAAACTGACTTAACAGCGCGATTTGCAACAATAGTCCATTCTCGGTGAGCAACTCGGTGCTAATCCCAGCACTAAGATTAGTAAAAATAGCGTAAGCAGAAATTAAAGTTAAAAAGCGAATTAAAATATTAGCCTTAAGAGTTACCGCACTCTGTAATGCCTGAGGTTCTAAAACTTGTGGTAATAACTGTTTACAATCTTGCCAGTTGATCGTCATGGCGATCGCAATTAAGCCAACCAATAAAGCCAAATATTGACTAAGGGCGGTAGCTAAACCCGCCCCCATACTTGCCCAACCCCAGCGCAAGATCATCAGGTAGTCTAATAAGACGTTGGAGCCATTAGCGACCGCGGAAATCAACAGCACTGTGCCATTTTTTTCTCTGCCTAAAAACCAGCCAATCAACACAAAGTTCAGCAATACCGCAGGAGCACCCCAGATCCTAGCGTTGAAGTATGCTACCCCAGCCATTTCGGTATCTTGGGTGCCAGATAAAATGAAAAATCCTAGCTTTTGAATTGGATACTGTAGCAGCAGAATCACTAAAGCGATCGCTATGGCAATTAAGCTACTGCGTAAACCTGCTAACAAAACCCCGTCACGATCATCTTGGCCTACGGCTTGTGCCGTCATGGCATTAGTACTATTACGTAGAAACTTCAGAATACGATAAAGGTAGTCAAACAAAATACTTGCCAAAATCACCCCAGCTAATTGTTTTAAATCTGATAAATGTCCCAAAAAAGCCGTATCACATAATCCAGCCAAAGGAACCATCATATTAGATAAAACGCTTACGGTAGCCAATCGATAGAAGCGGGGTAAAAAGCTACGGAGTTGATTTTGATTTATAGCAGACATGAATTAGTCAGATGCTCGAATACAGAGTTCAAAGCTAGTTGAGGCAGTAATCATACTCTACTCTCAGATGCTATGGTTAAGATCAAATTAAGCAAACTTAAATATCTAATTAACCTCAAATTAACTTGAATAAAAATATTCTTTTAACCTCTCATGAAATTAATCATTCATCTCAAAGCAAGCTGATTAAAGATGTCGTAAGTTTAGGAATTTTAACTATCGCCGTCATTGCTTTGGCTTTCTCGCCTATATTAACCAAACTCAGCGAAATAGAACTTAGCCCTACTGCAACTATCTTCAATCGGCTCTGGATAGCCACGATGATTACGGGTTGTTGGCAACTCACTAAAACTCCCGCAAAATTCAAGCAAATTCCTTTATCAAAATCTAGTTTTGATGTCACACTAGGTTTATTAATTCTAGCTAGTCTTTGTGCGACTGCTTCTGCCGTCTTGTGGGCAATATCTTTGACTCAAACTAGTGTTGCTAGTTCAACTGTACTGCGTAGTCTTACTCCTTTGTTTATTAGTTTGGGGGCATGGTTAATTTTAAAACAAAGCTTTAATCGTCAATTTATTCTCGGCATGATCTTAGCAACGATTGGCGGAATGACAATTGGCTGGGATGATCTACAGTTGGGTACAGCTCATTTGCTTGGTGATGGCATTGCTCTATTTTCTGCCGCCCTGCATGGAGCAAATATCTTGATTATCGGCTACCTACGCGATCGCGATTGTACTACTAACCGAGTACTACTCTGGCGATGTGCTTGCGGTACGTTGATGGTTTTGCCCGTGGTTTGCTTGACAGATACGCAAATCTTACCAATTTCCTGGTCAAGCTGGTTAATTGTAATTGCCTTGGCAGTTATTTGTCAGACTTGGGGACAGGGTTTACTTGTCTACAGTCTCAAACAGTTTTCTGCTAGTTTTGTCGGCATATTTGCCCTGTTAAAACCATTAATTACCGCCCTGCTAGCTTGGATTATATTTGCCGAAGCAATCAGCGTTACTAGCGCTATAGCTTTAGTTTTAATTTCAATTGGCATCTATTGGGCAAAATCCAGCGAATCTTTAATACCAGAGCCAGCTAATTAATCTCCAGTCGCCTTGCCAATTTAGCTAACGAATACCCAAGCAAGTGCGATCGCTCCTTCAACTCAGTCAATCTGAGAATGCCTTCTTGCCCGTATTTTTGAACCATACATCCGCGTATAAACATGGGTAAATTCTGCGCCTAATAAAACAATTTGGGCTGAATAATATACCCAAGCCAGGAAGACAATTAAAGAGCCAGCAGCACCATAGGCTGAGCCTAGACTGCCTCTACTAATGTATACACCGAGTAAGAATTTACCGAATAAAAATAACAGGGCGGTAATTACTGAGCCAACTATAACATCTTTCCAGGCGATCTTCGCATCGGGAACATATTTGAACATCAGGCAAAATAGAAAAGTCATTAAGCCCAAAGAAACAACAAAATCCAAATTTTCCCACAGAATTGCCGAACCAGGGAGAAAGTCAGTTCGATACTTACTTAAGGCAGAGACAACAGCGCTAAGTACCAAAGACAGAATTAACAAAAACCCGATCGCCAATACCATTAAAAAAGAAGAGATCCGCTTGCGAATAAATATCCCAATACCTCGCCCTGGCTGTGGTTTAACTTTCCAAACTGTATTTAAAGCATCTTGCAGTTGGGCAAAAATTCCCGAAGCACCAAGGAGCAAAACTGCAATACTAATTAAGGAAGCTATCCCCCTAATTTCTGGCTGACTAATATTATTTAGTGCCAACAAAATTGGTTTAACCCCATCTTCTCCGACTAAATCGGTAAGCTGATCGGTAATTTGATCCTGTGCTGTTTGCTGCCCAAAAAAAGCCCCCGCAATAGCGATCGCAATTACCAGTAAGGGTGAAATCGAAAAAACCGTGTAATAGGCTAAGGCTGCTGCGATACGAGATGCTTTGTCTTCCTGCCACTGTTTAAAAGTTTCTTGGAGTAATCTCCTGACTTTACGTAAGTTCATTAATTTTTGCGATTTTTAATCACCTAAAGTACGCTCTTGTTGTTTTTTATCAAGGAAATATTAAGCATTAAGCACTTCGTATCAAGATTCCATTAATTCAAGCTCAGTATAATGCTCTAAGTAAAAATGCGTAATAACATAGGTGTATTCCTCAAGTTTCAACTAATGAGCCTTCATGAAATTTAAAAATTTGTCTTGGAGTATTTGTACAATTTGCGTCATATTTGCGCCGTTTTTAAATACCAAAGTAAGTGTAAGTGAACCTGGCAATAATACCCAAGTCAATCGTGATAAATTCTTGGGCAAAAATCCCAGCTTTGCCTACGCTCAAGATATTACCCATAAGTTGCTCGGCTCAAGAATAATTACTCAATTTACGCCTAAAAATAGCCAAGGTCAAAACATTGAACTGAATAAGCTAGCTTCAAGTTTAGGATATGATCATTTTAATTGGGTAAACTATGTCGAAACAGACCCTTATGGCATTACCAATAAATTGGGGCAGCAGGTACATACACCATATAACGATCCTCCCAAAGGTGGATACCATTATGATGCAGCAGACGAGCTACCTTTTTACTGGGATTTAGTAGAGTGCGATCGCTGTCAACCACGCCATCACTTTCAAAATCCTAGTAATCTAAGTCAATTTGAACTAGTCTTTCAAGACTCTCCCGCAGATTATCGCCTGCAACCAGGAGAAGCGATCGTGTTTATCACTAATTTAGTGGGAGTCAAACAATATGATCCGAGCCAGCAGACAGCAGAATGGGAAATTTTGCACACTTTTCGCTGGAAACTGACTAACCCTCATCCTCATTTCAGCCAAGCATCTCTTGTCGATTTAGAGGTTAATTTAAGTGATTTATCACCATTATTAGTTAGTAAAATGCAGCAAGATGGAGCAGTATTACGTTATTAAAACTTTTATTTAAATGATAATCATAATTTGGCTAACTTAAACAAAGTCCTGGATTAATCTAATGGTTTAACACTTATAGTTTCAGGCATACCAAACATTTTCCACGTATCGTTATGTTTTCTAATAGTTTGTATCGAAATACCTATATTATCTTGAAATTCTGCACCGCCAACCTCCTTAGTTATTTGAGTGGTTTTTACTTTTGCTTCTGTCTGAGAAAACTCAACAATTTCTAAACTATTAAACTTGACATCTAAATCATAAATTTCCCAAACAAATTCGATCGCAGCAATTATTTGTTCTCTATTAGGAGAGTCAGGATGAACAATAGATTCATAGCCTTGCACATCTTCTGATTGAGAAATTTTTGCTATTTTTAAGAAGAATGAAACAATAGAATCAAGAGTCTTGCGATCGGTATTTTGGGTCGATTTAACTTTTATATCTATTTGGGCGATCGCAGTTAAATTAGCTAAACTTATACACAATGCTGATGTAGCAATAGTTAAGCTGAGGCGATTTATTTTTTGCAGTAAATTCATTGACTAAAAACAGCTTGAGATTCTTTTGATATAAATAAGATTAATATGCTACATATCGTCGCACTATGCAAGTATCCTATTGCTGCTTAATTTCCAATTTTGATTACTTAATTTCCAATTTTGATTACTTACTACCTAATTGACAACCAACTAAATCCTGATTATTCCAGTTAAGCGTATCACCAATCTTTTGGCCATCATGATAGGCAGCTAAGATCACCTCGCTAGTTTTACCCCAGGAAATAGTGCCGTCGGCAGCGATCGCAATTGCCCCTAAATCACGTTTACGGCTACGAGATTCAATCATCGACTTTTGCATCGCCTCGCCTAGGGACATGCCATCAGTAACGCGGATCACAATTTTGGCAGCTAAACATTCATCCATAATATCTTCGCCGATGCCCGTACAGCTTACTCCAGCAGAGGCATCAGCATAATTACCAGCAGGCATGGCTGAATCGCTAACTCGACCGATTCTTTCCAAACCTTTGCCTCCCGTAGACGTTCCTGCGGCAATTTTACCGTTACAGTCTAGTGCTACTACGCCGATTGTACCTTTGCGGGGTTCATGAATTAATGCCTGTTCGGCAACTACTCCCGCCATCTCCTTATCAAAGTTCTCATCTCGTTCTTGGATCCATTCTTGGAGACGAATTTCGATTAGCGGATCATATACAGGGACATGTAGTTCTCTTAGTAATTCTCCAGTACCACAATCTGAGATCACGCGATCGCTTTCTCCCTGCAAAAACTTGGCTAATTCAATCGGATGCCTAACGCGAGAGACATTAATTATGCCACTAAAGCGTTGTCTGAAGCCATCCATCAAAGCAGCACTCATGCGGATTTGACCATCAGACTGTAAAACTGAACCCGTACCCGCATTAAAGGTTGGCTGATTTTCTAGTAGCTGACATCCCATAACTACAGCATCGACGGCACTACCGCCATAAGAGAGCAAATCATAAACTTCTTCAACCACAGAATGAAGTGCTTGTCTAACTTTAGCTTCTCCTGCTGCGCTTTTTATATGACCTCCTGCGCCACCGTGAATGATTAACTTGGGCTGTACTTGGTTAACAGACATAATAATGTTATTGACGGTTACTTAATTAATATTTTTAGGTCTTTTAGTCTGAGACTATTTTGTTGCCGATTCGCGATCGACAGACTGCTTACGACGGCGACAACGATCCGAACAGTATTTAACATCATCCCAGCATTTCTCCCACTTTTTACGCCAGGTAAAGGGGCGATCGCATACCAAGCAAACTTTAGTCGGCAGATCTGATTTCTTGCGCTGTCGAGCCATTTTCAAAAGATCAAGAATTAGGGATTAGGGATAAAAGATCAAAAGCATAACATCATTATTCCTCATAGGCCATCAAGAATGCTAATTATAAAGTACTTTTTGAATGAACTTTAACTTTAATCAGCGAAGAAGAAAAGTTTAAGATGAACGAAGCCAATTCAAATTAGGTGTAGTTTAAACAGATGAGTCAAAATCTGTTAGCAAATATTCGGATCGTGTTAGTCGAACCTGCGGGAGCGTTGAACCTAGGCTCGATCGCCAGAATTATGAAAAATATGGGATTAACTAAACTAGTACTGGTCAATCCTCAATGCGATCGCCATGACGAATCAGCCAGGCTGATGGCGGTTCACGCGGCGGATGTTTTAGCCAATGCCCAAATTGCTAGTAGTTTACCTGCTGCATTAGCTGGATGTCATCAAGCGATCGCGACTACGGTTCGCTCTCGCAGTGTCCCAATTAAGCTTGAATCTCCTTCCATAGCGCTGCGTTGGTTACTAAAGCCTGATGTTCAATCTGCTTTGATCTTTGGTGCAGAAGAACGAGGTTTAAGTAACGCTGAACTAAAGTTTGCCCAAAGGTTTGTGTGCATCGAGTCAAATCCTGATTACCCCTCGCTCAATCTGGCTCAAGCCGTTGCTGTTTGCGCCTATGAACTCTATCAAGCCTGGCTAAAAATCGACCGTAGTTCTCAACCGTTAATCGTACCCCAACCCCAGGCAGCGATCGCTTCTACGCCGACTAACGCGCCAATCGAAGTATTAGAAAATTATTATCAAGATTTAGAGGCGATGCTACTGGAAATTGGTTATTTATATCCTCATACTGCTGCGGTCAAAATGGAAAAATTTCGTCGCTTATACAATAAGGCTAATTTACAGACAGAAGAGATAGCTATGCTACGAGGCATTTTGCGTCAAATTCGCTGGGCAAAACGCAATCAATCAAGCTCACCTAATAATTAATTCATGATCAACACCAGTATTGATACACGATTTTCTTAGATAAATCAGTAATTTTATCGGTGTAATTTAACCGAGAAACACTACATACTGTTTATGTTCGCCAATTAGACCGTGAGTAACTTAAACAACGAATGTGGATATCTAGATAAAGTTTTAAGTTTTCTTAGAATACGGAATTTTTAAGCGATATCAGCTAGCATCTTTTTTGCTTACCATTGGAATGGATTAGTATGAGATGAAATCGCTAATTAGAGCGAATCTGGCTTTGTCACGGACATCTCACGCGCCTGGGGTAAACTCAGGCGGCGTGTCCTTCTCAATCGGGCCACAAAGTAGTTGCGTTGAGGAGTTATTTCAAACCTGTTTAACCCCGTCATCTATAGCCAGAGTCATCTCTGACTTCGTTAATTTTTAATTGTTTTCCAGGAGTTGAGAGTGAATCGCAAAGGCAAAAATCCTCTTACTAAAGTCAAAGGTGCTAAGGCTAGCCCGAAGCGTCAAATCAATCAAAATCGTAGCTTATTTAGTAGCTTATTTAATTTTAAAAGTGATTCTGCTGTAGCTAAGAATTTAGTTAAACCGAAGCAGAAGAAAGCTCAGGCCAAAGCTATGGTGAGCAGTAATCCTCGACTAAAACAAAGCTTGATTGCCTCAAAAAAAGCTCTGGCTAAATCTTCTAACCCGCAAAAAAATCAACCGATCTCAGCCAAAAAATCTCGATTGGCTTTACGTTCAGCTGTCTATGTGATCACAATTGCCGTGGGACTTAGTACAATTTTGGGGACATTAGTTTCGATAGCAGGCTCATTCCAAACTAATGCTCCAGACAATTTTAATCTTCCTCCCGCTGTAGCACAAGATTCCCAGACTAAGAGTAAATTAGATAACTTATTTGCGATCGCCTCATTAGGCAAAGAACTAATTACTCTTAAATCTAATCTAGAGCAGTTAGCAGCTCAATATCCTGATCTAGAGCCTGAGGTTTTTATTGTGGATTTAGATACTAAAGGCTTTGTCAGTATCAAAGGAGCCGAAATAATTGCTGCTGCCAGCACGATTAAACTGCCCATTCTCGTAACATTTTTTCAGGATATAGATCAAGATAAAATTAAGCTATCAGAACCCTTAAGCATTACTGAAGATGTCATTGGGGAAGGCTCTGGCAGTATGCAGTATGAGAAACTAGGAACGAAGTTTTCTGCCTTAGAGACTGCCGATAAAATGATGACGATTAGTGACAACACTGCTACTAATATGCTGATTAAACGCTTAGGGGGAATGGAGCAATTAAACCAGCGATTTGACAAAATGGGTTTGAAAGGAACAAGATTGCGCAACCCCTTGCCAGATTTAACGGGAACCAACACCACTACCCCAGAAGATTTAGGCAATCTACTAGTTAAACTTGACCATGGGGACTTAATTTCTTTGCGATCGCGCGATCGGCTTTTGTATATTATGCGTAATATAGCCAGAAATACTTTACTGCCCGAAGGTTTAGAATCAGATGCCATTATTGCCCATAAAACAGGAGATATCAAGCCTGTTTTAGGAGATGTCGGCATTATTGATCTGCCAAACGGGAAACGTTACATAGCTTCTATACTAGTTAAACGCCCAGATAATGCTCCTCAAGCTCAAGAATTTATTCAAAAAGCATCTCACATTGCCTATCAATATTTTAAAAATCCTCAGACAACTAGTTTTAATTTAAACGAAGGGCGATCTAGGTAATGGATCGATCTTCGTTTAAACCAAATTAAGCGATTGCCAGACTCAAACCATGATTCAGTAAATTGGCGATCGCATTCCCGTAAATTATCAAATGCTTTTTGTTGGTGATCGCGATCGCGTCACTGACTTTGATATTTTATTAGTTAATAAAAACTAAATAGCTAAGCAATAAAACAGTAGAAATCATAACTAAACTACAGATTAATTGAATTTTAATTGTCAAATTCATTTTCTGCTCCAGTCGATCAAACTTATGTTTGAGTCGGTCAAACCTAAATTGCAGATTAGCATCGCGCTCTTTTTTAACAGCCATTTCTTGTTTAACAATGTTTTCTATAGTTTCATTCAAACTATTTGGCGTTAATTCTTCAAGAGAGCCAATTTTTTGTTCTATTTGAGCTAAAACCGTATCTACCATATTTAGTTTATAGTTCAGTTCCAAATCTTGTTTTGAGACTGAGTTTGGTATTGTGGTTTTAGCAAAGTGCTTTTCTACTAGTTCTAAAGCTAACTGAAAATAACCTTTGTGAACATGGCGAATTGCATCAGCCAATTCTTGTGCCGAGGTGTTTTTGAGCCAGTAGCCTTTTGCGCCTAACTTTAAAGCCAGGGCGATATCTTGCTCTCGGTCGTGTATGCTTAGCATTAATACTTTAGTGTCTTTAAACTTTTCGGCAATAGTTTTTGTCGCAGCTAAACCATCCATTATAGGCATTTCAATATCCATCAAAACTACGTCTGGGTTCAGATTTGCCACTCGATCAATTGCTACTTTGCCATTTTCAGCAAAACCAATTATGTTAAGGTCTAACTCGGGTGCTAAATAAGACTCTAAAGTTTTGCGAACAAAATTTTGATCATCAGCTATAAGAACATTGATCATTGCAGTATCAACACATAATGTTTTTAGAAGGTTTTTAAAAGGATGGAATTGACGAAGATAGTAACTTTGTTCATACTATTAATTTAATTTCAAATGTACTCTAATAGTCTGAAGAAAACAAATAATTTTCTAATATAAGCCAGGGTAGTTAAGATCATTACAATCAGCATCCCTGACGTAAACTTTAATCACAGATAATTTAAATTAATTTTTTGCTCAAAGATCTTAATAACTGCAACTTAATTAACTGTCAGTAGGTCTGCTGATTTAAGCTGAACGCAAAATAAAAATTTAATAATGGAAAATTCAATAAATGTTAACGAATTGCAGGAAATTTCTCAAACCCTTTTAGTTACTACCTATTTAAGAAGTCTGGAAACCAAAAGACAAGATGGAATTATTAAAGATTATAAATCTGTTGAAATTGTCGATCGCATCAATTATGATTTTTCTCAACATGATTCTCCAATCAATCAAGCTTTGATTGCGATTAGAACCGAAATTATTGATGAATTTGTCAGCAACTTCATCAAACAACATCACCAGGTTACAGTTGTTAATCTAGGAGCAGGTCTATGTACCAGATTTTTTCGCGTGGATAATGGATTAATTCAGTGGATTGGCATAGATTTGCCCCGAGTTGAGCCAGTTTGGGCGAATTTTATGGATGAAAATGAAAGATACAAATATTATGCTCATTCTGTCTTAGATTTAGAGTGGATGAAGCGGGTAAAAGCAACAACATCAGGAAAACTTTTATTGATTGCCGAAGGGTTGCTAATGTTCTTTTCAGAAACCGAAGTAAAGTATTTGATTCAGAATATTGGAAATCATTTTGCTAATTCGGAAATGATTTTTGATTCATTAGGCGTGCTTTTAGCTCAAAATAGCAGGTTAAATTCGGGCGAGTTAGAAATTAAGGCATCGTATAAATGGGGCATTAAAAATTTATGCGAGATTGAAGATTGGGGGCAAGGAATTGAGTTAGTCAAGCAATGGCATTATTTGGATAGACACAAAAATAGATTAGGATGGCTCGGATTGTTGAGCTATATCCCGATGTTAAGAAATCAGGTAAAAATAGGACATCTACGGTTTTCCTAAATTAAGCCAAGGGCGATCGCTCAACAAGAATTACCATATATTGCGATCGCGCAGTTAACCAAAAGTATTGTTTGTTAAAGTTGGTTTTCGCTTAGGCTAAGACATAAATAATTGCATCTATACCTTCGTAGCGTAAAGATATAGTTCCGTTATTCTGATTAATTCTGGGTAACCTACCTCGACGTTCTAACACATATAACAACATCGGATTGTTTGGGGCAAAACGTACTGTATCGCCATCAGGTCTACCTGGATCTGGTTTAAAAGTTCCTTGAATCAGGGTAAAAGGCATAATTTTGACTACATAAGCTTTATTTCCCCATGTTGTATTGTTCAGACTAACTTTTAGTTAAGAATCCTTAAAAAGATTTGACACAGGATTTAGGATGAGTTGTCCCGAGCGTAATTTTTAGCCAAGCTATGATTAATCTAATTGCTGACGACCATTTTGAATAATCTCCAGCATTTGTTGCAGTCTTTGTTCCATGTCGCCTAAAACCTGATCAGCATAATTGTCTGCACCCGTCTGAATTGCTAAACTCTCGGCGATCGTAGCTCGTCGCAACTGTTCTATTTCGCTTAAAGTTGCTTGCTTTAACTCCTCACATTCTCGTTCGGTTTTTAATCTAATTTTTGCTCCATCTAACTCGGCTTGGCGCACAATAGCCGACTCTTGCAAAATTTTACTAGCTTTTTCTTCGGCCGACTTAACTATTAAACAGGCATAACCTTCAGCTTCGGAAATTATTTGTTGTCTACAATTAGCAATTTCAATTGCTGTAGCTAAATCTACAGGCAAATTCTCTTTGATTTGATTTAGCTGATGCAGTAACCAATCGCGATCTACAATCGATAATTCGGTTAGGGGAATACGAGTACTATTAGAGATTAGTTCTTCTAAATTGTTCAACTCAATTTCAATCTTAAAACTAGGCTGGGAGCTGCTAGTTAAATCTTCTGCTGTATTAGCTGAGGTGGCATTTTTCTGAATATAATCTGATGTCAACATTATTATATTTAATTCTTTGATTTTATTTCTAACTCAAATAACTAATAATTGCCAACCTGTGTTTTAACATTGAAAAACTAATTATTTTTTTCGTCTTATGTCGTACATAGATACTATTTTTTTTGATATTTGAGATACATATCTTGAGCTACATTATCAGAAACTAAATGATCAATTGACCCTCCAAATTGAGCGATTTCTTTGACAATACTGCTACTTAAAAAACTGTATTCTTTAGTAGTAGCTAGAAACACTGTTTCAATTTCGTGATTAAGAGTTTTGTTGGTATGCGCCATTTGTAATTCTTTTTCAAAATCAGACAAGACTCTTAAACCTCTAAGCAAAACTCCTCCATGGTGTAGTTTGGCGTAATCGACAGTTAAACCAATAAAGCTATCAACTTCTACATTAGCAATATGTTTAGTGCATGCAGTAATTTGTTCAATTCTTTTGGCAACAGTAAATAAAGGTTGTTTACTAGTGTTAGAAAGAACGGCAACAATAACTCGATCAAATAGTTTTGCTCCTCTTTCAATGATATCAATATGGCCTAAAGTAATTGGATCGAAGCTACCTGGATAAATGGCGATCATAATTTTAATGGAGCAAATACGAGAATTATTTAAACATTTTGGGGCATCTCATTATGCTTAGGTTGGGATTTAAACAGAGTCAACAAGGCGTTAATAAAGCTAGCTATTGGTACAGCTAAAATTAAGCCCAAAAAGCCTCCTAACTGCGCTCCAACTAATAGAGAAACTAAAACTAAAACAGGATTCAAGCCAGTAAACTCACCCAAGAGGCGAGGCGCAATCACGCTTTCGACTATTTGTTCAATGACAAAGGCGATCGCTAAAACTCTCAAGCCTAACCAAATGCTTTTTAACGCCATTAAGAAGCTAACTAAGCTAATACCCAAAGCTGCGCCAAAAGGAAATAATGCCATAATACCCACTACTAACCCAAATAATAAACCAAAGGGGACTTGAATAATTAAGAAAGTAATTGTCATGGAAACCCCCATCACTGAAGCAACCGTAAGTTGTCCCACAAAATAGTTGTTGAAAGTTCGTTTGAGGGCCGCGCGAATTTTTTCTCGGGAATCTTCAGGAAAAATTTGGAACAGATCTTGCCATAGTTGAGTACCGTGAAGCAACAGATAAAAAGTTAAGACTACGGTTAACAGTAAATCCAATAGGCTGCCAACTACCGAAAAGAAACTGCCCAAAATCTGACCGCTTAATTGCTGTAGTTGATAAGAAACGCGACTTAGAGAATCCGCTACTAAGCTGCTGATGCTGACAGGAAAGTTACGTTCATCCGCCCAAGCTTCAAAGACTTTTGCCTGTTCGCTACCTGAGGCGACATAACTAGGTAAACGTTCTAGCAAACCATTGAGCTGGTCAAGTAAAATCGGAATGACGGTAACGCCAATTATGCCCAGGAGTAGGATACCAATCAAGAGAACAATTAATATGGCGATCGCTCTGGGAATTTTACGTTGCTCAATAAAGCGGACAGGGTAATCTAAAATAAAAGATAGCAAGGTTGCGGTCAGAAATATCGTAACCAGAGATTGGAAGTATTCGCACACCAATATTAATAGCCAGCCGTTTAATACTAATAGGGGTAACATCAAACCTCTAATGAGCCATGTCGGTAATTTGGCAATTTTGTCGATCATATTCTCGGTATAGATAGCAGGGTTAAACGTAATAATCTATCTCAAAAACATGATAATCGACCTCTCACAGAAGTAAGATAAACCCGATCTTGGCTGGTAAATTGCTTGATAATTTAAAGCTTAATAAACATTAGCCAGGGATAAATAGTAAGTAAATTTAAGCTAATTTAATTTCAAATATATATTGCCTAAACATCAGCCTAATACCGTAGTTTCAATTGCCTAACCTTCTTAGCATTTAGGAACATCAATGGTCTGAGCAAAAGCTTGAATAAAATCAGTGCAGACTGGAGTTCATTGGGAGTATCACGTTTTTGCCATTGACCAGGGCGACAATATAACATCTCAATTAGCTCTCGATGTTGCTCGATACTAACCTTTTGAAACTTGATCACTGCTCTTACATCACCATCTTTAACATAGCTGCGGGTGATTTTGCCTGAGAGAAGCAACACTTCTGGTATAAGTTCTAACATGACATCGGTAGCTAAATTAACTTGCCGATCTAATAAGATTTCGATACCTTCTTCCGAAATCTTTTGCGTAATCCCCTGATAACAGCCACGGTCGCTATAAAGATTAATTTCTTTTTTGTGGTCATACCACTCATAGAAGCTTGGCTTAGGTAAATCCAATAAAGTCATCATCGCTACGGTGATTGTCAGCAAATTGTAGCTACTCCAATACAAGCCTAAATTAAAACCTGTTTCGCGAAGGCTAAGTATGCTAATGCTAAAGCTAGCTAAAGTTGCCACAAATAGAATCGTCATCGGTATAGCCAGTGACCAGTTGTAGTTAAATTTATCTTGGGCTAATCCTTTAGGCGTAACTTTAAATCCTTGACCAAAGGGACTAAATAATACTTCGATCACCGTAATTGAGACAGGAATAGCCTGAATTAAGGCATAAACGTCACTTAGCAAAATGGAGCGAGATCGCTTGTTTAACCAAGAAAATATCGTCAGTAGTAAAGCGTAATAAGGCAGAAAAATATAGATAATCTCGGGCAACGTGGCAACCACAGGAGTTAACTGCGCCAAAATACAGACTGTAGGCACAATGAGAAAAAACACCCGGGGCAAACAGGTAAACCAGTGCAGTAAACCTTCTAGGTGTCCTAGTCTTTGCCGCAAACCTAAACCTGAGATAGTCAACGGATTAGATTTGATAAAAAAGGCCTGTAGAGTTCCTCTTGCCCAACGCAATCTTTGGTCGATATGTGCGCCGATGCTTTCTGCTGCCAAACCAGCACTGAGTTTTTCGTCAATGTAAGCCAGTTCATAACCTTTAGCCGATAACCTAATGCCGGTGAAATAATCTTCACTTACCGAATCCGTAGCAAAATAACCAATTTCTTTTAACGCACTACGCCTGGCAACAAAAGAAGTTCCTGCACAAACCACGCTACCTGCACCATCTTTAATCGGCTGTAGATAACGATAGAAAACTTCTTCCTCAGCGGTTAAGACCTTTTCTAAGCCAAGATTACGAGCAATAGGGTCAGAATTATAAAAGCTTTGAGGAGTTTGAACTAAAGCGATTTTTTCTTGCTGGAAAAAACCAACGGTACGTTCTAAAAAGTTAGTTGTCGGGACAAAATCGGCATCAAAGACAACGATTAATTCACTATTAGTTTGTTTGAGAGCATTGTTTAAGTTACCTGCTTTGGCATAAGAATTGTCAGGTCGAGTAATGTAGTGGCAGCCTAATTCTTGAGCAAGCTGTTTAATGCTTTGTCTTCTAGTGTCGTCGAGTACATAGACTTGTTTGCGGTCATAGTTGATCGCCTGACAACCAATAATAGTTCTTTTAACGATAAAGTCAGGCTCGTTATAGGTAGGAATAAATATATCTACGGTTGGATTGTAGCGATTTTCTCGGACTGCAACACTGTATTTGTCGGCTTCGCGATCGCGCTTTTTAGCGGTAATGATCAACAACATCTGGAACGCACTCCCCACCATTGCCAGTAACTCCATAGCCAACAAAGAGACGCTGAACATACCGTCTACTGGATTGGAGAAGTTGAGCGTACACAGCGATCGCCACAAAAAATAGCGCACAAATAAAGCTAGTAAGATCCCCCCGATTAAACGCCGTGACCAAGCTTGAGGTTCAGGGGAAAATTTCATGATCACTTGCGCCACCAAGAATAAAACCAGCGTCGGGATCAATAGATAATACTCGTTGCCCAATTGCGGTGGCATCAACCATTGAGGAGGATTTGACTGAATTAAATGTAGCTGGACAAATAATTCTGTAACATGACTGTTGCCCAACAGCCAAGAAATTGCGATCGCAGCCAAAAAACCTAACACCGACAAAATCAGCAAAGTAGGAATGTAAATCGGGAATTTTTGCCCAAATTTCTGAGTATTATATACTCCTCTTCTGTTCCCTGACGCTGGCTTAATAGTTTGCATTATTTAGTTAGAATTATCCTACCTGTCCGAGTAGAGCCAGCTTAACAAAAGATATGTAAATTTCTCGTTAACATAAGCTTCTATTTCTGGTGTATTACAATGCCTCACTAAAATATTAACTATCAAAAATTTAATTCGTCTAGTTATCGTAAATAAATAAATTTGTGCTACATAATACATTTATTCTCGGGCATATATTGCCGAAAATATTAATGTTAGCTGTTAACGGTTAGCCGATTAACTAATTAAATGCCAGTTATTTATATGTAAACTTAATTGCCTGAGAATAAATTAGCTTTTAGCTTTTAAATCACTGATATTAATAGACATAAGATCAAAACATTACACATTCAGCAACACTCAATTTTAAGTTTACTCTAAAGTTACCGTTGATTGAAAAACAGACAAAAAAAGGCAGGTTCTCTTTTAATCTGCCTGAATAACTTGCCACTTATTTACTTGGTTAACATTTCGGCGGAAAGTTTTTTAAACACCAATCTTTCTCCTTCGACATCAACAAAAATGGTATCGCCGCCTTGATATTCTCCCCGCAGAATCGATTTAGCGATCGCTGTTTCTAAATATCGCGAGATCGCCCGTTTTAATGGTCTGGCACCATATACGGGGTCGTAACCCAAATCAGCGAGATAGTCTAAAGCAGCATCGGATATTTTCAAAGCCAGTTTTTGATCTGACAAACGTTGTTCTAAACCTCTAATCTGTAACTGAACAATCTGGCGTAACTGTTCTTTGACTAAGGCATGGAAGATGATAATCTCGTCAATACGGTTAAGGAATTCAGGACGGAAGCTATCCCGCATTGCCGCCATGACTCGCGATCGCATTTCTTCGTACTGGGTATCATCACCGGAGACATCTAAAATGTATTGCGAACCAATATTACTAGTCATAATAATAATGGTATTAGTGAAGTCTACAGTACGACCCTGAGAATCTGTGAGTCTGCCATCATCGAGAACTTGCAGCATCAGGTTGAAAACATCAGGATGCGCTTTTTCAATTTCGTCAAACAAAATTACTGAGTAAGGACGACGACGAATTGCTTCGGTTAATTGTCCTCCTTCGTCGTAACCAACATATCCTGGAGGCGCACCAACTAGACGAGATACGGAATGTTTCTCCATATATTCTGACATATCGATGCGGACAATCGCTGCTTCGGTATCAAACAGACTTTGTGCCAAAGCCTTAGCAAGTTCGGTTTTACCAACTCCAGTCGGGCCTAAAAAGATAAAGCTAGCGGTGGGACGCTGAGGATCTGCTAATCCAGCGCGCGATCGCTGAATTGAATCCGCTACGGCGATTACAGCTTCTTCTTGTCCGATGACTCGCTCGTGTAATTCTGACTCTAAATTAAGCAGCTTAGATTTTTCCGACTCAATCAGTTTCCTGAGCGGAATCCCCGTCCATTTGGCGATAATTTCGGCGATATCTGACTCTAAGACTTCTTCTCGTAACAAAGATTTACCTGTGGTTTGCCTTTGGGCTAGTTTTTGCTCAATTGCTATCACTTCTTCTTGAAGTTTGGGCAATTTACCATGACGCAGTTCAGCAGCACGATTAAGGTCGTAAGCTCGTTCTGCCTGTTCAATTTCCAGGTTGACTGCGTTTATTTCTTCTTTTAGGGTACGAATTTGCTCGATTACTTCTTTTTCCGACTGCCATTGAGCGTTTATTTCTGATTGTTCTTCTTTAAGGTTAGCCAGTTCTTTTTCTAACTTTTCTAACCTTTCTTTTGAGATTGGATCGTCTTCTTTTTCTAAAGACAGTCTTTCCATTTCCAACTGAAGAATTTTGCGATCAACTTCATCTAACTCTTCAGGCTTAGAAGTAATCTCCATTTTTAATTTAGCTGCTGCTTCGTCCACCAGATCGATCGCCTTATCGGGTAAAAAGCGATCGCTTATATAGCGATTAGACAAAGTTGCAGCAGCAACCAAGGCGGTATCGGTAATCGACACCCCATGGTGTGCTTCGTAACGTTCTTTTAGTCCCCGCAGAATCGAGATTGTATCGACTACATTGGGTTCACCAACTAGCACTGACTGAAACCGCCTTTCTAAAGCTGCGTCTTTTTCAATATACTTGCGATACTCATCTAGGGTAGTTGCGCCAATACAGCGTAGTTCACCTCGCGCTAACATCGGCTTGAGTAAGTTTCCTGCGTCCATCGAACCCTGTGCCGCACCCGCACCAACAACTGTATGGATTTCATCAACAAACAAGATCACATTACCTTTGGATTCGGTAACTTCTTTTAAGACAGCCTTAAGACGTTCTTCAAACTCGCCTCTTAGCTTAGCACCAGCAATCAAAGCACCCATGTCAAGGGCAACTAAGGTGCGATCGCGCAGAGATTCAGGTACATCTCGATTAATGATCCGTTGCGCTAATCCTTCGACAATCGCTGTTTTACCCACCCCTGGTTCACCAATCAATACGGGGTTATTCTTGGTACGGCGGGATAAGATTTGAATAGTACGGCGGATTTCTTCGTCTCGGCCAATTACTGGATCTAGTTTTCCTTCTCTGGCTAGTTGAGTTAATTCTCGACCGTATTTTTCCAGCGCTTGATACTTCCCTTCAGGATTTTGATCGGTTACTTTTTGGTTTCCACGCACCTGTTTAATAATATCCTTAAGTTTGTTTTGGTTTAAACCAACATCTTGTAGTAGTTTACGTCCAAAACGCTCATCTTGAGCAAAGCCTAAGACGAGATGCTCAATGGAAATATAGTCATCACCAAATTCAGTGCGATATTGTTCGGCACGATCTAACAGACTATCTAAGCTACGTCCTAAAAAGACGCTGCCGTTAGAATTGCTAACTTTAGGTTGACTGCTAATAAAGCGATCAACTCGATCGCGCAATAACTGCACGCTGACATCAGCTTTGTTGAAAATGCTGCTGGCTAACCCTTCTTCAGCAATTAAAGACTTGAATAGGTGTTCTGTCTCTACCTGTTGCTGTTGGTTTTGCTTAGCGATATCTTGAACATTGGCGATCGCTTGCCAAGCCTTTTCAGTGAATTTTTGGGGATTGTTTGGTTGCATATTATCTTCTCGCTTAACTGAAATATAAAAAACTTGCTGTGATAATTTGATTTATTGATTAGTAATATTGATTTAATTCAGCCATTACTGAGCGTAATCTTCCATTTACATCAATAAGACAAAATTTTGTTCGCGTTCTTCATTAATTCAATTGTAATTGTAGCGACAACCGAACTAGCTAGTTAGGTAGGATACCCCAACCACTCAATTCTGGTTTCCCCGATTTTGGTAGCTCTAGTTTTAAAATGCTTTTCGATTGCGCAGCCAGCTTAAAATTAACAACTATCTAGATTTATTCATTGAATTGATCTCAGATAAATATTCATAATCTAGTCAAGCGAACGTTGACTGAATATTACTTGTTTAGATATTTTCCGCTCTAATTGGGAAATATAACCGTGATTTATGAATAAAATTACTGAAAAAAGTTTTGTTACAATGGTTCGGACAGTTTTATTAACGAACTTGTAAGCCTTACAGGACAATAGTTATCAAAATTTGGCTTTTTTCTCAAGTTAGCTATAAAGCTAACTTTGATTAAATTAAGTTTGCTGATGATAAATGCGAATTCTCTAGGCTTTCAGTCTTTGAAATTATTCAAATTTTGTCCGAACCATTGTTGTTAGTAAATAATCATAAATATTGAATTGTAGTTTTGCTAAACATTAAATATCAATAGTTGGTTTAATCAATATCTAAACTAAAATATAAGTCTTAAGATTGAATATAATTAATTCTTATATAACTATTATTATTATTAAATAGTAGCTTTGTCACCTACTCAATGCTTATGTATTTCTCAGACATTTTTCAGACATTTCTCGAACATTTCTTAGACATTCCTCAATCTCTCAAAATTTTGTTTGTGACAAATAATGTTTAGCTAATTATGATTACCTTAGTAGTAGCAAATGCTCAGCAGCCTATGATTAACAATCTGGCCTTACACTTCGAGCGTGTTCCAGATATTTCTTTGATTTCCTGGGCTGACAATGGCATTGAAGCAATTAAATCAGTAGAAAAACATCAGCCAAATGTGGTTTTGATGGATCTCAATTTACCTATGATGAATGGCATTGAAGCTTCCATGATTATTACTCACCGTTTTCCCCATACTAACGTTGTCTTACTAACTAATCAAAATAATAGACAGATATTAAGTCTGGCCTTAGAAGCGGGAGCAAAAAGCTTAATTTTCAACAACACAAGATCGAATGATATAGAACAAATTATCCGTTTAGTGACCAAAGGCTTTTATCAATTTGGTCCAATATTCGGCGAATATAATCAGATTAAATCTATAGCAATATTGTCAAATAATGATGTTACCAAGATTGTTAGTGGCATTAATGATATTAAACAAAATATTGCTTTAAATCAAGAAAAAATTGCGAAGATGATCAAAGGGCAAAAAAGCAATAGTACTAATCATAATTCTAATTACAGTCTTTTTAACCATTCAACATCTAATAGATATAATTATCGTCGCAGATATTTGATTGATTTAGCTCAATTAGGAAATGATTCTTTCTTTATCACGGGTTTTATGATGGGAGTATTCTGTTGTGCGATCGCATTTTACATTTTATTTGGTTTGGTAAATTAGATCTGAGTCAAAATTAGTTTTTAAGTTTTTATTTATATATATAAATCAGCTTCTCACTTCGTTTATGGCGATCGCTATTACCAAAATTAATGATTTACCTATTAATTTAGTCTTTCTGTCAATAAAATTGATTGTTAATTTATGTAACAAAGTTATGTAAGCAATTACTTACGATTTTGGTTAAGGTTTGTTACGTAATGTTTAGTTATTGTTATCGAATTGTGTCAAATCAGGCTTAAGCAGGATTTTAAGCAGCGTTTTTTGATAAAAATACTTTACATACATAATTTTATTGTTTGAGTAAGTAAAGAGCGAAACTTGCTTGGAATAACCCGTTCAAATCGCCATTCATAAAGGAGAGTCTAATTATATGTTCACCCAGGTTAAGTCCACGGTTCGTCACGTTAAGCCAGATACCGTTAACGGACGCGATCTACTTAGGGTGGTCTATGTCGTGCTAGAGCCTCAGTATCAAAGCACCCTGACTGAAGCAGCTAGATCGATTAATAGTAATAATCCCCATTTAGCCATTGAACTAAGTGGCTATTTAATTGAAGAATTAAGAAACGAAGAAAACTATAGTAACTTCAAGAACGATGTTGCTCAAGCTAATATTTTTATTGCCTCTTTGATCTTTGTCGAAGATCTAGCTCAAAAAGTTGTCGAGGCAGTTCAACCTCATCGCGATAGTTTAAATGCAGCGGTAGTTTTTCCTTCGATGCCAGAAGTAATGCGTCTCAACAAAATGGGTAGCTTCTCGATGGCGCAGTTGGGTCAGTCAAAAAGCGCGATCGCCCAATTTATGCGTAAGCGTAAAGAAAAGTCGGGAAGTTCTTTCCAGGATGCGATGCTCAAGCTATTGCGCACTCTGCCCAAAGTCTTAAAATATCTACCCGTAGAGAAGGCACAGGATGCGCGCAACTTTATGCTGAGTTTTCAGTATTGGCTGGGTGGTAATGCCGATAACCTAGAAAACTTTTTATTAATGTTGTCGGATAAATATGTCTATCCAAATCAGCAAAATAAAGAGGTTCAATATGCAGAACCAATCGTTTATCCTGACATGGGTATCTGGCATCCCCTGGCAGCTAAAATGTTTGAGGATCTCCAAGAATACCTCGATTGGTTCAACAGCCGTGGCGATATTGCTGATGAGCTTAAAGATCCCCTAGCCCCCTGTGTTGGATTAGTATTACAACGTACTCATCTAGTTACCCAAGATCATGCTCATTATGTGGCGATGGTGCAGGAGCTAGAATGTATGGGTGCTAGAGTTATTCCCGTTTTTGCGGGGGGATTAGACTTTTCAAAACCAGTAGATGCTTATTTTTGGCAAGAAAATCAAAATCAAGCCATAGTTGATGTGGTAGTTTCCTTAACAGGTTTTGCCCTAGTTGGTGGCCCAGCCAGACAAGACCATCCCAAAGCAGTAGAGACTCTAAAACGCCTCAATCGTCCCTACATGGTAGCTTTGCCTTTGGTTTTCCAAACTACTGAAGAATGGGAAGAAAGTGAATTAGGTCTACACCCGATCCAGGTAGCACTACAAATTGCCATTCCCGAACTAGACGGCGCGATCGAGCCGATTATCGCCTCGGGTAGAGATGGTGCAACGGGTAGATCGATCGCCCTACAGGATCGAGTAGAAGCGATCGCCAGACGAGCGATGAAGTGGGGTAGCTTACGTAAAAAGCCCAAGCTAGACAAAAAAGTAGCCATTACTGTCTTTAGCTTCCCTCCTGACAAAGGAAATGTCGGTACTGCGGCCTATCTAGACGTATTTGGCTCGATCTACGAAGCCATGAAAGGCTTAAGAGATAACGGCTACGATATTCAAGACTTGCCCGACTCGCCCAAAGAATTAATGGAGGCGGTAATTCATGATGCTCAAGCACAGTATGCTTCTCCCGAACTCAATATTGCCTATCGCATGTCGGTAGAACAGTACGAACGTCTGACACCCTATTCCGTGAAGCTAGAAGAAAACTGGGGGCCACCTCCAGGACACCTCAATAGCGACGGCCAAAACCTGTTAATTTACGGTAAGGAATTCGGCAATGTCTTCATCGGCGTACAGCCTACCTTTGGTTACGAAGGCGACCCCATGCGTTTATTGTTCTCTCGTTCAGCGAGTCCGCATCATGGTTTTGCTGCTTATTACACTTATTTAGAACAAATCTGGCAAGCCGATGCCGTACTGCACTTTGGTACTCATGGCTCACTAGAATTTATGCCAGGAAAACAAATGGGTATGTCAGGGGACTGTTATCCTGATAGCTTAATTGGTAGTATTCCCAACATTTATTACTACGCAGCCAATAACCCTTCTGAAGCGACTATTGCCAAACGTCGTAGTTACGCTGCAACTATTTCTTACCTAACTCCCCCCGCCGAAAACGCTGGACTGTATAAAGGTTTAAAAGAACTAGGCGAATTAATCGGTTCTTACCAAAGCCTCAAAGATAGCGGACGGGGTATTCAAATTGTCGATACCGTAATGGATCAGGCGCGGCTCGTCAATCTTGACCAAGATATTGCTTTTCCTGATTATTCTGCCAAAGAGATGACCCAGGATCAACGAGATACGATCATTGGCTTAGTATATAAAAAGCTAATGGAAATTGAGTCTCGTTTACTTCCCTGTGGTCTGCACGTCATTGGTAAACCGCCGACTGCTGAAGAAGCGATCGCCACTTTAGTTAATATCTCTAACCTTGATCGTGAAGAAGAAGGCATTATTTCTCTGCCTCGGATTATTGCTAATAGCATCAACAGGGATATTGATGAAGTTTATGCCAACAATGATCGCGGTGTATTAGAAGATGTGCAATTGTTCCAAGATATTACCCAAGCAACTCGGGCTGCGGTATCGGCTTTAGTTCAGGCACAAATAGATGCAGACGGTAGAGTATCAATGGTGTCTAAACTTAACTTCTTCAACATTGGCAAAAAAGAGCCTTGGCTTGAAGCTTTGAGCGCACATGGCTACAACAAAATTGACAATGAAACACTCAAACCCTTAGTAGAATACCTTGAGTTCTGTTTGGAACAGATATGTGCCGATAACGAACTTGGTGGCTTGCTGCAAGCTTTAGAAGGAGAGTATGTCTTACCTGGGCCAGGTGGAGATCCGATTCGTAATCCTAATGTACTGCCTACTGGCAAAAACATTCACGCTTTAGATCCGCAGTCTATTCCTACTTTGGCTGCGGTTAAATCAGCCAAAATTGTCGTAGATCGTTTAATAGATCGCCAGAAGCTAGATAACGGTGGGAACTATCCCGAAAGTATCGCCTGTGTACTTTGGGGAACAGATAACATTAAGACCTACGGTGAGTCTTTAGCCCAAATCATGTGGATGATTGGTGTACGTCCTGTCCCAGATGCTTTAGGTCGAGTTAACAAATTAGAGCTGATTTCTTTAGAAGAATTAGGTCGTCCTCGTCTTGACGTAGTAGTTAACTGTTCTGGTGTATTCCGTGACCTGTTCATCAACCAAATGAACCTCTTAGATCGCGGTGTCAAAATGGCAGCCGAAGCCGATGAACCTATCGAAATGAACTTTGTGCGCAAACACGCCTTAGAACAAGCCGCCGAAATGGGTATTAATGTGCGTCAAGCTGCGACTCGTATTTTCTCCAACGCTTCGGGTTCGTATTCTTCTAACATCAACCTGGCAGTAGAAAACAGCAGTTGGGAAGAGGAAAAAGAACTACAGGATATGTACCTTAACCGTAAATCTTTTGCTTTTAATTCCGATAACCCAGGAGTAATGGATGAAAGTCGTGGTCTGTTTGAATCTTCTTTGAAAAAAGCCGACGTTACTTTCCAAAACTTAGATTCATCTGAGATTAGTCTGACTGACGTATCTCATTACTTCGATTCTGACCCCACCAAAATTGTGTCTAGTCTGCGGGATGACGGTAGAAAACCTACTGCATATATCGCTGACACCACTACTGCTAACGCTCAAGTGCGCACCCTGTCCGAAACTGTCCGTTTGGATGCTCGTACTAAGCTACTTAACCCTAAATGGTACGAAGGTATGCTAAGTCACGGTTACGAAGGTGTTCGTGAACTTTCTAAGCGTTTAGTTAACACTATGGGTTGGTCAGCCACAGCCGATGCAGTCGATAACTGGGTCTATGAAGATGTTAATACTACTTTCATTGATGACCCCCAAATGTGCCAACGTCTGATGGATATGAACCCTAATTCTTTCCGTAAGATTGTCGGTACTTTACTCGAAGTCAATGGTCGCGGTTACTGGGAAACAGATGAAGAAAACCTCGATAGACTACGGGAATTGTATCAAGAAGTGGAAGATAAGATTGAAGGTATTGATTAATAGTTAATCTAATCTGGGCAATTTAATAATGTAACTCGTAGGGACGTTTCATGGAACGTCCCTATACTTTTCTTACTTTTCTTTTGTAGCAGTTTCATTAAAACCTGCTATGTTATTGGTGTTCAAACCTGTATTAGCAATCATAACTTTTGTTTCAGCGTCAGTTATGGGTTTTGTTGGATTTATGAGTCAATCTGTAGCTAGTGAAATAAGCGATGTTACATCAAGTGAAATAGCAGAAGAATCAGGAGGTAATATTTTAGAAATATTATTAGATTTTTTCTGGTTAAATTTTTTTAATTGATTAATATTGATGCCAATTTTATTTTTTTCAGTCAGAGCGATCTCAATTACATAGCAGATAAATATTCAATTTATTTCAAAATTTGGGTAATTTAATAATGTAGCCCGTAGGGACTTTCCATGGAATGTCCCTACGGTATTTGTGGACAAATATCATGACCTTAAATGGAAAATTTTGTCGTAAATCCATCAGATTAAAAAATTATAATTATGCTGCCAATGGCTATTATTTCGTAACCATTTGCACTCATGAAAAACAATGTTTTTTCGGCAATATAACCAACGGAAAAATACAATTATCTACCGTAGGAAAAATTGCCCAACAATATTGGTCGAAAATACCCCAACATTCAAAACATACGTATTTGGATGAATTTATAATTATGCCCAATCACGTCCACGGCATAATTATTATTGACAATCCAGATAATTCCCGTAGGGTCGTTCCATGGAACAACCCTACTGATGTTGAACGGGATCTGTCACAAACAATGTCCAAATTATCGCCGAAATCAGGCACATTGAGCGTAATCATTCGTTCCTATAAATCATCAGTCACACGATGGTGTCGCCAAAATGGTGATACTGTTTTCCAATGGCAATCTAGATTTTACGAAAATATTATTCGGGATGAAAAATCCTTAAACAATATCCGTCGATACATTATTAATAATCCTGCAAAATGGACAAAAGATAGGAATTATGTAAATTAAAAAATGCGATCGCCATACTGAATAACCTATCAAATAAAATTAACCTAAATTAATTAATCTTCTTCACGTCTTCTGCTTTCCTCTGGCAAATCGATAAATACTTTTTGATTAGCATCAATTCCTTCAAGGATTTGAGTTTGATCGCCCAGATACAAGCCAATCTTGACAGGCTGAAACTGTGGTTGATTATTTTCATCTGGTACCATCACTCCCTGTTCACCATCTTCGGTAAAGATTGCCACCGTAGGAACGACTAAACTATCAGTTAATTCTTTGCCGATAAAGGTAACATCGACGTTCATTTTAGAGCGTAATAAATCTTGTCCAGTAATCAGGTTAATTCTGACCTCAAAAGAAGTAACGTTTTCTTCAATCACTGCTTCAGGAGCAATCCGCTTGATTTCTCCTTCAAATTCACGATCTGGATAAGCATCGGCAACAATCTTGACTTTCTGTCCTGGCTGTAGTTGTCCGATATCTAATTCTGTAACTTTGGCAATAACTTCCAATCCTTGAGCCAAGGCCAAAATAGACGTAGCCGAGGCCGATGCGGTGCTAGAGCCTGAAGTACTAGGCGCAACAAAAGAGCCTTCGACAGCATATCTTTGAGTCACAATGCCATCGAATGGAGCTTTGACAATGCTGTCGTCATATTGAATTTTGGCTCGCTGTAGGGATACCTCTGCTTGCTCCAATGCAGCTTCTAACGCGGCAATTTCGTCGGGTGCAGTTGTCTGCTTTTGCTCTAGGGCAATTCTAGCCTCGTTTATTTCTGCCTTAATTTGTTCGACCTCACCGCCGCCGGTGCTTTGAAGCTGTTGTAGTCGTTGACGTAGCTCATTGATACTAGACTGAGCGCCTTGAAAATCATTACTAACTTCATCAAAGGCATCTTGCGTAATTGCTCCTTGCTGTAAAAGATATTCGTTTCGTTTAACTCTTTCCTGCACCAATCTTAGCTGAGATTCAGCAGCGTTAATTTGTGCTTTAGTTTGATCGATATCCCTGGGAATTCTATTTTGAACCTGGTCTAACTTAGCTTCTAATTGCGTTAATCTAGACTGAGCTTGAGCAATTTCGGCATTAATCTTAGCTTTGCCTTCAGCAAGACTGGCTCGACTTTGCTTTAACTCTGCTGTTGCTTGAGAGGTTTGGGTAGACAGTTCCTCATTCTCCATAATAGCTAAGGTTTGCCCGACGGTAACGCGATCGCCTTGTTCCACCAGTAACTCCACTAACCGCGCTGGGTCTTTGGGGCTAACGTTAACGCTCTTGATTGGCTCTACTCTACCACTGGCTTCGATCTCGGCATTGAGATCTGCTTTTTCAACCGGTACAGTCAGTGCTTCTATGTCTACTTGCGATCTCGATCTTGTGACCACCGTATAAGTAGCAAACCCGATTAAAGCTAGACATAATGCCAAGAATCCTGTGGCTAAAACAGAATTACGCTTAGACTGACGATTTATCAATAGTTTCATCTACGTGTATATATTATTTTCTAACCTAGAAGTGCGGACTGACCATCCAGTTATTGATTAATAAGGTAATGCGAATAGTAATTAAGCAAATTGCTGGTTGAGCAATTTAGATCTGGAACTAAGTGTTTGATTTGCGATTCTTTCTAACTTCATGGTAACGTTGTTAATTATCAAAAAGCTGTACCTCCTTAGAAAGACGAGCGTTGGTCATCCTGGTGATGACAATTTTATGACAACAGAGAAACAAAATAACTCTGAAAAAGCATCAAAGGTTTTGAGCCGTTAAGCAATCTATCACTACCTTATATAGTTCCCAGAAAAATTCTTGATGTTTAGATTTTATGAGCTATTTGCAATAGAGAAAGATAAGAAAGTTTTAAATCATTGCCGTAATTAAGCTCCAGCACTCGTTTTAATTCAGCCAACAGAAGAGCGCGCTGTTTGGATTCGAGGTTGATATATGGGGATAGAGTACTTAGCAAGGTGAGATAATCATCGATAGAGTAAGTGACCTTGCTAATTAATTGTTCAGAAGTCAAATTTTGGAAATAGCCTGAATTAATTACTTCTTCGCCTATTTTCGCCAAATTTTTCGCATAGTTTTGATGTTCTTCATATTTAGCTAATTCTGGAGCGTAATTTTGATATACTTGCACCAGACTCTGAAACACCTCGTAACTGGGTTGAGGTGGGGTATTCCACAGCAAGATCAGTAAACCGTTGTCCTTCAAAGCTGCTGCGGCTTTTTGATGTCTGACTTCTGGTGATACCCAATGAAAAGAGGTTGCTGCAACAACTGCATCAAATTTTTTGCTACTCAGCTCATATTCTTCCAAAGTCGTATTAACCAGCTCAACTTTCGGATAAGCAGCGCATTTAAGTCGAGCCAATTCACAAGCAGACAAACTAGGTTCAAGACAGACTAATTGCGCACCCAATTTAGCTAATTCAATACTGGCAATACCTGGCCCCGCACCGATTTCTAAAACTGATTTACCTGGCTGTAACTGAGCTAGTTCCTGCATTCGAGCCAGAATTTCGACAGGATACCTCGGTCTGGTGCGATCATAAGCTTCCGCAACAGAATTGTACCAGCTACTTTTATCAGCACAACGGTAAATATTTTTCAAGAGACTTAATATTTCTCCATCCCAGCTTCTGAAAGGCTCATTCATCTCGAACTTGCTTCACACAAAATGTTCTTCAGATAAAATGAGTTTACTTTACATAATTTAATATATCTTGCTATACTTATCTACATAAGTTAACAAAGCTTTACTAAAAGTTTAGTTTGAAGCCCGATCAACTTATGGCAATAGTTTTAGATGCAATCAACAGCTTATATATTTAGTTTTTATATCGAATTACTAGATTATTTTTTCGTCGATAGTAACATCTAGAGCAAAACAGTCTTCTCATAGTCAACCTCAGTCTGGTAGCTGAGGTTTTTTTGTCAGTAATTAATTATTAAGGTCAACTGAAAATCCATTGTAGCGACTCATAGATTTTTCGATGCCTTCCTTAAGACTTAATTCAATTGCCTTGACCGATACATATAAAATTTCCTCGATGGTTTTGCTTTCTTCTGGGGCAAATTTACCTAAAACGTGGCTGATAGTTTCCTTATTGCCGTCAGATTTGCCGATGCCTATTCTCAAACGGGGAAAGTCCTGACCGCCCAAGTGAGCAATAATTGATTTCATGCCGTTATGTCCTCCTGCCGAGCCTGAGAGGCGCATTCGTAATTTACCCACAGGTAGATCCAAATCATCATAAATCACCAACAAAGACTGAGGCTTAACCTTATACCAGTCTGTCACTGCTCTTACAGATTGACCTGAACGATTCATATAGGTTAGGGGTTTTAGCAAACGGACTTTTTGCCCCCCTGGTGCAACACCTTCAGCAAATAACCCCTGAAAACGTCTATTTTCTTTTAAAGGCATACGCCAGACTTGCGCTAATTCATCAACTGCTGCAAAGCCGATGTTATGCCTAGTTTGGTCATATTTCGGTTCGGGATTTCCCAAACCGACAATTACTTCAGGGATTAAAACAGTTGAATCAGAAGTCACAGGAAATTAATAAGCAGTGAATATTAGAAGACTGGTAGCTTTTTTAGGGATTAGACCTCAGCTAACTAGCTTTAGTTAGATTGAAACAAAGCCTCTAAATAAACTTTGGCACAGGCGCGATGACTTTGATCGGCTTCAATAGTTTGCTTACTGTTATTTTGCAATAAAAATAAAGACAAAGCAGCAGCAAAAACGCGGTCTTGATCCCAGTGGGGATGAGTTTCTAAATAGCTTTTTAAAGAAAAATGGAGTTCTTCAGGAATGTCTGCCAGGATGCTTACGGTTGAGTTCATGGTTAGTTAAATGCTCCTTGATAAATATATTTTGTGGTTGTGTGATTTAACATAATGGCTTCCTTTGAATATGTTGAAGCATCATGTTTTTCGCGGTTAAGCAAACCTTCTGTGTAAAGGTGATGACCAAGAATTGCTTGAGAGATACGTTAGTTTACAGATTAAAATTCAGATCTAGTGTGGTGCCACTGAGATCTGATCTGACTGATGCTTGTTGATACATTGTCGTCTTAAAAGGGGGCAGTTTGTCAATGCTACAAAATATTAAGAAGACTGATAAATTTTTTGTTAAGCTACGCAATAGATATGGTTACACCCTCTTTTTTGTTACATTTGTTCATTAAACTGGGTTATTAAACGGTTAATGACAGGTAAATAATCAAAATCCACTACTCGATACTCAAGACTTGATTGCTGCGTAACTGCCTGTGGAAAAACCTGGGAAAAATGGGGAAAACTTAAAAATACTTGTGGAAATCGTGGGGAATCTGTGGGGTAAATCAGCAGCTTTAAATAAGAAATAATAACTTTTCCTTGACTTTTTTAGAAAAGTTCAAAGGTACTAAAAAATGCTCGGAAGACAAAAGTATCATCTCTTCTATCCCTCGGCTACTTAGTAATCCTTAGATCCTTGAGTTGCCCACCATTGTTTAGCTAAGAAGGTTATTTGAGCTAATTCCTCATCCGAAATTCGTTTGAGGTGACTTAAAACTAGGTTCATTCTGCCCAAAGATTTTAACCGCTCGCGATGACGATTAAGAAAATCCCAGTAGAAGAAGTTGAACGGACAGGCTTGATCGCCTGTGCGATCGCTTTTGTTATATTTACAATTACGACAATAATCGCTCATCTTGTTGATATAGTTTGCCGAAGCAGCATAGGGTTTAGAAGCCAAAACACCCCCATCAGCAAACTGTCCCATGCCCAAGACGTTAGTTTGCATCACCCAGTCATAAGCGTCAATAAAAGCACTATGAAACCAGTTTTCAATTGACTGAGGCGAAATTCCCGCAATCAGAGCAAAGTTATTTAATACCATCAGCCTTTGAATATGATGAGCGTATGCCGTCTCTTCAACCTGGGTTAAAGTTTGGTGTAAACAGTTCATCTCAGTTTGGTTAGCATTCCAATAAAATTCGGGTAGGGGTTGATGATGTTCAAACCAGTTATTGTGAGCGTAATCTTCATCTTGATAATCATAAATACCGTGCATATATTCACGCCATCCCATTACCTGACGAATAAAACCTTCAACACTATTGAGAGGTAATTTCTGCTGATAATAAGCATGTTCGATCGCATCAATTACCTCCATCGGCTCAAGTAATCCTAAATTGAGATATGGAGAAATTAAGCTGTGCCACATCGTGTATTCCCCTGTGATCATGGCATCTTGATATGTACCAAACTGGGGCAAACATTCCTGCACAAAATGAGTCAGAACCGCTTGAGCTTGCCCTCTGGTGACTCCCCAATTAAAAGGTTCAATCTTGCCGTAATTAGCCAACTTTTCCTGCTTAATCAAATCAATTACTGATCGGGTAATCGCATCAGGTTTAAAAGTCAAAGGCTGAGGTGTTTGGAGACTTTTTTGGGGCGGCTTACGGTTTTGCTGGTCATAATTCCACTTTCCACCCAGAGGTTTTTTGCCATCCATCAAAATATTAAACCGCTTTCTACCTTCGCGATAAAAATCTTCCATCAGGAGTCGCTGACGCGATTTTACCCAGGTGATAAACTCATCTCTACTCCAGAGAAAATGTTGATCGGGTAAGAATGTTACGGCGCAGTTTAGATCGAGACTTTGAATATATTTCAAAAAAGGGCGATCGCAGGGAGTAGTAATTTGCAATTCGGTAATTTGCTGATCTTTAATCCACTTGTTTAAGGGAGTCAAAAAATCGCTGGCAGTCTCATAAGTTATCTGCCAATTATCTGTCTTTAACTCTTGAGCAAAATGACGCATCGCCGACCAAACCAAAACCAACTTTTGCCGATGATATGGTCGTTGTCTAACATAGTTACTAGACTCGATCATAATCACTGGTGTTTGCTGCTTGTTATCTTGATTGTTTTGCAGGCTTAACTGTTTCGTCGTCAGGCGATCGCCCAAAATCCAAATGCCAAGTGCCATATTTGAAGAGATAGATAAATAATAAATAATAGATGATGAGGTAAGAAACTATTCCTCTTGCTTAAGATTAAACACAAATATTTAAACCCAATAAAAATAATTAATCACCATGAACCTAATTGAAAGTTTTAAAATGGCGACTTCTACCTTAGTTGCCAATAAGATGCGTAGCAGTCTAACTATGCTGGGCATTATTATCGGCAATGCTTCGGTAATTACCATGGTAGGAGTAGGACAAGGGGCAAAAAACTTAGCTTCAGAACAGTTTGAATCCCTTGGCCCTAACGTAATTTTTGTAGTTCCAGGTTCAGAAGAAGAACGCCGCACCACCTTTAACACTCCGAAAACTCTAGTTTGGTCAGATGCGATCGCCATAGCGGAACAAGTACCTAGCATTAACGAAGTTGCGCCCGAACTTTCGGGCAATCAATTGATTACCTACCGCAATAGCAACGCTAACGAACAGGTAGTTGGCACAACTCCTGAATATCTAACCGTCAGAAGTTTTCAAATAGCACAGGGCAGGTTTTTTAGCGATGTTGATGTCCAACGCAACCAAAAAGTTATCGTGCTGGGTGCGGAAATAGCTGAGAAGTTTTTTCCCCGACAAAGTCCTTTGGGCAAGAAAGTTAGAGTTAAAAATACCAACCTAGAGGTTATTGGTGTATTAGAAACCAAGGGAGCATTTTTGGGCAACAATCAAGATCGAAACGTATATGTACCTCTGACTACCATGGCAAATCAGATTGTCGGCGAGACTTCTCCCTACGGTACAGGAATTGGCTTGATCTCTATTGCTGCTAAAGATGAACAAAGCATTCGTGCCGCTCGTTTACAAATTGAAAATCTGCTGCGTCTGCGACACCAAATTGTTGGTCAAGATGACTTTAGTGTTCGTACTCAACAAGATGTACTACAAATTGTTGGCACTATTACCAGTGGTTTAACGGTGTTGCTGGCGGCGATCGCTGGTATCTCTCTTCTGGTAGGTGGTATTGGCGTAATGAATATTATGCTGGTGGCGGTTACCGAAAGAACCAAAGAAATTGGCTTGCGTAAGGCGATTGGCGCAAAATCAGGGGATATTCTGTGGCAATTTTTAATTGAGGCAACGATTCTTTCTGCTGCGGGTGGTGTGATCGGAACAGTGATTGGCATTACAGGAATTATTATTGTGGGAGCAGTTTCTCCCCTAGCTCCCACCATCTCTCCTGTAGCAATTGTTTTGGCGGTAGGAGTTTCTGGCGCGATCGGTCTTACTTTTGGGGTTTTCCCTGCCAAAGCAGCAGCAAAATTAGACCCCATTGTTGCCTTAAGAAGTATTTAATACTAAATCCTGTTATGACTATAGTTTTAGTCAGATCAAGCTGGCGCAGCAAAATCAAGAACCTCTAACATACGCTATTCAGCGTAAATTTTTTCGGTATTTAAGCTGAGTAATTTATTAGTAATTACTAGTAAATTCTGGAAAAATGTATTGGTTGATACAAAAACAAGCTAATGTTATTTAGATTACAAAGAAATACTAAAATAACTATAATCTTAAAGATTTCCCAGTTAATCTACAGCTTAGTTATTTGATTATAAAATATTTAATACTGCTTCGGCTTTATCTGCATAATAGACTTAAAATCATCAATGAATCATGTAAAACCAAATTTAGCAAAAACAGAAATTATTAAACAGTTAGGCTATTTTCCAGCCTTTTTAATTCCCGCAATCAACTCCTCGCTAATTTACCGTAGCCTAGCCCAGCAAACTTTGTTTGCCTATATTAATAATCCTTTGCCTGCCCAATTTAAAGAAAAGCTATTTATCATCCTTTCCCGCTATTTTGGAATTAGTTATTTTACCATCTGTCATAGTTGTACTTTGCGATCGCTAGGAATATCCCCAGCAGAAATATTAGAACTTGAGAAAATTAAATATCCACAAACAGAAATAGAGGTTGCAGCAGATCTTCAAATACTAAGTCGTCAATGGCATCGAGAAAAAGACTGGCAAAATAATCTTCAGCTGGAAGCAAGTTTGCTGCGATGCTGTAGCCTAATTTTTTTGCAGCCAGAACGAACGACTAGTTTGTCTGCTGAATTAAAAGAGTTATTAGGAATAGTTTATTATCATTATTTAGTTGTTCTATTAGGCTACATAAAGCTATGTCATCAATGGCTGCTAAGCAATCCAGATATTTCTCATCAACAGGATCGTCGCTCCCAACTGCATCTTGGATCACTGTTATTAGAAGAAATTAGACTTGCCCAGTTTTTTACAGCTCAAGTAAAATCGGTAATTCAATTAGAAACTATTCTTCCCTCAGCCACAGTGTCGCAGAATAGTTTATTAACCCAAATAAAAAATCATCAGCTATCAATTGAAGCTTATTTTCCCCAGCTGAAACATCAAACTCTTACTGCTTGTTTAGCAAATGCGCCCTTTCCAGTTATGATTCACAGCCGCTCAGGGCAAATTGTTCATCTCAATCGAAATTGGTTAGAAGCAACAGGTTACGATGCGCCAGAAATAGCTACGATCAGCGAGTGGAATCAGAAGGCTGAGGTTAAACAGCGCGAAATTGTCAGGCTACCAGCAGTAACTTCTGAAAAATTATTGAGAAAGTATGTTACTCCCGCACATCAAACAGCGATCGAAACCACCGCCTCGCTGCAACAGATTATTAATTCCTTAATCGATCTCGCTCCCAGTACAGCCAAAATTAAAACTGCTCACCAACCTGCGGATACGATTCGTAGCGAAGTCACTATTTCTACTAAAAGCGGCGAACGGCTTTTTTGGGAATTATATTCAGCAGCATTACGTCTTGACCAGTGTGAGGAAGAATTAACTATTTCTATTGCCAAAGATATTACCGATGTTGTCCAACACGAAACTAAATTAGCCGAATTAGAAGCCAAACTGAGATTAGTTTTAGAAGCAACTAAGACTGGTAACTGGAGTTGGAATTTAGCGACTAATCAGGTTGATATTTGTCATCGAAGTCGTACTATTCTAGGCTTAAATGACTTTGATGGCAGTTATGCTAGTTTTTTGCAAACAATTCACCCTAACGAAAGAGAATCCGTAGATTTAGAGACAGCCAGGGTAATTCAAGCCAATCAAGATTTGGATTTAAAATATCGTATTATCAAATCTAACCAAGAAATTGCTCGGATTCATACTAAAGGCAAACTACACTACAACTCTCAAGGGCAGCCAATTCGCCTCACTGGGGTAGTTACCGATGTTACCGTACCAGAACTAGAGAGGAAAAGAAAATCCTATACTCATGGTGTCAGTATAAATCAGCCTTTTGTGGAGCAAAACACTGCGCAATCTCTCGAAAAGTTAGAAACTGTAATTAATTTGCTTCCTTACTATCTTTTCGTAGTAGACATTAAGACTCAAAACATCTCTTTAATCAATTCTGGATTGGCTCGAAGCCTATATCTGTCTGATTATGAAGCTACTGGCAAAACCCTCGCCGAATGTTTTTCACCAGAATATGTCAAACAGATTGCTTGGCAACATCAACAGGCAATCACCAATAAACAAGTGCTGCACATCCAAGAAGAGGTAACACTACCTGATGGAATTCATTATTTTGATACGGTAATTACTCCTCTGTATGATCATCAAGGCAAAATTTATGCTTTGCTCCACACTTCTAGCGATATCCCTGACTTAGCTGCTACTCAGGAGGCTCTTTCCCAACGTACCCTACAGTTGGAAGCAGCCAATCGAGAATTGGAATCTTTTTCCTATTCTGTATCCCACGATTTGCAAGCACCTTTGAGGGTGATCAACGGTTTTAGCCAAGTGCTATGGGAAAACTATCAGCCCAATTTAGACGATCGCGGTAGGCACTATCTACAAAGAATCCAGGCAAACAGCAAGCGCATGAGCGATTTAATAGATGCTCTGTTGCAGTTATCGCGGGTAACTCGCAGCCAGATGAATTCGGTTAATGTTAATTTAAGTGCGATCGCCTTAGATATTGTTGAAGAATTACGGGTCGATCACCCCAAACGCCAAGTAGAGGTAACGGTTACTCCCAACCTACAAACTAAAGGAGATCCTCAGCTATTGAGGATTGTCTTGAGTAATTTACTCAATAATGCCTGGAAATATACCTCCAAGCGATCGCAGGCAAAAATTGAGTTTGGTCTTTTCAGCCAAAATAAGCGTCAATCAACCTATTTTCTGCGGGATAATGGCGCAGGATTTGACTTAGAGTATGCAGATAAATTATTTACTGCTTTTCAACGACTTCACTCTCATGCTGAGTTTCCCGGTACAGGCATTGGACTAGCCACCGTACAGCGCATTATTTACCGTCATGGTGGCAAAGTTTGGGCAGAGGGAGAATGCGATCGTGGGGCAACAATCTATTTTTCGCTTTAAAATTGTAAAATTGTGCCAATTAGTCTGATTGAGGATCTAGAATCCGAATCGGTAAGGCGATCGCTCTTTAAGCAGCTAAAAAAGCCATGACTTCAAAGACAAGTCTAATTTTTACGCTTAACTATAAATTTAAGTAACATTCTGATCTGTTTCGCCGATTTAATCCGCGTAAATTGAATTTGTAGTCTAAAATTTTTAATAAATATAGATAAATATAAAGTTTTATTAAAAGAGGGTTTTAATTTATGTACATCGTGCAGATTGCCTCTGAATGCGCTCCTGTAATTAAAGCGGGCGGATTAGGGGATGTTGTCTACGGATTGAGCAGAGAATTAGAAAATCGCCAACACTGCGTCGAGCTAATTCTGCCCATGTATGACTGCATGAGATATGACCATATTTGGGGCTTGCACGATGCCTATCTCGATCTTGGTGTACCTTGGTATGGCGGGGAAATCAAATGTGATGTTTTTTGTGGCTGGGTACATGGTAGGCTTTGTTTCTTTATTCAACCAAAAAGCCAAGACCAATTTTTTAATCGGGGTTATGTCTATGGCGGTAGCGACGATCCCATGCGGTTTGCTTTCTTTAGTAAAGCAGCCATGGAATTCTTGCTTAAAAGCAACAAACGTCCCGACATTATTCATTGCCATGATTGGCAAACTGGCTTAGTTCCCGTAATGCTCTACGAGATGTACCAGTACTACGGAATGGAACGTCAAAGAGTTTGCTACACTATTCACAACTTCAGACATCAAGGCAATTGCGGTAACGAAGTTTTAGAGGCGACAGGTTTAAACCGACCAGAATATTATTTTGATTATTCTCGTTTACAAGATAACTTTAATCCTTTTGCGCTTAACCTGATGAAAGGAGGAATTGTTTATTCCAACTATATTAATACTGTTTCTCCCCACCATGCCTGGGAAGCTCGTTTTACCGATGTAGGGTATGGTTTGGGTCATACCCTAGCAATCCATCAGGATAAATTTAGTGGAATCCTCAATGGTGTAGATTACAAGCTATGGAATCCAGAGCTAGATGAACTGATTCCTTTTCAGTACAGCTTAGACAAGCCTGAAAACAAAGCTAAGAATAAACAAGCGCTGCGTGAAACACTGCTGCTGCAAAATGCCGAAAAACCGATAATTGCTTATATTGGTCGTTTAGATGAGCAAAAGGGAGTACATTTAGTACACCATGCTATTTATTATGCTCTTGATCGCAATGCCCAGTTTGTGCTGTTGGGTTCGGGAACTTCGCCTGAGGTGAATCACAAATTCCTCCACGAAAAATATTTTCTCAACGATAATCCCGACGTACATCTAGAGATTGGTTTTAATGAAGAATTAGCCCACCTTATTTATGCAGGGGCAGACATGATCATTGTCCCCAGTAACTTTGAACCCTGTGGCTTAACCCAGTTAATTAGCCTAAAATACGGCACTGTGCCTATTGTTAGAGGAGTAGGCGGTTTGCTCAGTACTGTCTTTGACCGCGACTATGATCAAGATCACGCCCCCGAAAAGCGTAATGGCTATGTTTTTTATCAAATGGATCATCATGCTTTAGAATCGGCGATGGAAAGAGCGCTCGGGCTGTATTACGAATATCCTAAAGAATTTGAGCAATTAATCCAGCAAGGCATGGAATATGACTATTCTTGGAAAAGTGCGGGGTCACAGTATCTCAATGTTTATGAACATATTAAATATAAACCAGCTATTAGCTAGCTGAGGGTTCTCAAAGCTGCGATTAAACTTTGACAAGTATTAGTTAAAAAATCTAAATCCAGAGTTTCAATTGTATCGCTAGCCTGATGATAATGAGGATTACGTAGCATTGCCGTGTCAGTTACCATAATGGCGCGGTATTTTTGTTGCCAAAACGGAAGATGATCGCTAAACCCAGTAATCGGCAGCAGCTTGCCAGCGCTAGGATCAGGCAACACTTCAATCGGCGTACCGTTTCGTTTCATCTGCCGACTAAAATGAATTAAATCGGGAATTGCGACTAAGTTACCGACTAAGGCAATAAAGTCAGCGCGATCACTATAAAATCGCTTGATAATATCAGGATAAGTTTGAGAACCTTCAGCCTGATCACGATAGCCTAACATTTCTAGCGACAGCATTAACCTTAATTTCTGTTTAGCTTGTTTAAGTTGTTGAGCATAAGCCGTACTCCCTAGCAAGCCATATTCTTCGAGATCGAAAGCAACCAGACGTACAGGATATTTTAGGGGACTAATCGCTAAAACTGCTGCTAACTCTAACAAAACAGCCACTCCCGTAGCATTATCATCTGCCCCAGGAGTTCCAGGTACAGCATCATAATGTGCGCCAATAATGATCGGCGGTAAATCCGATTGGCAGTCCAAATTAAGATTAAGAATTAAGTTCTGATGGACTTTCCCATTAAATTCAAACTCATGGTTTGCTACCTGTCCCCATTGTGATAAAGATTCGCGGATATATTCCCGCACCAAAAAATGCCCTCCAGAAGCCAAATAAGGATCTCGCTCTCGCACAATTTGGCTTAAATGAGCCTGAAGTTGTTGTTTCAATTCAGTCGTTGCTGGTTGATTGTTCATGTTTGATCGATTTTTAAATCTGAGGATATGCGATTAGTCTTCACTTTGATTATTTTGTTCAATTACGTCTTGAGGTAATATTGGACTAGCTAATTGCGCCTGACAATTGGCGATCGCAGCTAAATTGATCAAATGATCTTCAATACCAGAATTTACCAAAACATCAGCTAGATCTATTCCTCAATGATTAAATTCTTGGTGCGGCAAAAATAGTACAATAATATTGAATTTTTCAGATTTTTACTTAAAATGACAAAAACTCCAGCAGTTGCTCATTTTGTGGCAGTCAGCGATCTTTCTAAGCCAGCAGCAGAGCAAGAAGGTATTTTGGTTGAAGTATCAGGAACAGGAGATACTAAGAAAAATCGTGCCAAAGCTTTAGATATTGTGCAAGAGATGTGGGAAAAAGAAGAGATCGATCTCAATCGTTTTCCCGACGGGTTAACCCCAGAACACATTTTTTATGTACCCTCAGATAGTCCTCAAGTAAAATCTAGTCAAGCCGTGTCAGATAGTTCAGATAGTCAGGAATTGTTGCCCATTGTTCAGGGAGCGCAGGAAATTATTCAGCTAACCAAGCTACAGCTGGAGGTTCAGGAAGCATCAGAACAAGCAGAACAATACATACCAATTATTAAAGTTGTCCTAGAGCGATCGCGTCCCTTAACTGCCGAAGAAAAAGAACTAGCTAAAGATAAAAAATACGGCAAAACTATTGAAAGGCTAGGCTCGATAGTCGCAGCTCAAGAAGAATTCCAGGAGACTTGTTCGGGTAATGGTAATTTGGTTTTAAATGCGATCGCTTGGCAGCTAAGCCAGGGGGCTGAACCCCAAGCAGAGAAAAATTAATCAATAAAGCTCATGAAGTATAATTAAAAACTTTCACCAAAGTGCGATCGCCATTTAAATAAGATTTTTTTACCGTAAAGCGATCGCAACCATTGCTTGTCTGGCCTAGATGCTTGAAGACGCGAGTTTTTTAGACTTTCGTAAACTTTCACAATTGCCGCAGTAAAGATTGACGGCTGCGATCGCGTCAAGAAATAGGTACGATTAGCATTAAGAATCATTCCATAATGTTCGATTTCATAAGCTAACTGAGCGACCATATTTTTAGCTAGGGTAATTTCTCCATCTTGCAACAATCCTAAAATAATAAAATAACTGTCCCAACTATACATTTTGTTACTAAGATTTGGCATTGCATATATTGTTTACTACAGACAAATCATTGAATAGCGCTCAAACATCTATACTTTACTTTACAGTGAACCAACACTCTTAATCTTCTATTAAACTGAGCGTGTTTTTATGTATTGATCTACAAAAAGAGCTATGGTCACAGATATACAAAACCAGTTTGTCAGTGACTCCAAAAATATTAACATGACTATTACCTGGACGACTTTTGCTATTCGCTTACTTGTGGGGTTTTTTCTCGCGGTGGGAATTGGCATTGAAAGACAATGGCTGAAAACCAGAGCGGTTTTAAAAACTAATGTACTGGTAACTCTGGGATCGGCAATGTTTGTCATGCTTTCGATTATGACTCCAGGAGACGCTAGCCCAACTAGAATTGCCGCCCAAATAGTCTCTGGAGTTGGTTTTTTGGGTGGTGGCGTAATTTTAAGAGAAGGAGCAAGTGTCAAAGGAATAAATACCGCAGCCACTCTTTGGTGCGCAGCAGCAATCGGTTCACTAGTCGGTTCAGGGTTTTTAGTACAGGCTTATGTTAGTACTTTGGCAGTGGTTGGAGCTAATTTACTATTACGACCTTTAGTAGAAGCCTTCAAACAGCAAGAAGATCGAGACGCTCCCTCGTTTTTAGATGATACGAAGCAAATGAATGATGCTATTAGTCCCTTATCTTCAATAGATTCTTTGGCATTAGCTACTTCAAAAAATTCTAATCGATATGATTGCCATTTATTGTGTTCTCTGGCAAAGGAGTCTCAAGTTTTAGAGTTAGTCCTAAAATTTGCTAGAGAACAAGAACTAGTTATAGTGGGAATGCAGAGTGAAAATCTTGATAATCGGACAAAAACTGGAGCAGTAGAAGTAGAAATTAAGATAAGCTTTGCTGCTCAAAGTTCTCAAGCCAATTTAGGCAACTTAAATGAAATTATTAGACTGCTTAAAACCGAAGCTCAAGTAAATTCAATTAGCTGGCAGTCTTCACTAAAATAAACTTGTTGTCTTGATAGTGATGTAATTATTTTGTGTCGCAAACATCTACTCGTTGAGCAACAACTATAGCGATCGCTTGATAAGTCAGTAAAAACTAGATAAATCAATTCAAAGCATCTCTGCTATTAGGTTTTCGATAATCAGGAGCGGGTAATCTTCGTAAGTTTCTTGTTTTAAGTAAAACTTTGGTATTAAAATTAATCCATGGTTAATTCGCTTATATTAAGCTTTCATTGTGAATCTATTTTTTAATTTAGATCATTAAATGCTTAACTGCCAGCTTTAACAATATAGGTTTGTATGATTACGAAGCCAAGAACCAGAAAATCCGATTTATCTTAAGCGAATTTGCGGTTGACTAAGCAGAATAATTAGAGATAGCTTTATGTAGTTGAAAAATTTTCTAAATTTTTTTAGTTTAAATGGCAATATTGCTTAGTTATTTTTGATTTAATTTATAATTTTTATTGCCTCGAATATCATCAATTATATTCAGCAAAATACTTGCTAAAAGTAAGATATATAATTTTACTTTTAGCAACTTGCGTTTGATTTCAAAATACAGTTACTTTGGCAAATACTTTTATCTAAATAATGCTCAAAAAAATAACCACTCTCAATCAAAAAAACTTTTTGCTTTTATTGTATATTGTTACTTTATGTGTGTTTGCACCAGCTGTTTATTGGTTAATCAACTCTGATAGCCAGTTTTTTCCTGAAGCAAAAACAGATAGCAATACTGTTCAAAAGCGGATTAGTATTGGAGATAAAATATTAGTTACTGCTCATAGTAATGTATCCAAGCAAGCGGGAGTTGAAGCTTTTGCCGATGGAGATTATGTTAATGCTATTGAAAAATTTAATGCTGCTCTGTTAAGCGATCGCAATGATCCAGAATCTCGTATTTACCTTAATAATACTGTTGCTGCTAAAACAGAAGATCCTTACATCATTGGAGTTAGTGTTCCTGTTGGAGGAAACCTTGATGTAGCGCAAGAAATCTTGAGGGGTGTAGCTCAAGCTCAAGATGAAATTAACCATCGAGGTGGTATCAATGGCAGATTGATGATGATTAAAATTGCCAATGATGATAACGATTCTAAGATTGCTCAAGAGATTGCTGAAAGGTTTGTTAAAGACAAAAAAGTTTTAGCAGTAGTAGGACACAATGATAGCAATACCTCCATTGCTGCTGCTCCCATTTATCAAAGGAGTGGTTTAGTCATGATTACTCCCACAAGTTCAGCCGAAATGTTAGCGACAATGGGCAGTTATATTTTTCGTACTACCCCTAGCACCAGAGATTTAGCTCAAACGCTGGCGGAATATGCGGTAGAAATGGCTGGAAAAAAGAACATCGCCATATGTGCCGATTCTGAAGCTGAAGTTAGTGTCTCGTTTAAAGACAACTTTACCTGGGCTGTTTATAATTATGGCGGTAAAATTGCTCCTCTTGATTGCGATTTAGCAGCAGCCGATTTTTCGCCGACAGAAATTCCTTCTCAAGCAGTTAGTCAGGGTGCAGATGCCTTGCTACTTGCTCCTTCGGTTCGTAAAGTGGACAAAGCGATAGAAATTGTTGAAGCTAATGAGGATCGCCTTACCCTACTGGGCAACCATTCTATGACCACCTATAAAACTCTGCAAGAGGGGAAAAAAGATGCTAACGGTATGGTTCTTTCGGTAGCTTGGTATCCCTCCTTAGCTAATTCATTTACCAAAAATGCCCAAGAACTATGGGGTGGAGGAGTAAATTGGCGAACTGCAATGGCTTATGATGCTACTCAAGCTTTGTCTAAAGCGATTGCTTCTGGTTCAGAAAGAGAAAAGATCCAGCAAGTCTTAGCCAATCCTGAATTTTCGTCTCAGGGAGCATCTTCAAGCATTACTTTCCTGCCATCAGGCGATCGCAATTCAAGAGGAACTTTAGTTAAGGTTTATCCTGGTAAGACATCAGGAACTGGCTATGATTTTGTGGCTTTGGAAAGCAAGGTTAAATAAACCCTAGCATTTGCCACCACCAACCTCCAATTACTGTCCAAATAAATAAATAAGCCAGACTGAGATAAAATCCCAGTCTGCACCAGGTGGCAGCATCTACATATCCCTCACCATAATAAATTGGTGCTTCAGCAGTAGCGTAATGGGTTAAACACCCTGATAAGTTAACTAAAAAAGCCAAAACCAAAGCAGCATAAGTTGGTGGCACTCCCAAAGAAATAGCCACAGACAAAAAGGCGGGATAAGTCGTACTGGCAAGTGCTGCTTTGCTAGCAAAGAAGTAAGCGCTATAAAAATAAACTATGGTTAAACAAGCAAAAGCTAATTGCCACCATAAATCTTGAATGGCACTGCCAACTTCATTGGTTATCCAATCAATCAAGCCAAACTGGCTCAAAAAAGTCGCCATCATCAATAACATCGAAAACCAAATAAATATATCCCAGGTTTTATGTTCCTGGGTAATATCTTTCCAGGTTAATACTCTAGTAATTAATAGCAAAACAATTCCCATCAAACCCGTAGTCACGCTTTCTATGCCCCAAAGCTGTTTACCCCACCCCCAAAGCAGCAGCAACACTAAAAATATGCCGATCATTGACCATTCTTGCTGATTGAGTTTGCCCATTGCACGCAAATTTTTTTTAGCTAGTTTTGGAGCTTCTGGGGTAGATTTTAACTGTGGCGGATAAAACCAATAAACTATTAAGGGCATAACTAACAGGCTAAGGCATCCAGGTAATAAAGCTGCCAAAGCCCAAGTTAGCCAATCTAGATCTACGCCAGCAAGTTGCTGAGCCAGCTCTGCCATCAAAGGATTGGCTACCATCGCCGTTAAAAACAAGGTAGTGGTAATTTGAGTTCCCTGGTAAGCAGTTGTCATCAAAAAAGCACCAATTTTACGTTCAGTACCATCCCGAGGATCGCTACAATAAGCTATTGATAAGGATTTTACAATGGGAAAAATTACACCACCACATCTGGCATTGCCGCTAGGCATTACAGGGGATAAGATTACATCCGTCATTAATAGACCATAGCTCACTAGCAAACTATTTCTGCCCAAAAGAGCAATAAAAATATAGGCAATGCGTGTGCCTAAACCAGTTTTGATAATTGCTCTGGCAACCAGAAAAGAGCTAACGGTAAGCCATACAGTTTTGTTACTAAATCCACTCAACCCTTGCTCGATGGTTAAGGTATTGCTAATAACCAAGATGGTTAAAGCAATTATTGCTACAGCGCCGATCGGCAACGGTTTGGTAATAAAGCTAATGATCGTAGCCAAAAAAATTGCCAACAAATGCCATGCTTGTTCATTGACTCCTGTGGGAGATGGCAACAACCAAATAATACTGCCGATGAATAATGGCAACAACCAAGATTTAGATTGTTTAATTTTTTTGTTGATCTTGCCTAATTTTAGCCGGTAACAAATAAGCCAATAAAAGCTCGGCACGATAAATAATAAACACTTAGTACAGGAATACTTTTTGAGTCTGTAGCGATCTTTAGTACTTTGCAAAGAAGCGACTTTTATTTGACCAGAGTTGTGCCATGATTGGTGACGCTGACTTGTTAAAGATGAATTATTTTGATTAGACTGCTTAAATACAAATCTCATCAGTACTCCGCTACGATGATGTTGAAAAGCTCAAGAGAAGTATGAGGAATCATTAGAGCTTATGATTTGGAACATTATCAAAAAAGTTTAAAGTTTAAGTTGAAACTCAATCAAATTTTCTTTTAGAGTAAAAACAACACTAACTATTTAGTGCCGATACATTTACCTGAAGGAGATGAGTTAGTAAATTAGATATCTGCCACTTATTGACAACGCTGCTTTGACAAACATCATTAGTTAACATACAGTAGCCAGAAGAATGATCTAAGGTGAGAATATGGGACCTACCGTTAGAGCTTTGAAGACTATAGGTTTGACATAGCTGTAGTAATTTACTCAGACTATAAAGGGTTGGTACCTTGAGCTGGGCGATTTTTGCCATTTCTACAGGCGCTGTAATTAAGCTAACCTCTCCTGGTTTATGTTGAGAAAAATCTTGGGCGAGAGAAGGAAGATGACTTTGGCTACCTGGAGTTTTGATGTAGGCATAAATTTGTTGTTCGGTGGGTAAATCTTCTGGTTTAATACCATAACGAACAAAAATAGAGTTTACTTCGGCAATTACAGTTTTAATGAGGCTGTTAGTGCGAGAATTTGTGGTTAAGTCGGCAATTACCTTTCCAGTTAAAGCCGACAAAACATTAGTAGTGAGGTTAATGGCTAGTTTATTACATACTGCCGCACGTATTTTGCTTGTATAGGTAGCGGTTACGCCATGCTGAGAAAACAAATCGCATAAGTGCTTAACCATGGTTTGTTGTTTTGAATTGCAATTAGCATTTTTGGTTAAACCCAAGATCAATTGAGGAGGCTTTCTGACTTCAATTTCCGCCTGTGCTGTTTTTCGGCAAGGAGCTTTTACTACACAGCCTACCAAAGTAAATTTACTCAAATTTCTATAGAGATAGCCATTTTGGTCAACACTATCTAGATAGCGACAAGAACTTAACTTATTAAATAGGTTTTGGCTCAGTAAATTTAAATAGCTATCATCATCAAACCACCAGTAGGGAATTCCATTTTGGGCATGAATTAATATTGTATTTGGGTTAGAATGAGCTTGAATATAAGAAACAACATCATGTAGATGATTGCTTTTAATAGCAACAATAATTAGGTCAAACTTTTCAGCGAGATACGTTGTCGTATCGATAAATCTAACTTGAGGATTTAATGGTGAAATCCATAATCTTTCTCCGTTGGCATAATGTATTTTTAAACCCTGTTCTTGTAGCTGATGAGTGTAGTTGCTGTGAGGTTTACTAGCAAAAGTAATTTTCAAATTAGCTTTAACTAGAGAAGCTCCCAATAACGCCCCGACTGATCCAGCACCAATTACTAAAATGTTATCCATTAAAAATTTTATCGACTTTCTGCCAATAACTGTTTAAAACTACAAATAAAGTTTGATAACTGTCAAAATCTGTCAACTTATTTTTCTGTAAAAATATTGTGCCAAAATTTGTTGCTTCAATTAATTAATGATTTTGCCTAGTAGCTACCGCGATCGCAAAATGAGCATTAAACTCCTAAATAGAAAAAAGTAAAAAATTTCTGCACCGATTTATCATCGTAAAGTTAATAGATTAAAATTAAATTAAGCTTTTAATATGAGCTGAGTAAGGTAATTTATTTAACAGTTTATTGTTGATTTAGTGTGTCGTTAATTTTTTGACAATTTGAGCGTAAATAGACAGCTAAATTTTTGGGTCAAATTCTGTCTTTTATTCTACTTCTGGCAAATTTTTTCAGGGGGAAAAGCAGAACAATATATACCAATTATTAAAGTTGTCCTAGAGCGATCGCGTCCCTTAACTGCCGAAGAAAAAGAACTAGCTAAAGATAAAAAATACGGCAAAACCATTGAAAGGCTAGGCTCGATAGTCGCAGCTCAAGAAGAATTCCAGGAAACTTGTTCGGGTAATGGTAATTTGGTTTTAAATGCGATCGCTTGGCAGCTAAGCAAGGGGGCTGAACCCCAAGCAGAGAAAAATTAATCAGTTGGGGAGTAGAGCAGTTTAATAATTAATAATTGATAAACAAAGCTCATGAGCTGTAATTAAGAACTCTAACTAAAGTGCGATCGCCATTTAAATAAGATTTTTTCACCGTAAAGCGATCGCTTCCTACCTGAGCAACTTCAAGATCCTCTACCAAGCCCAAAAACTCTTCCACAGGTGCTAAATCGCAATTGTCTTTATTTGAGGCATTAGTCTGATAATGAGTCGGGATCACCATCTTAGGATTGAGAACCTTGACTACTTGTCTTGCTTCTTGAGCGTTATAGGCTTTTATTCCTCCACCAACAGGAGCGAGTAAGATATCTGCACCACTTAAGAGAATTTTATCTTCCGTAGCTAAAGGAGCAGCCGCACCACCTAAATGCAGGATGTTAACACCTCCTTGATTCCATCGCCAGGCAATATTCTCGCCAAAGCGACGGCCTTGTTCGCGATCGTGAGCTAAAGCAAATCCCTGAAATTTGATGTCGCCAAACTGATGAACACCACGTTGAGTGATGACTTCGGGATTCCCTGCGACTGATTCAACTGCTCCTTCGTCTAACAGAAAACTGCTGACTAACACCACGTCAGGTTGCAAATCGGGCAAAGTATAGCCTGCAGTACAGCCAACCGATTCGTAGGGATTGACTAGCACTTTTAAACCACTACCTGAGAACAAGAAACAGGTATGTCCCAAATATTGAATGCTTACTCCATCCGAGCTATTTTGAGCCAGAAGAGTTCTGCGGGGCATTAGACTTGTAGCGATCGCCGTTGTTAAACCTATCCCACCGTAGCGGATTAATTCTCGCCGTTTCATGTTTATTTACTACTTAAAGACTGCAAAAAATTGCGTAATAATGATTTACCATTATCCGTCAAAATGCTTTCAGGATGAAACTGTACTCCCTGAAGATGATGATAGTCTCGATGACGAACACCCATAATCGTACCGTCCTCTACCCAGGCTGTAACTTCTAGGGTATTGGGAATGGTCTGAGGCTCAATGACCAAACTGTGATATCTCGTAGCGGTAAAAGGAGATGCTAATCCAGCAAATACGCCCACATTTCGATGATGTATCATCGATGTCTTACCGTGCATTAGCACAGGTGCAGCAACTATCTGACCACCAAAAACTTGACCAATACTCTGATGACCCAAACAAACACCCAAAATAGGAATCTGAGAACCCAGTTTTTCGATTAATTGAAGCGATATTCCGGCATCTTCTGGACGACCAGGACCTGGCGAAATCAAGATGCCATCTGGCTTAAGCTGATTTATAAGCTCGATATCAATAGCGTCGTTGCGATAAACCTGAATATCTGATGCTACAGGTAATTCCTGAGCCAGTTCTCCCAAATACTGCACCAAATTATAGGTAAAGCTATCGTAGTTATCAATAACTATAATCAAGTTAAATCTCCATTACACTATCAGCATCATACGCTGAAACAAAGGCGGAAGCAAGATAAACGCAGCTACGATCACTGCGGCGATCGCGCTAATCAAGACTGCCCCAGCAGCACAATCTTTGGCTATTTTCGCTAGCTCATGATAACTCTGTTTAACTGTTAGATCAACAACGGCTTCAATTGCCGTATTGATCAACTCTAAGACCATGACAATCGCACAGGTCATGCTAATTATTGCCATTTCTATAGCTTCAATTCTCAAAATAGCACCCAAACTTACTGCGAAGATGCCGATAAAAGTATGAATGCGGAAGTTTCTTTGTGTTGAAAAAGCATAACCTACCCCAGCCCAAGCATATTTAAAACTTAAGAATAAGTTTGGTGCTACTTGCCAAGCTAAGTTACGAATAATTTTTTGATTAGCTCTAGATGATTCTTGAGTAGGGGCAATAGTAGAAGATTTCATATTTAGATCGATTAAAGACAGCTTCGGATTGTTTTTTTTACTTTGATTAAATCATAAGGATCGACTCAATTTTAATCCGTATACGTGCTTATTTATAACCTCATAATAACCCAATGATTACTAAGCAGAATGTTCAAATAGGACAGTATAAATATTTGCAATTGCCAGATATTTTTTGGTTAAATATTGATTAATTGAATTAGCTTAGACTGTTGCTCCAACATCTGTTCTAGACTGCGGTCGTCGGGATGATCCCAACCAAGAAGGTGCAACAAGCCGTGGCTAGCTAACCAAGCCAACTCTACTCTCAAAGGATGCTGTTGTTCCCTTGCCTGTCGAGCAGCAGTATCTAGGGAGATAATAATATCGCCTAAGTATAAAGGTTCAGCCAGATCTGGAGGCAGAGTAATATTTGCTTCGGTAGCAGCAAAAGCTAAAACATCTGTAGGTTGGTCTAATGAGCGATATTGATGATTAAATGTCTGAATTTGGCGATCGCTAGTTAGGCGGAGACTCAGCTCGCAACTTTTGGCTAATTTAGTCGGAGTCGAACCTAATAACTGCAACCAAGCTTCAAACCAGTTAACCCATGGAATCGAATCAATTTCGAGCAAATCTGCTGCAGACAAATCCCCTTGCTCAACATGTTCGACATAAATAATGGCATCTATAGATTGTTCAACAGTTATATTCATACATAGTTTAGTTTATGGTTTGGTTAAATAAGCTAGACCGATTAAAAGACCTACTAGACCAACGGTAGTCAGAAAAAAGTGCCATAAAGACTGTCTTCCCTTGCGAACCATATTCCGCATCGCCAATTTGACATAGCTATCTTTGGGTCGAGGGGCTTGGCTAAGATCTTCTACCGCTTGATCCTGAGCAATAAGTTCTTCAACTGGTTCAGGAGCAGAATTTGTCATGATTAAAAATAATCTAGCTAAATATAAAGTTTATGGGGTCGATATTTAACTTAATCATAGTGCCTGAACCGCAAAAAAACACAAGAATCCGCTAGCTAAAGGAACGGTGAGATTATCTATACCTAGCTTAGAAAAAGCTTCAGCAATTGTGGAGACTAGGGCAACCACTAGCGAAATTGTCCACGTTTGCCAATTGTTTCCCTCAACCAAACCTAAAATCGCTCCCGTAACGATGAAAGCTGCTACTGCCATTGCCAGAGAACCTTCCCAGCTTTTAGTTATCTGTCCGATCTGATATTGATGTTGACCAAAACGCTGACCAATAATTGCCGCCATCCCATCTCCCCATGCCATGACTAAAATACCGATTACTGCATACTGAGGACTATTTTGCCAGAAACAGGCGGTTAATATACCCATACTGATCGCGTAAAACAGCGTGCCAAAACTTTTACGTCCTACACTCTCAATGCTAGGTAAAATCGGGATGATGTAGGATATAACTGCGATCGCCGCAGCAATAATCGCTGCGCTGACGATGACGCTTGAAGATATATCTAGCCACCAAGCTAATAAAATTACATTGCCGCTACCGATATGAACTACTTTGCGAGTCAGTTCAGGATCCTCGGTAAGTATCCGACTTAAAACCTCCGCCAAAATCACCAGCATTGCTAGATAAGCGAAAATAGCACCCAAAGGAAAAGCAAGATTGAGCAGGATACTATTTACAGAAAATGAGAGTTCTGGATTACTCATAGATATGCGTTCAAGAGATAAAAATATTTAAACAGTGAAGTAAAACGAATGTAATTACAAGGTATACAGCCAATAGTACTAAAAAGACATATTTAGATTTTGGCAACTTTTGTAGTTCACTCTAAGGAATTTAACTTTCCGAAACTATGATTAGTTTTAGATTGCGCTAGTTAAGATCAAGTCGTCAGTTATATGCTCAGAAAAAAGCTTTTGGTAACTTTATTGGTTGTGATTGCAGGAATTACAGTCTGGGTTTCCCCTGTCACAGCCGTACAGCTACCCTTTGTTCAAGACATAGCAATTTATTCCCGTTTGCTACGTCAAGTACAAGAAAACTCACTCAATTCTGCTTGTATTCAATTAGATGGACGTTGTTTATTTAAACTAGCTGCTACGGATAATGAATTATTGTCTGACCGAATTCGTGAAATTCAAGAGCGTTTTGGCGAAGTGACGGCAGAATACTTAGCGAACCGAGATCGTGAAATTGAAGTTACTATAAGTCCCAATGGCAATTTACAGGATCTATATCTTACTATTAGCGAGCAACTTAACCAAGAGGGCGATACGTCTCCCGAATTCAACGCGCCTCTAGAGGAGGCTTGTGACGCTCAAGACTGTAGTTCGCTACGCTCTGAACGTTTATTTACCGTCACCGATATTGATGCTCGGGCTAACGATGTTGGTGTACCCGTCAGGGCGCGACAGCTTCAGCTTACCATTGAGCGGGGTCTAGAAACAGCCAGACAAGAGCGATCGCACCAGTATTTAAGAAAACAAATAATTACTGGACTGTGTGTTTTTGCCTCAATCTTGCTGGTTAATTTTCCACTGAATCGGGGAGTGAAAAAATTACGTAGGTTGGCTAAAGAACTTGCCCCCTCTGCCAACTTAAAGACTTTATCTGTAGCCGATCAGTTAACCCGTCGTCAAAAATGGAATTTAATTGAGATTCAATATCGGCTGCTGCAATTAGTTCAGGTCTTTATGTGGTGTGGCGGAAGTTTATTTATTTTAACTTTGTATCCGCAGACGCGCATCATCCCTTACCTCCTAATTGCTGCCTTGAGAATTCCTTTCCGTGTTAGCATCGTGGCTTTGATTGTTTATTTGTTGATTCGTTGGACTTATTTTCTGATCGCTAAACTTAGTTCAGCAGCGATCGCTAGCCAGACTGCTGATTTAAAAATCAATCAGCGCGGGAAATTACGGATTAATACTACAACTAGAATTATACGTAGTGCCGTAACCATCGCTTGGGTTGGAGTCGGCATTCTGGCTGCTTTTTGGGTCAATGGAGTTAACTTAGCACCTCTATTGACTGGTGCCGGTATTTTTGGTTTGGGTTTATCCTTAGCCTCACAAAACCTAATTAAAGATGCGATTAACGGCTTTATTATTATTTGGGACGATCGCTATGCTGTCGGCGATATTGTTGATATTGGTGCGGTTAGTGGCTTGGTCGAAAATATTAATCTGCGTATTACTCAATTAAGAGATGCCGAAGGACGATTAATTACTGTACCCAATAGTGTCATTGAGATTGTGGCAAACCGTTCTAGCCAGTGGTCTAGAGCCGACATTAATATTCCTGTGGCTTATCAAACCGATATTGACCGAGCTTTGGGAGTGATTGATCGAGTAGCTCAAGCCATAACTAAAGATCCCCAGTGGCAAGAGCGCATTTGGGAATTTCCGAATATTTTGGGTATAGAACAGTTTAGCGATCGCGGTATCTTAATTCGCGTCTGGATTAAAACCGAACCTCTACAACAATGGGATGTAGCCAGAGAATTTCGTCGTCGAGTCAAAATTGCCTTTGATCGAGCTGGAATTCCGATACCTGTGCCACAACAACAAATATTGATCGACAATCAAAAAACATTTAGTAATCTAGAGCAAAATTAGCTGAGATTTAATGATCTTTAACGATTAACAAAGTAATTCCTGGTTCCTTTGGCATCTAAGGCTGTTCCTAATCGTTTAAGAGCCTGAACATAGGCTGCGGTGCGGATATTGATGTTTAAATCTTTGCTAAGATCCCAAACCTGTTCCGCTTCTAGCTGCATTTTTGCTTGGAGGCGCTGATTTACTTCTGATAACGTCCAATACCAGCCACTGCGATTTTGAACCCATTCAAAATAACTAACGGTAACGCCTCCCGCATTGACTAAAATATCAGGAAAAACATAAATTCCTTTTTGACCGAGTATTTGATCCGCAGCGGAATTTATCGGACCATTGGCGACTTCAAAGATATATTTGGCTTTGATCTCCGCTGCATTATCTTCAGTTATTTGATTTTCTAAAGCAGCAGGAATTAAGACATCGACATCTAAAGCCAACAATTCTTGATTAGAGATAGTTTGGTGTTCGACAATGCTACATACAGTACCTTGGCAATATAAGGCTTTCATCTCACGATCTTGATCTTTGTGTTTTTTAACGCTAGCAATATCTAAACCCTGTGGTGCATAAATACCGCCCTTGGAATCGCTCACGGCAACTATTTTATATCCTGCTTCAGCTAATAACCCAGCCAAAGTTGAACCCGCATTACCAAAACCCTGAATTGCCACGGTGGTTTCAGCGGGAATTAACTGAAATTTGGGTGACATAGCTTGAATTACGGTAAACGCTCCCATTGCCGTAGCCGTATCCCTGCCTTTGCTTCCACCCAAAGCTAAGGGCTTACCCGTGACAACGCCGCGACATAATTTGCGTTGAATCGTGCTGTATTGATCCATCATCCACCCCATAATTGTGGCATTAGTATAAACATCAGGGGCAAGACTATCAATATCTGCACCAATAGCATCAGCGATCGCATCGATGTAACCCCGACTCAATCTTTCTAACTCGGCTTTAGATAATTCTTTAGGATTTACGGTAATGCCTCCTTTTGCGCCTCCAAAAGGCAAATCCAGTAAGGCACACTTAAATGTCATCCAAAAAGCCAAAGACTGCACCTCATCCAAACTGACATGGGGATGATAACGGACTCCACCTTTTCCTGCGCCTCTAGTATCGTCGTAACGCACCCGATAACCTGAAAACACTTTCAACCTGCCATCGTCCATTCTTACGGGTATGGAAACACTCAAGCTAGTCTTGGGATGTTGTAAACGGGCGATCGCATCTTCAGAGATATCGACGTGTTTTAAAGCCTGTTCTAATCGTTTACCAGCATCAGACAGCAGGGAATTAGAGTCGTCTGTATATTGCATCGCTATCTCTATCATTATCGACAAGTACGTTCTTAATGTACGGTTTGACGGTAGCTTATGGCGCAGATGATGCTGGTTTTTAATCTTTATTAATAACCGTTTACTGATTGCTCAGAGTGAAATCGACAATCTGCTTCAAACTTCAAACTCCATAATTTGGTGAACAAGATAATGCTCTTTCTGTGAAAATAGGAATTAGACTCTGTGTTTGATCTTTTGATGTTTAAGAAGCAGTTTAATCTTTCCCGTCTGGCAATTGAATATTCTCGTCTGACGATTTGTCTCTGGTTAGCGATCGCAGTGGCTGGCTTATTTGCCTTTAGTTCGCTGAAATATTCTTTATTTCCAGCGGTTAACTTCCCTGTCTTGGTCATTCGCGCTCAGGCTGATACAACGTCGATTTTAGCAACGGAAGCTAAAGTAACTAATCCCTTAGAAGCGGCATTAGCCGAAACTTCTGGATTAGCGCAGCTATTTTCTGCTACATATCCTGGACAGACGGTAGTTAATCTCTTATTAGACACCAATATCAACATTGAAGAAGCGACAGCTAGGGTTGAAGCTAATCTTCAGCAACTATCTTTACCCTTCAACACAGATTTAGCCATAATTCCGTTCAATCTCAACGAAACGAGCGCGATTAGCTATATTGTGACCAATAAAGAGCGCGATTTAGCAAAATTAACTAGTCTTGCCTCTACCGAAATTATTCCCGCGATTAAACAACTATCAGGAGTTCAACGGGTGGATATTTTGGGTAGTCTCAATAATGAGGTTAATCAGGAGATTCCCACCGCTAACAGCAATAGTCTGATTCACTTTAATGGAGAGGAGGCGATCGCTTTTCAGGTCATCAAACAAGCCGATGCTAACACACTAGAAGTTGTTAGGCAGGTGGAACAGCAAGTAGATCAACTACAATCTCGGTTGCCCAATGTAGAGTTGATTTTAGCCGAAACTCCCGCTGGCTATATCCGCGACAGCACTAAAGCCACAATCGAAACCTTATTAAGTTCCGTAGTTTTAGCAATTCTAGTGATTTTTCCATTTCTGCGTAATTTCAAAGCAACGTTAATTACGGCGATCGCCATTCCTGTTTCTCTCTTGGGTACGTTTATTGTCATGGCGTTAGCGGGATTTAATTTTGAAACCTTGACTCTGTTGGCTTTAGCTTTAGCCATCGGCATTATTGTTGATGATGCGATCGTGGAAACGGAAAACATTATGCGGCACCTAGAAGCAGGTGAGACTCCTCGCCAGGCTGCTTTATCCGCCACTCGGGAAATTGGCTTTACTGCATCCATTTCTACTCTAACTATCGTCGCCGTATTTTTGCCTATCGGCTTGATGGGAGGCACTCTAGGACAATTTTTTCGTCCCTTTGGTTTAACTATTTCCGCAGCGGTGTTAACTTCGCTTTTAGCAGCACGAACCTTAGTTCCTGTATTGGCTGTATACTGGCTGACACGTCAAGATATTAGTAGGCAAAGGAATCATCAACCAGGATTTATAGTCAACGGTTATCATAATTTGCTGCAATGGTCATTAACTCATCGTCAACAGATAGTTGGCATAGCGATCGCCAGTTTTGTGGCGGGTATTGCTTTGATTCCCTTAATTCCTCAAGGTTTTGTTCCTCAGCTAGATCGAGGCGAATTTAAGATTGTTTATACTACCTCGTTACCAAAATTAGCAGGTTCTTTACCAGAAGCAGGGGCAAACCGCGGTTCGCCCTCTGAAAAGGAACAAACAAGCAGTTTTAGCTGGCTAAAAAATCTAGCGCGATCGCCTGAACGTATCTTATTACGCCGAACTCTCAGCGTCGGACAACAGATAGAATCAACAATTTTAACTCACCCTGCTGTGGAATCTGTTTACACGATTGCAGGAGTTAGGGGTGAACCGAATAAAGGTCAGCTTTATATAAAATTAAAAGACGATCGCGATGTAAATACTAGTCAGGTACAAGAATCTGTACGTCAAAATTTACCAGAAATACCTAATGTAATTGTCAGTGTCGAAGATCTACCCTTTGTGGAAACAGGAGAAGATCCCTCGTTTAAAGTTTCTTTAGAAGGGGAAAATTTAACTCGATTGAGCCAGAGTGCGATCGCTTTTCAAGCGCAAATCCAACAGTTACCAGGTTTTAATGATGTTCGCATAGATGGGATTAGTGAACCTTTAAGTAAAATCATCCATTTAGATCGCCAAAGAGTCGCCTATATTAACGCTAACTTGACTGCCGATCTAGGCATTGGCGATGCCACAGAACAAGCTAAGGCGATCGCGAATAAAATACTACCTGCTGATATTAATTTCGATTTGGAAGGAGATTCGGCTAGATCTAACAAGATTCTAGGGGAATTTGCCATTACGCTAACTTTAGCGGTAATTTGTATGATGATAGTTCTCTATCTGCCTTTTCACCGCTGGCTAGAACCACTGGTAATTGGGTTATCTTTACCATTGTCGATTGTGGGTGCAATGTTGGCATTACTAATTACCCAGAGCGATTTTGGCATGATTTCTTTGATTGGCTTAATTTTCCTGTTGGGATTATTGGATAAAAACGCTATTTTACTTCTAGACTATATCAATCAATTACGCCTTTCTGGGATGGATCGCACTCAAGCCATCTTAAATACGGGGATGGTACGTTTACGCCCGATTATTATGACTACCTTCTCCACAATCTTGGGCATGCTGCCGATTGCTTTAGGCTGGGGTGCAGGTTCGGAATTACGTCAACCGATGGCTGTTGGTATTATTGGTGGTTTGATTACTTCTTCTCTACTAAGTTTAATCGTTGTTCCTGTACTTTATACCTTGTTAGAAGATAACAGTCTGAAAAAGCGATCGCTCTAGATCAATAATTTGATGACAATTGCCGCGATCATTGTATATATGAATAAAAGTAAATTATTACTATTACTGAGCGGATTTTTGATCAGCTTAGTATTAACTATTAGCTGTTCTCAAGCTCCTCAAACATCAAAGCCAAATAATCCAACTCCAGAAGCAGCGATCGTGATCGGCTATAGTAACTGGGCTGGATGGTTGCCTTGGGCGATCGCGGAACAAGAGGGTATGTTTGCCAAAAATAACGTCAACGTTGTATTAAAGTGGTTTGATGGCTATTTAGACTCAGTGGAAGCCTTGGCTGCTGGTCAACTAGATGGTAATTGCCAGACTTTTAACGACACTATATCTTTTGCTGCTGATGCGATTAATGGAGAAGTGGCTATTTTAGTCAACGATAATTCGGCAGGAAATGACAAGATTATTGTTGCCCAAGAAATTAATACTATGGAAGATTTAAAAGGTAAAAAAGTTGCCGTAGAAGCGGGAATAGTCAATGATTTTTTGTTAACTTTAGCGTTGGAATCTGAGGGCATGAAGCGGGAAGATGTAGAAATTATGCCTCTAGAGACTGCTGCTGCCGTTGCTGCTTTTGCTTCGGGGCAAGTTGATGCGGTTGGTGCGTTTTCTCCTTTTTGGTTAACTGCACTCAAAAGGGAAGGTGCTAAAGAATTAATTTCTTCAGCGGAATTTCCTGGAGCAATTCCCGACTTATTAGTGGTAAGTCAAAAGATGATTGACGAGCAGCCGAAGCAAGCTCAAGCACTTGTAAATACCTGGTACGATGTTATGGATTTTATAGCGCAAAATCCTGAACGAGCCGATAAAATTATGGCAGCTAGAGCAGATGTCACTATAGATGAACTACAGCTTTTCCAAGCAGGAACCAAAATGTTTACTATTGAAGACAATCTGGAGGCATTTAGTGATGGCGAGAGTATGAAACATCTGCCCTATGCTGCCCTACAAATAGCTGAATTTATGATTGAGGTAGGTTTTATTCCTCAAGCTCCAGATTTGACTAAGATTCTAGATAAACAGTTTGTTCAAGCTTATGCAGCTGCGGCAAAGTGACCTTAAAGGACGATACTCGCTTGTTGTAATATAAAGCAAGACAATAACTTGCTATAGTTTCAATGATCTATTTTATTTAAAGAGTCTCTAATGCCAAGATAACGATCTGTACGAATCTCTTGGATTGCTAAATTTATTCTGTCTCGATCTTCTCCTAAAGTATCAAGAATTTGTCTGCCCATTTCTAAAGCTGCTTCAAACTCTGGCTGTACTACCTCCGTTGCACCCAATTTAGTCAAAAGGTCGATTTCGCGATCGTTATGGGAACGAGCAACTATGTTTATCTCTGGAGCAAAATTTAAAGCTCGCTGAAGTAAAATACGGGAACTAGAAGGATCAGGAAGGGCAATAGCGATCGCTTTAGCTTGATTCAAGTGTGCTTTTTCTAAGACTAATTCTGCATCAGCATCACCATAAATATAAGGAATTTTCTCTCGCCGTAAACTTCTAATTGCCGCCTCGCTATTTTCGATGACTAATACTGAATAGTTATGAGCGCGCAATACTTTAACTACGACTCGTCCTACTCTACCGTAACCCGCCACCACGACATGATTACAGATAGTTGCAGGAATGGCGATACCTCGATTCTGTTGTCGCTGTTTTAGATAGTGGGCAACAAATGGCAATGTTGCCAGTCGTTGAGCTATTTCGGGCGAACATCTCATGCCAATGGGAGTTAATACTAAAGTAATTGCCGTAGTCCCAATTAATAAATCGTATTGATCTTGATTAATAAATCCTAATTGTTCTCCTAAAACAGCTAAGACAAAGGAAAACTCCCCAATTTGATTTAGTCCCAAACTACTAATGATTGAGGTTTTAAAAGAATAGCCAAACTGCCAAATGATTGGCAGAACAATGCCTGCTTTGCCAATCATTACTAAAGCAACTAGACCAATAATTACGCCAAAGTTTTGCCAGAGGGTATTAGGATTAATTAACATACCGATTGAGGCAAAAAATAAGCAGGCAAAAGTATCTCGCAAGGGAATTATTTTAGCTAAAGCATGATCGGCATAATCAATTTCAGAGATAGTCAATCCTGCAACAAAAGCACCCATCGCGATCGACAAGCCTAATTTAGCCGTAACTAATGCCACCCCTAAACATATAGCAATCACCGTCAATAAAAACAATTCACTGTTTTCAGTTTTCGCTACGGTAGACATCACGTAGGGAACCAACCAATATCCTGCCGCGATCGCGCCAGCAAAAAACAACACGGCTTTAATTAATGCTGCCATCAAGGCAGGAACTAAATTATCTGGCTGATTTAGTGCTGGTAATACCGCCAACATTAACCCTAGAGCTAGATCTTGAGCAATTAAGATTGCCAACATGACTTGACCATGGACAGTATTAACTTCTCCTCTTTCAGTAAGAGTCTTTAACACCACTGCTGTTGAAGAAAGAGATAAAACTGCACCCATGAAAATGCCTTCGACGGGAGTTTGTACCCAACCCCATCGGGTGGTTAAAGCTGCAACTAGAGTAATCGTCAAACCAATCTGTAAAATGCTGCCAGCGATCGCAATATCTCTGACTCGTTTCAATTCAGCCAGAGAAAATTCAACTCCTAATGCAAAGAGTAAAAAAGCCACCCCGATTTCTGCTAAAGCCTTGATGTCTTCGATTTGACTAATTAGCCCTAATCCAAAAGGGCCGATTACCAAACCAGAGACAAGATAGCCCAATAAAACAGGCTGGCGCAAACGATAAGCGATAAAACCACCTAATGCAGATGCTCCCAACACAGTAGTAATATCAATGATGAAGGTATAGTTTGCTCCTGCCATGTAATTAAGTTAAGCGTTAGTGCTTTTGTTTAACGATACTATATCGGGTAAGACAAAAACTTTATTGTGATGGCAATAATTTGAAATAGCAAAAAAATGAGAGAGGTAAAGTTCAAATACCTCTCCAGCAAACCGAATAACTTAAAAAAATATGTTTAAGCAGCAAATGAACTAGACCGCAGGTTCGAGCAATCCTAGTTTTGACCACAGCTGATTTAACTCGGACATATACTGTTGATCTAACTGGCTGGCAACGCCGTCCCAACTAAATTTAGCTTCGACTCTAGTTCTCGCATTTGTACCCAACTTTTGGCGCCACTGTTGATCAGACAAGAGCGAGTCAATTGCCTCAGCAAAAGCTACCTCATCTTGAGGCGGTACCAGCAATCCTGTTTCACCATTTACTACGGAGAATTTTAATCCTCCCACGTTAGAGGCAATTACGGGAGTACGTGAAGCCATCGCTTCGATCGCTACTAAGCCAAAAGGTTCATAATGGCTGGGAACAACGCAGACATCCGCAGCAGCGTAGTAGTAGGCTAATTCTTCGTGTTCAACTCGACCAGCAAATTGGGTTATGTTTTCAATACCTACTTCTTTGACAATCTCAGCAATCCGATTCTTTTCAATACCGTCGCTTTCTCCAGGCGTACTGCCGCCAACAATGATCAACCTAAGGTTTTCGTGGCGTTTAAAGCGATCTTTGGCGATCGCTCTAACTAGTGTTTCAATTCCTTTGCGTTCATCAAAACGTCCTGCATACATAACTATCTTGGTGTCGGGACTTACGCCGATTTTTGCTCTTCCCTCGTCGCGATTAACACTACCAAAACAGTCGATATTTGTCCCACAGGGAATAACTATAACATTACCTTTGTTGGATAAGAGCGATCGCATATGTTCTGCTTCTTGGGGAGAAGTCGCAATGACTGTATCTGCTGTTTCTAAACACTTTTTCTCTACCCGTAAACGTGTTTTAGCGATTAAAGGAATAGTATTAACTGAACGATACTTAACTGCTCCTAATGAATGATATGTATGCAGATGCTGAACGGTTTGAAGTTTTTTGATCTCCATTCCCACCCATCCAGAAAGCCAGTAATTTGTATGGATTAAGGGATATATAGTTTTCTGTTGATGCTGATAGTCAAAAAAGGCTTGGACAAACTCTGGCAAATAATTAAAAATTTTTTGCCGGGCAACAAACCTTTGAGGCCCTGCAGTTAAACGAATTGTTCGACAATTAGGATTATGTTCAATAATTTTTTCCTGATTAGCACCACTGCAACGAGTGAACATATCTACTTGCCAACCCTGACGAGCTAAAGCTTCTCCTACCTGTCTGACGTAGACATTCTGCCCACCCGCCTCTTCTTTACCAATATCGATAGCAGGGTCTCCATGAACAGAGATTAAAGCAACCTTTCCTCTACTTTTGGGTAACATGATTGTGGTTTTTTTTACCTATCAAAGACTACGATTTGTACGATTTATTGGTCTGTTAAATATCTTATTTCAATGTTTTTCATACTGCATCTTCCCTCAGTTATAAATCTGTAGCTAGAGTTGCGCCGTATAACTTAATACTTTTTTAATCTTTATTAAGATATTATAAAAGTGAATTAAATAATTCGATTTATTAGCTAAAAAAATCAAGATAAACAATAACTAAAAAGCACTAAGCTGCTTCGTAAGCTGCTTTTGTCTAAATTAAGCCTAGTTTTAAATCAAAAACCAATGGTTTAGCAATAATCAAAATATAATTATTATTATAACTACTGCTCTATTAATCCTGTAGATCCAAACCCTTGGCTATTCCTTGAGGTGCGATCTAATTTGTCTACTACTGTTATTTTAGTCTGGATAATTGAAGCGACTACCATTTGAGCAACTTTCATTCCTGGAACAACTTGAAATAATTTTTTCCCATGATTAATTAAAATAATCCCAATTTCACCTCTGTACCCAGCATCAATTGTGCCAGGAGAATTTAAGACAGTAACTGAATATTTCAAGGCTAGTCCGCTACGGGGTCGTATTTGTGCTTCTATACCAGTAGGGAGAGCGATCGCAATACCAGTATTAATTAACTGAGTCTCGCCTGGTAAAATCTCTTGTTCTTCAATAGCAAACAAGTCTAGTCCTGCATCTCCAGCATGAGCGTAGTGAGGAATAATCGCAGCTTGATTGAGTTTTAAAATTTTGATTTCCATAGTTGCGTAGTGAAAGTATTGTTTAATGATTAGAATTATTTTAAAGGAGACAGAGGAGACAAATGAACGCATCAGAGAGAGCGAAAGGTTTAGATCTTGCCACTAAAATTGCCTCTGTCGTTACTTTGTTTAAAGTACAATTTCCTGATGCTAAAGCTGACCTCAAACCCTGGAAAAACGACCCAGATACGCGTGAACTAGTCGATCCCGACTCAATTGATATCGGATTTCATTTTCCTGGCTGGAGTAGACGCTACCAAAGTAACAGTATTTTAGTGCAGATTCGTTTTTACAAAGACCCTGCCGAAGCAGAGGAAAAATTTATCGGCGTAGAAACCTGTGGTTTTAGTCATATAGGTCAGGCTTGGAAATTTTCCACCATAGAAAGTTGGCAGTGTGTCGGTCAATGCCAACCAGCGCAGGATGCCCAAAAGCAATTAAAACTGTTTTGTCGTCAGGTATTTGAATTATTTAATTGACTAATTTATCAAAATTGGCGTATTACCCATTAGTCTTTCTAAACCAAGTCGAAGGCGATCGCGACTATCAAAGTTATCTAGCTTCTCAATCAGCTTGCCATTATGAAATAGCATGATTGTCGGTAAATTTCTTAGACGATAATAGTTAGTTAGTTTAAAATTGTCGTCAGCGTTGATTGAAACCAATTTAATTGGTTCATTGTTGTCTGACTGAAGTGTTTCCAACATGGGGTTAATTAGTCGACATAAACCACACCAGGGACTCCAAAAATGCACCAATACCGGGTGGGATGCTTCTAATACCTCGATCTGAAAATTGGCTTCATTGACTGCGGATATCATATAAATATAAACGCCTTTTAATCTACTTTAGATACTTTGTGCTTATGCTACATCTAATCGGGATCATCTTAAAAGACTGTATTGAACAATATCGCCAATTCACCAGTAAATTCTCGAAGTCGCCTGCATGAGCCAAGGATGCCCCCACCAAAATAACATGACAAAAGCAGCCACCCCCAAATAAGCAGGACGAAAATATTCTTGCCACTTAATTGTTTGACGACCATCAATAATAGCTAAAAAGGGAATAATTGAGGTGCGAGCCTTAACTTTCTCGAAAGCCTCGCCATATCTTTGACTCAAGCGGAGATCGCCATGCCAGACGGCAAATAAATGATGGGCAATTAACCCCAATGATGTAACTAAAGTAAAGCTTGTTCCCAACCAGAGAGTATGAGCAATGCACCAAATCACCTGACCGACCATTTGTGGATGACGAGTAATGCGAATGATCCCTGTTTCAAATAAATATACCTGAGGTTTTTGCACCGCAGCAATCTCTAAGAGGTTAAAAGTGGCTGGATAAAGAAAGATAAAAGATATAGCTGATAAAATCCAGACGACAGATTTAACTCCTGGCACTCCTTGCACCTGCCATAGTTGCAGCCCATCGTAACGGTGATTAAAAAAATAAATAATTAAAATAGTGGCAAAAGGAATACTGACTAAGGCAAAGATTACTCGAAATAATCTGGCTCCAATCTTAGTTTCTGCCCAGGGGCGTAATGCAGCTAAACCACTGTGAGCAATGGCAAATCCTAACAGTAAACTCACCATGATCCAGTGGCTATTAATTGACCAGCTAACTTCTGTCATCGAAATATTAATATAGGTATTATTAATCACTTTTGATCTTAGCAATAATTAAAAGTTAATTACGCGCCCCAATCATGATACTCTGCAAATAAAGAACACGAAAATTATTAAAGATTAAGCACTATTAATAATACGTTTAAATAACACCCCAATAACTGACTATTTTTATCAACCCGTTAATGGAATTTTATGTCTGATATTCCTTTTACACTGGATCAACTTCGGATACTTAAGGCAATTTCCACAGAAGGAAGCTTTAAGCGGGCTGCGGACAGTCTTTATGTGTCTCAACCCGCAGTCAGCCTACAGGTACAAAATTTGGAAAAGCAGTTAAATGTACCTTTGTTTGACCGTGGCGGACGTAGAGCGCAGTTAACTGAAGCAGGGCATTTACTGTTAAGCTATGGCGAGAGAATAATCTCATTATGCCAAGAAACCTGTCGGGCGATCGAGGATTTGCAAAATCTCCAGGGTGGTACTCTAATCGTCGGCGCGTCCCAAACTACGGGAACTTATCTAATTCCTCGGATGATCGGTCTATTCCGGGAAAAATATTCTGATGTATCGGTACAGCTGCAAGTACACTCAACACGACGTACTTCTTGGGCGGTAGCCAATGGACAGGTAGACCTGGCAATTATTGGGGGAGAAGTTCCAACAGAATTGCAGGATGTACTCAACATTATCCCTTATGCTGATGATGAGCTAGCTTTAATCTTGCCTCCCAATCATACGTTAGCGCAGGAAAATGCAATTCAAAAAGAAGATTTGTATAAGCTAAAGTTTATTACCTTAGACTCTCAATCGACAATTCGTAAGGTAATTGATAAAGTTTTAAGTCATTATGAAATTGACCCCAAACGATTAAAAATTGAAATGGAGCTAAACTCTATTGAGGCAATTAAAAATGCAGTGCAGTCTGGTTTAGGCGCTGCTTTTGTCTCAACTACGGCGATTGAAAAAGAGTTAGAGATGGGAATATTGCATCGAGCCAAAATCAAAGAGGTTGATGTGGGGAGGACTTTAGCAGTAATTGTTAATCCAAATCGCTATTGCTCTAAAGCAGCAGAAGCATTTAGCAGGGAAATCTTACCTAAATTTTCTACCAGAGAAGAATTTAAACACCTTGACAGTCTTTACAACAACACCGTAGAGATTAGCTAAATATAACTATAGACAAATAACGCTCTTGGCGATTAATTTAGTTTGGATAATAAATTAAAGATACACGTCTCGTTTTTCAGAATAGTCCGTGACTTTTGACTTTTCTTTAGTATCTAGCTGTACTAACTATTTGCTACTTGCCGCCGTAATAAAAAGCAATTTCTCGCTCTTTCAACGGTGTCAATTTGGCATCAAGCAACATTTGATTTAATTCATCTTGAGCTAAATGTTTAGCACCAATACGAACAATGCGCGATCGCATGGTGTTGGTAACTCCGCTGCGCTGTCTTCCTGCCTCAAAACCCATGACCTTGTTATATAGCTCTAGTTGAGCAGCGGGAATTGGTGAACCGTCTAAATCTATGCCTTGGGCGATCGCTTGATCTACTGCTTCTGCACCTTTTGTATCTGCCATGTTGCTATTTTTCTTGATAACTTGAGTGCATTTTATCAGAGTTTAAGTCGATATATGGCGAGGATTAGGGTTAACCGTATTTCAGGTAGCAGAAGGCGACTTTTAAACTACTTAGATTGCCAACTATAATTAATTCACACCATGAATTTGTTTACAAATCGAAGTAGAAGCTTACATAAAATATATTTATACATATAATAATAAAGAGTTATTAGAGTGAGCGATTCTAGAAGTAATTATTCTAAAATTATAGTTAATTAGTAATTTTAGGCACTATTGCTGCCTGACGGTTTGAGTTAAACATAGGAAACAGTTAAGGAAGGATTGCCATAGTGATTCACAACCTAGAACAACACTATAAAGTCTTGGGATTACAACCAGGCGCATCTATTGAAGAAGTTAATCAAGCATACAAAGACTTGGTGTTTATTTGGCATCCTGACCGTGTTCCCCAAGAAAATGCCAGATTAATCAAAAAATCGGTGGAAAAAATCCAGCAGATCAATGAAGCGCGGGATTCTTTGCGCTCATACCATCGCCAATACCAGAAAGCACCAGCGAAAAAGCAGCCTGAACCTCAATATGCTGAACGCGCAGCCTATTCGCCACCGAGTAATCATCAAGCCTATCGCCAGGAAGCTCGTTCAGGCAGTGATCGGTCATATCGCGATCGCCATGACTATCGTTCTGCTTACGCCGATACTAGCAACCGCCAGCAAACCTATAATCGAACCAATTATGAACAGACTCAGACTCGGCACTGGAATTATCGCAACTACTATTCAACGCCTAGTAATCCTGAACCAAGTTCTAAACAAGATGGCTATCGAGATTTCCGTGAATCTAGCAAAAGCTACGGTTCTAGTCGCCAAGCCGAAAGTAACTATCAAAGACCATACTATAAAGATCTTAGAGGCGCGGATCTGAGCCACTCTAACTTCAAAGAAAGAGACTTTTCTGGTAGAGATTTATCACAGGCGAATTTATCCTACGCTGACTTGAGTGATACTTTCTTACATAAAATTGTTTTAGAAGCAGCTAATCTTCAAGGAGCAAATTTAAAAGGTGCTAACCTGCTGCAAGCAAATCTCCGCAATGCCAATTTAAAGGGTGCCAATTTGATTGGCGCCGACTTAAGTGGTTCAGATCTCAGTGGTGCAGACTTAAGGGGGGCAAAAGTCGGCTTCAACAACAAAATTATGGTTAAAATAACTGCCGTTAAGCTTACTGGCGCAATCCTTCCCGATGGCTCGATTCATCCCTAGAGAAAAAGCTAATAGCTTTTGGTTATTAGCTTTTTCAATTAATCAATCAAGTTGAGTCACAGATTACTCCTGACTCAATTTAATCTCGTTGATGGGAAAACTGATAAGCGCCGAGCGCCGAAAAAATGATCGCAAAGGCCAATAAAATAGGGATGGCATACCAGGGAAACTCCGCAATAGGTAAATACGCCGCCGCTCTTAGTCCAATACTAGTATAAGTAAGCGGTAAGCAATAAACCACTACTTTTAAAACAGCAGGTAAGTTAGTTGGATCGAAAAAAGTTCCCCCGAGGAAAGACATGGGAACAATTAAAAAGTTGTTATACAAACCAACGCTTTCTAAAGATTTAACCCGTAAACCGATAATCACGCCCAACCCTGCAAATACGGCGCAGTTGAGGATTAAGAGGATCAAAAACAAAGGGTTAAGAAAACTAGCAATCTTGCCCGTAAATAAAATCGCCACTAAGATTACCGAAGCAGCAGTCATCATTCCTCGTAAGATCCCCGCCAGCATTTTACCCAAGTGCAATGCCAAAGGATGAACTGGCAGTAATAGTAATTCTTCAAAAGTTTGGTTAAACAAGCGATCGCCACAGATGGAAAAGGTGGTGCCGCCAAAGCTAATTGTCATTGAAGAAAGAGCAACCATACCAGGCAAGATAAACTGAAGATAGTTTGCTCCCGCACTAGGTTCAATGGAACGGTCAATCGTACTACCTAGTCCCAAACCAAAAGCAAAAATATAAATCAGAGGAGAAATTAATCCTGTCGCTGCTATCTGAGCTACCCTAGCTCTTAAATCTAGCCACTCACCCCAAAAGATAGTCAAGGTGTCGTCTAAAATAGTTTTGAACTTGGGCAAAAAATTATTGTTACTGTGATCACTTTCAGTCGAAGATTGCACTTTCACCCTTTAAAACTTTTAAAATATAAATATATAAACAACTAATACTATTTAATATTTAATACTCTACCAGCGATCGGTAAAGGCATCTTTTGTTCTTACCGAAATCTCTAACCCCTAATCCTTAAAAAATCTTATGGCTCGCAGAAACCGCAACGATAATTATCGAGAGAATAGAGACCGAACCGAGCGTTATGATCCTCCGAACAGTTATCGCCCAAACCCTACTCCGCCTCAGAAAAAAAGCCCAATTGATATAGCCAAAGCGGCAATCTTGGCTAGCGTCTTTATTGTCGGCATTGTGGTTGGACTTGGTTTAAACTTGACCACCAGTTCCAATCCCAGCACAATTGATTCCAGCTTGCAAATTGACCGTCAAGCACCCAATCCAGAACTCTGTCAGCAGTTTGGTGCCAGTGCGATCGTCACCGATATGCGAGTATTTTTGACCTTAAGTCCTTTTAGTGTCTATCTGACTCAACCCAGTATGCAGCCTGGGTGTGTTTTGCGACGAACCAACTGGTCAATTTTGGAACAGCAAAAACTAGTAAGTTCTGAACAGGTAAGAGATTGTAAACGGCGCATGAACACTTTTGGTTTTATTGGCCCTTTGGAAGGAAAACCAAAAATCGACTGTGTTTATCAAAATGATGCTGCTGGTAATTTATTTTTGGATCGCACAGGAGTTGCGCCAACACCAGAATCGGATAATTTTTAACCGCGACGATTTTGATAATTTGATATACACTTAAGGCGATCGATCTAGTTTTAAAACTGATTAAATATGTGCGGAATCGTCGGTTATATTGGCACTCAAGCAGCTACAGACATTTTAATATCTGGTTTGGAAAGATTAGAATATCGAGGATACGACTCAGCAGGAGTAGCCACTGTTGAAGAGGGTCAAGTTAACTGCGTTAAAGCTAAAGGTAAGCTACTCAAGTTAAGAGAAAAGTTAGAACACGTCGTCAGTAAAGCTCAAATCGGTATCGGACATACTCGCTGGGCAACTCATGGTAAGCCAGAAGAACATAATGCCCATCCTCATCTAAATTCCGCTCGAACTCTGGCTGTAGTGCAAAATGGCATTATTGAGAACTATCTAGAGCTAAAAGAAGAATTGATTAGTAATGGGGTTGAATTTATTTCTGAAACCGATACCGAGGTAATTCCGCATTTAATTTCTCAGTTTTTGGCTAACTCTACTTCTTTATTAGAAGCTGTACAGCAAACAATTGCCAAGCTAGAAGGGGCATTTGCGATCGCCGTTGTCAGTGCTGATCATCCTTATGAATTAATTGTTGCCCGTCAACAAGCACCTCTAGTCTTAGGGTTTGGACAGGGTGAGTTTTTCTGTGCTTCTGATATGACAGCAATTTTGCCTCATACTCGGACTATTCTTACGTTAGACAATGAAGAAATAGCTAAACTTACGCCTCTGGGAGTAGAAATTTATAATTTTGCCGGCGATCGCGTTTCGCGTTTTCCTCGTACCCTTGACTGGAATCCTGTACAAGTAGAAAAGCAGGGTTTTCGCCACTATATGCTCAAAGAAATATATGAGCAGCCTGCGGTAGTCAGAATTTGTTTGGATAACTACCTCAATCCCAATTGGCACGCCGATGAAGATCCTGATTATAGTCCCATAAATCTTGGTTTGTCGCCAAATCTGACTGATAATTTGGAACATATTCAGATTTTAGCCTGTGGTACTAGCTGGCACGCTGCTTTGGTGGGTAAGTATTTATTAGAACAGGTAGCCGATATTCCGACTACCGTAGACTACGCTTCCGAGTTTCGCTACTCCCCCAAGCCGATAATTGCTAACACCTTAACTGTTGGTGTAACCCAGTCGGGAGAAACCGCCGATACTATTGCCGCCTTAGAATCAGAAAGAGCGAGAAGAGCTAATTTAGAACCAAAAAGACAAGCCAAACTAATTGGGATTACTAATCGTCCAGAAAGCACCATTGCACAAATAGTCGATCGCGTAATTGATACCCATGCTGGTATCGAAATCGGCGTTGCAGCCACTAAAACCTTTATTGCTCAGGTAATGGGTTTCTATTTCTTAGCTTTAGATCTAGCTTATCGCCGTAAGACTATATCCAACAGCAAAATCGGCGAGATAATTGCTGGGTTACGCCATATTCCTAGCCAGATCGAAACCATCCTCGATACTCAAGCAGATGCGATCGAAGAATTAGCTCACGACTTTACTACCGAAACCGAAGACTTTATTTTTATTGGACGCGGTATTAACTTCCCCATTGCCTTAGAAGGTGCATTAAAGCTCAAAGAAATTTCTTATATCCATGCAGAAGCTTATCCCGCAGGCGAAATGAAGCATGGGCCGATCGCTTTATTAGATAATAAAGTGCCAGTCGTCGCTGTTGCCATGCCAGGAAGCGTCTATGAGAAAGTGATTTCTAATGCCCAAGAAGCCAAAGCCAGAGATGCGCGTTTAATTGGTGTTACCACTGCGATGAATGCCACCGAAGCAGCCCACACTTTTGATGATGTCTTAACTGTACCAGAGGTAGATGAGTTGATTTCCCCTGTACTAGCAGTTATACCCCTACAGATGTTGTCGTATCATATTGCAGCAATTAAAGGGCTAGATGTCGATCAACCAAGAAATCTTGCGAAAAGCGTTACCGTTGAGTAGTAAAACCTAGATTATGGGTATTTGTGTTGATTAATCATCAAATGCGCCAAGAAGCCTACAGCTAACCTAACCGATCAATAAAAAATGCAGCTAGCGATCGCTTCTTGCTAATTTGAACAGACTCTTTCCAAAATAACGCTTAATTCATGCTATTGGTTTCTTGAAAAACTGTACAGGAATAATCAAATATAATTCCCATAAAATTAGTTTAATTAATAATCTTTGAGTGTCAATCTTAAGTAACATCTGAGGAGCTAATAAAATAGACATTTTGAGATTTTGCTTAGCACTAACTAAACTTTTGCGATGATCGGCACTAATTTTTTTGCGATACAGATCTGCACAATATAAATACAAAATACTGTAACTTCTATTTTTTTGCAGTTTTAGCTCATCTGTTGCTGTTTGATAAACTCGATCTAGGAACAATATGCTTTCTTGCTTCAGCTGTTCAATTTTAGTAGACATAGAATTGGCAGACTGACGATAATAAATCTGGAACTTAGGAACAACTGCAAAATCAAAATTTTTGGCTAACCGCAAATAAAAATCCCAATCTGCGGTGTAGGCAAGTTCAGGATTAAAACCTGTCACTAAGTCTAAGACATCGCGATGAATCAGAATATTTGAAGCATTGGTTAAAAAGTTGGTTTGGAGAAGTTGTTGATAAATATTCCCTCGGTAAGAATAACGAGTTCCTGAAAATAAAGCTTTTCCCTGTTCATCAATATACTTAGTCCAGCTGTAAACTACTTTAGCTTCAGGATTTTGGTACAATGCTTCAACTTGGGATGCTAACTTATCAGTACTCCATAAGTCGTCTGCATCTAAAAAAGCAATAAATTCTCCTGTAGCATGAGAAATACCACGATTTCGCGCCGTAGCTACGCCTCCATTTTCATAAACAAACAGTTGAAGACGAGGTTCGACTATATTATTGACTACTGTGATAGTATTATCTTGTGAACCATCATCAATTACAATTATCTCATAGTCAGTAAAAGTTTGTTGCTGTACTGAAGTAATAGTTTCTTCTATCGTCTTTTCGGAGTTATAAGTCGGAATAATTATTGATACTTTGGACATCTGCGAAAATTTTTAGGTTGAGTTGCAAGGATTATCTCTAGAGAAATGAGGAGACAGGCAAGAAAATTTTAAGATGTTTATGATTTAGTTAAGACTTAAAATTAAATGATTTCAAAAATACGGTACTGGCTCTTTTGAATTCTTATCAATAAGATACTCAAAAATCTAAATCATGATTAATTAAAAATATGTTGGATTACTAAAAGTATGAATAAACAATACAATAGCATAAAAAACTCACAAAAAAATTTTTTAAAACGTCACCCTGTTTTTTTTTGTGCAAAATTTTAGCAAAATCTGGTATATTAATTTTTTAGCATACAGTTTTTTCAGGTTTTTCAAGATATAAGCAATGCTTTGAGCCATAATTATTTTTGATAAAACCAAGTGATTTTTACTAATATTTAATAGCTTAAATAAAGCTATCAAGTAAGCTTTATTTATTTTGTAGTATGCTGATTAAAAATTAATTTATGGCAGCACCTAAAGAACATCTAGCCCGATGCTGCTAAAGGTTTATTGAGCAATATTTTCAGCTTTTAAAAGTAATTATGAACGAAAAAGAAATTAAAACTGCATTTGACAGAGATGGCTTTTTGATATGTAAAGGACTTTTCTCTTCAGAAGAAATGCAGAGCTTACTTCAAGACATTAAAAATTCTCAAAGAAGATATGGACAAGATGATTTAACCAAGGGGTCGATGACCTTTAAAAGTAGTGTCTTTTATCATAGTCCAACAATTCAGCAATTTGTTAGTCAACAGAAAATCGTCGATTTGCTCAAAGTGTTGATTGGTCCAGATATTTGGGTGCGTTGGGATCAAGCCGTTGCCAAAGGTCCAAATTCCGATACCTTTCCTTGGCATCAAGATAACAACTATAGTAAGTTAAAAGACCCCCACTATCAGTTTTGGGTAGCCTTAACCGAATCGAATGCGAACAATGGTGGTCTACTTCTGCAACCAGGTTCACATAAGCAGAATTTGCCTTATCGATATGATGGATATGAAGTTGTTTATGATGGAGTACCGTCAAACCCTACCTTAATTACAGCAGAACCTGGTGATGTCGTAATTTTTTCGTCGTTTACACTCCATAGTACGACTCCCAATATTACTCAGAATACCAGATGGGCGTATGTGATTGAATATATGTCTCTTGACCACTACGATCCTTATGTAGAGCCTCCTTACTTTGTAGTTGCTCGAAATGGTAAATCTAGCCCAGAGTTTGTTCATTCATATCGCGGCAAAAACAATCCAATATCTCGTTTGAAATACTATATTTCTGACTTCAAACAACCTCAAAAAATACTGAGTAAATTAGCTCAAAGCAAGAGTTAGACATCCCTGAGAGTCCAAAATAACCGTATCAAGATAGTCAAGTTGATCACCCAATCGCGGATGACCAGCAATACATAATATTTAATTATCTTCGGTTATGACGGATACTATTTTTACCTAAATTTAATAATAATCTGATTAATCAGATTATTATTTTTTATTATTTTGAATTTAACCTACGAATAATTCTTTTGAATATTGCTATGCAGACTATTATCCACGATCAATTTCCGATTCGTTCTCCAAAAGATTTCTTAGTCTTCGGCTCACCTCCGATTGAAATGGATGAGATTGAAGAAGTTGTTGCTAGTATGACATCTGGTTGGCTAGGGACAGGGCCGAAAGTAGCAAAATTTGAAGAAGATTTTAAAAGCTATAAAGAAGCAGATTATGCGGTTGCAGTTAATTCTTGTACGGCGGCAATACATTTAGGTATTTTAGCGACGGGGATTAAGCCTGGGGATGAGGTCATTACTACTCCCTTGACCTTCTGCGCTACAGTAAATGCCATTATCCACGCTGGAGCAACTCCTGTATTAGCAGATGTCAACCCAGTGACGATGAACATCGACCCTGAAAGAGTAGCAGCAAAGATAACCGACAAAACAAAAGTTATTCTTCCAGTTCATTTCGCTGGTCGTCCTTGCGATATGGATGCTCTTTCTGCCTTGGTAGTAGACCACGATCTCAAAATGATTGAAGATTGCGCTCATGCGATTGAGACAGAATATAAAGGTCGTAAAGCTGGGACGTTTGGTGACTTTGGCTCTTTTAGTTTTTATGTAACTAAAAATATTACCACTGGGGAAGGGGGAATGATTCTGGCTCGCCAACAATCTGCGGCGGCTCGGATTAAAACACTAGCACTACATGGAATGAGTAAAGATGCCTGGAAACGTTTTGGTGACGATGGCTATAAACATTATTATGTAGAAGAGTGTGGCTACAAATATAACATGATGGATCTCCAAGCTGCGATCGGCATTCATCAGCTAGCGAGAGTAGAAACATATTGGCGTAAAAGACAAGCAATATGGCAACGATATTTGGAAGCTTTTAGTGATTTACCTATAGGTTTACCTGCCAGCCCTGAAGCAAATACTAGGCATGGTTATCATTTGTTTACTATTCTGGTGGATGAAGAAAAAGCAGGAATTAGTCGCGACAATTTTCTAAATGCAATGACGGCTCACAATATCGGCGTGGGTGTACATTATTTGAGTATTCCCGAACATCCTTATTATCAAAAAACCTTTGGTTGGAAACCAGAAGATTATCCCCAGGCGATGCGGATAGGAAGACAAACGGTCAGTTTGCCATTATCGCCAAAGTTAACAGATAAAGATGTTGAAGATGTAATTTTAGCGGTTAAACAAATCTTTAAGTGAACACAGCACAGATAAAAGCATCTACTTGAAAGGCTCTATGTCAAAACTTTGAATTATCTTGTAGTGGTATTTAGTTACTAATAAACTTGATTTAAAGTTCCAATAAAGTTCGTAGCCAGTATTGAGCAGTTATTTTGAAATTTCGGTGAACACTGCCTTAAATCGCACTAACAGACATATAATCAACGGATTAATAGCTTTGATTCCGTCGCGAAAGGCAGAACCGTTATGAAACTAGAAAATCTGCGAACTGAGACTAGAGAAAACCGAGTTAGAGTAGTTGTTACCGTAATTTGGGAAAATTGCGATCGCCCTACTCAAGATGTATATTTTGAAACTACGACTGAATTTAGTCAAGACCTCTACGCTAACCCCAACGCTTTTCTCTTAGCTTGCGCTCTTCCTGCAATGCGCTATGGAGAAACAAGAATTGCGCTGGATGCTCCTATCTGTCCAGAAATCAGAGATGGCTTGATTAATGCCATGAAATGTTTAATTGCTTGGTATGGGGGCGATCGCCAGATCATTCCTATTGAAGCTCCAATTCAGTCAGAAGCTTTATTTGCCGAGAAATCCCCCAGAAGTGGTTGTTTATTTTCTGGCGGCATTGATTCTTTAGCAATGTTGCGAGATAACCATCTTAATTTTGCTCCTGGACATCCTCGTTACATTCAAGATGGCATCTTAGTTTATGGACTTCTTCAGGGAGAAAATGAGTTCGATCCTCAATTCCAAAATGTGATCGATGCTGCAAGCAAAATGGCAACCGATGCGGGAATTAATTTAATTCCAGTCAATACTAATGCTTATGCTCATTTAACCGATTTAGACCGCGACTTTAGCTTTTGGCGATATGAATATCATGGCTCTCTCTTGTCAGCGATCGCTCATGCTTTGGCACCTCGTTTTACAGTTGCGTCAATCGCTTCTACCTACGATCTGGCTCATCTAGAACCTTGGGGTTCTCATCCCTTAATCGATCCTTTGTACAGTAATATTAACTTGCAGATTCGTCACGAAAATGCTGCTCTATCTCGATTAGAAAAAACTCAATTGGTTGGCGAATGGGATGTAGCGGTACAGCAACTACGAGTTTGTAACCAAAAAGACAGCTATAGCACAGGCAATTATAACTGCGGTAAATGTGAAAAATGTGTCCGAACTATGACCGCATTGTTATCGCTAAATTTATTAGACCGAGCGACTACTTTTGTCGAAAAAAATGTTACTAAGGAAATGTTAATCAATACCTGTTACCTGAGTGACTCTTATGAAGTTAATTGTTATCGAGAACTAATTGAACCTCTTGCTAAACTAAGTCGCGATGATCTCATAGCTGGAATTGAACAAATTATTGCTCGCTATTACGAAAAAGACTTAAAAGGATTAATTAAGCGTTTGGATCGCACTTTATTTAAAGGTAATATTCTCAAACTAACTCAAAGTCGTATGCTTTAGGCTTGCTTTCTATCCGCCAACCAAGCAAATATGTGGATCAATAAAAAAAGAATTAATTATAACTTGGTCAAATTGCAAGCGATCGCTCATTATTTTATAACCAAAAAATGAATAGTCTCCAAAAAAATCAATCATCGTTGAGTCAATCAGAGTGGAAAACTTCCATCTTGACAACTTTCTTAGGCTGGATTCCACTATTACCAGGACTAGGATTGAGATATTTGTTTTATCCTTTAATTTTTAAACAAATGGGTAGTTCTGTCCGAATTTATCCTGATGTGAAGTTAAAAGATGGTCAAAATATAGCAATCGGATTTGGAGTTGTTCTGCATCGAGGAGTAGAAATTGATATTAATGCAGGTAATGAACTAAAAATTGGCGATCGCGTTAATCTTAGTCGAGATGTTGGTATTAGTTGTACCGAGCAGAAAAGCAAGATTGAGTTGGATAATGTAGTTAGTTTAGACCGAGGTGTCGAACTCAGGACTCATGGTGGCGGTCAGACATACATTGGCGATCGCACTTATATTGGTCCTTATACTTGCATTTCAGGATATGGAAAAATCACCATTGGTAAAGATTGTTTGATCGCCTCTCATTGCTCTATTTATGCCCATAACTATAAATTTTCTGACCCGAACAAAACGATTAAAGAACAAGGTTTTATCAGCAAAGGTATTACCATCGAAGATGATTGCTGGCTAGGTAGTGGTGTTAAGGTAGTTGATGGAGTGACTATTGGTCAGGGTAGCGTCATTGGCGCAGGTGCAGTAGTAACGAAAAACATACCTCCTTACTCGATTGCCGTGGGTGTACCAGCTAAAGTAGTTTCTACCCGAGTCAATAAGGCAGTGTTGCAACAACTTTGAATTATTGTGTAGATTGTGTAGTAGGATTTGGTTACCAATCAACTGATCTATTTTTTCTCAAACTAGATCAATTCTGACTAAGCTTATTCCAACTTTTCTAGGGCATCTCGCACATCAACCAAATGGTTGTTGAATACCTCTAAAGCAGCATCGAGTATTTTGAAAATAGCAGAGTCGCGAATGGAATAGAACACAAAATTCCCCTGCTTGCGGCTTGTAACTAAGTTGCGACTCCTTAATACGGCTAACTGCTGAGATATTGACGAAGGTTCTATTTCTAGCCACTCTGCAATATCGTTAACGCTACGTTCTCCTGTTCGCAGGGCATCTAGAATCTGAATCCGCACTGGATTAGACAAGATTTTGAATAAATCTGCTTTAAAGTGGCTGGGTTTAAAAGGCATTTTACTATTCAAGCATCATCAAAGCTTTTCAGTTAAATTAACATTTGCATGTTCAGTTACACAAGAAACCTGTTTGACTAAACAGAATGAGAAAATCTGTTTCAGGAGTAAAACCTGAAACAATTTCAAATTGTTTTCCGAATCTCATCGTTTTCGACCAGTAGAATTTTCTGAAGCATAAATTTTACTGATCAAAAGGCAAGTTAGTATTGATGAGCTTTGCGTTGAGTTTGTACTTGCCTTAGCCGATCCAAGCACTTTGAAATAGTAATAGTTCCATCATCGTGGGTAGTCAATAGTTTTTTATCGCAAACTCCGTTTGGAGAACCCTTGGAATGATTTTTATATTGATGTAAGATTTTTGGTGAAATTCGCTGCTTCAATTCATTGGAGACGATAATTAGTTCGGGTCTACAGTAATCAAACACTTCTGGACAATAGCTTTCCTCTCGTCCATGGTTAGCAGCGACAAACATATTGACCTTGCGAAGATGATGGCAAAAATCATCATTCTTGAGTAGTGTTCGCCAACCCTCTGTTTCCAGATCGCTGGGGAAAATAATTTTAATATCTTCGTAGGATACAAACGTTACCAGACTAAGATTGTGAGCATCTTGAAAGTCTGGATAATTATTCCAGAAAAAGGAGAAATCGATCCCATGAATTTTCATTGTCTGGCTAACTTTGGAACACCGTGAATTTCGGTCTGTTGTCAGCACATTGCTAAACCTTTGATTTGCCAGATCTAATTCATGAAATTGGTCGGCAGCAAGCGAGGGATTAGCTACTAAGAAATTAACGGCTAAGCCATCTATTAAAGTTTGTTTGAGAAAATCAGACAGACCTGCTAAATGTTCTTCACCATAAGCTGGAACGATCACACAATCCAGGGAGGTACAGAGTTCTTGCAACAGGTATTGCGAAGGATTGAATCCACTGCGAACACTGTAACTAAAATCGATCAGAATTGTATGATGATCACCTGTGCTAACAGCAGCACAAAACCCACTATCGACGTTGAAAATTTTAATGTCTAGCATTTGTTTCCTCTTCAGTAAATACTACTTCGTAGCACGCATCAGGTCTTGCTCGTTGCAAAAACCGCAGATGAGCTTCTGCTTCTGCACGAGAAGAAAATTGAGCTAAAACTGTACTTTGAAAATCTAAAAGATAACGAACTACGCTCCAACAGCCCCATGAAGGTTCGTTGCAATTGAGAAAATATTGGTTAGTGTCGCTACTCATTAGGGTTGAAACTCCCTTATCGGTTACTGATTGCCACAGCCTAACATAAGTGTTAATCTATATGCAAGACTTAGTAGGTTGCTAGATACAAAGATATACAGATAATTTTTAAACCCAGTTATTTGAAGACAAACTGATGTTGGAAAAAAGAAGGAGGTTTCTCAAATCCAGTGAAAATAGTAAATAATTTCGACCGCGATTTACCAGTTGGGATCAAACATTCTTTTGCTCACTGGCGGGGTGACTTAACGGGGGGATTAACCGCCGCTGTGGTTGCCTTGCCACTTGCCCTGGCGTTTGCGGTTGCTAGTGGAGTAGAGCCAAAAGCAGGTCTTTATACAGCCATTGTTGCAGGCATAATCGCTGCCGTTTTTGGTGGTTCTCCAGTGCAGATTACAGGGCCGACTGGAGCGATGGCCGTCATCCTAGTGGGGATTGTTGGCAAGTACGGAATTGAGAAGGTATGGATTGCTGGGGTGATGGCAGGCATCATCCAGGTTGCTTTGGGTATTGCTAAACTCGGTCGATTAGTTAAATTTATTCCTTATCCAGTGACCGCAGGCTTCACTAATGGCATCGCAGTCATTATTTTTTGCGGACAATTAAATAACTTTTTTGGGTTGCAATTACCCCGTAGTGAACATTTTCTACCAGGATTGTGGCAAACTTTGACCCATTTGGAAGGTTTAAATTGGGCGGCCGTGGGATTGGCAACAGTGGTAATTGTAACCAAGCTCTTTTGGGCGCGCATTACCACTACCATACCTGGGTCACTGGTGGGATTGATCCTAGCAACGGCGATCGCCTCTATTTTCCACCTTAACGTTCCAACCATTGGCTCGATTCCCCAGTCTCTGCCAATTCCCCAGTGGATTCCTCACTGGAATGATTTTGGCTTGATTCAAGAACTGATTAACCCTGCATTAGCACTGGCCGCATTGGGCAGCATCGAATCATTGCTTTCGGCGGTAGTGGCAGATGGCATGACTGTAAGCGAAAAACACAACAGCGATCGCGAGTTGATTGGTCAAGGCTTGGCAAATATAATTGTTCCCTTTTTTGGCGGTATTCCAGCAACGGGGGCAATCGCTCGTACCGCGGTCAATGTGCGCTCAGGGGGTAAAACCAGGCTATCTGGAGTGATTCATGGAATTGCTCTGGCGATGATTGTTCTCACCCTAGCTCCGTTAGCGTCTCAAGTACCTCTAGCGGCACTGGCAGGCATTCTGATGGTGACAAGTGTGCGCATGATTGAGTGGGAAGCGATCGGTTTGTTAGTGCGGGCAACCTATTCTGACTTTGGGGTGATGATTCTCACCTGGACAGTGACTATTTTCTTTGACTTAGTACTGGCAGTGGAAGTAGGACTGATCGCAGCAGGGGCATTGTTCATCAAACGGATGAGTGACCTCAATTTAGCCAGAATTCCTGAAACAGAAGCATTTCCACCAGGAATACCCCTAGAACTAAGTAAACAAATTGCGGTTTACCGTGTGGACGGCCCAGTGTTTTTTGGGGCAGCCGAGCGATTCGTCACTTTTCTGCGAGATGAGCCTGAAGTTAAATATCTAGTCTTACGGATGCGGTTTGTACCTAACATAGATACAACTGGACTGGTTGCTCTAGAAGACATTTATCGTGATTTAAAGCGGCATGATTGTCGCCTCTTTTTAACTGGTTTGCAACCTGAAGTACAAGCCTTGTTAGCACGTAGTGGATTGCTTGACAAAATTGGACCAGAAAACTGCTTTGAGACAACGGATGCAGCTATTTGTGCCTTGACTGAGACAGAAATCAGTTGTCCGCTCCCCGCTATCTCGGTTAGCACCACAGACTAAAGAATGAAAAACACTCCTAATCCAGCACAAATTAATTCTTGTCATTGCGGTCAACTCCATCGAGGCGATCGCCGTTGGTTTTTGCGTTCACTTCTCTCCCAAATAGCGATCTCCTTTCCTCTTCTGCTAACTGCTCAACCCGCCAAGGCGGGAACCCATAAAGCTAAAGCATTGGTGCTAAGTTGTATTGATTTCCGCTTTTTAGAATCCGAATTTTCCTTTCTCTCACTTCAACATCTAGATCATCAGTATGACTGGATGGCTTTGGCAGGTGCTTCTTTGGCACTCACGGGTTTTCCCCACACAGCCGAAGCAGACGCTTTTTGGGATCAACTTGACTTATCGCGCCAACTACACCAGATCGAAAAAGTGATTATTCTCGATCACCAAGATTGCGGAGCGTATGCTAGCAAAATTGACCCAGATTTAAGTCAAGACCCCGTACGTGAACAGCAGGTTCACGCAGATTACTTGAATCGCGCCTATTGGCAAATTCAAAAGCGACATCCAGAACTCGCTGTTGAGTTATATTTTGTTAATCTCAACGCTGAAGTTCAATCTATTTTACCCATTTGATAGTAAATTCCTCTACCGTCTGTACCAACAAAAACTAGATTGGATTCTTGTTGACTAGCCTCTAAAACTAAAATAGTTTTTGCACTATCACTATTAAATAAAGAAATATCGTTTAGTTTACGCCAAGATTTTCCCCGATCGCGCGAGGTAAATAGTCCTTCTCCTTGATCGGCAACTTTGCCATAGAGATAAAGAAAAGGAAAGTCATTGGCTGTTGTTGGTTTACCAAAGGCAAAAAGTCTAGATTGTTCTACCTGTGGTATGGCGGTAAAATTAACGCCGCCATCTTGAGAAACATAAATGCCATCACGATCAAGACTTAACCAGACTTCATCTTCTCTTCCTGGCACAGTTCTAACAACGTGATCTTCAACCGATGGTAGAGAGTTGTTGACCCCCACAAAAGTTACTCCGCCATCATCGCTACGATATAATGTGCCTCCTGCGTAGTAATAAAACTTGTTACCATTAACCCCATCAGCAGCCAGAGACTGCGCCCAATTCCAAGGGCCGACAACGCCATCAGGTAATCCTGAAACTTGTTGCCAGGATTTACCGCGATCGCTAGTTTGTAAGGCTTGAGCTTCGCTGCGAATCACCACAAATTGTCGAGGATTAGCTGCTGAAATTGCTACTCGCAACGGAATTTTATCGTCAGGGAAATTAGCAAGTTTATGCCAAGTCAAACCTCCATCAGCAGAAGCGGCTACCATATTTGCACTATCATCTCGTTTTCCCCCAACTCTAACTAGATTTAAAGGTTTGCCCGCACAGTAAGCCATACCATAAGTATCTTGCCAATAGCCATCCCAAGGTTGCCGCAATGTTTGGAAAATTTCATAACCCAATCTATCTTGAGGATAGGTATCTAAACTACTGTGATAAAAGCCTTCAACATCAGCTACCCCACTAAGTAAGATAGTTCCTTCTGGGGGAGAAATTAAGCTAAAAGTTACTAGTTGTTCTTGACCTTGGGGATAACTCGTCCAGCTAACGCGATCGCTGTGAAAATTGTCTGTGCGCCATACCCCAAACCAATCGCTCAACCAAACCCTTTGAGGATGATGAGGATCAAAGATAACGGCAGAGGTATGATCGTTAAAAAAGTAATCAGACCACCAGGAAATAGCTGCATTAGGTTGAGAACGAGCTGATTTTTTCTGCCATGTTTTACCCCCGTCAGCCGAATAAAAAATTTCCCCATTACTTGTCTCGCCCAATGCTACGATAACTTGTTCAGGGTAATCAGGATGAACGCTCAAAGCGTTAAATACTTGCCCTTGATAACCAGAAGGGGTAATTTCTTGCCAGATACCATGGAGATATTTACTTACCCCAGGAGAAGTATCGCTAGTAACGTATACACTGCGATCGCTCGATACGACCATTCTCATCCCGTGGACTGGACTCCCTGGCATCTTTGACCAAGTTATGCCAGCATCATTAGATTGATAAATACCATCGCCATAAGCACTTAAGTAGACTCGATTGGCAGCTTCAGGATCGAAAGCGATCGCCATCAAGCCAAGATGGGGATGGGGAGACACTCCAAATGATTCTACTGGCAACCAGTGTAGTCCTGCGTCAGTTGATCGCCATAAACCATTTAGTCGTGAGCCAAATACTAAAATATTACTATCATTAGGATTTACTGCTAAACGATTTCCTGCCCATCGCTTATCTTCATCTCCTCCCATCGGCACTTGTAAATCCGACTCAATCCAAGTTTGACCGCGATCGCTACTTTTCCAGAGTCTACCGTTACCACTAGCGGTGTACTTACCCAAGGCCAGATAAACTAAATCTGGATTTTGAGGATCAAGTGCCAAAGCCTCTACGCCATAATAATTCCAGGGCAAACGAGGAAAATCATCGAGCATGTTGTGCCACTTTTGCTGCTGGGGATTCCAACGATAAGCACCCCCATTATCAGTTTGCATATATACTAAATCTGCTACTTGAGGATGAGCATAAATTCCTGTAACGTAGCCCCCTCCTCCAATTGGAACTTGTCGCCATCCTTCAGACATGGCTTCATTACTCACTATTTGCTCTTTGGCAGCTAAAACTTGCTTTGTATAGCATTACGTATAAAGGTTAGGACAG
>JAIMKV010000057.1 GCA_020692205.1 Myxosarcina sp. GA_180221_E-2-1-MAG-40_15
TTCATTCTGTCCTAACCTTTATACGTAATGCTATAAAATAGCCCAAAGTGAACCTGCACCAATTAGCCTAGAGATCTTCATTTCTCGTGGTTATGATCGCCTGATTAAATTACTTGCGGTAATGGTAACTCAGGACATTAAAGTCTTATCCACAGAAGATCCAGCAGCAGAAGCGGCAAGAGTTCTGATTTTTGAAGAATACGCCAATGGGGGTTTAGAGAAGCTACAGCATGAATTACGGGGTGCGGTAGACTATACCGAAAGATTAAGTTTAATTTTAAACGCCGAAAGATTTACGACAGAAAGCGATGATGAAGAATTTGACCTGAGTCGGTTTTTATAATGTGTCAAAGTTTTAAAAATGACACTAAATTAAGTATTTATTGATACAAAATACTTAATTTAGTAAAAGGCTTCGCCTTAGCTAATAGTTAGATATCATTACCAACTTTCCTGAAGGGGATTTAGCTTGGTTTCGCCCTCTAGAATTAGCAGCAGCTTTGAATAGGCTGAGAAGTTTGCAGGTAAGAAGAAAATTAAGCATTTTCACAGTTACAGTTTGATTTAAGGAGTTAATATGGCACTAGCTATATTCGGTTTTTTTACTTACATTTGATAATAAAAATAGAGCCAAGTTGAGCTGATCTCACCCAAGCTAAAAAAATAACCTGCAGACTTTGAGTTTATAGAATAAATTTGAACTGGCAGTAAAATGATCCCGTGACTAAAGAATCACACCCAAGCTATTACGGACACATAAAACCATTCATGGCTGAAAACAGCAAACAACTATAAATTGAAAATCAATATGAGCAAGTTGAGTCTCAAACCCAGAAAATCTCGTTCGCCAAATTCACAGCGTCAAGAATTAGAAGTCAATCTCATCTCAGTATTGCTAGTGTCAACAGCTATTTTTGCCGTTACCTATATAGTGGTGGGGATTTTGCCGCCGTTAAGAGAGTCTTATATAGGAATCTTGCTATATGAAAGGGGTTTTATTCAGTTTATTGTAGTTGCTTTGGCTGCTTTCGTAATTGCTACTGCGGCGCTTAAATATTTGTTGCTCCAAAAAGAACACGAAGCATTAAGTAAGATTTGGATTGCCGATCATATCCCGTTAGATCGTCCTGATGCTCATGAAGTAGATTACTTCCAACAAAGATTAATCAGAGACGGTAACTTGGTAGCAATACGCTGTGGTAGAGTGGTGCGAGCTTATATTCAAAGTGGCGATCGCGCCACGGCTAATGAGTTTGCTCTAGATGATTCATCTTTCTATCTCACTGCGTCAGAGTCTTCTTATTCTTTCCCGCGCATTCTAGTCTGGGCAATTCCGCTATTAGGGTTTATCGGTACAGTTCTCGGGATTAGTACCGCAGTTATTGGCTTTACAGGAGTCTTAGACAACTCAGGAGATGTCGAGCAGATTAAAGAAGGTATTGGTCAAGTTACCAGCAGCTTGGGTTTGGCTTTTGATACAACTCTGCTGGCTTTATTCTTGAGTGTCTTGGTCATGATTCCTTTAGTATTGGTTGAACGTTATGAATCCAAACTACTTTTGGGTATCGATGTTTTCATTAACGACAAACTATTACCACGTCTGAAAAAGAAAAACGAACAGTTAGATCCCGATAGCATCAATCAAGCAGTAGCAGGAGCAATTAAACAACACTTTCCTGATCCTCAAGACTTAATAGAGCCAGCTCAAAGCTATGCAGAACTAGCAGCCAAAAGCCTTTCTACTGGGTTTATTACCGAAATAAGTAAAGTCCAGGATGTTAGCTCTCAAGTAATTAATCAGGTTGCTGAAATTAGACAACAGGCAAATCGCGATCGCCAAGAATTTATTGATTTCTTTTCCCAACAGCAACAGGCAAACCAAGAACTTGTAGCGCAAATTAGATCCATTGTCGAAGAGATTAGAAGCAAAAATATGGCAGCAGCTGAAGATCTCAACGCCCAAACTCAAGGAATTAGTGAACAGCTAGAACAAGCCGCTCAAACTTTAGCTAGCCGAGTCGGCTCATTAGAAATTGCTACCCAAAAAATGTCAGACTTCCAGCAAATTCAACAGGGTTTAGAACAGAGCTTGACCTCCTTAGAAAAGACGGCTCAATTAGAAAATGTTTTAACTGGAATCAAAGATAACCTGTTTCAACTTCAACCCCTTCTCAGGCAGCTGAACAAACCCCGGCGCATTACCCTGGTAGAACATGACAATGGCAGAAACTCTGAATCATAACCACCTGCCATTTCCTCAACTCAACTAGGAAATATTTTGACTAAAAACACTAAGCTATATGCCAAGACGCAATATCTCTCGCAAACAGCAAACCGAAGTAGAGCTGTTTCCCTTTCTTTCTGTCCTCGCCTGTACCATTGGTACACTGATTTTATTAATTATTGTCTTAACTACTCAAGCTCTTGAACCCCAGGAAGCCGTTGTAGTTGCCAAAATAGATGAGAACAGCAAGGGCGCCAATAAAAATAAAACTCCCATCTACATTGAATCTCGTCAAGATGGTTTTATTTTGCATCCTGAGCAAGAATTTGCCCCCAGAGCAGATTTGTATGACGAAAAATCTCCTTTGAGAACAACCATTGCTAATCTAAAAGCTAACAAAGACAAACAATACCTGATCTTAATTTTGCGTCCCGATGGCTTGGAAATGTTCGCTCTAGTACGTGAATTAGTCGAACAAGAAGGGATAGACATTGGTTATGAGCCATTAGAATATGGACTAGAGCTAAAAATAGCCAGTTAAATAATTACAAATTAAATTATCTATAGTTTATGAGAAGTAGAGCCAGACGTAAAACTAATCATGTCAGCCAAAATTTAGATTCTTTTTTAGATGTTCTAACTAATACTGTTGGTGTATTGATGTTTATCAGTCTGTTTGTATCTTTGATTGCTACAGGCAGCAGTCCCAAAACCAGCGTGACCATCGAAACGCCTTTAGCTTCTCCCACCGATAAACAATCATTATGGTTTGAAATTAACAACAATCGAGTCAGTCACCTAGATTTACGTGAGATAAGAGCGCAAGAATTAGAGCTATCACAAAATTTACCTAACTGCAACAGACCAAGTAGTAGTCTTAATTCCTCAGAATATAGTAACTATCAATCTTGCTTATTAAGTATAATCGGTCGCCAGAGCAACTTTAGATCAAGTACCAAAAACTATCAGGTAAGAGCGGTAGACAGGGGTGTATCTTTGTTATTTGAACCCTTATCAGAAAATACTGGAGAAACAACCGCTCAGCTACAAACACCAGATTCCGATTACCGACAGGTTTTGTCTAGGTTTAATCCCAATCAAGATTACCTAGTGTTTATTGTTAGACCAGATAGCTTCGAGGCATTTCGTACAGCTAGAAAGCAAGCTTGGGATGCTGGATATGAAGTCGGCTGGGAGCCTCATCCTCAGGACTTACCAATCAAAATTCGTACGGTTCTAGGCTCAGAACTTCCAGGAGGTAGAGCGATCGGAGTACAGTAAACAGTAAGATAAAAAAAGGAGGAATCAAGGATGAATGCAATTAACTTCATAATTTCCTTGACACACAAAACAATTAATGAAATCCTTTACCAATTTACTTAGCTCTCTAATTTTGGCAACTTTAGTAATTGCGATCGCAATTTTCTCGATCCAAAACATTCAAGATGTCTCAGTTAAGTTCCTTACCTTTGAATCGATTACCATCCCAGTAGGAGTATTACTAGCCTTTTGTAGCGGTATCGGCATCATTCTCGGCTGGTTTATTCCTTTGCTTTTCTCTCGTCAAAGAACTCGCCGCAGTTAGCTCATTATACTTTTAGTTTTTTTGTCATCCTGACAGCATACATTTATCACCGATATTTAGAATCTCGAAGATAAAGTATTATAATTAACCTGAATTTTAAATCAATTTTTCAGAAATAACATGGCAGATATTGTTGATATTGCAGCGAACACAGAGGGTTTTAGTACCTTAGTGGCTGCGGTCAAAGCAGCCAATTTAGGAGAAACTTTAAAAACTCCAGGTCCTTTCACCGTATTCGCTCCCAACGATGCTGCCTTCGCCAAACTTCCTCCAGGCACAGTTCAAACCTTAGTCCAAAATCCGCCTCAACTAGCCAGAATACTTACTTATCATGTAGTTGCAGGAAAATTAACCAAAGCAGATTTAAGTAAAGTAGATTCTGTAGATTCTGTAGAAGGTTCGCCAATTTCAATTAATTGTGGCGATGATACTTTTGAAGTAAAAAACGCCACCGTGATTGCAGCAGATATTGAAGCTGACAATGGCATCATTCATGTAATTGATAACGTCATTTTAATGGGGTGAGAATTCTAGATTGACTTACTTTTTAAGCAAAAACATTGACAAAAAATTCCTTGAGAACAGCTTTCTCTTCTTTAGAAAAAGGAAAATTGATGTGCTTTACTTGCTCTGGAGTTCTTCCTTTTAAAAATAAAACTTCTATTCCTACAACTTGATCTTTTTCATCATAATCATAGACAACTCCAGGATCTATTTCTTCTGATTCAAAGACTTTTGAATCAATAAGGTTGAAATATAACGAATCTACTTTTTGGTCATATGTAATTTTCATAATTTTCCTCTCATAGAGTAGATATTTTCAACGATACTCTGAACTTTGAATATCTTGCAAACGAGCTTCAGGACGTTTAAAGCGATCTATCTGTGCTGTAAAAAATGCCCGATTTTTTTGCAAATGTTCGGGATTGTCATCGTCTAGAGGATATAGTAGAGCTTGGCGCAAGGCTTGAATGACGGCCGAAGTAACATTGTACATTGATCGCTGAAAGGTAATGCCTAGCTGCACCAGCATATCGTCTTCCCCGCGACAGTGTTGTTTGTAGTAATCTACCAGATAATCTGGTAGAAAATGCCACATATCATCCATTAGCAGGGTAGGAGGAATCCCTGCCATTCCTACAGGTAAAACATCGGCATAGAGAATGCCATAGTGAAAGTCTGGCTGCTCTTGGGGTACTTGTTTGGCTTGAGCATTGTAGGATTTAGTACCGCGAAAAGGAGAAGTCCGATAAAAAACAGCCTCTACATAGGGTAAAGCAGCTTCATATAGCCAGGTAAAGCCTTGAGATTTGGGGATAATTTCATAGCATTCATCACCAATGTATACATGATGGTAGATTGGTCTACCTGCAACAGCAAAGATGCCATTAACCAAAAAGTCCATTGCCTCCTTGACGGTGGTCATTTTTCCCTCATCGTAGAGATCAGACATTTCTAAAAATACAGGACACATCACTTCCCAAAATAGTCCCAGGTTAGAATAGTAAGATAGCTGTCGCACTTGTTCTAAAAACATATCGGGAAATAGTTTATATGTTCCCAACATTGCTGGGTTGTTTTTAAAATAGGCTTTAATTGCCCGATCCGCATTAGCTTGATATTCTTCGCTATCTAAATACTCATTAAATTTGGGATTAATATCCTGATGCCAAAACATTGCCCGCATACAGGCCTCAGCAAATTCCATATTAATGCGATCGTGGTTGAGGTGATGCAACAGCTTCGGCATCTTACCTGTTTCGCCAAGAGCGATAAACTCTAAAAGTTCAGGGTGAGCCGATGCTTCTCCTCTCCAGACTGGGAGATCGGCATCTTTTCCTGCATAGTGATTAGGTAAATCTAAATATTCCTGGGGCAAAAAGTATTTAAACCAAGGTAGCGGATTGAGAAATACTCGTTCGGCAATGTAAAGTAGATCCCGCCAATAAAAATCCATGGGGATAGCATAGGCTTTATAGATACCGATAATCTGCATTAAGTTTTCAGGAGTATCAGGTAACATCGATCCTCCCGCCTCTAAACGGTGGATCACATCGGCAAATTGATGATTTGAAGGTGGGAGTTTAGTTGACGATTTTGTAGATTGAGTCATATTAAGTTAGTGCTTAGAGGCGAAAGATCCGCCCATACATATTAATTTGGTTAATCAACAGAATAAGTCTCTGAGATCATTACGTTCCGAGATAATTGTTTTGAATTACGATAGTTGTGTTGTTTGGGTGGCTGGCAATAATGCTAAATTCGGTCAGATTAGTTAACCATGCAGGCTGTATACCTAAGATGACAATGAGCATAGCCAAAATAAGCGCGGGTAAACGTTCTGTTGCTTGAACCTGAGGGTACACAGCAGGAGTTTGGCGACAGTCGATTTTGCCAAAAAAAACTTTGTTTAGCAGAATGACAAAATAGACTGAAGTTAAACCAGTTGCAATTAAGCAAAGAATGGTTAGAGTCGGAAAAACGGTAAAGCTTCCTTGAAAAGAAATATACTCCCCCACAAAACCTACCATCCCCGGTATCCCAGCACTCGCCATCACCGCTAAGATAGTTAATCCACCAATGACGGGTAAACCTCTTTGAGGATTCATCAAACCTTGAAGAACGTTCAGATCGCGACTGCCAGTTTTAGCTTCTACAACCCCTACTAGGTAAAACAGCAGCGCCACAATCAACCCATGAGCAAACATCTGGCAAATTGCCCCCGAAATGGCAATCGACGTTCCCGCTGCTGTAGCTAAAACCACAAAAGCAATATGGGCAATAGAACTATATGCCACCATTTTTTTCACGTCAGTTTGGGAAATAGCCACAAACGAGGCATACAAAGCACTAACCGTGGCGATCGCAGCTAACCAAATCGCCACATTATTCCATAATTGAGGAAATAAACCCAAACCAAAGCGAATTAAGCCATAAGTTCCCACTTTTGAAAGTATTCCGCTTAAAATCATCGACACTGGTGTAGATGATTCTGTATAGGCATCAGGCAACCAAGTATGTAGCGGAACAAGGGGAGTTTTGATCGCAAAGCCAATAATTAAAGTGATTAGCAAAATTAGTTGTTTGCTCAAGGGCAAGATCTGAGTCTGTACCAGTTCATAATCAAAACTACTATTGGTCAAAAAGACAATTCCCAAAAAAGCAGCTAGGACAAAAATACCTGAAAATGCCGTATAAAGCAAATATTTTGTGCCTGCATAACCACGGTTTTCGCCTCCCCAAATATTAATTAATAGATAAGTAGGAATTAGCTTAACTTCGTAGAAAATGAAGAATAAAAGCAAATTTTGTGCTAAAAATGCGCCATTGATACAGCCTGCCAAAACTAAAATTAAACTGTAAAAAAGTTTTGGTCTAGCCAAAATATTGCCATTTTTTTGACCTAAATCGCCACTATAAATTGCTAGGCAAATAAGTAAATTGTTCAGGACAATTAAAGGTAAAGATAAGCCATCAATCCCCAAATTATAATTAAGTCCTAAAACTTCAATCCAAGAGAAAAACTCAGTTAATTGTATACCTTGAATTTGAAAATCGTAGTTAGAGATTAATAACAAGGAAAGCAAAAAAGCAATACTACTAATTACTAAACTCGTTGTTCGTATTAATTGTGGATTTTTATTTGGTAGACAAGTAACGAGCAATGCACCTACTATAGGTAACCAAACTAGAAAACTAAGCATGAGTTAAAGTATTGACAAAAAATTAAATAATTAATGACTTAAGTGATTATCTGCACTTCTGCTGTATTTAAATCGAAATAACCACCAACAATTTTTAATTGATTTTGGTGTTGGATATCTTGACGAGGATATTGACGTTGATTCTGAGTAAATCTTTTATTACCTGCGATCAATAAATTTAATGCTTCGTCTGGAGTAATATCTTTGTTGCTAATCTTAGGATTGATATTGACTGATTCGGCATGAGCTAAATTCTTGGTAAGAGTATTAGCTGTAACTGCCGTTCCTAAAGCGATCGCTCCGTTCTGTAAAAATTTTCTTCTGGCGATCGCTAAATTGTTTTTCATGTTGTCAAAATTTCTAATTTTAAAGTGTTAAACCAAACATTAAGCCGAGCAAAATAGTTCCCAAGATAATCGAGAGAAAATAAAATTGCGATTGACCTGAAGTGCTATATCTTAAAGCTTGTCCGCTAAACAGAGTGCCGACACCGACTAAATTTACCGCACCATCTACAATATAGCGATCGCACCAAGCAACAACCTTAGAAGTTACCCCAATTAAACTGACAATTGTTAAACGATAAATCTCTTGAATATACAGATCGTTGGCTAAAGTTTTTTGAATTAATGAGGGAACTAATTCCCCTGGTTGATTTTTGCTTCCTCTAAGATATAAAAAAGCCGCTAAACTGATGCCTAAAAAACTGGAGCTAATTAACAGCAAAGCTACATTCTTATCTAAATTAATCCAGGTTGGTAATAAATTAAACTGCTGCAAAATCAACGGAAAATGTAGCGTAACCCCAGCTAAAACCGTCATCGGCAAGATCATCGCCCACAAAACTTCAGGAGAGCGTTTGCTCATCGCTTGGGGTTTGCCTCCAAAAACCAAGCTAAATACTCGCATTAGATTAAAGGCAGTCAAGCCGTCTACTAGAACTAAAATTCCTAAAAATATCGGCTGCACCGCCAGCAAATAATCCCCTAACTCTACTAACGCCCAAAAACCACCCAAAGGAGGAACAGCAATTAAGCTAGCTGCGCCGACTAAAAATGATATTCCGCTAACGGGGCGACGGGAAAAAATTCCGCCCAACATAGTAATATCTTGAGTGATATTGCTAATAATAATCGAGCCTGCACTCATATATAACAAAGTCATGGCGATCGCATGAATTAAAATCAAGAGCAAGGCTGCATGATTTGCCCCGACTGCTACGGCAATAAAGACAAAACCCATATAGGCAATCACCGAATAAGACAAAGTCCGCTTAATATCGATTTGGGCGATCGCAATTAAAGACGCGCTAATAGCGGTAAAAGAGCCGACAATTGCCATCACTATAGAAATAGACGACTGAGCCAATACTGGCTGTAGCTGAATCAGCACATAAGCTCCCGTCGCTACTACAATTGAATTACGTAGCATCGAAGCGGGAACAGGGCCTTCCATGGCCTCATCGAGCCATAGCTGTAGGGGAAACTGGGCGCATTTAGCCAAAGGACCCGCAATTAAGGCTAAACAGAGTAGGTTGGCCGTTAGAGGACTTAAATTCGCTACCTCTGCCCACTGTGCCAAATCGTCATAATTCCAAGTTCCAGTCAAAGACCACAGGGCAATTATGCCGATCAGTAGCAATAGATCGCCGACTCGCTTGGTCCAAAAAGCATCTCTTGCCCCTGTAACCACCAGAGGTTGAGCAAACCAAAAGCCAACAATTAAATAAGTAGCTAAAGTAAGTAATTCTAAAAATACATAGCTAAAAAAGAGGGAGTTACATAAAGCCAGACCACATAACCCCGCCTCAAAAAAGGCCATCAAAGCATAAAATCGTCCCCAACCCCAGTCCATTTCCATATAGCCAATGGCATATAGCTGGGCAAGAATATTTAAGCCAGTAATTAAAACTAATGCCCCAACGGTAATAGCGGAAATCTTAATATCGAAGGAGATATATAAACCTGCTGCTGTTAGCCAGGGAAATCTTATTTCTTGTATCGGCTGTTGCCAAACTTCTTGCAGAGCCAAGACGCTATGAATAAATGCCACACAGGTCATCGCCAAATTAATATATCCTGCTGGTCTAGAACCAGTTTTTTTACTAATTCCTGGCGACCAAATCAAAGCTAGGATTGCTCCGACTAGTGCATAACAGGGAACTAGCCAGATCTTGTCACTAAACATTTGCTCCATAGTTGTGATCGATCAATAAAAGATTAAATTGGCAATAAAACAAATATAGACTAAAATCAATGTCTTGTGAAGCAGCATTTGTTTATTTCTATAATAAGCAAAATTTAACTAAAGCTATTAGCTCCTAGCTAATAGCTACTGCGAAGCGGTTTTAAGAGTCCCGATAGCCAAACCAGGTAGGATCGATATAGTTAATCCGAGCGCAGGGTTCGAGGGCAGATAAAAAGATTTTGCCATAGCTACGGAAGTTGACGCGGTTGTCTAGCAAAGCGACAATGCTTTGGGACTCTCTTAAAGGGACTGTAGTTTGTTCGAGGGTTTTGAGGGCAGAAGGCAATAAATATAGTCTAAACCAATCCTGACGCTGGGTTTTATAATAAGTAACCAGATTAGCCACCAAGGGATTTTCTAAAGAGGGTATGGGCAAGGTAGCAATAATCAACAGCCGCGGAATAGGTAGTAATTCCTGATGTAGCTGCCAAAAAGACCAGCCACAAATCAAAATACTGTTATCAGAAATGTGAGAATTTTCCACCTTGACTCTAGAGCCGAATTCCCCAGCTAAAACCGAACCTACTTGTCCTTGAAGGGGTACATCATCGGCAATTACCACAATCAATCGCTCAATACTACTGCTGAGGCTAACTAATAGTAGACTTTGTTCAATAAAAGCTGACTGAAAATCAGGAGAATTAGGCATCGGAAAGCGATCGGGCAGATAAAGTTGAATATGGTTGTTCTGGCGGTTAGGCGTAAACTTAAGGCTCAATATTTCTGAGTTTAAGCCGACTCGCTGTCGATAAGTTGTCGCATCGGCTTCGGTATCTAAAAAGCTGCCAATAATGACCGCTGGCTGTTGTTGCCAAATTGGTTTAAGCTTGTTGCCGACTCGAGCGGGGGACAGATTGATCGTAAATGAACCTCGCTCGCGATCGCGAGAAATCCAAGATATATTTGATTTATCGGCTATTTGTTGCCAAAATTGGTTTAATTTACCCTGAAGTAGTTGTCGTTTGCTTAATACTTCGCAAAGATTGGCAATGATGCTTAATTCCGAATCTAGTAACACATAATTACGATAAGGATTTTCGGGACGAGCATAAATCGACTTGGTTAGTTTGACTCTAGTGTTACGAATCAACTCTTGATGTTGCGGCAGAGCCTGTAACAATTCGTCCCAGTCACCGGTGGTAATTTTAATCGTTAATAACTCTCTAGTCCATTCTTCTAGGCTGTCAGCGCGATCAATAATTGTGGGAATACTCGCGGGAAACTTGTGCTGATCTTCAAGGCGATCGCCTAACCAACTTTGAGGCGAAGTTAACAATACTCGATCCTGAGGTTGCCAACGCTCTCCCATCCTCACGTTTTTAGTTATTCCCAACCACTTCTGGAGCTTCGGAATTTCAATTTCCAATAAATATTTCTGGGTCATTGGCGGAGCAACAATAATTGCTGACCAATCTCCTAAAAGAATTGGCGTTAAATAGCTCAGGCAATATTTACTAACGCTGCTGCCAGTCTGCATTAGGGCAGGACGACCTAAACGCAAAGCACGAGCGATAAGTCGCGCCATAGTCAGATGATGAGGAAAATTTCGATTCCCGTGTTGTCGCAAAAAATCTCGCAGGGATGAATGAACATCTGCTTCGATCGCGTTCATACTACTTTACAAAAAAGAATTAAGGTAATTTCTACTATTACTCAAGCTGGTCTTGAGGAAAAGCACTTGGTTTTACTGTAAGGGTTTTTGCTTCGCCATTGCGAATAACTTTTACCTCTAATTCTGCACCTATTTCACTGCGATCGACTTGTTCTTGCACCTGAAGCGAAGTTGTAACGGGAAGATCGCCTACTTGATTAATTACGTCCCCTGGTTCAAAGCCACTTTTGTCAGCAGGAGAACTAGGAATTACTCTAACTACCAATACTCCTTCTTCTTGAGCAATTTTAAAGTTAAATTCCTGATTCAAGTTGATTTCTGCTTGAGTTTCTTGGTTGAGGTTGACCATATGAATTCCCAAATAGGGATGATCTACCTCTCCTTTGGCAAATAGTTGATCAGCCACGCGCTGAGCCGTTTCGATCGGAATGGCAAAACCCAATCCTTGAGCATCAGCCCGAATTGCCGTATTAATCCCAATCACTTCTCCTTGGGAATTGAGTAAAGGCCCACCTGAATTACCAGGATTAATCGCAGCATCAGTTTGAATAAATCTGACTCGCTTGTCAGGAACGCCTACTTGAGAACTAGAACGGTCCAACGCACTGATGATACCTACCGTGACGGTATTATCCAATCCCAAAGGATTACCAATGGCGATCGCCCATTCCCCAGGAGTTAATTTTTCGCCGTTACCCAAAATTACCGTCGGCAAATCTGTTGCCTCAATCTTAATTACCGCCACATCAGTAAAGGAATCAGTGCCTAACACCTTGCCTTCATAGCTCGTACCATCTTTAAGCGTCACCTGAACTTTTTCAGCCCCGTTGACTACATGAGCATTAGTAATTAAACGACCATCAGAAGCAATAATAAAACCCGAGCCAGTTCCTCGTTCCACTCTGCTTGGTGTACCAGAAGAGCCTGCTTTAGTTCCATCATCACTACCAAAAAAGCGCCGAAACAAAGGGTATTGAAAATTCTCTGGCAAAGCTGAAGAGATTTGGCGTGAAGCATCGATTCTTACTACTGCTGGACCAACCTTTTGTACGGCAAGAGCAATAAAATTAACTTCACTGTTGTTGCTAGCAGCTGGATTAGACTGAGTAGGAATTGCTGTTTGGTACACTTGGGATTGCTTGATTGGTGTTGGTTGTTTGATGTTGCGACTTCCCCAAAAGCCTAAACCACTTCCAAGTGCAAATATACCAAGATAGACACCTAGCTTATTAGATAATAATTTCATATTACTGATTGATTTATGCTGGGTTTAATTCCCTAATAATAATTATTGCAGACAAAAACCAATCAAGCTTCCCCAAATCCGAGGTGAACTGTTTGATTGTATCCGCGCTAGATGCCGATTTTAAACCAGGCTATTTACTATTCTCTGCTTGCACCGGCGATTAAAACCCCAAAGCGAATAATTTTAAAAATAGTTTACAAATTTGAGGAGATTGAATCAAAGTTTAATTAAAGCTTTAATTTCTTGCACCTGTTGCTCATATTTGCCACTTTCTATCACTGGAGTTAATCGATCCATAGCTAAGGGTTCAGTTAGGTCAATCCAAGATTTACAGCCACCATAAGCATCATTGTAGGGGATAGTTAAAGACGATGCCAGACGATGAACTCTTAACAGCAAAACCATTATTGGTTGTTGAGGTTTCCATTTTAATCGTTCGCTAACCATTCGTTCATGCCAAATATGATATGGTTGCAATGCTGCTATTTGGCTTGGATTGCTAACTGGCAAAACGTCGGTAACTTCAGCACAGCTGTTGATTTCTACCGTAAGGGGATGCCAACCAGATTCAACAGCAGTCACCGCAGAAGCATATTCTGGCTTGAGTAGCTCTGGTTTTTGATGCTCATAGGTAGGATAGAGCCAAACCAAAGGATATTTAATTTTAAAACCTGCCTCGCGAATACCACCCTTGCGTAATAAAATAATCGTCTTTCCGGCACTCAAAGCCTCAACTGCGATCGCCCATTCTTTGAGAGCGTGTTTAAGCTGCTGGTTAGCCAACTTCATCTAGCCACCCTGGTTTATTTATAAGATTATCTTGCTGTGACTCAAGTCCTCTAAAAATTTTAGCTAATTCCCCTCAACTTAGTACAGAACTTAGATCAATCTGGCTAAATCAAGCATAAAAATAGTTAGAGTTTCATCACCTTGAGTCATGACGATTACATGACTGGCAATTTCCAAAGTATCGGCACGACGATAAGAATCAGGAATTAGACGAATCTGCTCTAGAGGAACATCAATCAAACCAGGAGTCTGGGAAACTAGAATTCCCAAAGGTTCTCCCCTAACCTGCTGAGTAATAATAAAATATCCTTGGGTCTGAGTTTTTGCCAGACTAGCTTTGAATAGTTGTTGATGCAAATCAACCACAGCTACTTCTTGTTCGCCTAGGTGAGTCAAACTAACATGACTTAATCCACTACTATGAACCTCATGTTGTCTTACTATCCTTCGTACCCGCAAAATTGGTAATGCCAAAGTCAACTTACCTATGTCAAAAACTAAGAGTTTGATTAAAGCATTGTTTTTAGCTGTATTTTGATTGAGATCGACGGTTAAATTACTCATGATGACGAGAGCTAATGATTACCAAATAGATAAATAGGAAAGAACCAAATTACTGCCAGTTGTGGATAAAATCTTCTATATCTCGTAAAAACTTATCTTCCACATAGGGCTTAGTAAAGAACCCATTAGCTCCCAAGCTAGTAGCCAAAGCTCGATGTTTATCACTACTGCGAGAAGTAAGCATGACTACGGGGATTTTAATCAAGTCTGGGTTTTTACGGCGAGTGCTTAAAAATTCAAATCCATTGACGTTAGGCATTTCCACATCGCAAATTACCAGATCAGTCTGCAAATTATTATGTAGTTGCTGTAGTCCTTCAGAGCCATCTCTACTTTGTAAAACTCGATAACCTTTTTGTTCTAAGCTTAGAGCTAGAGTACGTCTAAGCGCAGAAGAATCATCAATAATTAAAATAGTTTTACTTTTAGTTGCGATCGCACCATTACGTTGATTAGCCAAAATCTGATGTACTTCTCGGATAAATTCTTGTTCGACAAATGGCTTCGTAAAATAGCCGTCAGCACCAAGCTGCATCGCCAAATTACGATGTTTGACACCGCTACGAGAAGTCAACATTAAAGTGGGAACTTGAGCTAAAGCAGAATCTCTGCGGCGCATTCCCAAAAACTCAAAGCCGTTCATTACTGGCATTTCGACATCACAAATGATCAGGTCTAGATCCCGATTTTGCTGAAATCCGTTTAAAGCTTCCTTACCATCTTTTTTCTGAACTACTCGGTAGCCCGCTTTTTCTAAAGTCAGAGCCATAGTACGACGTAAAGCAGTCGAGTCATCCACCACCATAATTGTTTTCAAGGAGGTTATTTTCTTGGTGGTTAAGATTTCGTGGGTTGCTTCAGCAATTTTAGCCGACTCAGTTGAATCTAACTCTGAAGCCAAGTTCAAACCAGAGGCAATTGTTGGGACATCCTCACCCAAAATGGTGCTAATCAAAGCTGCCCCATCAAAGGCAGGGATTAAGCTACCATCACTCAAAATAGTACAGCCATAACTATAGGCTGGTGCCGCGATCGCTTTACCATAGGGTTTAATGACCAATTCCTGTTCGCTAAGCAAACTGACAATTTCTAAGGCAAACAGCTGTTGTCCTCGACGCAACAGCAACAATGGTGCCAACCAATCCTCAGGAGGTGCAATAGTTTTAAATGCCTTGCTATTCGAGTCGGTGTCAACAATCGGACAATTGTATTGCAAAACTTCTGTTAAAGGATAAATTGGAATTAACTTAGTATTGAGCCATAAAAACTTCTGCTCGTTAGCAACCTTGAGCTGTTCTGGGGTGGGAATAATAATTTCTTCAATACTGTCTGAAGCAATAGCAAAGGCGGTTGAGCCGAGAGAGCAGACTAATAGCTTGGCGATGGTTAAAGTTAACGGGAGGCGCATTGTAAACGTAGAACCTTGACCAGGAGTAGAAGTGACCTCGATTTTGCCTTTGAGAATTTCAATTTGCGATCGCACAATATTCATGCCAACTCCTCGACCAGAGATTTCACTAACCTGACTGGCGGTGGAAAATCCTGGTTCAAAGATCAGCTCAAATAGCCTTTCTTTGGTGGCAGAAGCTGCTTCTTGCGCCGAGATTAAACCCTGCTCAATCCCTTTTTGAGTAATTTTAGCCAGATCCAAACCTTTGCCATCATCTTTAACCTGAATCACGGTTTGATTACCTTGATAGTAAGCCAGAATTTCAATCGAGCCGGTGGCGGGTTTACCCTGTTGGGTTCGGATCTCTGGGTCTTCTATGCCGTGGTCAAAACTGTTGCGCAACAAATGTAGCAAAGGATCGGCTAACTTTTCTAATACCGCCTTATCTACTAACACTCCAGTACCGTTTAACTGCAAATCTACTGGCTTGTGGTATTTATTAGCTAGCTCTCGCAAAGTACGGGGGAACCGCGTTAAAATTTGCTCTAAGGGCAACATTCTGACCCACATCAATTCATCGCGCATCAAACCCAACATTTGACGTTGGCTGTTAATGGTCTGATCAGATTGCTTGGCAAAGATCGTAATATCATCAACACTTTCCTCTAGCTGGACAATCTCCTCTAGCACCTCTTGTAGAGATGAATAGAGTAGGCTGTAGCTGTCCATCTCTAGAGAATCAAACTCAGTGGTGGCTTCGGTATCTTGAGACAAATATGGCTGATGAGAGACTAGAATTACCGAGCTACGTGAACCGTGAGAACGCTGTTCCAGTAGCATTTGGTCAGATATTTCCCGAAGTTTTTTGGCAACTTTTCCGAAGCGCCAAAATTTATGTCCTAATTTAGCTACATTTTTTTGGAGCTGATTGTTTTGAAGAGCTAGACTATTACGATTAATCGTTAGCTCCCCAATCAAGTTGTTCATTCGTTCTAAACGGTCTAAATCAACTCGAACCGAAAGCTGAGGAGTAGCGTTAATCTTTTCATCTGATTGAGCTGTTTCAGCTTGGAGTGAGTGACTAGCGGTGGTTGGGGTGGGTAGTGATAAAGACTTAGGTTCACTGGCTAAGCTGGGCAAACTATCAAACTGCTCTTCAAGAGATTCGACGGCTGCGGTAATATTTTCAGATTGAAGTTGGTCTTCAGCTTCAGTTAGTTCACCAGGAATTAGATCATCTTGAAGCACTGCTTCAGGGTTAGTAACAGGAGCAACAACACGATCTGAATCGGTCGACTCAATTACCGATTCTGCTAACGTAAATTCATTGGAGATTAAACTACCAAAAATATCATCGGCTAAAAGCTCGTTTTCTGGTGCATCGAACCAGAAATTATCCTCGTCTAAAGCCATCTCATCAAAGGCAATTATTTCTGTAACTTCAGCAGCAGCTTGTTGATGAGGAATCGTGTCAAAGATTTGACTGAGATCATCTATTTGTTGAGACTGGTCAAGGGATTCTGCTGCTGTAAGTTCGGTTTCTGGTATATCAGACCATAAATTATCTTCGTTTAAAGCAAAATTATCCAGGGCAATAGATTCGGGGTTACTTGCCTGAGCTAGTTCTTTTAAGGTAGGAGAAACCGAGCCACCCTGTTGGCGATCGCCTGCTAAAACTAGATCTTTAGCTATAGTACAGTCAGCAACTGTCGCCTGGATAATTTCCACCACCCGATCAGGATTCTGAGCCAAGGCTGCCTGGGCAGTCTGCACAATATCGCCAAAGCCAGGTAGGTTAAATAGCTCGGCAAAACCAGCAAACATGTCTAGCTGTCCAGATAATTCTGCCTCTGGGTCATAATTGATCGAGTTGGCAGCTACTGCCTGCAAGTGTTCTAAAGCTTGAACTACATCGACCTCAAAAATTGAGTCAACAATATCAACTCCCAGATCATTAGCACTAGGAATATAATTATCAGCATTTTTAAGTGCCTCTTCTAAACGAACCTCTAAAGCAGCAAATACTGGTTCAGCCGCTAATAGTGCAGCTTCTGCATCAAAAGTTCCCAGCTCAATTTGTTTGGTTAGAGGGTTGGCAAGACAGTCGTATCCCTGAAGCAATAAACCCTCTAGTTCCGCATCAAACTCGACACTATCACTATAAAGAGCTTTAACAAAGTCTTCTAAACGATGAGCTAATAATTCGATCGCACCCAATTCTACGCTAGCCGCACCACCTTTAATCGAGTGAGCCGCGCGCATCAACTCATGTACCTTAGGCGTGCTGTGGTCTTGGCGCAAGTCAAGTAAGCCTGTTTCCAGAACCTGTAACAGTTCTTGAGCTTCTTCGATAAAAAATTGATACGCTTGATCGCGGATATCAGGATTGAGTGACATGATTTAGGTATGGTTGGCAATTTATGATCAGAGTTGAGACTAAGTTTTAAATCGATCAATGTCTGACTGGAGTTTGGCAGCAATCTCGGATAACTGTCTAAGATCGCTAGATACTTGGGCTGCAGACTGCGAATTACTAGCAGCGATCGCCGCTACCTTGACGATGCTTTGACTGACTTCGGCAGACGTCGTTGATTGCAGCTGGGCTGCTTGGCTAATTGAGCCAATTAACTGACTAATTTCGTCACTAACCTGACTCACCTGAGTTAAGCTTTGGCGCGTTTGCTGCACTAGTTCGTTACCCGAAGCAATTTGCTCAGTTCCCTGATTCATTGCCTCTACTACTTCCATTGTTTCTAGCTGAATTTTACTAACCAAAGTTTCGATTACTGCGGTTGCTTCAGCGGATTGAGTTGCCAGAGATCTAACCTCGCCTGCGATCACTGCAAAACCTTTACCCTGTTCCCCTGCCCTGGCTGCTTCAATCGAAGCTTTTAAAGCCAGTAGATGGGTTTGCGCCGCAAAGCGACTAATGAGATTTACCGCCTGGGAAATTGCTTGGGAAGATTCGCCTAACTTCTCAGCTTTGGTAGCGGTTTGCGTTACGGTATTTTGCACTGCGTTAATTTCCGCCACGGTGCGATTCATCGCCTTGTCTCCACTATCAATAGTCAGGGCAGCTTGTTTAACCAATTGCTCTGCCTGATTAGCCTGAGTTGCCACCAGACTAATTGACTGCTCCATTTCCTGTATCTGTTCGAGCATCCGAGTAATTGCTACTGCTTGGGCAACGGTTTCTTGCGCCAGGGATTGAACTGCAAGGTCATTGGTCGAGGTACTAAGCTGTACTTCCATGGCTGCTGCTTTGGTCTGATTGACTAACTTTTGCAGGCTTTCAATAGTTGAATTATAGGAATCAGCAATTGTACCTATTTCGTCATCGGTAACTTTAGCTCGAATAGTTAAATTCCCTTCAGATACTTCGTATACTTCTTGCAACAGGGACAAGGCTCGACCTTGAATCGCTTCTCTTGCCGATTTTTCGCTGATTTCGGCTAATTTTTGCTGCTCTAAGAATTTTAGACGCGTAGCTGCCCAACCGATCTGATTTGCTACTTGAATAACGTATTTTACTTCCTCATCTAGCCAAATTCGCGGGGTAGAGCATTGATGAATGATCAACAATCCAGCTAATTGGTGATCTACTACTACCGGAGCAGTTAAGCTAGCTTTAACTTGCCAGGATTCTAATTGTTTGCGGCAGGATTGAGTTAAATTTGCTTGAGTAACGTTATTGATTACTTCTACCTGAGAGTTGTCTTGATGTTGTGCATAATACTTGGTCACTAGATCAATGCCAATTTCCCGATTCAAAATTGAGGTATAACCTTTAACATATTCAGCTTTAACTATGCCCTCCTGTGCATTTTGGAGTTGATAGTAAATAACTCGATCGCTCTTGAGAGTCTGACAGCTTTCTTTTAAGGCAACGCTGAAGATTTCTGATTCCTCGACAGCAGTAGCCAGTTGTAGAGTGATGTTTTTAACACTCTGAGATTGTTGAGCCAATAAAGTTTGAGCATCTAGCAAACTAGACAGCTGGACTGCCATAAGATTGATGTTGTCTCCTAAACGAGCAATTTCATCTGCTCCCGTAATTTCTACTCTAGTTTTAAAATTTCCCTGACCGATATCTTGTATGGCACTGGCAGCCTGTAATATAGGACGCAGCAGTCGGTTTGCCCAAGTATAGGCGATCGCGCCTACTCCCAAGGCGACAAATCCCGTTCCCAGCATCAATGCCAGCCGTAGCTCTCTTTGGGGAGCAAAAACAATTGCCGTATCAGTAGCTATAATTGCTTGCCAGTTGAGTACGGGTAAATTCTCAGTCGCTTTAGCAGGAGCAAAGGTCAAAAACTGTTTTGTCTTAGTTTGGGTATTAAATGCGGTGTTGGCTGCTAAATTAGAACTGTTTAATAGTTCTTCTGTATTATTAAAAATATTTCCTGCTTTAACTGCTTCGTAGTTATAAGTTTTGTCGGTGGGGCTAGAATTATTACTTAAGGTCTTAGTTACATATTCACCAGAAGAGGCAAGAAAAATTTCTCCCTGGTTGTTGAGCAAATAATACTGACTACCTTTAGTGGTGTAATCCTGGAGGAGTTGCTTGAAAACCGCGACAGGCATTCTAGCTCTAACAAAACCAATCATTTCGCCAGTCACTTGATCCTTAATGGGAGCTGCAGTATAGACGCTAAAAATACCAGAGCTAGTAGAAATCGTGGGTTGACTAATTACCGCTCCATCAGCTTTGATTGCAGCTTGAATATAACTCCGATCAAGATGATTTCCCAGAGTTATACCGTCAGTTTTAGCGATCAAGTCTCCTTCAGCGTCAAATACAGCAATGCTGTGATAAAAACCATAAGCATTTTGAATCTTCTGGAGAAGAGCAGATTTTTCGCTGGAGGTAGTAATGTTGCGTAGCTTAGGCTCAGTAAAAATCGGCAAAGTTGCCATCATCTGAATATCATTCAAGCGATCGCCCATAAAAACATTAACCTGGTTTTGCAAGTCAGCAACCAGAGTCTGGCGCAGGTTGGTACTCTGTTGTTCGATGGAGTCGGCGGCAAAATAGTAAGCAATCGAGCCGACAACTAAGGTAGGAATTGTGCCAATCGCGATCGCCAAAACTGTAGTCTTAAACCGAATGCTTTGTCGTTGCCACCAAGATGCAGCGGGGAGAGGAATATCTTGGTAATCTAGGTCAGATGGTTCTATATAGCGATCAGTGGCAGAATGCGTCATGGAATCGTAAATTATGATTAAATTAGCTGAAATAAATTAATTAACTGACTTTAAACTTAGCCACACTGTTTTGTAGCTCTTGTGCCACAGTCAGTAAATCTTGGAAGGATGCAGAGACTTCGCCCGCTTCCGTGGCAGTTTTATTGGAGATAGCAGCAACCTGAATCATAGTTTGACTAACTAATTCTGAGTCTTGAGACTGTTCGACGGTAGCAGCAGCAATCTCTCCGACAAGCTGATTAATTTCTTGACTAACATCGGCAATTTGAATCAGGGAAAAACGAGTTTTATCGACTAATTTGGTACCAGCGACAACCTGTTCTGTGCCTGCTTCCATGGCTGCCACAACTTCCTTCGTTTCGGCCTGAATTTCGGCTACCAAAGCTTCAATTTCTGCCGTCGCCTCAGCCGATTGACGCGCTAGCGATCGCACTTCATCTGCTACTACTGCAAAACCACGGCCTTCTTCCCCAGCATGAGCAGCTTCAATTGAGGCATTCAGAGCCAGTAGGTTAGTCTGATCGGCAAAGTTACTAATTACGTTAACCACCTTAGAAATCTTTTGGGATGATTCTCCCAAGCGTTTAACTTTTTTAGCAGTAGCGGCTACCGTATCCCGAATTTCTTGGAAACCTACCACCGTTTCGTTCATGGCATCATCCCCAGCGCGCACCGTCTCGACAGCCTTAAGCATTGCCATTTCTGCTGCCTTGGCATTATGGGCAACAGCCTGGATGGAATCAGTAATTCCTTGAATCCGCTTTAAAGCAGCATTTATTTCTAAAGTCTGTGCCGATGCACCCGTAGATAATTCTTTGAGGGAACGATCTTGATCACTAGTGGTAGAAGATACCTGACTTGCCGCGATTTTTACCTGGCTGACTAATTTACGCAGACTTTCAATCGTAGCGTTATAAGAGTCGCCAATTGTACCGATTTCGTCTTCTTGCACTCTAACTTGCACCGTCAAGTCTCCTTGGCTGACAGGATCTACCTCCATTAATAATTCCAATGCCCGACGCTGGAGATTTTCCTTCGCGGCTCTTTCTTGCTGCTGTGCCTGCTGCTGCTTTGCTAACAGCTCAATTTTCTCCATCGCTCTACTTAACTGAGATGCGACTTGGGAGAGTAAATTGATTTCAGCTTCTTGCCAGGCTCTTGGTTCGCTACACTGGTGCGCAATCAATAAACCAGCTAATCGATCCTGAATAACTACAGGGGTAATCAGACTGGCGACTACAGCAAAAGGCTCTAACATTTTTAGGTGGCACTCATTTAATCCCGCCTCATAAATATTAGCGATCGCCTTAATCTGTCCCTGCTGAAATTTTTGGGCAGATCCCTCGGCAAAACAGGGATCATTAATTTCTGCTCCTAGAGCTTGAGGAAACTTGTCATCTACCGCTTCGGCAACAATCTTGCCCTGCCAGTTTTCCTCAAAACGATGATAAATTACTCGATCAGACTGGAGTATGCTTCTACTACTTTCTACGGCAGTTTGCAAAATCTCAGTTAGATCCACCGCTTGAGAAATATCAAAAGCAATTTCTTGGAGTAAGCGAGAACGTTCAGCATCTTGCTTGAGCCGAGCCTGATTCATTTCAATCGAGTCTGCCAAAATATTGAAAGTATTGCCCAGCAATCCGACTTCATCAGTAGTATTAATCTGCGCTCTGGCAGATAAATTTCCTGCCGAAAAATCTTGAGCTACTTGTTGTAGAGTTTGAATCGGTTTGGCGATCGCATCATTCAAAATCTGGCTGAGATAAATCAGTAAAATTAAACTTATTAGCGATAAAATCGACTGTGCCAACAAGCTGTTTTTCCAACCGTTATTGATCAATTCAACTGAACTACCGTGGATTAGAACTCCGACAGTTTGATCAGCGTTATCAGTAATAGTTTTAGCTGCTAGAGCATACTTATTACCCTCAATTGTCTCGATTTGATTTACAATCGCGCCTTTACCAGTAACTGCTGAATCGAGAATTTGCTCATCTGAAACAGGTACATTAGAACTTATTTTCCCTTTGAAGTTGGCTAAGGATGATGCTAGGGCTAATTTTCCATCAGCTTGAAGTAAATAAACTGCACTATAGCCAGGTTCAGCGGTAAAAGCAGCTAAGGTTTGTTCTACGACAACCAGATTATTAGCGGCATTAGCTTCAGCTAAAAGAATTTTAATTACCTGACTTTTGACCTCCAGTCTCGATTCAGCCTGCTTCAACAACTGAGCTTGAAGCGTCCCATACTCAATTAATCCCCCCGTACCCAAAACTAACAGTAACCCGCCAAAACCGAACCAGGGAATTAGATTGGTTTTGCGACTAATTGGCAAATCGTAGAACCGACGCAGCCAAGAAGATTGGGTTGTCGAAGGAGTAACAATTAAATTAGACAGCGGCAGATTGTTCATAAAAACTAAAATAAACATAAAATTAGGTTTAATCGGTCAGAGATTATTCGGCATGGCAGCAGAGATCGCCGCAGCATCAAGAACCAGAATTATCTCCCCTCCTGGTCTAAGCCAATACCCCTGCAAAAAGTCATCCAATTTCGTCGTCACTTGGGAATCGAGGGCAGATTGAATTGTTGAGCGATCGCAGGTTTCCAAATCTTCTGCCCCAGCCACAACTAAGCCCAAATGAATCCCCGTGTCAGTGCCAGCCTGGTTCTTGCCCGCAGGCGACAACACAATCGCTGTATGATTGGAACGATTTAGCTGATGCTGATACCAAGAATCTAAACCCATTAAATGTCCTAAATCCAGCATCCAAAGAATCTCGCCGCGCCAGTTATAAACCCCCATTACCCAAGCAGGCATTTGCGGAATCGGCACTATTTGGTGGAACTGAATTTTTAGTACTTCGGTAATCTGCTTGAGTGGCAGCATAACTTTGGTATTAGGATGAAGCTGAAACTTTAAAAATTGTTGTGCCGCTGTTCGATTAACTTGCGGCGTTAGGAAATTCGCTGGCGGTAGATGGGACACAGTTGAAAGTTACCTACTTTGCAGGGGATAAAACAGTGAGATTAGGCAATTAGTTCTTTTACCTTACGAATCAATTCGTTTTGATCTATTGGCTTAGGAATATAGGCATCTGCTCCCTGTTTCATACCCCAAAACTTATCCATTTCTGTACTTTTGGTCGAACAGAGAATAATCGGTATTTGACTAGTCTGTGCTGAACCTTTAAGTTCACGACAAATTTCAAACCCACTACGTCCTGGCAAAACTATGTCTAGAACAATTAAATCTGGGAATTTTTGCTGGATTTTTTCTAAAGCCTCTTCTCCGCTTAAAGCAACGGATACATTAATTCCGACTTCTTGTAAACAGCCCGTAATAATCGATCTTTCAGTAGCGGAATCATCAACAATCAGAGTGTATCCCATAATAATTGTCACCTTAATTTATAATCAACCAAATCTTTGCGTGATTGTTGGGACATAATTTAAAATTAAAAATATTATCGATTTTTAAGTTAACAATCTTTATAGTTCCCTCCAATAGCTGCAAAATAACCATTAGGCAAAAAGTTTCTCCACTTTTACCGCCTAAGGGCAACTTCCTTTACAGCTCAATCAAACCAGAAATGCTAATCTTTTGCTGGTGATACGTGTTTATTAATCGTGGCTAAAACTTGCTCAGGGTTAGCTGGTTTGCCGAGAAAATCAGTTGAGCCGACCATTTTGGCTCGAACCCGATCCACAATGCCATCATTTCCTGTAAGAATCACAATCGGGGTGTTTTTAAAAAAAGAAAGCTTGCGCAACTGAGAACAAATTTCGTAGCCGTTGGTATTAGGCATTACTAGATCGAGAAAAATTAAGTCAGGCTTACGGCTAAGTAGAATAGCGATCGCTCTCAAACCATCCATTTCACTGACAAAGTTATATCCAGCCTCGGTAATAATGCTTTCCATTGTCTGACAAATAACTGGACTGTCATCTACACAAGCAATAGTAATCCGACGCGGAGCTTTCTTCTGGAAAAGCCTTCTGGCGACGGGAGTTGATGTGGGAGGGGCAAGATCTTCGACAGCAACCAACTGAACTAAGCCCAATTGAATATAAGGCAACAAAGAGCGCGTCAGAGTAACGACATCGCGCTTCATGCGGACGCTTAAATCTCTCAAGGTTTGGCGACCATTGAGCAATTGACTCAGATTTTGATAAACCTGAGCTGAGGTCTTACTTTTAAGCACTTCTGGTTGGCGGATAGTAGGAGCGAGATCGGGAGATTGATCGGCAATTTTAGCCCCCTGCCAAGCAGAATATAATTTGCTGGACTCTTTAACCACCTGTTCGGCATCAATTAAAATTAGCCTGGTGGTCAATAAATTATCTCTAACTGATTCACAATTAACCTGCATCGCTTGAGTAAGATCAAATAAGACTTCGATGACGGTAGCCAGAATTACCTTGGTAGCTTGTTCGCGCGTGATTTTATTTTGGTCAATCCAAATAGACAACAGCTGATATTCCCAAGAAATTCTTGATTCTTCTTGAGCAATACTTGCTAAAGTTAACTGTAATTCTGCAACATTAGTTAGTCTTTCGGGACAATATGCAACAACCTGTCTTCTCCATCTTCTAACAGGATGAACTCCGCCGCTAGCATAGACAATCCGTCCCAAGTACAGATAAATCACCCAAGTATGCTCTTGAGTGTCGGAGATAACTAGCTGACCGCTAAATCGAGATTCTTTGAGAGATTCAAAAAACTCAATCTGCTTACTAGCCGTAAAATGTTGAATATGAGTCCGAGTATGACTAGTTCCGTTTTTGGCAGTCGTCATTGCAAACTTCCTCTGATAAAAGCGATCGCAGTTGATTAACAGAATGTTGCTCAACACATAAAGGTTGAATTATAGACATATTAATAATTGTTTTGGCTCATCAAATGACCAAAAGCTGTATTGCGATTTATGATAATTGTGAGCCATCTCAATTTCTATAGTTCCCGAAAATCAGATAATACTATCAGCTTGGCTAATATTATGAATCAAGATTCATACCAGACTAATAAAAAATTGCTCCAAGACTTGATGCAGCGAGTTAATATTGCTGACATTGATGAACTAAGTCAGGTAGCAAAAGTGGCGCGATTACAGTTGATTAGAATCCAAAGGGGTCTAATTCTTAATATTTCTTTAGGCGCGATCGCTAAAATAGCCAAGGCATTAAATATATCCATCGATAGTTTAGTCAAAACTTTTGTCGAACAGAATGTGGTTAGTCATGAATCATCAGCTCACGGCAATGACGCTCTGACTGCTTGTCAACAAGAGTACCAAAAGCTTCAGCAAGCCATGGATCGGCAACGAGAAACTCTAGCCATGGAGTTTCAACAAGCTAGCTTAGAAACGATTGAGTCTTGGCTATTACAATGGCCTACTGCTGCTACCGCCGTCCGCCAAAATCCGCAATTACCAGCAGTCAGATTGTTATCTTTAGTTGAGCCAGTAGAGCAACTAATCGAACAGTGGCAGGTAGAAACTATTGCCACCGTAGGAAAAGAATTAGCTTACGATCCTCAGTACCATCAGCTAATCAAGGGAACAGCCGAACCAGGAGAACTAGTCAAGGTGCGCTATGTAGGCTATAAGCAAGGAGATAAATTATTATACAAGGCTAAAGTGAGTCCTGTATAAAAATAAAGATTACTAAATTACGATCAATAAGCTTATGAACTGGTGGCGAAAACTCAAACAGAATACTTTGGCGCGTTGGGGAGCAACTATATTAATCACCTTTTATCTTGCCGTTATCTTTGCCGATTTTATTGCACCATACTCCCCCTATGCTTCTCAAGAGGACGGTTCTTTGTTGCCACCGACGGCGATTCACTGGCGCAATTTGACACCTGTTGTCTACCCTACTACTCAGGGAATAACTGATCTGGAAACAGGCGATCGCCTGTTAATCATTGACCGAGACAATCCTTCTCCTATCGGTCTTTTGGTTCGGGGTACTCCTTATAATTTATTTAAAATCTCCTTACCCATACCGCCCACGTTGGAATCGGTGACTATCTTTCCTGGTATTCCTCTGCAACGTCACCTGTTTGGTACTTTTGGGGATGCCAAAATTAATATTTTAGGTACCGATGAACAGGGCAGAGATCTGTTTAGTCGCTTACTGTTCGGGGGCAGAATTAGCTTGTTTATCGGACTGGCTGGAATTGCCGTATCCTATCCTTTAGGAATGCTAGCAGGAGGTATTTCTGGTTATTTTGGCGGCTGGATCGATGCCGTAATTATGCGTGTAGTCGAAGTTTTGATGACCATACCAGGCATTTATCTCTTAATTGCCCTAGCTTCCGTTCTTCCCCCTGGCTTGAGCAGCGCGCAAACTTTTTTATTAATTGTCCTAATTACTTCCTTCATTAGTTGGTCAGGATTAGCGCGAGTAGTTAGAGGACAAGTTCTGTCAATTAAAGAACAAGAATTTGTTCAGGCAGCCAATGCCATGGGGGCAAATCCTCTGTATATCATTGTGCGCCACATCTTGCCCCAAACAGCTACCTATATTATTATTTCTGCAACTTTGGCTGTACCTGGCTTTATTATTGCTGAATCAGTATTAAGCTTGATTGGTCTGGGTATTCAGTCCAAAGACCCCAGTTGGGGAAATTTGTTATCCTCGGCGACAAACGCCTCGATTTTAGTTCTCCAGCCTTGGCTAATTGTCCCTCCTGCCTTACTAATTATTTTGACAGTTCTTGCGTTTAACTTACTTGGAGATGGTCTGCGAGATGCTCTAGACCCCCGCAGTTTGTACCAGAATAAATAATTCAAGCTTAGTAATCAATAATCAAAACATGGATAATCCTCTAGAGCGAGTCCGTATTTCCAAAACTGCCGAAGATCAGCTAGTCAAACTCAAGCGTAGTACCAAAGTTAAACAGTGGAATATCTTGTGTCGTTGGGCTTTTTGCCGTTCTCTAGCCGAACCTAGCGTTCCTTCTCCTGTGCCAATTAAAACCAACAGTAACGTTGAAATAGCCTGGAATGTTTTTGGCGGAGAAATAGCGGACATACTATTGATTGCGCTCAAACAAAGATGTCATCAGGATGGATTGGGAACAGATAAAGACACCCTCAAAGAGCAATTTACCCTGCATCTGCATCGTGGGATTGGTTACCTGGCTGGAGATAATCAAATTGAGCAGATAGAAGATTTAATCACATTAGGACTAGGAGATTAAATAGTAGTTAGTTTTAACTAAAATCTGCACCAAAGCCTACTTTTCTTCAGCTGCGGCATTTTCGTTTTCCGTATCTTGCTGAGATTCTGGGTCTGACTCCTTAGACTCAACCCGTTCACCAGCACATATTTTAGCCTCTTTGATGGTATCTACTTCTTCAACACATTTTTCGTACTTTTGCCATTTGGCCGTAACTAATTTTTTAATTTCTTGATGCTGAGCAACTCCTTCATAGGCATAGCGGTTGAGATTGCGATCGACAATCAATCTTTCCAGATAATCGATTCTTTGTTTGGTATTAGGATGACTAGACAGCCAAGCAGGAGGTTCGGAATTATCTTCATCACGAGACTTATCAAGTTGAGCCATTAAATTGCGGACTCCATCAGCGGCATATCCCGCATTAACTAAGATTCTCGTACCAAAGATATCTGCCTGTTTCTCCATAGCTCGACTGTAGTTAAGTACAATCAAATTACTGGCTGTATTGCCGACATAGGGAATATAGCTAATGATATTGGCAGTGAGATTTCCTTTAGCAACTAACTGAAAACCGTGAGATAAGGCACTATGAGCAACTTCGTGAGCAAGTAATCCCGCTAACTCTGCCTCAGAATCGGTTTTCATGATCGCCCCAGCGTTAACAAATACTTTGCCGCCTGGCAGTGCAAAGGCGTTAAAGGCATCATCCATCACAATGTAAAATTGATAGTCAAATCCTTCTCTTCCTGAGGCGCTGGCAATCTTGCGACCAATTTGGTCAACGTAGTTAGTAACTTTCTCGTCTTGAAGCAGAGGTACTTGTTTTTTGATTTGTCCTACAGAAGCTTCGCCCACCGCCGATTCTCCTCGAAGCAACAAAGAAGTAGTCTGTAAAGCCGAAAGTGGGCCAAACAAATTACCCGTCAAAGCAAACCCGACTGTTCCAGCGATCGCATTGCCAATAGCGTTCCAGGTAATGCTAGAGCGCAAGTTGCTTTGATATTTAGCTAGATATTCTTCGGCTAGGCGATTGAATTCTTCTGCTTGGGGTGAATCAGGATTAAATAGAGCGAACTGACGTGCCATAATCGAAGCATCGAGCCAATTGTCAGCGGCAATATCCGCATTCATTTTAGCTCGCAGTAACTTGGGTTCGTTGGGATAGCGATTAACGGCTCGGTTTAAAGCTGCCAGGGACTCTGACTTTCTCTCATATTTCAAAAGTGCATCAGCGTAATGCAGATGACCAGAAATAAACTGAGGTTCTCTAGTGGTTAACAACTTTAAAGAACTAATTACTTGGGTTTCTAACTGCCGTTCTTTTCCCTGTTGATAATTACGCCAAAATACTTTGCCGGCGGGACTAAGCTTTGCTGGATCGTCAAAAGTAATTAATTCTTCGTTTTGCTTACTAGCCTTTTCTTGCTCAATCTTCCAGGGTTCTTTTGCTTCTCGATAAAGCTTAACGGCGGCAGCTTTATTTCCCGACAGATATAAGCGATCGCCTTGTGCTAGTTTTTCTAAGCGAGCAATTTCTTCTGGAGTTCCCTTAGCTTCGGCATCTTTTTCCAACTCAGATGTATCGTCTTCAACTGCTTCAGTTTCTGATTCAGAATTTTCTCGTGGCTGATTTTCGTCTGGTTCTTCATCTTGAACACCTGCCTGAGCTGGCTCTGTTATCGTCTCCTGCTTTAAATAAAGCTGGCTGAGATTAACCTGATTGTGGCTAGGTTCGGTTAGAGGAGATTGAGCTAAAGCCACAGTTGGAAAAATAAAAATATTTAACAGGATTAAACTTAGGTTTAAAGATCTCATTATATATACCTCGTTGTTTTAGAAGTTAAAATTATTAGCCTGGTTAAAGACTTACTATTAAGTGATAAGAGTTAATTTTTATTTCTTGTTACGCTAAAAACAGATGGCTCAGTTAAATAACATAATTGTAGATTTAACGTAGTTGAAGCTAACGAAATATTGAGCAAAACCGAAAACTGGTAATCAATAATCAAAAAATATTAACTATTTCCTTTGATTTTATAATTGGTGCATTTTAGATTAGAAAATATTTATTAATCGCTCAAGTAAAAATTAATGACTACGCACTTTATTACCGCCGAGATTGATCTTCAGGAGACTCCTCTCCAACTGGAGCAAAAAATTGAATCACAACTAAGACAGCAAGGAGAACCATTGCGCTGGGCTGTTACCAAGATAGACCAGGAAAAACAAACAGCTACAGTCGAAGCAATTGTTACCAAGGAAAACTAAAAACGCGCCCCGCAGGGGTTCACTTTTGAGAACATATTATTTATGTCAACATTTACGGTTGTTCTTATTGTTCCCACAGGAGTCGGTGCAGCTATCGGTGGTTATGCGGGAGATGCGCTTCCTGTGGCTAGAGCGATCGCCCAAATTAGCGATCGCCTGATTACCCACCCTAATGTACTAAATGGCGCACAGCTTTATTGGCCGTTAGAAAATACCTATTATGTTGAAGGCTATGGCTTAGATCGTTTTGCCGCTCAAGAGTGGGGATTGCGTCCCGTAAGGCAAAACAAGGTGGGTTTATTGTTAGATCGGGGGATTGAACCAGAATTACGTCTACGACAGATCCAGGCTGCTGATGCTACTAGAGCAACCTTGGGGTTAAATTTAACCGACTATGTAGTTACTGATGCTCCTTTAGAAGTAGAACTACGTACTGCCGATTCTGGAGCAAGCTGGGGGACAATTGGCAATCCTGGCAGCTTGCTAAGAGCAGCCCAGAAGCTAATTGATCGCGGTGGTGCAGAAGCGATCGCGATCGTGGCGCGTTTTCCTGATGAAGCCAGTGTAGAACTACAAAACTATCGTCATGGTTCAGGGGTAGACTATCTAGCAGGGGCAGAAGCCGTTATTTCTCATTTGATTGTGCGCCACTTTCAGATTCCTGCGGCTCATGCGCCTGCACTCGGGCCTGTGAGTGTCGATCCTAAAGTGTCGCCCCGCGCTGCTGCGGAAGAATTAGGCTATACTTTTCTTCCCTGTGTGCTGGTAGGTCTAAGTCGCGCCCCACAGTTTATTACGACTCAAACTGACTCTCGTGAGGCAATTTGGTCGGAATCGGTAGATGTGGCGATCGTTCCCTATAATTCCTGTGGTGGTAGTGCTATCCTCAATATGGCTAATTCAAAAACTCAAATTATTGCCGTAAGCAATAATACCACCCAAATACAAGTTCCTCCCGAACCTTTGGGCATTAAAGTCACTAAGGTTAATTCTTATTTAGAAGCTCTGGGCATTTTAGCTGCTTGTCGAGCTGGTATTGATTTTCGCGTCTTGAATCCTTCTATATCGTCTCTGCGTTGCTTATAAAATTTGTGGCAAATCCTAACAATCCTGAACTTGAACCCCTTAGTCGTACCCAGATTCTAGTATTTATGGGCGTTACCGCCGTATTCTTATTAGCGATCGCCAAAGTGTGGCAAAAACTGGGAGCAGTTGAGTTATTACCAATACGGTTTAGCACCCAAGCTTTCTTGTGGAGTGTGGGTGTAGCAACAGGGATTACCCTCACCAGCGGTATAATTTATCGTCTGTGGCCAGCATATCAGCGTAGTGCTGATGTTTATCTAGAATTGGTGATCAAACCTTTGATCTGGACTGACATAATTTGGCTAGGACTATTGCCAGGTTTAAGTGAAGAGCTGTTGTTTCGAGGAGTAATGCTACCTGCTTTGGGTTTAAATCTGACTGCGGTGTTTGTTTCCAGTATTCTCTTTGGAGTTTTGCACCTTAGTGGCAGTGGACAATGGCCGTATGTAGTTTGGGCAACGATTGTCGGTTTTGCTTTAGGATACTGTGCCTTAGTTACAGGTAATTTAGTTGTGCCTGTTGTTACTCATATCATTACGAATTTAGTTTCTGGTTCGCTGTGGAAAGTCAATCATTGGCAGCAGCAACAGGAGGGTTCTCATCTAGATGATTAGCTTAGGTTAGAAAAAATTAGGTACGAGACAATTAGTAGCATAGTAGCAACACTACCTAATTAAATTTTCAACATATATTTGATGTTTTGTTCTAGGCGTTCTTGATTATATTTCAGGTGATCGACTTTAAATTGAAGATGGGAGTCGCGATCTCTCAATAATGACAT
>JAIMKV010000058.1 GCA_020692205.1 Myxosarcina sp. GA_180221_E-2-1-MAG-40_15
AAATCTATAGTAATTCACGGATTTCATCCGCGCTTTTTTGAGCAATTTATAACTCTGGTAAATCAAAATCTTGCCTAGATGCAAGATAGTTTTTCATGATTATTTCAGGGCTATTACCTGAAAGACTAGCTACGGTAGCTATGTCTACACCTTCTCTAATTAACCTAGTAATAAAGCTGTGTCGTAAGCAATAAGGTTTTAACCTTTTTGTTACTCTGTCTTGTCTCACTAAACCTTCAAGTACTTTGTTCCAATACCTGTTTCTAAAATTGTCTTGATTAATATACCCAAGTTGATAACTTGGAAAAATTAAATTAGATGGGTTGTCTCTTTTTGGTACTCTTTCTAATAGTTCGACCAGTTGATTGTTACAAGGGAAAAGCCTCGCTACATAGTTCTTGGTATTGTTCATTACAATCCCTTTACTATAAGCCTTATCGAAACAAATAAAGGTTCTGGTACTTTTCCTTTTGATGTCTTCCCAAGTCAAGGCATGAACTTCTTCTGGTCTACACCCTGTTAGAGCAATCAGCCTTACCATATTTGCATGGTAGCTATGTAAATACCTTGACTTGGGGGAACAAAACTCGTCGCTGTCAAACGCTTTGATTATTTCTTTAATTTCATTAGGGTCAAAACATTCAATCTTTTTTTTCTGAACTTTCGGCAAGGGAATATTCTGATAAGGATTTTCTGAAATAAGTTTTGTCCTGACAGCGAGATTGACAGAAGGATCGATGCAGGTACGAAACAAAGTTGCCATAGTGCTAACAGCATATTGTTTAAGAGCAAAATTAACAAAATTATTAGCCTCTTTCAAGTTAAGATTTTTTGTTTCGCATTTATCAATCAAGGCATCAAGCACCTTCCAGAGGTTTTTTTGGGTCGTCTTAGCTACTCTACCTTTACTAGTTTCTTTCTTAGCATCAGCGTTAGCTATTTGAAGCATCTTGGCGTGCTTGGGGGAATATCTGGCATAACTATCGTCAAAGTCTCCAAGGTCGATGTCTCTGTTAATTAATTGAGCCGCTCTAATTGCAGTTGACCAGCCTTCATCAGAAACTCTAGCTATACTGAATTCATGCCTGTTCCCCTGTGGGTAGGTGAACCTTAAGCGGTAGCTTTTCCCTTTAACGTCTACCGCTACTCTACCTACTTGCGCCTTCTCTTTCCCTTCAGAGTACATTACGCTACCTCCTGAAGAGCTTCAAGAAATTCAACTAAAGTTACCCAAAAATCAGTTGTTCGATAATCCCGCCGCTTGGGATTATTTTTGTTGTAGCCTTCACCGAACACAACGAACCAACTATGATAACCTCTTAGTTTTAATATTCCAGGTACTACCGCTTTTCTTTTAGCTGGCAATCCTGTTAACTGTGTAAATCTTGCTTTTGCTTGTGTTCTGTTCATCTTGGGGATTGTCCTAAAATTCCCCAATTTATCCCCAAAAGCAAATAACTGTAGTGAGTAGATTTACTGAAAGCAACGCTATAGCGTTGTTACAGCTTTTATTTTTTGCATGGCATGCAAGATGTCAGCGGTTCAAATCCGCTATGCTCCATTCGATTCGATTAAATTTTTTACTGACTGAGTAAAATTAATTTGATGGTGCAGAATGCAAAGACACACCAGAGATTAAGGGACAAACCTCTTGGGGCTTTGATTCAGGATGGGGGTTATTGATCCAAGCAGCGCGATACTCTTCCAATTCTGCTTTGAATAAGGTCATTTGCTTAATTTGAATTTGAAGTTGCTCAATTTTATTATTCAGTAGACTTTGTACTAAGCTACAAGGTGTTTCACCTCGATCTCTGACATTGAGAATTTGTTTGATTTCTTCCAGGGTAAACCCTAAAGTCTGGGCTTTTTTAATAAATTCTACTTGTTGACGGGCATCAAAGCTGTAATAGCGATAGCCATTGTCTCCTCTTTGCACTGGTTGTAACAGTCCTAAATCGCTGTAATATCGTAATGTTCCTACTGCAAGACCCGTTTGTTTTGCTAGCTCGCCAATTTTTAGATGAGTTGTTTTGCTCATGATTGTTTTGCGTCTGGTTCTTATATTAGTTTAAACTTTAAAGCTAGCTGTAGAGTCAAGGTGCTGCTGGATTGTAGCTGGCTTAAGTATAATTAAGCACTAAAAAATAGCACCAGATTAATAAATCTGATGCTAATTAAAATGAATAAAATTGTTAATTTTCTAAGGTGCTAAAGCATTACCTCTAAGTAAACTACCAATAGTTTTGGCAGTAACCTTCATTTGGGTCAAAGGATTAGCAGGAACTACGGTTTTATAGAGATAGCTATCGAAAGTCATTTTTTGCACGTCAATGTCGTCGCACATCTCTACAAATGCTTCACGCGTAGCATCACTACGGTAGAAGACTCTTTGGAGAATATCTAGTACTAAATAAGTTGCGCCGTATTCTTTGTTCCAATGCTTCATGAAGTCTTTGAGATCTTTTTCGGTAGGAACTTTTTGTCCGTTTTGAGAACGCTCAACGATTAATTCCGCGCACATCCGACCAGATTTGGCTGCGAAGTAAATACCTTCACCTGAAGATTTGGTTACAGTACCCAAGGCATCGCCAATTAAGACAACTCTGCCGCGAACGGGACGAGGGCGGGGATGTTCGGGAATGGGATGAGCTTCCACTTTGATAATTTCGCCACCTTCAAGTCTTTTAGCAGCGCGCTGACGAATACCAGCCTGTAGTTTCTTAATGTTAGCTTGGTTAACCTTCATTGTTCCTGTGCCGACTGCTACGTGGTCGAACTTAGGAAACACCCAAGCATAAAAATCTGTGGAAACATCGTCACCAACATACATTTCTGCCAGATCTTCGTAATATGCCATCTTGTCTTCGGGCAAACGAATTCGCTCTTGAAATGCGATCGCATAATTGTAATCACCCGCATCAATGGCTTTGGCAATTCTAGAGTTGGCACCATCTGCACCAATTACTAGATCTACTTTTAGGGTTTTCATTTCTCCTTGAACAGCACCATTGGAATGATCGGCATAGTGCAGAGTGTACGGCTGGTGATCGCTATCGGGTAGATCCAGCTGATATACGGTGCCGTTGATTAAGTTGGCACCTAGTTGAGCAGCACGGTTACGCAAAAAGCCATCTAAGACTTCTCGGCGACACATGCCAATATATTCACCATTTTTCAGAGTTGAACCAATATTAACTTCTCTATTGGATGGCGAAATCATTTTCATTTTTTTGACTTGCCGATCAATAATCTTTTGGGGCAAATCAAACTCGTCCACCATACACAAGGGAATTGCCCCGCCACATGGCTTGGCGTTGTCTAGCTTACGCTCAAATAAATAAGTTTCAATACCTGCTTTGGCTAAAACCTCTGCGGCTGATGAACCTGCTGGTCCAGAACCGACAACAGCGACCCTTAATCCCAAAGTTTTTCTCCTATATATCAATAAAATCTTTTTTGAAGCTGAGGATAAAAGTAACTCATCTTAGAGCTTTACCAAAGGTCACGCTAACCCGCTATGTTTGGCGGAAATAATTTGTGACCTCTACGATCCTGAACAGGATACTATCACGTTGTCCTAGCTTATTTCTAAGCGATCGCCCTATTTGACTAAAGTTGAAATACTGCTTAACAAGTTTGTTTACAAACGTTAAGTAATTCATCAGCGATGCAGCGCGATATTTACCAGAACTAAGGAGTAATTCTAAGAGCGATCGCTTTTTTTACCTTGAAAAGCTTTTAGCTTTTAGCTGCCAACGGCAGCTAATTGAATTAGTGATGATGGTGATGAGTAGCCTGTACCTTTGCCAGCTGTGGATTAACCGTATTGCCTGATTCCCCAAGCAAAGCTTCAATTTGGGGATTTGCCCACTGAGCTGCCATCTGCATAAACTCTGGATGACTATTGACGCAGGGCATCTGGATAAAGGTTACCTCTGAATGCTTATGCTGTAGATGATGAATAATATGATCTACATCTAATAGGGTTTCGTGGTTTTCAGTAGCAAAGCCAATTGGCATCATGATGATCGAAGTTGCTCCCAACTGCATCAGATTTTGGGCTGCTAATTTAACGTTGGGCTGTGTCCATTCAATTAAGGGAGTATCGTGATTGAGCCAACCGACAGAAATTAAGGGATATTTATCAATTAGTTTTTCTCTAACTAATTCGTACATCGCTTGGCTTTCATCAATACCTGAAGTGAATCCCTTGGCTTTGTGAGGACAGCCATGATTCATGAGAATGATGCCAATTTGGGATGCTAAATGTCCTTGGGCTAATTCTGCGATAATTTTTTCTTCAACCATTTGAGCCATTAGATTAATATATTCTGGCTTGTTGAAGAAAGAAGGAATATAGCGAGAACTTTTTAACCAATGAGATTCGCCATCAGCTTGGTTCGCCAAAGCCTTATTAACTTGCTCGACTGCAATACCGCTAGTAAAAATCGAATCGACTACTAACAAAGGATAAATCAAGATCTTTTCAAAGCCTTGTTCTTTGATTTCTGCTAGTACCTGTTCAGGTAGATGAGGAGCGCAAAAGTTAAACGCTTTAAATACTTTTACTTTGTCTCCCCAAGTTTGTTGAAGTTCTTTTTCGATGCCGATTCGTTGCTCTTCAAAGATGGCGTTATGGGGGGAGATAAAATTATTGTGCTGATGACTCCATTCGTGTAAGTCAAAGATCGCCAGTAGTTTGGCGATCGCTGGATAGAGCCAGGTAGGAACAGGCGCAAACTTAGCCGTCAATTGGTTTAGAGCCTGCTCATTATAGTTAGCAAAATCTGCATAACTTTCTACTTCACCATAGCCCATAAGTAATACGGCAACCCGATTACTTTTATTCGATTCTGATTCATGATGATGGTGATGTTCATGAATTGTAGATGGAGATTGAGGGGAGATTGTAACCACTTGCGATTTCCTTGTATTAGTTGATTTAAGTTATGAGTTAGATTTAGCCGAGATTTTGCCTTATTTTGCAGAGATAAACTAAAATCCAAGTTCTATTTGAATATTAACTTAACATCCCCTAGGGGGGGATAACTTGAAGAAGTTCTAAAAATTAATATTTGGCAGTATAAATATTAAGAGATCCAGAGAAATAAAAACCTAGAGCTAATAAAGTATCTTTGGTATTAGAAAATTTGAAGATTCTTTGACTATTTATAAATCTTAACTAATTTAAGATCAGATTTCCAAAAATCTGATCTTACTAATGTTTATTATGGAGCGGCCGAACTATATCGTAATTTTAATACATCAACTCTGGCTTAAAAAAAGCACTTGCTTTGGCTGAAAATTATCATCCAATTCAGCAACGCCGAAAATCTTGAGGAGCAATTGTTTTTTAATTTAATACACTTTGCTATACCAGTTTGATTTTTTTGGCAATCGCTTAAAACAAGCAGATGAATATGTATCTCAACTTCAAACCCTAGCTGCTTGTCCTGAATTAACAGATCTAATTCACGAAGTCGAAACAGCGCGATGCGCATCGCGGGGGTTCCCCGCGTTGAAGGAACTGCCGCCCCGTTGTCCTAAATGACGACGCGAAGCGCGACACGAAGTTAGTACCACAAGGGTATAACATCCTTTAGGGCAAAAGTGCGGTCTTGGGACGGCGGCTTTTGAGAAAGAAGCTTCTTTCTAGGTCAGCTTTTGGGTAAGAATATTCTGACCCAAAACGTGACCGTCAAAACGCGCCTTGGCTTTCCCCGCAGAGCTTACGCTCAGATCGTCGTTTTCGACGACTGGCAACTTTTGTAAGAAGCTAGTCCTAAAGGATAAGCTTCGCAAATGGTTTACCATACTGCTTCGCATAAGCAAACTGCGTAAGCAGGCTCCGCCCTAAGCGGGCCCAGTACCTTTAACTAAAATTCAAACATTACTAGACGATCGCACTTTAGCCGAGCCAATTGCTCAACAAGGTTATCTTAATGCCAAGGCAAATTTTGCCTTAGAATCTATCTTGGAGAGTTTTGCTCAAGTTATTTCAACAGTTTAATTGTTGATTAATGGTGAACGGTTGAAGTATAGTCGCTATTTAATCCCAGTATGGAATCCAAGTTACAGTTACCATCAATTAATCAGATGCAATCATCTCACAAACAGTCATCAACAACCAAAGTTTTAGTCTGTCGAGGGCGTAGCTGTCGTAAATATGATTGTGGGCAGATATTTAGTAACTTTGAGCAAAACTTACCCCCAGATGTAGAGTTAGTCTCCGTACCCTGTCTAGGACAATGCGGTAATGGACCAATGGTTTTAGTAGAATCGGCACGAAGAATTTGGTATTCACAAGTTCATCCTGATGAAGTTGATACCGTAATCAAGCAACACATTATTGGTAAATCTCCTGTTGAGGCGATGCTATATCAAAAATTTCATCCATAAACTTATTGTCAATGGTAAGAGCCGATTAATTAAATCTAGATCATGATCTTTATTTTGAATGGCGATCGCTTTTTAAGGCTTAATTTCCCTAAGTGAACGATGGCACCAATCATCTTTAGCCAAAATATCTTTAGCCAAGATTTAGCAAGAGCGATCTTCGCCTTAGCTCTTGAATTACTACGACATATAGTTTCTGCTGTTGACCTACGCCTCATATATTTCCAAAACAGACAAACAGAAGATTAACTGTCAAAATCAACTTGCCATCGTATTTCTTACAATTAGGATAATTTACCTCAATTTACATCAAAAAGATCTTGGCGTTCTTTTAGTGAGATGACTTAATGACTAGCAAACCTCCTTCTAAATCACCGATTAGCCGAGTTGTGACCCAAGCGGTACAAACAATTCAGGCAAAAGTTAACTTTAATGCGGCTAATTTTCGCTCAGGTAAACCAATTCCAGAATTAAAAATTAAAGAAGCTAATGGCAAAGAACAGAGTTTTCCTTTGGTAGGCGATCGCTATACTGTAGGACGTAGTTCCCGCTGTGATATTAGCATTCGTAACCCTGTAGTCAGCCAAACACATCTCACCCTAAAGCGAAATCGTAAACAACCTCGTTCTTTTATCGTTCAAGACGAAAAATCGACTAATGGCATCTATCGCGGCCAACGCCGTTTGAAAACCTTTTCTTTATTTCATGGAGAAAGCTTTACCCTTGGACCACCAGAATTAGCTGCGGTAGTTAACGTCCAATATTATAATCCACCTCCATTGTGGCTCTACTTGATCCGTTATTCCCTCTACGGTATGGGGGGAATGTTGGGTTTATTTTTGCTGCTGTTGGGTATTGAATGGTTTAAAGTGCCTGTCTATCCCATACCCAGAGAATCAACGTTGCCGATTGTAGTCTATGCCGATGATGGTGAAACTCCGATTAATCCTACAGCGCAAGACAATACCCACCGTGAACTGAAAAAACTCTCTGATTTTTCTCCTTATTTACCTGATGCTCTTGTAGCCTCTGAAGACAGTCGTTTTTATTGGCACTTTGGTGTCGATCCCATTGGGATTAGTAGAGCGGTGGTAATTAACCTAACATCTGCCGAATTGCGTCAGGGAGCAAGTACTCTTACCCAACAGCTAGCTCGTAGTTTGTTTCCTGAAGTGGGAAGAGAAAATACTGCGGGGCGGAAACTGCGTGAAATGTTAGTCGCTTTGAAGCTAGAAACGTTTTACAGTAAAGATTTTATTCTTAAAACTTATCTCAATCGAGTGTATTTGGGTATTGGTAGCTATGGTTTTGAAGACGCTGCCCAATTTTATTTTGCCAAGTCGGCTGCGGATCTTAACCTTTCTGAAGCTGCTACTTTAGTGGCTATTTTACCCGCTCCTAATTTATATAATCCTGTTAAAGATTATGATACTGCTGTTGCTTTACGCAACCGTATTATTGATCGCATGGTTAAACTCGGCATGGTCAGCCCAGAAGAAGCAGATCGAGCAAGGCGATCGCGTATCGAAGTTAGCCCTAACGCCAGCGCCAGTTTTTCTAGTACCGTTGCACCTTATTTTTATAGCTATGTCCTGGATGAGCTTCAAGAATTATTGGGTTCAGATGTGGCACAGGAGGGCAACTTTATTGTAGAAACTGCTTTAGATCCTCAGTTGCAGCAACAGGCAGAAGACTCTTTAGCCTCTTCCCTTGATAGTGATGGCGATCGCCTAGGTTATTCTCAGGGTGCAGTGGTAACTCTAGACAGCAGCAATGGCAATATTCTGGCTCTTGTCGGGGGCGTAAACTACGAACAAAGCCAGTTTAATCGGGTAGTGCAGGCAAAAAGGCAACCTGGATCAACCTTTAAGATCTTTGCTTATGGGGCAGCAATTGAAGCGGGCATCGATCCAGATACCGAGTATTCCTGCGCCCCTTTGTCTTGGCAAGGTCAACAATATCGTGGTTGTGAGCGTAGCAGTGGCAATATCGATATGTATCGTGGTTTAGCCCAATCTGAAAATGTTACCACTCTTAGAGTAGCCCAAGATGTCGGTTTGAACAAAGTTATTGACGTAGCTCAACGCCTTGGTATATCTTCCTCTTTAATTGAAGCTCCTGGCTTGGTAATTGGGCAAAGCGAAACTACTGTTTTAGAAATGACTGGGGCTTATGCCACTGTTGCTAATGACGGGATCTGGAATAAACCCCATGCGATTAACCGTGTCTTAGACGGAAGTGACTGCAAAAACTCCAGCGATCGCAATACCTGTCGGGTAATTTATACTTTTGATGATGATGAGGCTACCTATCGTGATGTAATTGAACCAGAAGTTACTGACGAGCTTACCGATATGTTACGCCTAGCCGTCGAGGAAGGAACAGGTAAAGCTGCTAATATCGACCAAGGTGCAGCAGGAAAAACTGGAACAACAGATAACAACATCGATCTTTGGTTCATTGGCTATGTTCCAACTGCGGACTACAATTATGTTACTGGTGTCTGGTTAGGTAATGACGATAATTCACCAACTAGAGGTAGTAGCTATCAAGCAGCTAATCTTTGGGCGAGATACATGAAACAGGCGGTTAGTAATTAATTTAAAATATGTTCTGATTTAGATTTCCCACCCGAGTCTTGTTGGTTGTTGGTAAATCTTTTTCAGAGTATTTATGTCTCGCTGAGAAATAGGTGGTGGATCGCTTACCTGGGAAAAATATAGCGCATCGCTTGCTTTGGGGCTGTGTCCCCAGATTCCTAAAGCATGACCTAATTCGTGACGAATAGTAGCCAGCAGTGACACTCCTGTAAAATTTGGGCTAAGCTGCACTGTCATTCTTAAGCTAATCACGGCAGGGTTTCCAGTCAGATAGAACTCATAATTTGTTTGAGCTGTAACTGCTCTAGGAATATCATACAGTCCCGTATCAGGATTTAAGTTTATTTCTCTTTCAGGCTGCGATCGCAATACAACTATATCCGCCTGCTCTGATTCGGCTACTTCTCGTAGCGGAAAATAGACGTTCCACTCGGCGATCGCTTGTTCAACGGCTGCTGCCCATTCCTGAAAACGCCGCTCTGCTGCGGTATTTTCTGTACTTACAGACTGCTCCACATAAACTTTAACGGGAAACTTGGACCAAATTAAATATCCTAGAGGTGTTGCTTCAATCTGTCCGAAGTAATCACCACTATTTGATGGATCTTGCCAGTTAGCCAGAAACTGCGGCAAATTATGAACCTGTAGTTTAGGTAGCTCAGAAGCATGCTGGGAACGAACAGAGTTATTAACTATAAAAATTGCCGAGCCAACAGCGATCGCCAAGGCAACTAATTGATGGCAGTTTAATCGCCATTTATACCTAAAAAAATGACCCGACGGAAACCTCATCCGTTTGTTTAACTCTAATTTGTAGGTGGGGTAGTTGACGAGTCAGATTTAACATAGTCAACTGCATGTCTAATTACATAGCCCAGGTTAATTATGCACCTAGCCAGCCAGCACTTAAAACAATGGTCAAGGTGACAAAAGTAATGCCCAATCCCCAAGTAATCCGATTTAACGCATTTTCTGCACTTTTGGTGCTAGTAAACATTTGCGACTGTCCACCAATACCACCCAAGCCGTCTCCTTTAGGGCTATGTAATAAAATAAATACAATTGTTAAAAAGGCACAAACTGCCCAGATAATCTGCACTACTTGATTAACGTTCATGACAAAAATTTAATTTAGGTTTTAATTTTAAGCTTAAGACTGATAACCATTGTATGCTGATGAGCGAGCTATATTCAACTTATTTGACAGCTACTAGCCTCAAGCGAGCCTGTGTTTTATTAAAGCGTTACTAAATTAAGAAATGAAAAATCTTGCCCCAAATATTCTTAGGCAACGACTCTTAATTGAAGGCTTTTACACAACGGATATGAGCCGAGAAATTCTGGAAAAATATCTGCTTAATCTTGCCGAACAGCTAAACCTTCGTACCTATGGTAAAGCGATGATCTTCTCTCCAGGATCAGGCATGGGCAAAGCTGAAAATGCAGGGTATGATGCCTTTATTCCTTTAATTGATTCTGATATTTCGTTTAAAACTCAACTAAAAATAATCGTAGCTGCTAATTAATTTTGATGGTTATCAAGCAAATCAAGCGATCGCTATTATGGTTCGCTGTCGGAATTATTATCTTGATTATATTAAGCCGATTAACCCTGGCGCCAAGCTACACGCCACAACGATCTAATTCGATAAAAGGAGTTTGGCTAAGTCATGTTGGCAGCGCTTTTTTGACCTATACTACCCTGACAGATAATATGTTTCATCAGCTATCTCGTCTGAATTACAATCGAGTTTATGTTGATGTGTACAACGGCGGAACAACTTATTCTAGTAAATATGCACCGAGAAACTATCTTTTGTCTCTACCTTTTACCAATCCTTTAAAGACGGCTATTTCAGAAGGTAAACGTCAAGGTTTAAAAGTTTATGCCTGGTACGAACATGGCATGATGACTTTTGCCAACGCCAGATTAGCACAGCAGCATCCTGACTGGATTTTAACTACCAGCAGTAACGAAAAGCTGATTGACAATCATTGGTGGTTAGATCCCGATAATCCTGAAGTGCAGCAATATTTTGTTAATTTATTTACCGAAGTTGCAGCATCCTACCTCGAACTTGACGGTATCCAGGTAGACGATCATTGGGGAACACCAATTCAGTTTGGCAACAAAGCCGAGGCGATGACAGAATTAACTCGCCAAGTTGTTGAAGCAGTCAGAAAAGTTAGACCAGACCTAATTATTTCTCTATCCCCTAATCCTTTGGGGTTTTCTCAAAAAAAATATTCTCAAGACTGGCTAGCCTGGCTCAAAGCGGGATTAGTCGATGAATTAGTAATGCAGCTATATCGTCAAACTAGCTCAGAAATCGCACTGGCGATCAATAATTCTATTTTACCTGAAGTGAGTCAGTATGTAGACGTAGCGGTAGGTCTCTATGCTGGCTGGTGGTCAAAACCAAAGTCTTTGGCAGAAATTCAACAGCAAATAACTGTAGTTAAGCAATACGGTTACGGCTACGCTATCTTTTCCTGGGACACCTCTTTGGGAATTTTGCGCTTGGCTAAGCGTCAAGAAAAAGAGAAGTATTTAAACGCAATCTGAAAGGTTAGTTTGGTTTTTTCTTTACACCGATTAAAGCTGACGAAGAACCAGCTTAATAATGTACTGTACCGTCAGGCATAATTGTGGCTGTAAGTACCGCCTTATTAAAAATCGTATCTTCAATATCTGCCCCTGTTAAATTAGCTTGCCACAGATTGGCATTAGTTAAGTTAGCTCCCCGAAGATTTGCGCCTGATAAGTTAGCGCCTGTCAGATTAGCTCTAGTTAAATTTGCGCCTCTCAACTTGGCATGCTGCAAATCGGCGCTTTGAAGGTTAGCATAACTTAAGTTTGCCCAGCGCAAATCGCATCCAACCAGGCTTGCTTGAACTAAATTACTAGCTAAGAAATAACTATGGCTCAAGTGAGTGGCGATCGCTTTGAGCCGATATAGGTTAGCCTGATAAAAACTAGCAGACTGTAATTCCGCTTCAAAAAAGTTAGCTCCCGATAAATCTGCTCGATCAAAACTAGCTTTAACTAAATTTGTCTCACTTAAGTTAGCTCGATTTAATTTAGCCTCCATAAAGTTAACCTGAGGTAGTCTTGCTTGTCGAATCGAAGTGCCAATCAAGTTAGCCTGACTAAAGTTTGCCCCTCGCCCCATAACTGATCGCAGATCTGAACCGATCAGATTAGCCTGATAAAGATCGGCATCGATTAGATAAGCAGACTGTAAATTTGCCCCTGTCAGATTGGCTTGGTGTAGCTGTGCGCCAGTGAGATCCGCCCTGGCTAAATTAGCTTTAACTAAATAAGCTTCTGGTAAATTTGCGCCATGAAGATCGGCATTAATTAAATCAATCTCTGGTTGATGATGACGATCTAGCCAGTTCATCCAACTAGTTGCACCTTGTTTTAGTTTAGTTAGATGCTGAATATTTGCCACTTGTAATCCTTGCTTGCGATCGCTTATGCTGAATTTCTTTATTTATTATCCCCGCTAAACAGACAGATCCCAACATTCAACTTTAATACTTTTGCTTGCTTCAAACTATTCGTTCTTCTGGTGAATAAAAGTTTCTCTACCACTCACGCTTTCTATAGCGGCTAAAGCTGCTGCCGAACCTGCCATAATATCTCTTTCCTCCCCACCTAAATACAGTCTGCCAAAGCTACCGATTGCTGTTACCTTAAGTATGTTAATTAAGGCTGCTTTTTCTGCTTCGTTAGCGGCTAGAGAAGCATAAGCCGCTGGCTGTACTTCCAAAACATACAGGGTTTGACCTGCTAATAGCATCTGTCCACGACAGTCGCGATTAACTAACTGCGCTTGATATGCATCGATGTTACGGATAATTTGACTAGAAACTACCTGTGGTTTCAGTCCATCTCGTTGTTTTATCCCTAGTGCGTCTAAAATTGCTCTACCTGCTGCTTTGACTTCTCCTTGTTTACTAGCATGAATTTCTAGCAGTCCATACAATCTCTCAACAAACTGAACTCCTGGGCGAACTACCGCAGATTTGAGGGCAACATCAGTAATGCGATTAATCTCGATCCCTGGAGATATTTCAATCCACAAAGACGCATCTCCTGGTAAAGGCAAAAATCCTGATGCTACAGTGCCAATATAAGCTGCGTGCTGCAATTGTAAGCGATCTAAATAGACATAGCTGCGAAGTTCTACACCCAAAATCTCATTCCTCTTTTCCCATGAAGTTATTATCTAAACCATTCTCCAGCTAACCAGTTTCTGTCCGCAGTTGTAAAGAGTGAAGTTAATTGCTCAGCCCAATCTTGTGGTTTTGCTGAGTAAAAATAGCTCATTTTGCTCTGTGTGCAGTTTAATTTTTGTTGAGAATATTTCTTAGATTGCGTTTTATCTTAAGCCAGAATAGTTTAGTTTAGGCAAAAAATCTTTTGACTTTAAGCAAACAATAGCTTTTGATTTATTAGTAGAGTGTTGATGTAAAACCTAATCTTGATTTTTAAGTTTAAGTATTCTTATGAATGTCCCAAATATTAGTCCTTTCTTATTTGTAACTGATTTAGACAATACTTTAGTTGGTGACGATACCGCGTTGGCAGAACTCAACCAAAAATTAGCTAATCATCGTCAACAACACAACAGCAAAATTGTCTATGCTACTGGGCGATCGCTTTATCTATATCGTTTGTTGGCGGAGGCTAAATCTTTGCTCCCTCCAGATGCGCTGATCACCGCTGTGGGAACGGAAATGTATTTTGATCGCGATCACTCACAATATGACCCAGAATGGGCAGAAATTTTGTCTCAGGGGTGGAATCGTGAGGAAATAGTAGCGATCGCTAGTCAATTTAGACAGCTACAGTCACAGCCAAGTTCAGAACAAAATCCGTTTAAAATTAGCTACTATTTAGCTGAATCAGTCGCATCTGAAACTCTACCCCAACTGGAATCTGCCCTAAGTGAACGGGGTTATGAAATTAAATTAATTTACAGTGCTGGACAAGACTTAGATTTATTGCCGAGAAATGGTGATAAAGGTTTGGCAGTACAATTTCTGCGACGCAGATGGGATATTTCAGCGACAAAAACAGTTGTTTGTGGTGATTCGGGCAATGATATTTCCCTGTTTAGAGGAGAAGAGAAGGGTTTAATCGTCGGCAACGCTAAACCAGAGTTGCTTGAATGGTACGAAGCTAACAGTAGCGATAACAATTATTTAGCTAGGTCTGCCTATGCGGAGGGAATTTTGGAGGGTTTAAAGCATTTTGGCTTTTTGTAGCTATTGATCAATTTAATGCTTGAGCGATAATCAGGCTTAAGCAGAAATTTGTGCTATGGCAATAGCGTTAATTTTGGGGTTGCGAGCAAATAATACTTTTCTAAAATCGATCTAGATACAGGTAAAGAGCGATCGCACGATCTAGTTCTTGTTTCAATCCCACTTAATTGCTATACGTCTTAATTAAGATACCCACAAAAGCAAACAATCCTGTAAAAAATATCAATACTGCTACCACGAAGGCTAGGGAAGAACGGGATTTATATCGATAGCTTTCATGCTGAATATGATCAAGCTCTTGACGATGTTGTAAGGCAGCTAAAATAATTGCCCCAGTACCAATAGCAATAAAAGAAAGTCCTAAAATTCGAGTCAAATGTGGCGGATCGTTGATATAGTCATAGTCTACTGATTGTTGCAAAGCTGTAACTATGCGATCAACCCCAAAACCAAAACTAATTAGGGACAAGCAGGTACGTATCCAAGCCATCAAAGTACGCTCAGCAGCAGCACGGTTACGTTCTTTAGCTAACTCTGTGTTGGTACTAATACTTGGCTTATTATTGGTCATGGCGGTATAGGGCTAACTAAAACAGTTAACAGTTCACTTCATATTTATGATAAATAACCAGAGGTAGCGCGTAAACCAAGTTATGTTATGGCGACCAACTAACTTAGTTATCCCTAGTTCAATTTAATTTTGTTGATACCAAGTCACTGAACAGCAGATGAAAATTTTTATCAGTACAGGAGAAGTTTCAGGAGACTTGCAGGGATCAATGCTAGTCAAAGCCTTGTATAAAGCGGCTGTCGAGGGCAATTTTGATTTAGAAATTGCTGGTTTGGGAGGAGATCGCATGAAAGCAGCGGGAGCAAATATTCTGGCTGATACGGCAGCGATCGGCTCCATGGGGTTGATTGAAGCGATACCATTTATTCTACCAACTTTTAAAATTCAGAATTTAACTAAACAATACCTTCAAAAAAATACTCCTGATATTTTAGTCTTGATTGATTATCCTGCTGCTAATTTAGCCTTGGCTAGCTATGTAAAAAAGCATCTGTCTCCAATACCAGTAATTTACTATATTGCACCTCAAGACTGGGCTGTACCAATGTTAAACAATACACCCAAAATTGCTCAGTTTGTGGATAAATTATTGGCAATTTTTCCTCAGGAATATGATTACTTTAAGCAAAAAGATCTTGATACTGTTTGGGTTGGACACCCTTTACTTGATCGCATCCAGCAAGCCCCTGATAAACAGCAGGCAAGATTAAACCTGGGATTACAATCAGCAGATCAAATTGTCACCCTTTTACCCGCTTCTCGTCAGCAAGAAATTAAGTATCTTTTGCCCGTAATGTGTGAAGCTGCGCAGCAGATTGCGCAGCAAATTGCCGCAGTCAAGTTTTTGATTCCTGTCTCTTTACCTAGCTATCGCCCTGCAATTACCGCAGCCGTAGAGAGATATAACCTACCAGCCAAGATTATCGATGGCAAAACTCTCGATGCGATCGCTGCTGCTGATCTGGCAATTACTAAATCAGGCACGGTTAATTTAGAAATTGCCTTATTAAACGTTCCTCAGGTGGTTATCTATCGAATTCATCCTCTCACGGCTTGGATTGCTCGGAGAATCGGCTTTTCAGTTCCCCTAATGTCTCCGCCCAATTTAGTTGTCAACCGTAAAATAATCCCTGAATTACAGCAAGAAACTGTTACCGCCGACAATATCACCACTGAAGCAATCAAGCTATTATCTAATCTTCCAGCTCAGCGAGAAATCACCGCTGGCTACGAGCAAATGCGATCGCTTTTAGGTTCGCCAGGAGTTTGCGATCGCGCTGCGCAGGAAATCATTAATTTAGCTAGATCAAATATAGTCATTTCTTGATAGAAACCAGATGAATCACAAAAGCGATCGCTCTTTAGCCGTAAGTTCACTGACTTCTGACTTCTGACTTCTATTTGCTGCTATACGCCTCGTTTTAAAGAGATTTCCACTAGCTTAAATTCTTGCTCTAATCGGTTTTTCAGCTTTTCTGGTACAGGACGATTACCGTAAGAACTATAGTAGCCAGCGACCGCGTTTAATGCAGTTTGCATAGTCGTAAAAGAACGTAGACCAGAAGTTTGGGAGTTACGACGGTATCGAGAAGCATAATCGCTAATCTGTCGGCGTGCTAGAGTAACTACTTCGCTTTTATTGGCAGCATCATCAGGTAAGTTAATTGCCGTTCTCAGATTGTCTAATACTGCTATAGTATCTTCGCGGAAATTTCCAGATAATCCAGAAGGATTAGAACTACAGCCCATTAAACCGATAGCCATCACCAAAACTAGAGCCAAGATGCGAGATAAGTATTTTTTTGAAAACATAATTTTAGATATAGTGATCCCAGATTCAACTTATCCTATCAAGAAATTGACCGTGAGATTAAGTCCGCTCTAAAATTAACCAAAACGACCACTTACATATAGCTGAGTTGCTTCCTCTTGGGGATTTTGGAAAATGTCTTCGGTTTGAGCAAATTCCGCTAAATAACCCTGACGGTTTCCTCCCTCTACCTCAATAACATTAAAAAATCCTGTATAATCTGCTACCCGCGATGCCTGCTGCATATTGTGAGTAACGATGACAATAGTATAATCTTGTTTTAACTCGTGGATTAATTCTTCTACTTTAAGTGTGGAAATCGGATCTAAGGCAGAACAAGGTTCATCCATTAATACCACGTCAGGTTGAAGCGCAATCGTCCTAGCAATACACAATCTTTGCTGTTGTCCACCACTAAGAGCTAAACCACTTTGCTTGAGTTTATCTTTCACTTCGTCCCATAGGGCCGCACTACGCAGCGATCGCTCTACTAATTCATCCATATTACCCTTGTAGCCATTTATCTTGGCACCAAAGGCAATATTGTCATAGATAGATTTGGGGAAAGGGTTAGGTCTTTGAAAAACCATTCCCACTTTGCGTCTTACTTGAACTGGATCGATATCTTTGCCGTACAGGTTTTGATTATGATAAGTAACTAATCCCTCTAACCGAAAAATCGGAATTAAATCGTTAAGACGGTTGTAACAGCGCAACAAGGTGCTTTTGCCGCAGCCAGAAGGACCAATAAAGGCAGTAACTTTGTTCTTAATGATATCTAAATAAACGCCTTTTACTGCTAAAAAATCACCATAATAAACATTAACGTTTTCTGCTTGCAGCACCGTCTGCGTCTGGTTAGCAGTCTGTTGATCGTAAATCATAAAACTTTCTTGCTCTTAATATCTCTGATTTATATATTCGGTCTGTTCTCTGAATGCCTTTAAAGTCAATCGTAATTGTTTAGAGTTATGAATATTTTAACTTTTCGTTAAAATATTTCTTAACCAATTCTTAACCTGTCTTGGCAACTTCGTTTCCGTGGCTTTAAATTGACATTTGCGGATAGCTAAAATAGCTTACGTTAAATTTGGAAAATAATAAATACTTGAGGATTTAGATTGACGCTGGCGCAATGTTGAGTTATTTCAGGTTCGGTTGCGCGGTTAAATATTATGGGTTGGGTCATAAGTCATAAGTCATAAGTCCAATGGTTCGGACAAAATTTGAATAATTTCAAAGACTGAAAGCCTAGAGAATTCGCATTTATCATCAGCAAACTTAATTTAATCAAAGTTAGCTTTATAGCTAACTTGAGAAAAAAGCCAAATTTTGATAACTATTGTCCTGTAAGGCTTACAAGTTCGTTAATAAAACTGTCCGAACCATTGAAGTCATAAGTTTATTTTAAGTGATTATCTGTACTTCATATAATTGTTTGAGCAAAAATGATTGGCTAGTTTAAGTTGAATCTGAGCGATCAATTCTGGCAAAATTCATCTCGGCGATCGCCTAATTACTGAAGTAGATCTAAGGACAGAGTTAATTTTGTGGGTACTTCAAGCTAATTTTTTAACAAATCTTTACAATAGATAAGTAAAGCGTAGCGCAAACAACCATGATCAATCTTACTTATTTAGATAGCAATTCCTGGCTCATAGAAATTGATGGCAAGAGAATCTTGCTCGATCCGTGGCTAGTCGGCAAGTTAGTTTTTAGCAATCAGGCGTGGCTATTTGAAGGCACAAAAAACCATCCTCAGCCAATCCCTAAAAATATAGACCTAATTCTTCTTTCCCAAGGATTAGAAGATCATGCTCATCCGCCGACGTTGAAACAGCTAGACAGAAACATTCCCGTTGTCGCCTCTCCCAACGGCGCGAAGGTAGCAAGGGAATTAGGTTACGCTAGCGTAACTGCTCTGGAACACAAAGCAAGTTTTAGACTAGGGCAAGTAGAAATCCAAGCTGTTCCTGGTTCGCCAATTGGGCCTACCTTAATCGAAAATGGTTACATCATCAAAGGTTTAGCATCAGGCAAAAATATTTATTACGAACCTCATGGATATCATTCAGACTTACTCAAACAAGCTGCACCGATTGATGTAATTATTACGCCGATTATCAATCTCAAGCTACCCTTAGTGGGAGCGGTAATCAAAGGGCAAGAATCAGCCTTACAAGTTTGTCAATGGCTAAATCCCCAGGTAATTCTCTCTACCGCAGCCGGAGGAGATATTGATTTTCAAGGTTTGATTACGTCGATACTCAAAGCAGAAGGCACTGTCGAGGAATTTAACCGTCTTTTGCAACAGCACAACCTGACGACTAAAGCAATCGAGCCTCAATCGGGGGAAAAAATTGAACTATCTTTAGTTTAATAACTGTTTCAATCTTTAAAATATCAATATTAGTATACCTTTGGTAGCAGCGATCGCCACGATCACATGAACAATAGACGGATTTCAATTTCCCTGACCAATATTATTCTGCTGGTTACCCTGCCTTTGCTCTTGATTCTGTTGTGGCAATTAAGAAGCTTGATTGTCGTGCTAATGATCTCGATCGTACTTGCAGCAACTCTAGCCCCACTAGTAAACACTGCACAAAAAGCAGGACTACCCAGGTTATTAGCTGTTTTAATGGTGTATGCAGGTTTAATCGCCACGTTGACTGGTTTTGGGCTAATCATCGGGCCAACGGTTGTGCAGCAAATTCAAAGCTTAATCGGCAGGTTTCCTGGTTACCTAGAAGCATTGCGATCGCTTTTATCAGGATTAATTCTGCGTTTCGGCATGAGCGAAACAGGCGCACCTGATATTATCAATCAATTATTAGACGTGCAAGGGTTAATCTCTTGGGCAATTCGTTCTAGCCAGCAACTAGTAGTTCGTTCCTACAGTGTCACTAGAGGCATTATCGGGAGCGTTTTTAGTGCTTTGTTGGCTTTGTTATTATCAGCTTATATGCTCTCAGCTTCCAAGCAATTGTTAGCAGATATTATTAATCTTTTCCCTCATCCTTTGAACCAGCAGTTAGCTAAACAAATTGAACCAGTAGCTAAGAGAATGGGAGGCTATATTCAAGGCAGGATTCTAGTTTCAGGCATTTTAGGAGTCTTAATTAGCGTCAGCCTTAGATTTTTGGGCTTATCTGAACTAGCTTTAGGTTTAGGAGTAATTGCTGGGTTTACTAACTTAATTCCTTTTTTTGGGCCAATTTTGGGGGCAATTCCCGCTTTGATTGTAGCTACTTCTCAAGGAGGGCTTACCTTCGTTTGGGTGTTGCTGCTGTTTACCGTTGTGCAAAATTTAGAAACCTACGTTCTAGATCCTTTATTAGTTGGCAATTCGGTTAAAGTTCCTCCTCTCTATCAACTATTGGCTGTGCTTGGTGGCGCACAGGTATTAGGCATTATTGGCGCCCTGATTATTCCCCCTTGGGTAGCAGGAATGGGAGTACTGCTAGAAAATCTTTACATCAAACCCAAGTTACTCGCCGAAGGTCATCATGATTTAGATTAAGTAACTAGCTGTTGGCTAAATTTGTCTTGAAAGGCCAAAAAAAGGGCGAAGAGAAGACGGGAAAAGGAGATTAATCGATTTTCAATCCCAAAATTCAGGTAATCTACAATAATTAGAGAGTCGATTAAGTTTAATTTAATCAGTATGGATGTCAAAAATGGTTTTGTCGCTACGGTGGGGAATACTCCTCTAATTCGTCTTAACAGCTTTAGTGAAGCAACAGGCTGTGACATATTAGGAAAAGCCGAATTCCTTAATCCTGGAGGTTCAGTTAAAGATCGAGCTGCCCTATATATTATCGAAGATGCGGAAAAAAAAGGTTTACTAAAACCAGGTGGCACAGTAGTCGAGGGAACAGCAGGTAACACGGGGATCGGTTTAGCTCATATCTGCAAGGCTAAAGGTTATAAATGTCTAATTATCATTCCTGAAACTCAATCTCAAGAAAAAATTGATACTTTAAGGACTTTAGGGGCAGAAGTACGTCTTGTCCCAGCAGTGCCTTACAAAAATCCCCAGAATTACGTCAAAGTATCAGGACGGGTGGCAGCAGAATTAGATAACGCTATTTGGGCAAACCAATTTGAAAATTTAGCTAACCGTCAGGCGCATTACGAGACTACAGGTCCAGAAATCTGGTCGCAAACTGATGGCAAAGTTGATGCTTGGGTAGCGGCTACTGGTACTGGAGGAACTTATGCAGGAGTGTCAATGTACTTTAAGGAGAAAAACCCTAAGATTCGCTGTGTAGTTGCTGATCCTATGGGTAGCGGCCTTTATAGCTATGTCAAGACTGGAGAAATAAACCCTGAAGGGAATTCAATAACCGAAGGTATTGGCAATAGTCGAATTACAGGCAATATGGAAGGTGCGCCGATTGATGATGCAATTCAAGTTGACGACCATGAATGTGTTCGGGTTCTTTATCAACTACTAAATCAAGAGGGTTTGTTTATGGGTGGTTCGGTAGGAATTAATGTTGGTGCGGCTTTAACCCTAGCCAAACAGATGGGTCGTGGTCATACTATAGTCACGGTGTTATGCGATGGCGGAGCGAGATATCAATCTCGAATTTATAATCCAGAGTGGTTAGCCAGCAAAGGTCTGTTGCCAAGCTAAAGTTATGACCTATGTTATGGCGATCGCTGCTAGTATTTAATCAGATTAACTTTTGATAATAATTATTAATTAAAATAAGACCTACTATTATGTTCAACCCCCTCCCTCAAATTCAACTAAATTGGCAAAAATAAGCTGGAATTTACGACTCAAGAAAATCAAAGCAGCTTATTTTCGCTCTTTGGACAGATAAAGTAGGATAATTAACCAAAGCAAAGAATAGACAATCTGTTATTAGAGAACACGGCAGTATGCATTTAAGCGAAATAACCCACCCTAACCAGTTGCACGGTTTGTCAATCCGACAGCTAGAGGATGTTGCCCGCCAAATAAGAGAAAAACATTTACAAACAGTTGCTACCAGTGGAGGTCATCTTGGGCCAGGATTGGGCGTAGTGGAATTAACGATCGCCTTATATCAAACCTTAGATTTAGACCGCGATAAAGTACTTTGGGATGTAGGACATCAAGCCTATCCGCATAAACTACTTACGGGTAGATATGACAAATTTGATACGCTGCGACAAAAAAATGGTGTCGCTGGGTATCTAAAAAGAAGTGAAAATAAATTCGATCATTTTGGAGCAGGACACGCCTCTACTAGTATTTCCGCAGCTTTAGGCATGGCATTGGCGAGGGACGCTAGGGGAGAAGATTTTAAATGTGTGGCGATTATCGGTGATGGTGCTTTGACTGGAGGCATGGCATTAGAAGCCATCAATCATGCAGGACATTTGCCTAACACCAACCTAATGGTAGTGTTGAATGATAACGAGATGTCTATCTCTCCTAACGTGGGAGCAATTTCTCGCTATCTTAACAAAGTTCGTCTGTCTGACCCCGTTCAGTTTCTTTCCGATAACTTAGAAGAACAATTTAAACAATTACCTTTCTTTGGTGAATCGCTGACTCCAGAAATGGAACGAGTCAAGGAAGGAATGAAACGCCTGACAGTACCCAAAGTAGGTGCGGTAATTGAAGAATTAGGCTTCAAGTATTTTGGCCCGATTGACGGCCACAACCTAGAAGAATTAATTGCTACTTTTAAGCAGGCACATAAAGTTTCAGGGCCAGTTTTAGTTCATGTGGCAACTGTTAAAGGTAAAGGTTATGCGATCGCCGAAAAAGATCAGGTAGGATATCATGCCCAAAGCCCGTTTAATTTAGCAACAGGCAAAGGCATTCCTGCTACTAAACCCAAACCGCCCAAATACTGCAAGGTATTTGCCGATACCCTGACTACCTTGGCTGAAAACGATGCCAAAATTGTCGGGATTACCGCCGCGATGGCGACAGGAACGGGTTTAGATAAGCTCCAGAGTAAACTACCTAAACAATACGTCGATGTGGGTATTGCTGAACAACACGCGGTCACCTTGGCAGCAGGGATGGCTTGCGAAGGCATGAAGCCCGTTGCCGCGATCTACTCAACTTTTTTACAGCGGGCTTACGATCAAATTATTCATGATATTTGCATTCAAAAGCTACCTGTCTTCTTTTGCCTAGATCGAGCAGGAATCGTCGGGGCTGATGGGCCAACTCACCAGGGAATGTATGATATTGCCTATCTGCGCTGTATTCCCCATATTGTTGTCATGGCGCCCAAAGACGAAGCTGAATTGCAGCGGATGATCGTCACAGGCGTTAACTACCAAGAAGGGGCGATCGCCGTTCGCTATCCTCGCGGTAATGGTGTTGGTGTCCCTCTGATGGATGAAGGTTGGGAGCCAATTGAGATCGGCAAAGGAGAAATTTTGCGTCGTGGTGACGATCTGCTTCTAGTTGGTTATGGCACTCAAGTCTATCCTGCCTTACAGGTAGCAGAAATCTTGAGCGAACATGGTATTGAAGCAACAGTAATTAATGCTCGCTTTGTTAAGCCATTGGATACAGATTTGATCGTTCCCTTAGCTAAAAGTATCGGTAAGGTTGTAACTCTAGAAGAAGGCTGTCTGATGGGCGGTTTTGGTTCAGCCGTTATCGAGGCTCTCCAAGAGCATCATGTACTGGTACCAGTAAAACGCTTTGGTGTACCTGATCTTCTGGTCGATCATGCTACTCCTGAGCAATCAAAATCTAGCTTGGGTTTAAGTAGTCCTCAGATGGCAGAGAGCATCCTCAAGTCGTTCTTTGATAGCAAAGATCAAGAGCCTTCTGTGGTTAGTTAAAGATTATGACAATATAAAAAGTGGCTCATAAAGGCAGCACAAATTTTGTATTACTCATAAACTGTTAATTGTGTGTGAGGAGTAAGTGTAAGAGAGAAAGGTTTTGGGGTCGAAACACGGCAAGACTCCCAAAACCTTTTTCTTTGGTCTATTTGGTCTATATTATTAATTTAATCAGTCTTGAGATAATTACCTAATACATCTAACAATTAATTCCTCAACACCGCTTACAGGAAAGATAGGTATTGCTAATTGACGGCTAACCTCGGCAACTGTCAGATCGTCGAGAAACTTAGTATCATTATGTTTAAGCATCAAAGAAGGTAATAAAATACCATCTCCCAATTCTTTTCCTGGTAAGCTTGTCAGTAAATCTTGCCCCGTTAACAAGCCTGTCACAGTAATTTCTTGTCCCCAGTATTGACTGTTTACCGCAACCAAATTGATTACTAATCCTTCTACCTCATTTAGTTGTTTGACTAAAGGCAAAAAAGCTTGTTCGACGGCATTACCTACCACCCAGGTAAAACTACGAGGTTGATCAATAGCATCAGGTAACATCTCTTGAGCAGTGTTCTGAAACTGCTTGAGGAATAAGCGAATTGAACCAACACCGTTATCAATCTGCGGATAATCTTCGTAATGGGATTCTGGCGGAACATCTTTTCTGGCAATTAAAAACCATTCATCGGCTAACCAAGCAAAATTACTGCCAAACTGCTGGTTAAATTTTTTCTGTAGCTGCTGTACTTGTTCAATTACTTTGATCGCTTTAGCTTGACTAACAGGAATTAATTCATCTTCGGCTGGACGAAACCGCGTTAAGCCAACAGGAACGACTGCTGCGGAAATCACTGCGGGAAGATCTCCTTGATGGAATGAGGCTAAATCTAACAAAGTTCTTTCTAAGTGTACTCCGTCATTAATTCCAGGACAAATAACTACCTGAGCGTGTATCTGTAAACGTCGCGCTTGAAACCACTTAAGCTGGGACATGATTAACCCAGCACGATTATTCTTGAGTAAACGAGTTCTAAGATCTGGTTCAGTAGTGTGTACCGAAACAAAGAGGGGAGAGAGTCGCATCTGTTCGATCCGCCGCCATTCTTTTTCGGTAAGATTAGTCAAAGTTAGATAGCTACCATAAAGGAAGCTAAGACGATAATCATCATCTTTATCATAGAGGCTGGCTCTTTTGCCAGGAGGTTGCTGATCGATAAAGCAGAAAGGACAATGATTATTGCACTGAATTAGACCATCAAATAAAGCAGTCTCGAACTCTAAACCCAGATCCTCATCGTAATCCTTTTCAATCTCGATGTGGTGCATCTCTCCAGCAGTATCCATAACTTCTAATTCTAGATACTCATCACTACAAAGAAAACGATAATCGATTAAGTCACGAGGTTGAGTCCGATTAATCGAAATGATTGCATCTCCAACTTCAAACCCAATCTCTTCGGCGATCGAATCTGGCAAGACACGGCTAATTTTGGCAGGTTGAATAGTAGTTTGACTCATAATTAGTTGATGATATCAAGAATAGACTCTTGAAATTTGAATCAAGGATTGCAATCCTTTGACTCGGCTTTGTACCGTTTACTGATTACTGGTAACTGCTTATGCTTCATGACTCATCGAGCTGGCGATTGAAACGTCAATCTTGCCAAAACAAATACTAAATGCAATTAAGAGATATTCTAATAATTTAATCAACCACCGAGCGTCTTGAATGTTTTGTAGCTGATAGTGAGTCACAACCAAGTAAATCTTTTTCTCCAGATCCGCTGTTGATTCAGGACAAATTAACGCAATTTTGACTAAAATCGTCGTTACCTGAGCTGTGCCTAAATTAGCCATCAATTCAACAAATTTATTTGGTTCAGTAGCTACACTAGGATCGACAATTAGAAAGCTAAACAACTGCCGGCAAGTCTGTAAAATTAAAGTTCTATTTAATGGTTTGGCATCAGATTGAGGGAAGATAGCGGCTAATTTTTGTTTGAGCCTATGTTTAAATTGATAGGTGCTGTTTCTCGGTTGAATATTAGTAGTTAAAAAGTGATATAAATCTTGTTTAAATACCTTATAGGTATTGCGTAGGTCATTTTCGGCAATAAAACGTTGCGATCGCTTTAATATACTTTGATTATATTCTATTTTACTTATGTACTGTTGTAGAGCAGTTGTAAAAGCTTTTTCACAAAGCAGACTAGGATTATCGACTTTGGTAATTATTTTCCCGACACCTTTTGCCAATAGCTTCATCTTGGCAAGCTGTTTTAATCTAAAACGATAAATAATATGCTGAGACAACAAAATTTCAAACTCTTTTTGGCGAGCTTGCTCTAACTTGCGGATAAATGCAGTAAGACGCTCAATCTGAGCATCCTGAGGGGAAAAGTACTTGTATAAATATGTGTAACGTAGTAAATAAGAATTGACAATAGTTTGGCGATCGCTGTTGCTACTACCAGATACTTCATTGGTGGCGATCGCTGTTGCCAAACTATGGCTAGCAATCGTTTGTGGATTAATAATCGCGATGACAGCAATCAATTGCAGGTATGATTGGGTCTGCTGATAATTTTTGATTAGTTGAATTAATTGTTTGCGACGGCGATCAGATGATTTGGTCAAACCAACATTATCAAAAGTATTTAAGAGTTGGGAAACATAAAGTATTGTTTCTGGTTTGTCTAACCAACCGTCCAAGACTATATAGCAACAACAGCTCAAGAATTGCTCAAATTGTTGTGCTGGCGCAGCAAAAATGATCTTTTCCAGGGCTTTAGATACTTGAGTGTTTTCATTTTTTCCCTGATGAAATAGATGTTCAAATTCTTGGATTACTTTGGCTGGCGATTGAATAGCTGCACATTGTCGCAGGTATTCATAGACAATCTGAAAATCTTGATCGATTGCCTGCCGAGTCGAACCACTTATGTCTCTGATCACTACGAGAAATTAAATATAAACAATATAAACTCTCGTCACATCTTAACCTCAGATAATTTGAATTAGAGAAAAGTCGGCTTCACCAAAATGAATGCTAAAAGCCACCTGCAAATTTTCCAACGACTTAACTAACCAAGGCGCTCGATCTTCGGCTACGGTTTCGTAATGGGAAAAAAGAATGGAAAACCTTTGTTCTAGATAGGGTTTTACCTTGCCACATAACAAGACTAATTTTAGCAATAAGCCGATAGTTCTTACTTCTCCTAGATGATTTACCAAATTTAAATACTGTTCATGATTAGAGCTACTTTTGCCATCTACCACCAAAAATTTAAACAGTTGGCAATAGGTACGCAAAGTTAAAAACTCATCTAGCTCTCGATGATCAAAGTCGCTTAAAGTCTCTTGTAAATAATTATGTAGTTCTTGATTAAAATGAAGCTTACCGTAGTTTGAATCTAGACCAGAAATAATATATTGATAGAGGTCAGCTTTAAATTCTTGATAGGTTTTGACTTGACTAGTATGAGTCAGAAAATTTTGGGCAAGATCGTAATAACTATAGTTTTGCTCTACCTTGCCAAGGTAATGACGCAAAGCCTTGTCCAGTTCGCGATCGCTTAGTAAGGTAGGATTGTCTACTTTTTTGACTAGTCTTTTGGGAATTCTGCTTTGATTGGCCGCCTTGTATTGTTTGAATAGTCCTGCCAATCGTACACGATTGGTAATGTATTGGGATAAATTTAGTTCATAGTTTGATTGAATCCCCAACTGAATAGTTTGCACCGTTTGCTGAAATTCATCAGTGCTACCTTCAGTTAACAAACAATGTTGATGAAGATAGGGATAACGCTGAATTAGATCGCCGACTGAGTTGGTTATAATCTCGATACGATTGCTGCGACGCTTCTCTGGCTCTAAGCTACCGTCAATTAAACGAGCCAAACGCTGAATCCTCAGATAATATTCGGTATGTTGAAAATCTTTGACTAACCGTCTGAGTTTGCGGGAGGTTCGAGCATAAGCTCCCCCTGGAGGCAATGCTCGCTCAATTAAAATTAGCAATTCAATTATTTCATATTTTAAATTAGGCTGCATCTGCCAACGATTGATTATAATGTGACAGCAACGGTTAAAAAACAACGGAAATTCTGTCTCGGCATTTCTGGCATCTACAATTCTTTCCAAAGCAGTGCGGATGCGACTATCTTTGTAGCCAGTCCCCCTAATAAATAAATTATTAAATCTTTCTAATACTTCAATAGAAGATTCGATTTTGACGCAATACAATAAATGCTCGTAGATTTGCTGCTGTTCTTGTTTGGTTGAATGTGAAGTTTGTTGCTGTTGTATTCTGGCCAAAATTAATTATCCTCCCCTGACTTTAGATCGGGAAAATATTCTAAATACAGTGCTTGAATTTTTAGTGATCAAACTATGATTTATGCTTAAATATTAAAACTTTATTTGGTTTAATGCTGTAAATTTTGAAACAAGATTTTGACTAAATACCTTGAGTATATATACAAAAAAAACAACCTAAAATAGCAGTTAAAAACTATAATTAGGTATTTTACGATCTAATTAGCACTATGAGCCTCGATTTTTCTCTGGCAGAACTCAGTACAATTCTCAATACTAATCCTTTAAATTTAGCGATAAATGATTCAGAATTATTAGTATTAAGTGTTACTACAGATACTCGCACTATCAAGCCCCAAGAAGTATTTGTTGCTTTAGTAGGAGAAAATTTTGATGGACATAATTTTGTGGAGCAGGCTGTAGCTAAAGGTGCGATCGCAGTTATCGTTAACCATCGTCTAGAATCTTTAACTATTCCTCAGTTTGTTGTTAACGACACTCTAGAGGCTTACCAGCAAATTGCGCGGTGGTGGCGCGATCGCTTTGCGATCCCAGTGATTGGGGTAACGGGTTCGGTAGGAAAAACTAGTACTAAAGAATTAATCTCTGCTGTATTAAGCACTAAAGGTAAAGTACTAAAAACTGAGGCCAACTTTAACAATGAAATTGGTGTCCCCAAAACCTTGCTCCAAATTACCGCCCAACACAGTTATGCTGTGATTGAAATGGCAATGCGTGGAGCGGGAGAAATTGCGCTACTTTCAGAGATGGCTCGCCCCAAGATCGGAATCATTACCAATGTAGGAACTGCTCATATTGGTCGTTTAGGCTCAAGAGAAGCGATCGCCCGAGCCAAGTGCGAACTTTTGGCACAGATGCCCCAGACTAGCACCGCTATTTTAAATTACGACAATTCTTTGCTGATGGCAACCGCCGCTGAAGTTTGGCAGGGAAAAAAGATTACCTATGGCTTGACGGGGGGAGATATCCAGGGCGAAATCAACGGGGATACTTTAACCGCTTTAGGGCATAATTTCCCCTTACCCCTAACAGGAGAACACAATGCCAGTAACTATCTAGCTGCGATCGCGGTAGCTCAAGTATTAAATATAGATCTTGCTCCCTTGGTTGCTGGGTTACAGGTTGAATTGCCCCAAGGACGATCGCGCCGTTATGATTTACCTAATGATGTAGTTATCCTGGATGAAACCTACAATGCGGGTTTGGAATCGATGCTAGCTGCGATCAAGATGCTGAAGCAAACCCCAGGAAAAAGACATATTGCGGTTTTAGGCACGATGAAAGAGTTAGGGGAATACTCACCTCAGCTACACCGTCAGGTAGGAGAACAAGTCCGACAATTAGAGCTAGATCTTTTATTAGTCTTAGCAGACGAAACTGCAACTAAAGAAATTGCTGCTGGGGCTAAAAAAATTGCTGCTGAATGTTTCAGCGATCGCGCTACTTTAACTAGTAGATTAAAAGAGGTAATACGTCCAGGCGATCGTATTTTGTGTAAGGCTTCTAACTCTGTTGGTTTGAGCAAAGTTGTCGAAGACTTACAGCGCTTTTGGGTTGGATAGTCTACTGATGTAGGTATGAAGTCAAAGCAATAAAAAATGCAGAGATGTTTAATTAGATCCCTACATTAAATTATTGCTAATTGCTACCTGATTAATAAGCATCCTGTAACTCATAAAAGTCAGGAGATATATAATCTTTACGCAAAGGAAAACCTTCCCAATCTTCGTTCATTAAAATACGCTTGAGATTAGGATGTCCTTCGTAGACAATGCCAAACATATCGTAGCTTTCCCTTTCCTGCCAGTCTGCTGCTTTCCAGATCCAATATACCGAAGCAATTCTCGGATTATCTCTCGGAAGAAAAACCTTGAGCCGAACTTCTTCTGGCTGTTCGACATCATCAGCGACTTTAATCAGATGGTAAAAGCTAACGAGCTTCTTGCCTGGCCCTAAATCATAAGCTCCTTGACACTGAAGGTAATTATAACCATAAGCGTACAAGGCAGTGGCGATCGGCAGCAATAAATCTGCCTCAATCTTAATCATTTCTACTTGGGAATTATCAGGTGCTAAAGCTTCATTGTCAAAGCCGTTTTCCGTAAGCCAAGTAGAAGTTTGACCCGCCGCAACTATTTCAGCTGCTGCCTCATTTTCTTGAGGATTCTGATTTTCTTGTTCTTCAGCCACGCTCCACCTCTTTCTCTGCTGATTCTATTTTAGGTAAAGGCATACCCATCGCTTCGGCGAGCTTTCTTGGTGGTGCTTGACGAGTTGCCGACTGAAGATAAGTACCATCATGAATCGGAGCAACGGACTTCATATTGTGCATCGTACTGTAGTAGCGATGAGTCTGTTCGATAGTTGAAGCTCTTTCCTGGATAGATTGATTAGAAATTTTTTTGCGTAGCTTAATAATGGCATCAAAAATAGCTTCTGGGCGAGGAGGACAACCAGGAATATATACATCCACGGGTATTAGCTTGTCTACACCCCTGACGGCAGTTGTAGAGTCACTGCTAAACATTCCCCCAGTAATGGTACAGGCACCCATGGCAATCACGTACTTAGGTTCGGGCATTTCTTCATAGAGGCGAACCAAAGCAGGAGCCATTTTCATCGTCAGTGTGCCGGCGGTAATGATCAAGTCGGACTGACGAGGACTAGAACGAGGTACTAAGCCATAGCGATCAAAGTCAAATCTAGAGCCAATAAGGGCTGCAAATTCGATGAAGCAACAGGCTGTACCGTATAACATCGGCCACAGACTAGATAGTCTTGCCCAGTTATATAGATCGTCCACCGTAGTCAAAATAACGTTTTCTGATAAATCTTGGGTTACTTTTGTAGGGCTAATCGGATTAAGTATTCGTTCTTGTTGCTGTTGTTCAAATGTTGAGGGATTCATGACCATTCTAAAGCTCCTTTTCTCCACGCATACACTAAGGCAATTACCAAAATGCCAATAAAAATTAGGGCTTCTACAAATGCTAACAATCCTAATCGACTGAAAGCTACTGCCCAAGGATACAAAAAGACTGTTTCTACATCAAAGACCACGAAAACTAATGCAAACATATAATAGCGGATGTTAAATTGAATCCAAGCACCGCCAACAGGTTCCATTCCAGATTCGTAGGTAGTTTGGCGTTCTGGCCCACCATTACTAGGTCTTAATAGTTTTGAGGCAGTCAAAGCTAGGGCTGGAACTGCGCTACAGATGAGTAAGAAACCCAAAAAATATTCATAACCATTGAGAACAAACAATTTTTATTTATCACTCCCTAATGAATTGTGTACGTTGTTACTATACTTGTTTACTTTTATTAATTGTAATGGAATTTAGAGCTGGAAAAGGTAACAAGCGATCGCCAATAAATATCTTAATCTTAAAAGATTAATTTGAACTAAGACAAGCAATGGTTCGGACAAAATTAAGCAGCAATAGTTCCGTAATCATAAAGA
>JAIMKV010000059.1 GCA_020692205.1 Myxosarcina sp. GA_180221_E-2-1-MAG-40_15
TGCAACTATTTATCTCTTTTTGATACCTGAATACTTACAATCAAACTATGTAAAAGCCTCAAGAAAAATATTCAATAGCTTAAAAGATCTAACTTTAGCTTCTAAAAGGTTCTTTTAATTCAAAATTTAGTTCTAACCTATTAGCAAAGTCTTATTGATCGACGCAAATTGTGCAGCAGATGAGTCACAATGTATATTCGTTGAGCGTATTTAAGAGATGTATTAGTTATGGCAAGTGAGCAAGCATTTTCAGATCGCCAAAAGCGGATTAGAGAGCATTTGGCAAAAAGTTCTGGTGGCGAGATTGATTTCCAACGTAGTCCTCAAAACTACAATCCTAATCAAATTTCTCCTAGTGAATCTAGTGAACAGAAAAGCCGTCAAGAACATATACAACGTAGCAAAGGAAACTACAATATTAATGCTGGTAACCAGCAAGAACGCAAAAGTCGAATTATGAGTCATGTTCGCATTACCAGAGGATAGAATCGCCCTAAGAGAGTTCTTTAGAAGTAATCTCTGACTTTCAATGTTTATTTAATAAACCTCATGCCATATATCGGATCGGCTTTAGACATCCAGGTATGTCTAAGCAATTTTCTCAATTTTGGACTGGCGTTTTGAATCGTTGCGGGTTGGTGGTCGAATAAATTATTTTCTAAAGGATGAACGTATTGAGGGGTATAGTTTCCCAGTAAAGATACTCTAGGGCGATCGCTTTTATTTTCTGAAGTATCATGCCAGCAGAGTCCGTGAGAAATAACTGCCGATCCCGCTGTCCCCGTGATTTTTTCGGCAGTTTTTTGAAACTGTTTTTTATTTGGCTGAGTTGCTAAATTCTGCGTCCCCGCAGCAAATAAAGGTGCGCCATTATCGGCAGTAAAGTCTTCCATCATCCAGATCACCTGAAGTTCTAAAATCGGGTATTTAGGAAAGGGAGAAGGCATTGCCCAATAAGGATAATCAACGTGAATACCCATTCTTTTCGCTCCTGGATGGAGAATGTGAGCCGAAAAGCCGCCTAAAATCGCATCTTTGCCAATAATTGCTTCAATGACTGAAATAATCAGCTTGTCTTGAACCAGATTAGTAAAAACATCTCCTTTGTAAATTAAACCGTATAGCCTCTCTTTTTTTCCTTCAATAATTAATTTGTCATGCTGTTTTTCTTGTTCGGCAAGTTGAAGAATTAAATTTCTTGCTGCTGTTGTCTCTTTAAGACTTAAAAGGTCAGGCAGCACAACATAACCTTTACCGTGAATGATTTCTGCAGTTATCTCTGAAATTTTCACTGTACGTAATTCGCTAAAAATGATAATTAATCTGTTGTAATTGTTTGCTATTGATGACTTGCTAATCGATAAGTCGGCTTATCGTTCCATATCCCTAATCGACTTGGGTACGTCTGAAGTTAAGATATCATGTCCATCTTGTGTCACTAGCAAGTCATCCTCGATCCGAATCCCAATTCCTTTCCAGCAATCAGGAATTTCTGGCTGTCCTTCGGCAGGTTTGATTTGGGGCGAAATATAAATTCCTGGTTCAACTGTGACTATGTGTCCTGGAGTCAGGTTTTGCCAATCTTCATTGTGCTTGTAAACTCCAACATCATGAACATCTAATCCCAGCCAATGTCCTGTACGGTGCATATAAAAAGGCTTATATTTTTCTTCTTTGATAATTTCCTCCAAGTCGCCTTGGAGTAATCCCAGATCTAATAAACCTTGAACAATGACACAGACAGCCATATCGTGAAATTCATTGTAAGGCTTTCCTGGCTGTACTTCGGCGATCGCTTTTAACTGTGCTTCTAAGACTACTTCATACAGGGCTTTTTGTTCGGGAGTAAATTTACCACCTACAGGAAAAGTACGAGTAATATCGCCGTTATAGTAGTCATAAGAGCAACCAGCATCAATTAGTAACAGCTCGTTATCCTGCATTTGACGCTCATTTTCAATATAGTGCAGAATACAGGCATTTTCTCCCGATGCCACAATCGAAGGGTATGCAATGCCAATTGCCCCTTCTTTACGAAAAACATATTCTATTTCCGCCTGTACCTGATATTCATAAATTCCTGGTCGAGCAAATTCACGGGCATGATTATGTGCCATTGCCGAAATTTTAGTTGCTTGACGCATCATCGCTATTTCCTCAGGACTTTTAACCAAGCGCATGGGAAAAGTCAGAGGAAGAGTATCTTCAATCGCCAAAGGTGCTTTACCTCGTTTTTGATAACCCTGCATCAGTCTTTGCCAATGAGAAATGATCGTGTGATTAAATTTCTCGTCATTGCCTAAATGATAGTAAATGCGATCGGCATCAATTAAATACTGGGGTAGCTTTTCATTTAGTTCGGCAATTGGATAAGCTTCATCTGCACCATAAACTGCTTTAGCTGCTTCCACACCGCAGCGATAGCCTGTCCAGGTTTCTTGTTCAGGATCTTTGGGCTGAACAAATAAAATATACTGGTGTTCTTGATGATGGGGGGCAAATACCGCCACGGCTTCTGGTTCATCAAAGCCTGTCAAATAGTAAAAGCTGCTTTCTTGACGATAGGTATATTCAACGTCGTTGTGCATAGTTGCCATCGGCGCACTACGAAAAATTGCCGTTCCTCCGCCAATTTTGGACATTAACTCTCGTCGGCGTTGGCGATACTCTTGCTGCTCAATCCCCATGCTGATCTAATTACTTAGCACTGTAAATATTCTTATATAGTTTAGCGGTAAAAACAATTTCCTTGTCTGCGGCAGAAAATTAGGCATTGCTAAATTAATTACGGCTTGATATCCAGCTTGGGCGATAGATTCAAATTGTTGGATAGTTAGTTGTCCCGAAGTCGCCAGAAAATCGCTTATTTGATGGTAGTCTCGAATAGTTTCAATCACTGCTAAATCATTAAATACGATAAACTTGCAAATATCAATAACAGACTAATTTTATTTACATAATAGGAGATATCCGCTTGAATACTCAGTCATCTAATAGTTGGCAGCCTCTACTAGGTGGTATTGTTGCAGCTTTAGTAATTTTGATCGCTTTTAATTCATTTGTCATTCTTAATCCTGGTCAGGCTGGGGTTTTGAGCATTTTGGGTAAAGCTCAAGACGGTGTTTTACTAGAAGGAATCCATCTTCGTCCCCCATTGGTTTCTAACGTGGATATCTACGATCTAACGGTACAAAAATTTGAAGTGCCGGCAGAAAGCTCTACCAAAGATTTGCAAGATCTTAAAGCTAGTTTTGCGATTAACTTCCGCTTAGATCCAATTCAGGTAGTGGAAATACGTCGCAAGCAAGGAACGCTACAAAATATCGTTTCTAAAATTATTGCTCCTCAAACTCAAGAATCTTTCAAAATTGCAGCGGCTAGAAGAACGGTAGAAGAAGCAATCACCAAACGTGACGAACTAAAGGAAGACTTTGACAATGCTTTGAGCGATCGCTTAGATAAATATGGCATTCTAATTTTGGATACTAGCGTAGTCGATCTTAGTTTTTCTCCTGAATTTGCCCGAGCAGTTGAAGAAAAACAAATTGCCGAGCAAAAATCCCAGAGAGCCGTATATGTAGCAAGAGAAGCCGAACAGCAAGCTCAGGCGGATATTAATCGTGCTAAGGGTAAAGCAGAAGCTCAAAGACTACTGGCTGAAACATTAAGAGCGCAAGGTGGAGAACTAGTACTAAAAAAAGAGGCGATCGAAGCTTGGCGAGAAGGTGGCGCACAAATGCCTAAGGTTTTAGTTAGTGGTAATTCTCAAGGTGGCGTTCCTTTCTTATTTAACTTGGGAGAAATCGAGTAAAATCTCTCCACAGATTACACTCAATTATTTCAAGCAACAGTTACGATGCTGTACCTTGATCAAGGCACGGCATTTTTCATTTCAAATCGTCGAATCAGCTATCTGGTTCTAACTGCAATCAAGAAGTATCTTGGTAAAAAAATTTGACATTCAGCGATTTATTGAGTCCGAATCGGATCTGACGTGTATTTGTAGTCTAGTCAAATTAGATTCAGGATCTTAGTATACAAGCTCAAAGCTTTGCTGAGTGTATTTTATGGGCGAAGAGAGACTCGAACTCTCACGATTTCTCGCCACATTTTGAGTGTGGTGCGTCTACCAATTCCGCCACTCGCCCGTGACTTAAGTTTCACAACAACAAGTATAGTCTATCTAAGATCATTGATACAAGGTATTGTAAATAAATTGTTTTCTGAGACTGTTACTGTCTTTCTAGACATCAACAGATTGAGGAAGGAAGAGTATCTACAGCTTATGATTGGAAATATATATTTTTTTGCCAGAGATAGTGTTTTATACTCTTCTTAAACACAAACCGAATGGTCTTAAAATTCGATGCCCAAAGCTGAACAAACGAAAATGCATATAATTCAGCAAGCAGCCGAGTTATTTAACCAACAAGGTTATGCAGGTTCTTCTATTGCTGATATTATGCAGGCAACTGGGTTAAAGAAAGGAGGAATTTATAATCATTTCAAAAGTAAAGACGAACTGGCTTTAGCAGCATTTGACTATGGAGTAAGTCTTTTAAATCAAAGAATTTGGAGTGTGGTCAAAACTAAACGTAATGCAATTGAGCGTTTACAGGCACTAGTAGCTAGTTATCTAATTTATATCGACGAGCCTCCAATAATGGGTGGCTGTCCAATTTTAAATACAGCTATTGAAACCGATGATACAGATTCTCCTTTACGCGATCGCGCTTTGCAAGCAATGAATTCCAGTCGTGGTTTAATTGTTCGTATCATTAAAACGGGTATCAAAAAAGGAGAAGTGCGTGCAACTGTTGAACCCGATACCGTAGCCACAATTATTTTTTTGACTTTAGAAGGAGCAATTATGATGAGCAAACTAGAACGAAATCCCGTTCATCTAGAAAGAGTTGTAGCTCATTTGCAAAGTTATATCCAGACTAATCTAGGGTAAAACGCAGCTAAATTTTTTTGACATAAAAAAGACCGATCAGTCTGTAAACTAATCATTAATCACAAATGAAGAAACAACCTTTTGAAGTAGCTCTAGACTTACCAATTAAAACCTATGACATCTATTTTGCGGGAATTGTCAGCAATATTGTTTATATTCGCTGGTTAGAAGACTTAAGACTGAAAATACTAGAGTCATATTCCCCTTTAGAACAGTTGATGGCAAAGGGATATTGCCCAACTGTTAACTCCACCCAAATCAAATATCAAAAAGCTTTGCAGTTAGGCGATCGCCCTGTGGGTAAAATGTGGATGTCTCAATTAGGGCGTTTGCCCTAAAGGACTAGCTTTGCGTCGCGCTGTACTTTACAAGCCGAGATTTATCTGGGGCAAGAAATAGCTGCTACCGCGACTCAAGTAGGATTTTTTATTAGTTTAGAAACCAGGCGAGCGATCGCTATCCCCGAAGAATTCAAAAATATTTACGCCGAATATGATTAATTTTCGTCTTCAGAGTGAAGGTATTCAAACCAGATTGGTAATTCAGAAAAATAGCATAAGTTATGACCAACCGATTACTAACAACTTTGAAGCAGTTTGTTCTTTAACAGATCGACAAGTATGGACAAAATTTAGCCAAATTCTTCAGAGAAAAAAGAAATCTCGCATCACGGTTAACTCTTTTCTTCAATGTCAAAGATTAAAAATGGTTCAACTGCGATCGCCTGTGCTTCAGGAGGTTTTAAAGCAATTTTTGTACACGGGGTTTTAAGTGCTTTTGAAGAGGCAAACTTTCGCCCCGATGCTTATGGTGCTGCTTCTGCTTCGGTAGTGGTTGCAGCTTTGGCAAATGTTAGTCAAGCCAGTCAAGTAGGTATCAATTATTGGTTAAAAGGACTAGAAATATACACTCACACCAAAAGTATGAGTCAAGTTTTTTTAGCAGGAATAGATTACTTTAATACTCATGGTGGCAAAGAACTTTTTCAATCCCAGAAGACTCAGTTTTATGTTGCTGTCAATGCGGTAACTAACGATGAAATTGCCGAACAAACTCAAAGTAAACAAGCTCGAAGATTGGGCAAAAAACTCTTAATCGCTGCTGCCAAGAATGAACCTAGTAGGATAAAGCGACATTTGAGACTGGATCTTTTTAGCACCACTGCAAAAGACAATTTAGCTTTAAATCGAGACAACTTTAGCGAGGTTGCTTATGCTTCTACTAGAATGCTGCATAACTATGACATACCGGCATGGATTAATAACCAGCCTTATATAGATGCTTGCTATACCTGCGTTTGTCCTGGAATTGAAATGGTTGAACAAGGTTATCAAACAGTAATTGCGATCGCCACCGAAGCAGGTAACTTTTATCGAGATTTATTCCAATCGCAAGTTATGCCCACACAGTACCAACAAGTACCAATAAGTATAATTCAGCCAGATATAAATCCCAAGGATATGGGTGTAGATGTTTTCCAAGCTACGCTTGAAGGAATAGCAGCAGTTTATCAACATGGTTTAGACAAAGGCAGAGAATTTTTAACTTAATTAAATTAACTACGGAGGATTTAATCAATGCAGCAAAGTAAAATCTGGCTACTATCAATTTTAATTTTGAGCATTGCTATTACCAGTCTCCACTACACCGATAACGCTATGTATGTTCGTGAATATCCCGAACCAGAATGGTTTACAACTTCTGGCGTATTGATTACCTGGGTAGTCATGACTGTGATCGCATTTATAAGTTACTGGCTTTATAGCCGACAAAATTATTGGTTGAGTTATTTCCTGCTAGGTATGTATGCTGGCACGGGTTTATCTAGCCCAGCCCATTATTTTTATGGCGAACTGTCTCAGTTTTCTGTAAAAATGCACATTCTTATTTGGACTGATGTATTTGCAGGATTATCGGTAGTTGCATTCCTAACTTGGTCACTATTAATTGCTCAAGAATGGCGTAATAGCAAGGAGATAGAACAATGAACACAAAAGAATTACTTCAAGAAAAACGAGTGGAAATTCTCAAAATTGCTGCTCAATATGGAGGTTCCAATGTACGAATTTTTGGTTCTGTAGCCAGAGGAGAAGCAACAGCAGATAGCGATATAGATTTCTTGATGGACATTCAAGCTGGACGCAGTTTGTTAAATAGAATCGCTTTAATTCAAGATTTAGAAGATTTACTTGGGTGCAAAGTGGATGTTGCCAAGCCAGAGATTCTACATGAAAGTATTCGCGAACAGGTATTAAAAGAAGCTGTACCTTTATGAAGAATGATCTGCTCTATGTCAGTAATATACAAGAAAGCATTAAAGCAATAGAGTCTTATACCCTTGAGGGGAAAGAGATATTTATGCAAACTCGCATGATTCAAGATGCTGTAATTCGTAATTTTGAGGTGATTGGAGAAGCAACCAAAAGATTATCACCTGAATTTAGAGCCAAATATCCAGAAGTACCTTGGAGAAGAATTGCTGGATTAAGAGATGTTTTGATTCACGACTATCTTCGCGTTGATTTAGAAGAGGTTTGGAACATCATCGTTAATGACTTACCCAATTTAAAGACTGCGATCAATAAGATTATTCAAGATTTACAAAAATGAACACAGCAAACAAAAATAAACCTTTACTAATTACAATTGCTACCAGTCACTACTGCGAAAAAGTTCGCTGGGCGATGGATAGCTTAGGAATAGATTATGTCGAAGAAAACCACGCACCGCCATTTCATAGACAATATACATCTCGTTATGGAGGAACAAGCGTTCCTGTTTTATTCATTGATGGCAAAGCTTTCACTGATTCTCAAGATATCTTGCATTATTTAGATACTATTGTCCCTAATCAGCTTTATGCCCAAGATCCAGAATTACGCCAGCAAGCAGAAACCTTAGAAGCATTATTTGATGATAAATTAGGAGTAGCAACGCGCAATTGGGCTTATTACTATGCTATCCAACAACCTTGGTCAATTCTAGCTGCCTGGAGTAAGGGAATAAGCTGGATGGAGAAAGTTAAAAGTGCGATCGCTTTTCCTGTATCAACTAAGATAATCAAACAAAAATACAACTTAACTTTAGAAGGTAAAGAAGCTGCTGTACAAAATATTAGAGAGGTTTTCGACATCGTTAACCAGAAAGTCAATTTAGGTCAAAAATATCTGTTAGGAGATCGCTTTTCTGCAACAGATATCACTTTTGCTGCCTTAGCTTCTCTGGCGATCCGTCCCGAACATCATCCTTTTTATAACTCTCAACTAGCAAAATTACCAACAGAAATGGTTGCGTTAGTAGAAGAGTTACGAGCAACACCCGCAGGTGAATTAGTTATGCGTATGTATCGAGAACATAGACATTAGAGGAATTGACAAATATGAAAATAAACTCGTTATATATTTCTGTAAAAGATCGCGATCGCGCTAAAAACTTTTATCAAAATATCATATTTGAGCGCAAGCCTTCATTAGAAACAGATCGTTTTGTATTCTTCAATATCGATGGATTTCTATTTGGTCTTTTTGATCCCATAGTCACTGGAGAAAAAATTCAATATGGTAACAACACAGTACCTACTATTGAAGTAAATGATATTAATAGTTTGTGTGAACGACTAACCGAATTAGGTTTAAAAATAATACTTCTTCTACAAGAAGTCAGTGGAACAAAAATATTTCAAATTGAAGATACAGAAAGCAATATCCTCGAATTTTATCAATGGATTTGAGTCATAAATTTCAAAATAGTTTATTAACAAATCTAGTTATTGGTAATCAGTAATTAATATCATGCTGCAATTTTATTACAATCCTCTATCACCCTTATCCCGTCGGGTTTGGATTGCTTTATTAGAAAAAGAGATTCCGTTTACCTCGATCACTGTCAACCTTAAAGAAGGAGAACAGTTTAAGCGCGAGTTTCTAGCAATTAATCCCTTTCATCACGTCCCAGTAATTATTGATGATGGCTTGAGAGTTTTAGAATCTTTGGCTATTTTAGATTATTTAGACTGCAAATATCCTCAAAATCCACTGTTACCAAAAGATCCATCGCAATTAGCTAAAGTCAAAATGGCGCAAATGGTAGCTAATAATGAATTATCTGCTTTGGTGATTCTGTTGATTAGTGAAGTAGAAGATTCACCGCAATTAAAGAAAGCAAAACGCAAAATTACCAGAATCTTGAACTTTTTAGCCGAATTATTAGCCGATGATGCTTATTTTGGTGGAAAAACTTTATCTTTGGGTGATATTGTGGCAGGAAATGCTGTGATTTTAGTTGGCAAATTAGGTTACGATTTAAGTCAGATTAAGCAGATTGAAAGATGGCGCGATCGCCTAATGCAAAGGCAAGTCTGGCAGCAAACTCAACCTAATGATGAACAAGTAGCCATATTTAAACACACGGTACAAGAAATAATTCAATCGCCAGGCAAAAACCAGATTATTAGTAAAATATAGCGATCGCGCCCATCATTACTTCAAAATATTGTCAACTACCGCGAATCGTCACTTGTTCTCCACACTTACTACCCCCCTAATAAGTGATCAGTGTTGTAAACTAGATTTTACTTATGATTGAGGTAGTAATAATGGAGATAGAATATCCAGAAGATTTAAAATATCTAGATAGTCACGAATACGTCCGCTTTGATGGTGAAGTCGCTACCATCGGAGTCAGTGCCTTTGCGCTCGATCAATTAGGAGATGTAGTTTTTTTAGAGCTTCCTGAAGTTGGTGATGCAGTGGCCGTAGGAGAAACTTTAGGCACAATTGAATCAGTAAAAGCCGTAGAGGATTTATACCCACCAGTGTCGGGAACAGTAATTGAGCGTAACGAAACAGCAATTGATGCGCCAGAAACTCTCGCCGCAGATCCTTATGGAGAAGGTTGGTTAATCAAGGTAAAGGTTGACGATCCTGATGATGAATTAGCCGATGCTCTTTCTGCCAAGGAATATCGCGCTCAGGTAGAAGGAATGGATGAATCATAACCAGTTGGTTTGCCTATTGGGATTCCACTACATTTAGCTTCTAACTTAGTAAACAATTATTTTAGGTCTGCTTAATCTATAAATTACTTTTTTAGCCAATTATGTATTGATACCAAAGCGTGCCTGCTTATTAAGTAAAACGATCGCGCTAATTCCTGACAAATCAATTACTCTTTTTATTGGTAAAATTTGTTAACCTTTATTACAAATCGTCTAAAACAGTGGTTGCGCTAGGTTACTGGCAATAAACCACCATTTTTTTACCTATAAGCCAAATTAACATAGATAGTATGGTTAATCTAAATTTTGCTACAGAGTCCAAAATTTTGGAGACAGAGGCAAATTCTAATTATAAAAATTCTTTAACTCAACATACTAGTACGTTTGCTCAAAGGCATATTGGAGCAGGAAAGCAACAAATTCAGCAAATGTTGCAGGTATTGGGAGTGGGTAGTTTGGATGAATTGATCGAGCGGACTGTTCCCGCCGCAATTCGCCTTAATACACCACTGCGGTTGCCAGAAGCGCAAAGTGAGTCGGCTGCCTTGGTCAGGTTAAAAGAGATCGCAGCTCAAAACCAAGTGTATCGCTCTTTTATTGGCAGAGGTTACTACAATTGCATCACTCCTGCGGTTATCTTACGTAATGTCTTAGAAAATCCTGGCTGGTATACTTCCTACACTCCCTATCAGGCGGAAATTGCTCAGGGAAGGTTAGAAGCACTGCTAAACTTTCAAACGATGATTGTTGACCTGACGGGTTTAGAAATTGCCAACTCTTCTTTACTAGATGAAGGTACAGCAGCAGCCGAAGCCATGAGCATGAGTTACGGGATCTGTAAAACCAAAGCTAATGCTTTCTTTGTCGATGCTGGTTGTCATCCTCAAACTATAGAAGTAGTCAAAACTCGGGCTTTACCTCTAGGTATTGAAGTGATTGTCGATAACTATGTTAACTTCGATTTCTCTACCTCGATTTTTGGCGCGTTGCTACAGTATCCTGCCACTAATGGCACGATTAATGATTACCGTTCCTTCATCAAACAGGTACACGAAGCTAAAGCTTTAGCCACTGTGGCAGCAGATATTCTCAGTTTGGCAATTTTAATCCCTCCTGGAGAATTTGGAGCAGATATTGCCGTAGGAAGTACCCAAAGATTTGGTGTACCTTTAGGTTATGGAGGTCCTCATGCAGCCTACTTTGCCACTAAACATCAATATCAAAGACAAGTACCAGGGCGGATCGTCGGGGTTTCTAAAGATGTTCATGGTAAACCAGCTTTACGTTTAGCACTACAAACCAGAGAACAACACATTCGTCGGGAAAAAGCTACTAGCAACATTTGTACAGCTCAGGTTTTATTAGCGGTAATAGCATCTATGTATGCCGTATATCATGGTGCAGCAGGAATAAAAGCGATCGCTCAAAGAGTTCATCAGCTTACAGCGACTTTGGCAACGGGGTTAGAACAACTCGGTTATCAAGTTGCTAACCCATCTTTCTTTGACACAATTGAGATCAAGACAGGAGCTAAAAACGCTGCGGATCTGATTAAAATTGCCGCTGACAATCACATAAATTTACGTTGGCTTGATCCTAAGGCGATCAGCATCTCTCTAGATGAAACTACCACCGAACAAGACCTAATTGACCTGTGGCAAATCTTTGCGGTCAATACAGAATTACCTTTTGACAGTGCTGAACTACTCAACAATCAGCGTTCACCAATTAACGAGCAACAATTACGAACTAGTCCATACCTCAGCGAAGAAGTATTTAACCGCTATCATTCAGAGACCGAACTACTGCGTTATCTCCATCAGCTAGAAACCAAGGATTTATCCCTGACTACCTCAATGATTCCGCTGGGTTCTTGCACCATGAAGCTCAATGCCACAGCGGAAATGATTCCCGTAACTTGGGCAGAATTTGGCAATATACATCCTTTTGCTCCTCTAGAACAGACTCAAGGCTATCAAAAATTGTTTACTGAACTAGAAGCTTGGCTGGCAGAAATTACGGGTTTTGCCGGGATCTCTTTACAGCCTAATGCAGGTTCGCAAGGTGAGTATGCAGGTCTTCAGGTAATTCGCCAATATCATCAATCCAGAGGGGAAGGACACCGCCATATTTGTTTGATTCCTGAATCAGCACATGGGACAAATCCCGCTAGTGCAGTAATGTGTGGGATGAAAGTGGTGGCAGTAAAATGCGATCGCCATGGGAATATAGATCTGCCAGATTTGCAGGCCAAAGCGGAGAAACATCAGCAGCATTTAGCAGCATTGATGGTGACATATCCCTCTACACACGGGGTATTTGAAGCGGAAATTAAAAGCATCTGTGCCATTGTCCATCAATACAACGGACAAGTATATATGGATGGGGCAAACATGAATGCTCAAGTAGGCTTATGTCGTCCTGGAGATTTTGGCGCAGATGTCTGTCACCTTAATTTACACAAAACCTTCTGTATTCCTCATGGTGGTGGTGGCCCTGGAGTTGGTCCAATTGGCGTGATGCCTCATTTAGTGCCTTTCCTTCCTGCTACACCCACAACTGACAAAGATGCTCAACCTATTGGTGCTATTGCCGCTGCTCCCTGGGGCAGTGCCAGTATCTTAGTTATATCCTGGATGTATATCGCCATGATGGGAGAAGCTGGTTTGACCCAGGCAACCAAAGTAGCAATTCTCAACGCTAACTATATGGCAAAGCGTCTTGAACCCTGCTATTCGGTGTTATTTAAAGGAGAATCTGGTTTTGTCGCTCACGAATGTATCATCGATCTGCGTCCTTTGAAAAAACAAGCGCGGATTGAAGTTGATGACGTAGCCAAAAGATTAATGGATTTTGGTTTTCATGCGCCAACGGTATCTTGGCCCGTGATTGGAACAGTGATGATTGAACCTACCGAAAGTGAATCTAAAGAACAGCTAGATCGCTATTGTGATGCTATGCTTGCCATTTATCAAGAGGCCGAAGCGATCGCTAAAGGAGATCTAGATCCAGAAAATAATCCGTTGAAAAACGCACCCCACACAGCAGAATCAATTATCTGTGGGGACTGGTCACATTCCTATAGTCGCGAACAAGCAGCTTATCCTGCGCCCTGGACCAAAGAACATAAGTTCTGGACGACGGTGGGAAGAATTGATAATGCTTATGGCGATCGCAATTTGGTCTGTTCTTGTGTGGGAATGGATGCTTATCAGGAATAAATTAATACTAAATCCGATTGATAAAGTGTTGTTTCCTTGAGATAACTATAACTCTTCTGACTTCTGACTTCTGACTTCTGACTTCTGACTTCTGACTTCTGACTTCTGACTTACCTAACCTTAAAGTATTCTATCCAAACAGGATTTAGTATAAGACCTGATCTTGATTGTTTAAGATTTCAGTAATCGCGAAGTCCAATAGTAATATCTATGACTTTCTAGAGTTTTTTTCCTGACTCTTAAGCTTGATGCTTACCTAAGACCATAATCATGATCGAAGCAACTTCGTCGGGTGCTTCGATCATGCCTAAATGACCACAGTTGCTAATTTGGAATACGTTGCTGTCTTCTGAAGCAAATGAACTATGGAAACTTGCCAGGTGGTTAACATATTTGATTTCCATCACCTTGTCCTGATCTCCTGCCACAAAGTACACAGGCTGTTGCAAACGAGAGACTAACTGAGGTAATAAATGTACTTCAGCTTCAGTGGTCGATTCTAACAATGCGCCCAAAGCTGCTTGATCGTCAGCTTGAATAAAATCAAGCACTCTCTGTCGTCCCCATCTTAACGGTAAGGGGCGAGCGACCATCATTCTAGAAAACAACACGCTTAAAAAAGGAACATAAGACAACCAGCGCGGACGAAACTTGACTAGCTGCTGACCCACATTCCGAAAACGTTCAAATTCTTCTTTGAGATAAATACCGCCTCCAGCATTAAGGCAAATAACACCCTTAATTATTTCTGGACAAAGATCTGCCGCCCAAAGAGCAACGCTTCCACCCAAAGAATGTCCTACTATCCAGGCGTGATTAATTTCTAAACTTCTTAGCAAACACCCTAAATCATTAGCATAAGCATTGAGGCTATAATTGCGAGAATTGTTTAGAGCATTTTTCGGCTCTATTGCTGAGTCATTAGAATCAAAACTTATTGAAGATTGAACTGGAGTTAGTGTCCAACTTGCCTTAGTTGAAGGCGAAACAATTTGCGACTCGCCAAAACCTCTGGCATCATAAATTAAACACTGATATTCAGATTTTAACAGCTGCACTAAAGGCTGCCAGTAATGACGGCTGAGAAGCCAACCATGAACAAACACCAATACTGGTAGTTTGGGGTCGGCGACAGGGGCGGTTAGCTCATAAACATGAGGCGTTTCCAGTATGTTGATCGATGGCATTTTCTTATACGTATCGTCACGGTCTAAAGAGACTCTTAATTTAATATTGTGTCAATTTTGTTGAAGCCAGCGCAAGCCCTAGCCTAAAATAATTGGGTACATAAGTCATCTGTAACTTAAAAATCTCAACCATAATTATGTTGTCGACCAAGTTAGTTCGCTGGATTAATGACTTTGATTTGATAGTTTTTGTGCCTAAAAATGATTTTGCGTCAGAAAATAGATTAATATAACAAACATATCGTATTAAAACCATAAATCAGTAAAGCCATATCGGCATGGTCTTTTGGAAAAAACTATTTAGCAATTCAGACGCAGTAACTACTTCGGAAACTACAGAATTTGGTGGAGAACTATTAAACTCAGAGAATCAAGATGCTTCTCAACCTCAAATCGTATTTAGTACTGAGCGTGACATCGATTTTTATGAACTGGAGGAACTCTGCGATCGCGTTGGTTGGGCGCGTCGTCCCCTACGTAAAGTAAAAAAGGCGATCGAGCATAGCTTTCTGGTAGTTTCGATGTGGGAGGTTCAGGGGAAAAAGCGTCGTCTCATTGGTTTTGCCAGAGCAACTTCTGATCATGCCTTTAACGCTACTATCTGGGATGTGGTGGTCGATCCTAAGTTTCAGAGTCGAGGTTTAGGTAAAGCGATGATGAAATATGCTATCTCTCAACTACGCAGTGCAGACATTAGCAACATTACTTTGTTTGCCGATCCTCAAGTAGTGAAATTCTATCAACGATTGGGCTTTATTTTAGACCCAGAAGGGATTAAAGGGATGTTTTGGTATCCAGACTAATTGTTTGAAAAAATCAGACTATGGGTTGCTGGTTGTGATTCAAACTTGCGTTACAATTCGTAACAAAAGCAATAATTGAGTTTGAGATATGAAAACGGCTTTAATTACTGGGGCATCTTCGGGAATTGGCGAGACATTTGCCAGAGAATTGGCATCAAGAAAAACTGACTTGGTTTTAGTAGCGCGATCGCAAGAAAAGCTGGAAAAACTAGCCACAGAATTGAGCAGTAAATATCAGGTCAAAACCGAGGTAATAGTTAAGGATTTAACTGAAGTCACCGCAGGTCAAGCAGTATTTGATGCAGTTCAAGCTAAAGGCTTAACTATTGACTTGTTGATCAATAATGCGGGATTTGGCGACTATGGCGCGTTTAGCGATCGCCCTTTAAGTAAGCAGATGACAATGGTGCAGCTTAATATTACCGCAGTAGTTGAACTTACTGGATTATTTTTGCCCTTAATGCAGCAGAGAAGCAATGGCGCAATTATTAACTTGTCTTCAATTGCGGGTTTTCAACCTATTCCCTATATGTCAGTTTATGCTGCCACAAAGGCTTTTATTCTAAACTTTAGCGAAGCACTATGGGCAGAAAATAAAGACCGTGGCGTTAGAATCCTCGCCGTTTGTCCTGGTCCAACCGAATCGGAATTTTATGACCGCGCTGATTTTCCTGATTCAGCTACAGGATTAAACGGCATGACGATGGCTTCTGCCGAAAAGGTGGTTCAAGAAGCCTTAAAAGCACTAGATAAAGGGCAATCTACCGTGGTTGCTGGAGGTTTTGCTAACCAAGTAATCGTCAACTTACCAAGATTAGTCCCCCGAGATTTATTAGTTAGTGTAGTCGGGAAACAGTTTAAAAATATTTAATCTTTCATTGCCGAGCAATCAACTAATTCTGAGTATAATTCTTCCTGATCCTGACATCTATTTTGAGATTCTTTTCTATCAAGCTACAGATTGTCAGGGAGAGTAGTTTTTTCTTAAAATTCTATTAGAGTCAAAAATTTGATTGCCCCGCTCATTAATTTATTACCGAGATAGAAAATAGGTGCAGTAATGTATTTAGTCACTGGCGCAACAGGATCACTGGGACGCAGAATTGTTAGACAGTTGAGAGAAGATGAGCAGTCGGTTCGAGCTTTTGTTCGTTTATCATCAAATTTTAGCGAACTTGAAGACCGGGGGGCGGAAATCTTTATCGGCGATTTAAAGTTAGAAAAAGACATTGTTAAAGCCTGTCGTGGGGTTAAATATATTATCAGTAGTCACGGTGGCAATGATGCTCAGGCTGTAGATTATCGAGCCAATATAGATTTAATCGACCAAGCGATCGCCAATAACGTCGAACATTTTGTGTTTATTTCGGTCTTGGGGGCAGATCGAGGCTATCAAGACTCAGCTACCTTTAAAGCGAAGCGGGAAGTGGAGAAATACTTAATGGCTAGTAGTTTAAACTACACCATTCTTCGTCCTTCGGGGTTTGCTAATAATTTGATTCCTCTGGCAGAAAGATTTAAAGATACGGGGATTTATTTTTCGATTGGCGATCAACAAAATCGCTCGTCAATTGTTAGTACTGACGACCTAGCCAAAATTGCGATCGCATCGACTCAAATTGAAGCAGCCAAAAATCAAGTATTCGCCGTAGGTGGTCCAGATATTATTAAAAGAGAAGATATTGCGCGTATTTTTGCCCGTCTATTTAACCGAGAGCCAATTGTAATTAACCCGCCACTACAACTGTTTGATGGCTTACGAATAGGTATTGGTCTGTTTAATCCTCAATTAAATAAGTCTTTGGGTACGCTGCGAACTTTATTAGCACATGAGTTTTTCTGTACCAGAGATGAAATTGCTCGTCTAGAATCTACCTTTAATCTGAAGCTGGAATCTTTAGAAAGTTTCTTGCGTCGTTATGTTGGACATTAAGTAAATTATTGGTTTAGTTGTGATTAACTAGCATTGCGATCGCTCGTAATAACTTATTTTTAGCAATTGAACCGCGATTGATCGAGCATCTTGAGTCAGGTTAAAACCCCAGTTTTAAACTGGATGTGATTTAATGACCTTGAATAAATATCATCAAGTGTCTTCATGACTCAATTCAGCATCTATATTGCGGTAACCAGCCATGGCTTTGGTCATGCTGTACGAGCAGCAACGGTAGCAGCAAAATTACAGCAGTTACGTCCTGATATTACGCTGACTTTTGTAACTGTTGCTCCAGAATGGTTACTCAAGTCTTATGTAAAAGGGGATTTTATTTATCGTCAGCGAGTTTTTGATGTTGGCGTAGTTCAGAGTGATAGCCTGACCATGAATAAGCCAGCAACATTGAGCAAAATGGAGGAAATTATTGCCCAGCAAGATAGCATTATTGCTGAAGAGGCTGAGTATCTTCGCGCCCATAATATTGGCTTAATTTTAGCTGATATTCCAGCATTAGCTGCTCCGATTGCTAAGGCTGCGGGTATTCCCTGTTGGATGATGAGCAACTTCGGTTGGAACTTTATCTATCGTCATTGGGACGAAAGCTTTGCACCCGTAGTCAACTGGATTGAAAATTATTATCAGCAAAGCGATCGTCTGTTTCGTCTCCCCTTAGCCGAGCCAATGTCAGTTTTTCCCCATATTACCGATGTTGGACTGACAGGCGATCAACCTAACTATAGCAATGAAGAATTGCGACAAAAATTTAATTTAACTGCACCAAAGGAAAAAACTATTTTACTGACTTTTGGCGGACTGGGATTACAGGCTATTCCCTACCGCAACTTACAGCATTTTCCCAATTGGCAATTTATTACTTTTGACCGTGCTGCGCCAGATTTACCCAATCTATTAAAGATTGCCGACCAGACTCTACGTCCTTTAGATTTTATGCCTCTTTCTGGACGAATAGTTTCTAAACCTGGATACAGTACCTTTTGCGAAGCTTTGTCTTGTGATGTTCCCATTGTCTCCTTAACCCGTGAGGATTTTGCCGAAGCACCAGTATTACTAAACGGCATTCAAGATTACGCTCAACATCAGATTATTTCTCCTGAAGAATTTTTTAAAAGCGACTGGAATTTTTTAAGACAGGATCTAGTTGTTCCCCGTAAAACAGAACGTTTAAATAAAGACGGTGCAACAGCGATCGCGCAATCAATCTCTAATTATTTTTCTTAGTTACTAACTCAAGTCTAATTGATAAATTTCGCGTCGAGAAAGAGATGTTAACTTCGATAGATGACGACTAGCCTGCGATCGCGTCATGCCCCGATCTAATAGTTGCCGCAATTCTTGTTTTAACTCTGCTTCGGAAGTAATTAAGCTGGTTTGGGCTGCGCCTTTTAAAACTAAAGTATATTCTCCTTTCGGTTGCCGCTCGTTACTGTACATAGCGATCGCTTCACCGATATTGCCACGCCAAAATTCTTCGTGTACTTTAGTCAACTCTCTCGCCAGCACAATTTCTCTAACTGCACTTAATACATCCGCTAGATCTGTCAAAGTTTTGAGCAGACGATGGGGAGCTTCGTATAAAATTACCGTCTTGGTTTCGCTACGTAACAATTCTAATCTCGCCTGACGTTCGCTTTCTTTCAGCGGCAGAAACCCCTCAAAGATAAATCTCTCGGTAGGCATTCCTGATGCAGCTAAAGCACTGATTACCGCTGTTCCTCCCGGGATGGGGATTACAGCAATATTATGAGCGATCGCCGCTTGGACTAACTTAGCTCCTGGATCGCAAATACTAGGCATACCGGCATCTGTTACCAGAGCAATATTCGTACCCTGTTGGAGACGTGCGATCAGCTCTTGAGTACGAACATCTTGATTATATTCGTAATAGCTAACTTGAGGTGTCTTAATCTGTAGATGCTTGAGTAGTTTACCCGTTCGTCGAGTATCTTCTGCTGCAATCAGATCTACTTCTTTGAGGATCCGAATTGCTCTGAGGGTAATGTCTTCTAAATTGCCGATGGGAGTTCCCACTAAATAAAGTTTGCCCAATTTTTAGTTACTTATGATCCTTAAATCTACTGCTATTTACTGATAATACTAGGATCTAAGTTCTAAATTTGGTGCGTTTAATGATCTAATTCAGGGAAAGTAGATAAATAATAGATACGTTACAATTAATCACATAATAAAATTGCGATCTAGTAAGCAATTCAAGGAATTTAACTAGTTTCCTGTTTCAACTTTATTTAATATGACCGTAGCTCATTCTGTAGATTTTCAAGACGCTTTTGACATTATCGTAGTCGGTGGTGGACACTCTGGCTGTGAAGCAGCACTAGCAGCAGCAAGATTGGGTTGTCGGACCTTGATGTTGACTCTTAACCTAGACCGAATTGCTTGGCAACCCTGTAACCCAGCCGTAGGTGGACCTGCTAAATCTCAGTTAACCCACGAAATTGATGCCCTAGGGGGAGAGATCGGCAAAGTAAGCGATCGCACCTATTTGCAAAAGCGAGTCTTAAACGCTTCTCGTGGTCCTGCGGTCTGGGCATTACGGGCGCAAACCGATAAGCGAGAATACGCGACGGCAATGAAGCAGATTGTCGAGAATCAGGAGAATCTAAGCCTCCGCGAGGGGATGGTTACCGATCTGGTGCTGGGTAAAAACGATGAAGTAATGGGCATCGAAACTTATTTCGGCACTTGTTTTGCAGCCAAAGCGGTGATTCTGACTACAGGAACGTTTTTAGGGGGCAGAATTTGGGTCGGTAACAAATCAATGGAGGCGGGACGTGCAGGCGAATTTGCCGCTACGGGCTTGACCGAAACTTTAAATCGATTAGGTTTTGAAACAGGCAGACTCAAAACAGGCACTCCTGCCAGGGTTGATCGGCGGTCTGTAGACTACAGCAAGATGCAGCCACAACCACCCGATCAAGAAATGCGCTGGTTTAGTTTTGACCCCGCAGCTTGGGTAGAAAGAGAACAAATGAACTGCTATTTGACCCGTACTACTGCCGAAACTCATCAAATTATTCGCGATAACCTGCATCTATCACCCGTCTACGGCGGCTGGGTAGATGCCAAAGGGCCTCGTTATTGCCCTAGTATTGAGGATAAAATAGTTCGCTTTGCCGATAAACAGAGCCATCAAATTTTTATTGAACCAGAAGGTAGAGAAATTCCCGAACTATATATTCAGGGTTTTTCGACAGGATTACCAGAAAAATTGCAGTTAGCAATGCTTAGAACCCTTCCTGGTCTAGAAAGCTGCGTTATGCTTCGACCTGCTTATGCGGTGGAGTATGACTTTATTCCTGCAACCCAGTGTTTTCCTACCCTGATGACCAAAAAGGTTGAGGGGCTATTTAGTGCTGGACAAATTAACGGCACAACTGGTTATGAAGAAGCAGCAGGACAAGGTTTAGTTGCGGGGATTAATGCGGTGCGGTTTGTCAAGGGAGAACCTGAAGTAATTTTCTCTAGAGAACAAAGTTATTTAGGTACGTTGATTGACGATCTCTGTACTAAAGATTTGCGCGAACCCTATCGAATGTTGACCAGTCGCTCAGAATACCGCTTAATACTACGTTCTGATAATGCCGATCGCCGTTTGACACCTTTGGGTAGAGAAATCGGTCTAATTGACGATCGCCGCTGGCAATTATATACCGATAAGCAAGAAAACATAGCAGCAGAGAAAGCCAGGCTACAGGTCACTCGAATTAAAGAACTAGACGAGGCAGGAATGGCGATCGCTGAAGAAACTCAACAAAAAATTAAGGGTTCAATTACCCTGGCGGAATTGTTACGCCGTCCTAAGTTTCATTATGCCGACCTCAAAAAACACGGTTTGGATAACTCTGAACTAACTATCGCCGAGACAGAAGGGGCAGAAATCGATCTTAAATACTCTGGCTATATTAAACGTCAGCAGCTACAAATCGACCAAATCGCCAAACATACCCAACGTAGATTACCACAAGACCTAGACTACCTCACTGTGGAAACTCTACGGATGGAAGCCAGAGAAAAGCTGAATCAGGTAAAACCGCTAACCATTGGTCAAGCTACTCGTATTGGTGGTGTAAATCCAGCCGATGTTAACGCTTTGTTGGTTTATTTAGAAATTAAATCCCAAAAGCAAAAGGCAATGGTGAATTAAAATTGTTTGGGTAGGGGCATTTCGCGAAATGCCCCTACGTTTAATTACCATACGCAAAGATAGATGAAAGCTTTTGTTACTGGCGGGACGGGTTTTGTCGGGGCAAATTTAATTAGGTTATTGTTACAACAGGGATACGAGGTTAGGGCTTTAGTTCGTGGCAGCAGTTGCCTAAAAAATCTGGAGTCTTTGGATCTAGAGATCGTTCAAGGAGATTTAAATAGCAGCAATTTATCAGCACAAATGTCTGGTTGTCAGGTTTTGTTTCACGTCGCAGCGCAGTATTCTTTGTGGCAAAGCGATCGCGATGTGCTTTACCGCAGTAATGTTTTAGGTACGCGCAATATCCTGCAATGCGCCCGTCAAGCAGGGATCGAACGCACTGTTTATACTAGTTCGGTTGCAGCCATCGGAGTTAAACAAGAGGGTCAAGCAAATGAAACTTATCAAAGTCATGTAAATCAGTTGATCGGAGATTATAAAAAATCAAAATACTATGCCGAACAAGAGGCGGTAAAAGCGGCACAACAAGGACAGGATGTTGTAATTGTTAATCCCAGCACTCCTATAGGTGCGTTCGATCTCAAGCCTACGCCAACAGGAGAGATTATTGTCCGCTTTCTCCAACGCAAAATGCCTTTTTATATAAATACGGGACTGAATTTAATTGATGTTAAAGATGTCGCCTGGGGTCATCTTCTGGCTTTAGAAAAAGGCAAAACTGGCGATCGCTATATTCTCGGCAATCAAAATCTAACTTTTAAACAGTTATTGGGTAAACTTGAGCAAATTTCAGGCTTACCCGCGCCTAAGTATACTATTCCTTACTCGATACCCTACGGTGTTGCTTGGTTAGAAGAAAATGTCTTAGCCAAATTAGGTAAACAGCCGACAATTGCTCTTGATGGAGTACGTATGTCTAAGCAAAAAATGTTCTACGATGCCAGTAAGGCAGTTAATGAATTGCGTTTACCTCAGTCCAATATTGATTTGGCATTAAAGGCAGCAGTGCAATGGTTTCAGGAATCATCTGTCTCATGACTTAATTACCTATTGTTTGTTTCCTTTTCCATACGTTAGTTACTCTTGGGCTTCATTTTCTAATTCTGATATTGCTGTTTTTATTTGAGGCAAAATATTTGGTAAATCACAACTTACTACCTGCCACACTATCTCTAAATCCACCTCATATAAAGTCCGCTTGATTACTTCCCATAAAATTTTTGCATTTTCCTTTGCGTCTTTGCGTCTTTGCGCGAGTTTTAATTGGAATTATTTAAACGGACTGCATATCAAAGTAAGCATGAGTTAGGCGATTCCTCATACCAATTATTCTTCGCCACGGTATTTGAGAATACTGATTTTGCTTTTCAACAGAAATATTATTAGCTGCTTCTCCAATATTTTATCTCGCGCAAAGACGCAAAGACGCAAAGGGACTAGGAGATGTCTTAATCTATCGTTCGATGGCTATAACTTATCCACCATCTTCAATGTTACCCAATCACTCTTGACTAGCTTGGCTTCCACTCTAAATTAGTCAACTTAATTTTTAAATTTAGCACTCTTACACAAGCTACAACATTTAGCAAAGATGAAAGATCGAGTAGAAAATATATTTGAGCTGCCCAAAAAATTGCCTTCAGAGGAATTATTCGAGACTTTGTGGCATAATGACCAGATTTCCTTCAAAAGGATCGTTTCTACAGGACAGGTTACGCCAGAAGGCAAATGGTATGACCAAGAAAAAAGTGAGTGGCTGATTATACTTCAAGGTGAGGGGGAATTAGGCTATGAGGATGGTTCTCGTATTAAGCTAACTATAGGGGATTATCTATTTATTCCTGCTCATCAAAAACATCGAGTTGAGTATACCAGTACTGAACCTCCTTGTATTTGGCTGACGATCTTTTTTTAATTGAAGATGAATTTTACTGACAAACTCAATCAGGCGATCGCCATTAATCATAGTTTATTGGTCGTAGGACTCGATCCTAATCCCGAAATGATGTCTTCTGAATATCTTCATGAAAATTGCGATTTGCTCGAAAGTATTGAAACTTGGTTGTTATGGGTAATCAAATCAACCTGCGATCGCGTTTGTGCCTATAAGCCAACTTTAGGTTTTTATCAGGCATTGGGCATACCAGGATTACAGCTATTAGAGCGAATCTTGATGGCTATCCCTCAATCTATTCCCGTCATTTTAGATGCCAAACACAGCGATCTTAATACTAGTACCGTCTTTGCTAAAGCTGTTTTTGAGCAGTGGCAGGTGGATGCGATTACTCTTACTCCCTATGCAGGACAAGATCATGCTGCACCCTTTTTAGTTTATTCCGACAAGGCGGTATTTATTCTCGCTCATACCTCTAACCCCAAGGCAGAAATTTTACAGCGGTATCCTAATCTAGAACAACCATTTTATCTACAGGTAGTTAAAGAGGCGCAGTCTTGGGCAACTCCCCAACAGCTATATCTAGAGGTTGGTACGACTAATATTGAGGTACTAGGAAAAATTAGAGCGATCGCGCCTGAAAGGACAATTTTACTACGTAGTTTATGGGGTAAAAAAAATAATCTAGAATCTTTGATCAATGTTGGGCTAAACAGTACTGGCGAAGGATTATTAATTCCTCTTCCTCAAGACTTGCTCTCTGTAAGTAATCTCGCTACAGAAGTTGCCAATCTCAATCAAAAACTGAATATCTATCGCGAAGCCAAAAGCAATCAGGGTGCTAGCTGTGAACTCTGGATACCTGATGTCTGTTTGTTGACACAGCATCCTTATCAAGATCTGATTCTGGAATTGTTTGATATTGGCTGTTTGCTTTTTGGCGAATACGTTCAGGCTTCGGGAGCGACTTTTTCTTATTATATTGACCTGCGCAAAATAATTTCTAATCCACATCTGTTTAATCAAGTTCTGGATGCATATAGTAATATTGTCAAGACCCTAGAGTTTGATCGCATTGCTGGTATTCCCTACGGGGCATTGCCCACAGCTACAGGATTAGCCTTGAATCTTCAGCGTCCGATGATTTTTCCCCGCAAAGAAGTCAAGGCGCATGGTACTCGTCGTCTCATTGAAGGTAACTTTAACCCAGGAGAAACGGTAGTTGTCATTGATGATATTTTAATTAGTGGTAAGAGCGCGATAGAGGGGGCAGACAAGTTAAAGTCGGCTGGTTTAAAGATCAAAGATATTGTAGTTTTCATCGATCATGAAGGAGGGGTAAAAGATCGGCTAGCAGACAACGGTTATTGCGCTCATTCAGTTTTAAGTATTTCCGAAATTACCGATACTCTTTACGAATCTGGACGAATTAATCAAGAGCAATATAATTCTTTTAAAGAAAATCATTAAACAACGGTTAAAATACAAAATAATCCAGTAATCATTAATCATTATTGGTAAAGTTTTATGTCAGCCAAGTTTTCTCAGCCTTATCAACCGCTGTTACTACGTATTCTTCACGGTTTAACTGGCTTATTGGCGATCGCCGCGATAATTACTGCTTTTTGGACTTACGATACTTATGATGGGCGTTGGGGCAGAATTCCGTTACCTAAATTCACCGAAATTGAGAGTATTCATGGAACATTTGGCTTGTGGACATTACTCATCTTTCCCTTCTTTGTTGTCTATGCTTTTAATCGAGGTCAACGAAGATTAGTTCAGTTAGATTCATACAGTAAACTAACTCAATTGGGTCAACCAATCTGGTGGTACACCATACATCGCTTAGTTAATACTTTGAGCATTTTAGCAATAACTTTTGCCGTGTTTTCAGGCAAGATGATGAGCGAAAAGTGGCTACCTCAAGGAGAACTAAATCATTTCTGGTATTATGCTCATCTTGTTTCTTGGCTAATCTTAGTAGCTTGCATTGCCTGCCATTTACTAATGAGTATTAAGGTAGGAGGTATGCCCTTAATCTTATCGATAATTAATTGGCGATTTCGCAGTCAGGATAGCCCTACTTTATGGCACCAACATTTTTATAATTGGCGCAATAATTTTGATATTACAATGGTTAAACGGTGGTTATTTCCTTTTTCTTTACTGAAAGCTTTAGAAATTTTTGTCTTAATTACTATTGCTTTAGCTTGGATAATTTCGTTAGTTAAAGAAATTAGTTAATCGATTACTGAGGGGTTTTTTGCAGATCTGGTCTTTCTTCTGGAATGATCGCTCCTTCGACTGGACACACTTGTAAACAGATGCCGCAGTCAATGCAGGTAGCAAAATCAATCCAATACCAGTCTGTTCCTTTCGTATTTTTTCCAGGACCTTCATGAATACAGGCGACTGGACAAGCATCAACGCAGTCGGTTACTCCTTCGCAAGTTTCGGTGACAATAGAATGAGGCAAAGTAAGTTTCTCCTTTAAGTTTTACCAAGAACTTTATCTTTGTCTGAGATCTTAGCAGAATTTAAATCCCAGTTCAAAACTCCTGTATCACCATTCAAAATAACTGGTTGTCCTACAGGTAGTGCTGCATTAGTGCCATCATGACCAAAAGGCAGATCGTAAACCAAAGGAAGATTTAAATCTTCTAGGCGATCGCGCAATACTTCGGTTATTGTCCAGCTATTACTTCCAGGATAGGGTTCACAACGGCTAAAACGACCTAAAGCAATACCTTTAATCTGCTTAAATACTCCCATCATGCGCCATTGAGTCAACATGCGATCAATACGGTAAGGATATTCGGTAACGTCTTCTAAAGCTAAAATTGTCCCCGCCAAGTTAGGTTGTACTGGTGTTTTTAATAGATGGGTAGCTACGGTTAAATTAGCAGGCAATAATATTCCCAAAGCCTTGCCACCACCTCCCGCTTGACCCTGTAAGGCATCAATTTGTCCTGTTTCAAGGTAATCAAACATTCTGGCGATCGCCCATGCTGGTTCTGCTGCTAAAGTAGTTAATACGGGTCCATGAAGACTAGAAACTCCCGCTGTAGACAAACTCCATAATAAGCTGGTAACGTCAGAAAACCCAATCAGCCACTTGTAGTTTGTAGTGCGCCAACTCCAGTCTTCTAATAACCTTGCCCCGCCATAGCCACCCCTGATGGCAATAATTGCTTTACATTTTGGATTGTGCCAGGCTGCCGCAAAATCGTCCCGACGCTGGCGATCGCTTCCTGCTAAATAACCATAACGGGATTGATAATTATTACCCAATTCAACCCGATAACCTCTGCTACGCCAGATTGCCAAACCTTGTTCTAAAGCATCGATTTCTTTGACTGCACCAGAAGGAGCGATCGCTATAACTAAATCTTGAGGCTGAAGTGCAGGAGGCAAATGACATCGCTTTAATAGTGGATCAGGAGCTGTTGGCATCGCTATAACGACAAGAATTTGGTAGTTTGAGCTTGCAGTATACTCGTTACATTACTGATTTTGGTCTTGAATATTTGACGCTAACTATTTCTCATGCTCAGAAGATAATATTTCCTCGCTTTAGAAAGTTGCTATATGTTAAGTTAATTTTTATCAAGTTTTAAGCTGAGCAAAATTGGAGAGGACATCATGGCGTTTGAAATTCCTGATGCGGTCAAAACCTGGTCGCAATTTGGACATCCTATATTAATGTGGGTTTTGTTGGGTCTTACTGTTTACGCGCTATATTTAGGAATCCAATATTCCAAAATTCGGAGTGCAGATAAAGAAACCAGAAAAGAATTACTTCAGAAAAATTTTGGTCAAAGACATCATAGGATCGGTTCTATCTTATTGTCTCTAATGGTTTTAGGTAGTATTGGTGGTATGGCAGTTACCTACATAAATAATGGCAAACTTTTTGTCGGGCCTCATCTTTTAGCAGGACTAGGTATGACTGGTTTAATTGCTGTCTCGGCATCTTTAGTACCATACATGCAAAAAGGTAATAATCTAGCTCGTAAGACTCACGTATCTTTAAATATTTTGCTTTTAGGATTATTTGGCTGGCAGGCTATCAGCGGCATGCAAATTGTCCAGAAGATCTTAGACCGAATGATGTCATAGCTACTGCTAATTAAAAATAGCCAACCTCAAGTAAAGTTAAGCTAGTCAATAGTTGATTGAAAATTTCAATTCTCTTGAGGAAGCGATCGCCCTTAAACCAAAAGCGATCGCTCTTGAACCAAAATTAATCGCTCTTGAACCAAAATTGATCCAGAAATGAATTAATGAATTAACTATGTAGTGGCTAAATCATTGCCACTTAGGCTTAGCTTATTTTATTCAATTGCCGACTATTTTTGGGTGGCATTGATAGATTGTGGCTAGTATGAAAATCTTGTTGCACTTTATAAGTTAGACGAGGCGATATCTGACGAACAATTTGAGCTAATAAGCGATCGCCTGTAGCTTGAACTAAGCTAGGAGATAGCTTACCAATGAATTGGGGAAATTCCACCTTAACCTTCAAATTTAATTCCCAGCTTACTTGAGTAATGCGATCGGGAATAGTCACCTGTTTAGCAAATAATCCTTTGCTTGGTATAGAGTAATTTTCAACTGCTACTTCTTGCAACTTCATTGTTGCTTGGTAGTTTACGTCGTATCCCATAGCATCGTAGTCGGGAATTGGAATAGTATGCATCAAATAAACTCGATCTACAGGGGGTTTTAAAACCACACCGATTTTTGGCTCTACTTCGTAGCCAAAAGAACCATACTTACCAACAGTCAAAATATAGCCGTTGTCTATTAAAGGTTCAACTTTCATTGGTTGAGCGCAACGACAAAACCAACCTTCATGAGCATTTAAATACTGTGCCACCGTATCCACGTCCCCATACATATCCATTCGTCCATTAAACCCAACTTCAAAGACAAATGCTGTTTGCTGTTCAATAGAATTAGTACAAGTGATCTGCATAGAATCAGGTGAAGAAATTTCTAAAAATGTATTTTGTGGATGGTTAATAAATTTAGACTGCATATTTTTATTTAAACTAGCGTTTTATAACTTCCCCTTGCTGTTAGTATGATTACAATAAAGGTGTTAATAATTAGCTAAACACTTTTTAATCCAAGTAAGTGTGATTAGGATTTTTATGCGGGTATTAGTTGCAGGAGCCACAGGTAAAACTGGCAGACATATTGTTAGTCAGCTAATCAACAATGGTGTTCCCGTTAAAGCATTAGTTAGAGATCTTGAGCAAGCCAAAACAATTTTGCCCGCAGCAGCAGAATTAGTCTTAGGAGACATATTGCAGCCAGAAACTTTTGAGTCTGCTCTTTCTGATTGTAACGTTCTGATCTGTGCAACTGGTGCTAGTCCTAGTTTAAATCCCACAGGTCCCTATCAAATCGATTATCAAGGAACTAAAAATTTAGTTGATGCTGGCAAAAAACAGGGCATAGAGCATTTCGTTTTGGTTTCATCTTTGTGTGTTTCTAAGTTTTTTCATCCCCTGAATTTATTCTGGCTAGTTTTGTACTGGAAAAAACAAGCTGAAGCTTGTATTCAAAAAAGCGGCATTCCTTATACAATTGTTAGACCAGGTGGTCTTAAAGCAGAAGACAATTCTGATAACATTCTTATGTCAAGTGCTGATACTTTATTTGAAGGCAGCATTCCTCGACCCAAAGTAGCTCAGGTATGTGTGGCAGCCTTGTCTCAACCTCAAGCCAAATCGCAAATTATCGAGATCGTGGCAAGTCCTGAAGCAGAAGCTAAAACCTTAGAACAGCTATTTGCTAGCGTTGCTTGAAGTACGCAGTTCTAACAAATTGTATATCGCGGAAGGCGAGATGCTCACTGAGTTCAAATATCAGACTGTAAACAGATGCAACTAGTCAATCAAGCTAAAAAGTTTTTTTATTTAGGTTGTTTAGTATTATTACTCTTGAAATTAAGAGATATTAGTCAAACACAGCTGCCTGTCTCTTGGCAAAATTATGGGCAAGCACTATCAAAGCTCTTACAGTATTGGCAAACAGGGCAACCATCTTCAGCACCAAACGCCAATATTTCTCTCAGTTTATCTGGTACTCAGCCATTGGTTATGCAGGGAGGAGATCCTTACATCAGAGCTTTAATGCGGACAATTACTGCTAGTGAAGCAAATGTTTCACATCCCTACAATGTTCTCTATGGTGGTAAGCAGATTGAAGACCTTAGTCGTCATCCTGAAGTTTGTGTCACGATTGTAGCTGGTCCTAATCTAGGCAACTGTACTACTGCTGCTGGACGATATCAAATGCTCGATTTTACTTGGAGTAACCAAGCACAAAAATATCATCCTGAACCTTCAGGTATTTGGCATTGGAAAACCTATAGTTTTGAAGCTAGATATCAAGATGCGGTTGTTCACAGTTGGTTAAGCGATGCTAATGCCTGGGGAACGGATATTCCTCAACTACTGAGACAGGGAGAAATAGCACAGGTACTACAATTGCTTTCTGGTACCTGGACAAGTTTGGGCTATGGCATTGAAACTAATTCTATGAGCAGTTATTTGCCTCAAATTTATCAAAATATGTTACAAGAAGAACTTAGTTAGCATCTTTTTAACTTCGGAAAACGAGGTTGAAAAAAATTAACTTTTTAGAGCTTGGTTGTCAGGTAGATCCAGCTAAAGTCAGCAGCGTTTTATTGCGTCATAAATGTTACTAGATTGTCATAAATGTTACTAGATTGTCATAACTGTTACTCTCCAATTGTGTAAATTAAAGTTTATTATCTAAATATTCTCTAATTTTTGTAAATCTAGTTAAGTGAACCCTGAAAACTAATTTTTAATTTAAAATAAACATTATTTGTGTTAAACAAATAATGTTTGTTCAAACTAAACATAATTAATACTTAAAGTGAAATTCTATATACCTCTGCTTTATTCTGAAAAAATCAAAAGGCCAGATAAAAAATACTTTTTGAACAACATTTTGGGCGAAGATTTTTTGATCTTGCTATTGTCTTTCGTTTACCATAGCAATCATCCTTGGTCAAATGCTATTGGCTTATTTTTGCTGCAAATTTCTTTTTGGTGTATTTATGAACTTGGTTATATTGAAAATGACATAATTGGTGAGAAATTTGAAGATAAAGCGATTCTTTCCTATAACTATAATTCTGATAAATATTCATTTCGTCTTTGGCAAGCATGGGTATGGTCTTTAGGTTTGTCAGCTATAGGTACTATTTTTCTTGGTAAAGATATAGTTGTTAATAGGCAACTTATTGATCTAATACCTTTTAGCGAAAATAATTATGAGTTATTTCAGCTTGGTGAAGGTTTATTATTTTGGCTAAGCTTTTTATTAGTTTTAAGAGTTCTGTTTCATATTTATAATCATCTTAATAAACAGAGTCGAGTCTGGTTTTATTTACTGCTACAAGCCTGCCGTTATTGCGGTTATTTAGTTTTACTTACAACTAACACTATTGGATTGATCTTTTTAGTTAGTACTGTTTTAACTCGCTCTATTCAGTATATTTTGTATCGATACATGGGAGGTGAAAGTACAAGTTGGCCGATGGACTTTCCCAGATATTTCTTTTGTCTTTTAATCTATTTAGTGCTAATGGCTACTTTAGCTGCGAATAACCGCAACTTATTTTTACTGGTTAATGAGCAAGTGCTAGTAATTAGTGTTTTTTGTTTAGCCAGAGGTTGTAAACACTTTTATCGAGTATTTTCTCAGCTACTTCACGTAAGCAAAGACGGTTCTAATCAGGTTAGTTAAAGAGCGGTTCATTTTTGATTTTATTATGCAATTAAGTTATAAATTGTTTTTAGCACTTGATCTGGCTATTTTTTAAGCTGTAACTTATTGACTAAATCAACAAAAGGTTGCCAATTATTGGTTTCGCTGATTGATTGCCAAACCGATTCAATTAGTAAGAATTCAGGTACTAAATTGAGGGATTAAAGAAG
>JAIMKV010000060.1 GCA_020692205.1 Myxosarcina sp. GA_180221_E-2-1-MAG-40_15
TACCTTTGGCGATCGCTAGTGGAGCAGGAAACGAGATTCTACAACCCTTGGCAATTGTGGTTTTGGGTGGTTTATTTACCTCCACAGCCTTAACCTTATTGGTAATTCCTGCCCTCTATGCTAAGTTTGGCAAGTGGTTGATTCCCAAACACACATCAACTGACCTGGAGAAAAACTTTTATCTCAACGAGCCGCCGAAAGTATCGGTTGAGTCACAATTATAGTCCCTTTCTGACACTCTTGAGAATTACCAACTCTGTAAGTACTCAATTAACCTGAGTAATTGACCAAGGAAGCTCTTGATTAGCAAACATCGGCACTACCTCACCGTAAGTTGCAGGTACTTTATAGGAAATAGGCTCTAGGGTTACAGATTTTTGGGGTGGTGTAATTTGATAGATTCGCTGAGCATTATCAGAAACAAAAGCCTGTAAATTGGCGATCGCCTGATGCTTATCGAACAACTCAACTAAAGCCTGGAGAGCAATAGGAGCGGTAAAGATCCCCGCAGCACAGCCACAAGCCTCTTTTTGATCAATAGGGTGGGGTGCAGAATCGCTGCCAAACATTAATTTAGGATGAGCATTAATGGCTGCATTAAGCAAAGCTTCTCTATCTTCTGGACGTTTAGCGATCGGTTTACAAAATAGATGTGGTCTGAGTAATCCCCCCGCCAGGTCATCTAGAGTAATCATGAGGTGGTGCAAAGTTACAGTAGCATAAAGATTCTCATAGTTATCTAACAAAGAAACTGCATCTGCCGTGGTGATATGCTCCATGATAATTTTTAATCGGGGAAACTTTTGAGCCAGATGTTCAAAGATAGGCAGAAAGAGTTTCTCTCGATCCATTACGAAGCCGTGAGTTTCTCCATGTATCATTAGAGGAATTTCTAACTCTTCTAAATGTTTGATTGTGGTTTCGGCTTTACCTAGTGCCGCTACTCCATCCTCGCTATTGGTAGTTACTCCCGCAGGATAAAGTTTTACTCCCAAAATATGGGGTTTTAACTGCTCTAGATCTTGATAACTATACTGCTTAAAAAAAGCTGTCATATATGGTTCAAAAACATCTTTGCCAAGGTTCGATTTAATTTCTTTAACATATCCTTGTAAACGCTCTAAATTATCTACTACAGGAACTAAATTGGGCATCACCACTCCTCCCGCAAAGGAATATGAACTCAGGGGAATTACTGTCTGCGCCATTGCCCCCTCACGAAAATGGAGATGCATATCTAGCGGTGAATTAATGATTACTTGCTTATTTTGATTGGTCATCTATTTTTATTTCTAACTCTAGGGATAGAGCAGTACCTTGTTTCTAGCTAACTCTTAACTTCATTTTTGATCGAGCAAATTGATTTATGCCAAAAGCCTATTGAATTGAATTGAGCTATATAATCAATAAATACCAGAATAGACAAGTATTTGCTCACTGTAATCAATGCCAGCCCAAGTAATTACCATACTGTCTGCTGAAGAAATCCGCCGTACGATTAATCGCATGGCTTCCCAAATCGTCGAGAAATCAGGAAATTTATCGGAAACTATCTTACTGGGTATCCATACCAGGGGTGTTCCCCTGGCTCATTTATTAGCTACACAAATTGAGATTTTAGAAAATACTTCTATAGCTGTCGGCGCGATCGACGTAACGTTTTATCGCGACGATCTAGATAAAATTCGGACTCGCATTCCTGCTAAAGCTAAAATTCCCGTAGATTTGACAGGCAAAACCGTCGTACTAGTAGATGATGTAATTTATCAAGGTCGTACGATTCGGGCTGCGCTTAATGCGGTTACTGAATACGGTAGACCACAGATCATTAGATTAGCAGTGTTGGTCGATAGAGGCCATCGCGAATTACCAATTCATCCTGACTTTATCGGCAAGAAATTGCCAACCGCCTCAGAAGAAAAGGTTAAGGTTTACTTTAACGATCTAGATGGTAAAGATGCAGTGGTATTAATTAAAGATTGAGTATTGCTGGCGCGATCGCAATCTTACATAAGTTATATTTGTCTTACAAAAAGATTATATTGTTTAAGCTGTTATGACTTATAGCCTGAGAATTGCTGATCTACCCGTCAGTGAGCGTCCCCGTGAAAGATTGATCGCAGTAGGGGCCAAGAATCTGTCAGAAACAGAACTTCTGGCTATTTTGATTAACACAGGACAAACTAAGGGAAATTTATCCGCAATTGGACTAGCACAACATATCTTGCAAGAGTTAGGCAAATATAAACGCGTTCCTTTAGATGTTCTGCGCGATGTCAATCCTCATGAATTGATGCGAATTCCTGGTATTGGTCCTGCCAAAGCCTCTACTATCATCGCTGCGGTAGAGTTAGGTAAACGCACCTTCAAATTTAGACCAAATGAACGAGTAACCGTAGATAGTCCTGCATCAGCAGCAGCAGTCTTGAGCCATGATTTGATGTGGCAGAATCAAGAGCGTTTTGCTGTCTTAATGCTTGATGTCAAAAATCATTTATTGGCTACTAAAGTTTTGACTATTGGTACGGCTACTGAGACTTTAATTCATCCCCGTGAAATTTTCCGAGAAACTGTGCGACAAGGAGCAACCAAGTTAATTATTGCTCACAATCATCCATCAGGGAATTTAGAACCTTCTCCAGAAGATATTTATTTAACTGAACAGTTGTTACAAGGTGCGCAGTATTTGGATATTCCTTTGTTAGATCATTTGATCTTAGGCAATGGCGATCATCAAAGTCTTAGACAAGGAACAGATTTGTGGGAACGTTATCCCCAAGGGGAATAGATATGAAGTCAGAAGTCAGAAGTCGGAAGTCAGAAGTCGGAAGTCAGAAGTCGGAAGTCAGAAGTCAGAAGTCAGAAGTCGGAAGTCGGAAGTCGGAAGTCAGAAGTCAGAAGTCAGAAGTTACAAGTTGAATTAATTGCTTGAAGTAATTGTTGATTTTGTTCATCAGTGCCAACAGTAATGCGTAGTTTATTGTCTAATCCTGGTAGGTTGAAATAGCGAACTAGAATATTCTGTTCTTTTAAAGATTGATAAATAGCTGCTGCGCGATCGCCTGGTGGAGTGACTAATAAAAAATTTCCTTGAGAAGCTCTTACTTGGAAGCCTATTTTACTTAAATCTATGGCTAGTTTACCGCGCGATCGCTTTACTTTGTCGGCACAATTATTTTTATATTCTTGATCTTTCATTGCTGCTGCACCAACTAAAATGGCAACGGCATCTACGTTATAGTTATCTTTGACTTTAAACAAACCTGATAATAACTCAGGATTAGCAATACCAAAGCCCAGACGCAACCCTGCCAAAGAATAACCTTTAGAAAGGGTGCGTAAGATAATTACGTTATCAAATTCTTGGACTAAAGATAGCGCGCAATAGTCAGCGAAATCTACATAAGCTTCATCAATGGCTAAGATACCCAAAACTCGGCTAGCTAACTGACGTAAATCATCTAAGGGGACAAGATGACCTGAAGGACTATTGGGAGTAGCAATCAAAGTTACTGCACCCCCCGCAGCAACTAACTCATCGATAGGTAATTGATAGTCTTGAGGATAGTTCACTTCTACTACTTGGGCAGCTTGCATCGAGGCCAAAGTTCTGTAAAATACATAGGAAGGCATCGGATAGACTACCTTACGTTTTCCTTCAGCACAGGCACGAATTAAGATATTTAAGAGATCGTCACTACCGTTAGTGACAATGATCCAGTCTTTCGGTACGGACAAAGCCTCACTGACTGCATGACAAAAATCTCTGGAGTACGGATCGGGATATCGCCTTAACCATTCGCTATCAAGGGTGCGTAATACTTCTATTGCTTTGGGTGAAGGGGGATAAGGATTCTCGTTAGTATTTAGTTTAATGATTGGTGTTCCTCGCTTGGGCTGTTCCCCAGGAATGTAGCCTTGGATCGAGGCGATCGCAGGACGAAAATAGTTCATCATGACTATGGTAATTTTAGTTAGTAAGCTATTAGTTATTGAATCAGAGTTAGTAATCTTCTATTTGTAGATAGAATTTTAATCCTCAAAAATATCTAGCTGTTCCATAGTGTTACCATCGTCATTTTTTTTCGGCTGTATCTGTTCAATTCCTTGGCGTAAACCCAGGGCAATCTTACTATGCTTTTCTATTTGTCCCATGACTTGTTTTGCTCGATCAATTACTGAAGAGGGTAAACCTGCCAGTCTGCCTGCTTCAATACCGTAGGATTTATCTGCACCACCTGGAGTTACCTGATGGAGAAAGATAATCTGATCGGATATTTCCTTAACAGTTACCTGGTAATTAGCAACGTTAGTCAAAATTGAAGCCAGTTCGTTTAATTCGTGGTAGTGGGTAGCAAAAATAGTCCGTCCTTGGATCTCGGTGGCTAAGTATTCTGCTACTGCCCAAGCAATAGAAAGCCCGTCAAAGGTAGCCGTGCCTCTGCCGATTTCGTCTAAAAGGATTAAAGATTTGGGGGTAGCGTGATTTAATATATTAGCAGTTTCGTTCATTTCTACCATAAAAGTAGATTGTCCTGTGGCTAAGTCATCTACTGCACCAACACGGGTAAAAATGCGATCGCATATCGCCAATTTAGCCTCTGTAGCAGGGACAAAACTACCAATTTGAGCAATTAGTTGAATTAAGCCAATTTGTCGCAGATAACAGCTTTTTCCGCTGGCATTAGGGCCAGTTAGAATAACTAAATCTGGATATTTTTCGCCCATTTGGGCTGAATTAGGCACAAAAAAGCCTTCACCTAAAGATTGCTCGACTACAGGGTGTCTGCCTTCAATAATATTTATTTCTCGCCCTTTAACCATTTTAGGACAGCAATAGTTTTGATAGACAGCAATTTCGGCTAACCCTGCTAAAACATCGATCGCCGCCACGGCTTTGGAGATACTACGGATTTCTTGGGCTTTTTCGGCTACAGTAGCTCGTAATTCGGTGAAAATATCGTATTCAAGATTGTTTAAGTCATCTTTCGCCGTTAGTATTCTAGTTTCGCGCTCTTTTAATTCTGAGGTGATATATCTTTCTTCGTTGGTTAAAGTTTGTTTACGCTGATAATGATCGGGAGCGTGACTGGCTTTGGAACGAGGCATACTAATGTAATAGCCAAAAGTTTTGTTATAGCCTACCTTGATATTAGCTACGCCGACTCTTTCTCTTTCGGTTACTTCCAGGTTCGTAAGCCATTGCTTATCATCTTCTAGTCTTTGGCGAATTTCATCTAGTCGCGAATCTATCCCATCTTTAATAATTCCGCCGTCTTTTAACTGTTGGGGTGGAGACTCAACTAATCGCTCAACAACGTATGTCCCCAACTGTTCCAATTCTGGGGGAATTTTATGTAAGGCTTTAAGATAAGGAGCAGAACCAAAGGAAGCGATCGCTGATAAATCACTTAATTTAACTAGTGATTCAGCTAGGGCTAATAAATCTCGCGCATTGGCGCTACCAGAAGCAACTCTGCCCGATAATCTCTCAATATCATATATTTTACGCAGCATTGAGCGCAAATCCTGGCGCATCGAAGTATTTTCCACCAGTTCTTTGATCGTATCTTGTCTGGCAGCGATCCCCTTAATCTCAACCAAAGGTTGCAAGAGCCAACGTCTTAATGCTCTGCCACCCATTGCTGTACTAGTGCGATCTAATGCCCAGAGCAAAGAACCATGAAATGTACAGTCTCGAATAGTTTGGGTAATCTCTAAATTACGACGAGTCTGATGATCGAGAAGCAAATAGTCTGCCAAACTATAGGTGCGCAGCGGCTGCAACGGAACTTGATAAGCTTTTTGGGTATCCTCAACATATTCTAATAAACCTCCTGCCGCCCTAACGGCTAAAGGCAGATTAGCGCACCCCATTCCTTCTAAAGAGCTTACCCCAAATGTATCTTTAAGCCTTTGGCTGGCTTCAACTAGAGTAAACGGCTGCTGCGATCGCAAAGAATAGCAAAAGCTATCAGGTAAATAATCGGCTAAATACTCAGATTTCTCTCCTGGACGAAGCAAACCATTAATATCCGGTGCATTAGCAGGAATCAGAACTTCTGAAGGCTGTAAACGCATTAATTCTAAAGTTAAAGCACTTAATTCGCTAGACTGGCTCGTAAAAAACTCCCCTGTAGAGATGTCTGCGTAAGCTAAACCCCAATGTTCTCCTGCAACTACAATTGCCGCCAAAAAATTATTTTGACGTGCTTGCAACATCCCATCATCAGTCAAAGTACCAGGGGTAAGTAACTTCTGAATTTCTCTTTTGACTAAATTCCGTTTTTCCGCAGCAGCAGTGGCGGCATCCTCTACCTGATCGCAAATTGCCACCGCGTAGCCTTTTTCCACCAGCATCGTACTGTAGCGTTCTAAAGCATGGTGGGGTACTCCTGTCATTGCCACCCTACCCAGCTCTTTTCCTCCTTCTTTGCTGGTTTGAACTAATTCTAATTCTCTAGCAATGGTCACAGCATCCTGAAAAAAACATTCAAAAAAATCGCCAACTCGATATAGCAGCAGCGCATTGGGATATTGTTCTTTCACCTCAACATAATGTTGATACATCGGTGAAAGCTTTGATTTATCAATGTTACTGCAATCAGTAATGATATTTCGATCTGTTTGATGATGTTTTTCGGAGGACATGAATCTGCGCCAATCAGTATCTTTACTCTACGACTTTATCGCACTGAATTGGGCTTCTTGGCACTAATCTAGATCTGTTTTAAGATTTTTAGCAATTAATCATTAACCACAGCTAAAAGCGGCGCAGCGCGATCTTGAAGGTTTCCGCACTTTGAGCGACTGCGCCAAGAAGCTAATAACTAAAAGCAGTATTGATGAGTAATTTTAGGTTCCAAATCAGCAACGCCGAATTATTAAGCCGTAATATATGGTTGCACTCCAGAAGTATCGACACTTCTGAGTAACTTAGCAATTTTAGTTCCTGAAACTGGCTCAATCCAGTCTGGGGCAATTTCGGCTAAGGGTACTAGGACAAAAGCGCGATCGCGCATTCGAGGATGAGGAATAGTCAAATTAGGAGTGTTGAGAACTAAGTCACCATACAGCAGTAAATCTAAATCCAAAGTTCTAGGTTGCAATGTACCTTTACCCACTCTGCCAAACTGGATTTCGGTAGCCTGTAAGATAGCTAATAATTCTTCGGGAGTTTGTTCTGCCGAGAGTAAAGCACAGCCATTGAGATAGTCGGGTTGAGCTTGAGGTGTGCCGACAGGCTTGGTTTGATACCAGCTAGAGGTTTGCTGAAGATTAATTCCAGGAATTTGATTGAGTGCCGCAAGAGAACTCTCTAAAATATTTAAAGAGTCGCCCTGATTACTACCTAAAGCGATCGCGCATTCTACCATAATTAATTTAGTGGAGTATGAATAATAGCTATTTTAATTCAGTAACTTACGCCTAAAATCTATTAAACGCAAAACTGTTAAATTTAAATTAAATAGCCGATTAATAACTGCAAATGTCTCAACGTCCGATTTATCTTGATGCTCATGCAACGACACCAATGGATCAAAGGGTGTTAGAAGCGATGTTACCCTATTTTATCGAGAGTTTTGGCAATCCGTCTACCAATACTCATGTCTACGGTTGGGAAGCCAGTGCCGCCGTCAAAAATGCCCGAGAAAAGATCGCTAAGATAATCAACGCCACTCCCGCAGAAATTGTTTTCACTAGTGGGGCAACGGAGGCTAATAACCTGGCAATTAAAGGTGTTGCCGAAGCTTATTTTAATCAAGGAAAACACATAATTACCGTCGCTACCGAACATCGGGCGGTGTTAGATCCCTGTGCCTATTTAGCAACATTAGGATTTGAAGTCACTTATCTTCCCGTACAGTCTGATGGCTTGTTAGATCTCGAAACATTACTAGCAGCCATACGTGAAGATACTATTTTGGTTTCAGTAATGGCAGCTAACAATGAAATTGGCGTATTGCAACCATTAGCGGAAATTGGCGCAATTTGTCATCAGCGGGGGGTGTTATTTCACTCTGACGCAGCACAGGCGATCGCTAAAATACCTTTAGACGTAAGTGCCATGAATATTGACCTGATGTCGCTTACTGCGCATAAGATATATGGCCCCAAAGGAATTGGTGCTTTATATGTGCGTCGTCGCGATCCTAAAGTTAAATTGGCGGCGCAAATCCAAGGAGGAGGACAGGAAAAAGGCAGGCGATCGGGTACTCTGTATACCCCGCAGATCGTTGGCTTTGCTAAAGCATTGGAAATTGGCGAATCAGAAATGGAAACTGAATCAGCGCGTTTGTTGCAGCTAAAGCAACAACTTTGGTCAATGTTTGAATCACTTGGAGGAATCCATCTTAACGGTAATTTTGCACAGAGCCTCCATAATAATCTCAATATTAGCATTGAAGGGGTCAACGGCTCAGCTTTATTATTAGGACTGCAATCGGTGGTGGCTGTATCTTCTGGTTCTGCCTGTTCTGCTGAATCTACTGCACCTTCCCATGTTTTAACCGCCTTAGGACGGGATGAAAAACTAGCCCAAGCCTCTTTACGCTTTGGCCTGGGTCGATTTAACACTCCCGAAGAAATTGCCACTGTCGGCAAAACCGCGATCGCCACGATTAAATCCTTACGTCAAGCTAATGGCTAATAGCTTTTGTATAATACGGAGACAAGAGTAACTGGGACAAATCGCTAATGAAGCTTTCTCAGATTAAGTCATTTGTGGCAGTAGCCCGATGTGGTAATTTTAGTCAGGCGGCAGTGGAGTTAGATCTGACACAGCCAACTGTGAGTCATGCGATCGCTACCTTGGAAAACCACTTAGGAATTCAACTTTTGTTTCGGGGCAAAAAAGGCGTTTATCTTACCCCCGCCGGAGAAAGTATTTTAGTATATTGCGATCGGGTATTACAGTCGATTGAAGCTATTGGGCACGAAGCAAACCGCTATAAAAGTCTGGGAGGCGGAAAAGTTAGAATCTCCGCTTTTCGTGGTGCATCAGCACAGCTATTACCAAAAATTAGAGCCGCTTTTAAAATTAAGCATCCCCAGATCGAGATCAAAATTGTTGAGGAAAAAGATTGTCCTCAAGTAGAGCAAATGGTTTACGAAGGCAAAGCCGATCTGGGCTTTACTATTTTACCGACTGCCAAAGATCTCGAAACTATTGAAGTGCTGCGGGATGATTATGTTGTTCTTTTGCCACCCAACCTAGATTTAGTTGCCGCGAAGGATCGCCATCAAATTAGCTGGACACAATTACTTTCGATCCCGATTATTTCCTATCCTAACCACAATAGTTGTTTTAAACAGATCGAAGATTACTTTGAAGCAGAGGGTTATCAGTTTCAGCCCGCCGAACAAGTCCGTGAAAGTGATACTATCGTTAACCTGGTTGCTACAGGCTCAGGTGCTGCTATTTTACCACAGCTATCTGTATTTCACATTCCCCAAGGTGTTAGCGTCTGCCAGCTACCCAAACCTCTACAGCGAATTGTGGGAGTGGCAACTCCTAAAGACGCAGATTTATCTTATGCAGTCTGGGCATTTATCGATTTTCTAAACCAGATTGATTTGAGTCATACCAAATCTCTATGACGTTGCACTTAATAAAGCCTTGGTAATGTAATCCCATCTACAGATGCTCGCGATTAGATCGGATGAAATAGAGTTAAGAAGCTGAGTAAGTTTGTGTCTCAATTGCTCTAAATTAGTACAATCAAGCCAACCTAAATTTTGTTTAATCTATTCCCAGAGACGCTCTATTGGATTAAGTTCAGGGCTATGAGGTGGTTGTTGAAAGATAGGGAGAATATTATCAGGCCATTGCTAACTCAAACTTCAGCGATCGCTTTCTCCTAAAACAACAGGCAGAAATTCCCGAACGCTTTTTTATTCACCAATTAACTTTTGATGCTATGCCTTTGTGGTGCTTTTGATTTGTGAAGCTTATCCTTTAGGACTTTTTACTTCTTAAAACTTTTTCTTGATTTAATCTAGGCTGATCGTGATAAAACAAAAGGGTTCTCTTATCGATAAAGAGCGTTCCTTAGGGTATCCTAAAGGACTAGCTCCGCGTCCTAAAGGATACCGCTTCGCATATCGCGCAAAACGTAATCGCCATGACTAATCTTGACTACAATGCCATAGCAGAACTTTCTCTATCAGGAGAATTGATTGACCGAACTATAGCTAAAAGTATTTTAAATGCAACAGATGTAGTATTGCTCGAACAGTTAGCCGCAGCCTACAAAGTGCGTCATTATTATTGGTCAAATCGCGTCAGGCTACACTTTTTACTCAATGCTCAAAGTGGTTTGTGTCCAGAAGATTGTAACTATTGTTCTCAGTCTAAAATCTCTACGGCAGAGATTGAGAAATATCCTTTGATTGCTCAAGAAAAGATTCTTCAAGCAGCAGATCGTGCAGCTAGTTTACGAGCGGGTACATTTTGTATGGCAATTTCAGGGCGATCGCCTTCGGAATCGGTATTTAACCATGTCTTAGAAGCTTTTGAAGTGGTTAAGAGCAAACATGATTTAAAAATCTGTGCCTGTTTGGGGTTATTGAGTGCAGAGCAAACTCGACGTTTGGCAGCAGTTGGAGTTGATCGGGTTAATCATAACTTGAACACTTCGGAAAATCATCACGAGAATATCTGTAGTACTCATACATTTAGCGATCGCGTTGCCACCATTAAAAATGTGCAGCAAGCAGGGATTACCACCTGTTCTGGCGGTATTTTGGGGATGAATGAAACCGATGAGGATATTATCGACTTGGCTTATTCTCTACGGGAGTTAGACGTTACTAGTGTACCAATTAATTTCTTAATTCCCATTGCGGGAACACCTTTAGGGGATGTTAATCAGCTTAATCCTCGTCGTTGCTTGCGAATTTTAAATTTGTTCAGGTTTATTTTGCCCCAACAAGAAATTAGAATTGCTGGCGGCAGGGAAGTTCATTTGCGATCGCTACAGGTAATGGGTTTGTATCCCGCTAACTCAATCTTTGTCGGCGATTATCTAACTACCGCAGGACAAGCTGTTAGTGCCGATCTAGCTATGATTCGAGATGCAGGTTTTGTTTTGGAAAATCCTGATGGTTCAATTTTAGAATCAGAATTAATTGAATGTTAATAAATATAGCAATTAAGCTGGCATTCAACTAACTGTTTAGATTTTGATTATTGTCAGCGTAGCATTTGTGTTTCAGTTTACTTTTGCCATTTTTTTTCACCTGATACATTAAACAATCTACCTGCTCTAACATTTTATTAGTGGCATCTGGGAAGCTGACAAAAGTAATCGCACCAATACTAAAACCAACCTCAAAATTTTTAGGTTTTACGGCATTTACTAACTGGTTTTGAATGCGTTGTAAGGCTAAATGCGCCGATTTACAATCTAGTTCTGGTAGTAATAAAGCAAATTCATCTCCACCCATACGAGCAACTACATCAGTTTCGCGAATATTTTTTTCTACCGTATTGGCGATTAGATATAACAATTCATCTCCCTGATGATGTCCATAGCGATCGTTAACCAACTTAAAATTGTCGACATCAAAATAAGCTAAAGTTAAAGAGCGTCCATAGCGAATTGATCGTTTAGTTTCTATTTGTAAAATATCCAAAAAATGACGCCGATTACAAATTTTGGTTAGGTCATCGATGCGCGCCATGATTTTCTCCTTTTCATAGGCCGCGTTAAGCGCTGACAGCAAATAAACCACAATTAAAAATACACTTAATCTAACCAGCGTATTCCAAATTAAGATTAAATAAGGTAAATCTGCTTTGGCAGTAGCTTCGGCAATATACCATAACAAAGTACTAAGAACTGAAAGTAAAATACCATTTCTGTTGCCCACATATCTAGTAGCGATCGCTATTGGTATTAAATAGCAAATAGATAAAGAAAGATCGGCAAGTATTAAATAGTCTAGTAATCCAATTAAAAATACTAATAATAAACTATTAAATGTCAGCCATGATTTTGACATATATACGAAAGTGCTTAGTAATTTTGCTATGGTACTCACAATTTAACTAATTGTGCCACGTTCTTTTGAATTATCTAGTCTAGGCAAATTATCGATCTAGTAATATCTAAAAATAGTTGATTAATCTACCAAAAATACGCAATTACGAGTCAAACAAATTGTTAAGATGCAACTTGAATTAATCAAGTAAATTTACTCAAAATTAGTCGATAAAATTTAGCAGTATGTATTAAAAATGAAATCTCAATATATTTTTACCAACACACAATTTGATTCTGAGCTAAAACGGCTACAAATACTAGAACAAGTATCCGATCCTGCTAGTCGCCGTCGAATTTTGGCTACTGGTTTAACTACAGGTTGGCAATGCCTTGAAGTTGGTGCCGGTGCAGGATCGATTATGAGATGGATGTCACAAGAGATTGGAATCTCTGGGAAAGTTACTGCGGTAGATGTAAATACTCGCTTTGTTGAAAATACATTTCTACCTAATGTCGCAGTAATCGAACTTCATGGGGCATTTATCTGGCGACTGTGGGAGTTTGGGGGCAAAAACTTGATCGCCGTCTCAACCGACAAATATAACTGTTTCTCAAAAAAGCTACCAAGGGTTAAAAATTGATAGTATATTGTATCGAAATAGGATTGGTAAATCTTTAGTGTCTCAAGCAAGATCTAGTTGGCAACAAATATTCCAGATTTGTACCCGGTTGATTAAAGACGAGAAGGTACGTCGAATCAATGGACGAGCATTCTTTTTTTTAGTTTTTGCTTTCTTGTGGTGGATGAACTGGAAGTTATTTCTGGCTACCACCGTTGGTATAGGCTTGATGTCCATCTGCTATCTACTGCAAAATTCTCACTTTGCCCGCTATTGTCAAAAGTGGCGCGATTTTTGTGTAGGTTCTAACCGTCAACTGATTTTAAGTGTTGGCACTGGGGCATCTGGCGCTTTTTGTACCTATCTAGCTGCTTCTGTTTGGGCAGATGCTGAAAACCAGTGGTTAGCAACAGGGGCAATTCTTCAGGGTTGTTCTAGTCTAACTACCCTAGCTTTATTGATGTGGTCTTTATGGGGCAGAAAAGCGAACTCGTTAGAAGCAAAGTTAGATCGCTTGATCGAAGATTTGAGCCATAGCGATCGCCTGAAACGCCTAGTTGCAATTCGACAGTTAACTCGTCTACTAGTGAGTAATCACTTGTCCTCAGAACATTACTGTCAATCAATTGAATATTATCATTTAATGTTATCCGAACCTCAACCACCTGTAGTCAGAAACGCCTTGTTAGAAAGTTTGGATATTTTAGGTGCAGAAGAAGTATTAAAAAAACGCTCAACGGTAAAAGCCCCGATTCAATTACAGCATTCTCGTCAACCAGTACTGGATAATTTACTCAGAGACTAAAGTTGACCATAAACAAAATCTTAATCAAATATTAGATATTTTATTTCAAGAAGATTGCAGAAAAGCAAAACCTGATCGCATTCACCAACGCCTAAAAAATTTCTTTGGCTATTAAATTAATTAGTACTCTATTATTCTGCGATAATTGCGATCGCGCCACGGGCTTCGGCTTTAACTAAACAATTAGGTATGGCTATTTATGTATAGTTATAAATGGAGTTATGAAGTTTAGTTACATAAATAGCAAATGAGCAACTTAAGGTCGTCAATCGAACCGATCGCAAATTGGTTTAATAGTTTAGGCACACCAGAACCGATAATACACTGGGGACATCCTGTAATGATGAGCATCGTCGTGTTTGTCATGGGTAGTGCCGCTGCTTTGGCTGGATGGCGTGGTAGAACTTTAGCAATATCCAATACGGAAGTTGCCCTCAAAAGCCGCGCTGATCACCGTAAAATCGCGCCTTTAATGTATATCTTTTTGGTTTCTGGCTATACGGGTGGAGTTTTATCGTTGGTAATGCAAGGGCAGCCTATTTTAGAAAGTCCTCATTTTTTAACAGGAACAGTAGTTATTGCCTTATTGACTATCAATGCTGTGCTGGCTGCTACAGGATTTATTGGTAATCAAGAAACCGCCAGAACAGTTCATGCTTATGTAGGTAGTGTGGCACTGCTGATTATGGTGGTTCATGCTGTGTTGGGATTAAATCTCGGCTTGTCTATTTAAATTATCTACCGACGAAATTCAGCGATTTAAAGGCAACTATTTTGGTTGCCTTGGCGCTATTTCAATTCAGCTAATTTATGCTCTACGTATTTATATAAAGCCAGATTGTTTTGTTCTTTAAACAGTGTCGCAGCCTGCTGTAAATTCGCTCGTGCTTGGCGTTTTTTGCCTAAAGTTTGGTATACTAGCCCCAAATTGCCGTATGCTTCAGCGTAGTCTGACTTAAGCTCAATTGCTTTGGTATGGTCGGCGATCGCCTTTTGATAGTCTTTAATTTTGTTATATGCCACGGCGCGATTATAGTAAGCTTCAGCATAGTTGGGGTTAAGACGAATCGCGGCGGTAAAGTCAGCGATCGCCTCGGGAAAATACTGAGCCGCTAAATAAGTTGTTCCTCGATTGTAATGAGTTGGTGCGTGACGCGGATTGTGTTTAATTACGTGGGTATAATCAGCGATCGCTTTTAAATAAACCTGGGTTTTGTGATAAACGTTAGCACGATTATAATAAGCTTCTAAGTCTTGAGGATCGAGGGCAATTGCCCGCTCGTAATCTGCTATTGCTTGAGAATATTGCTTGAGTTTATTGTAAGTATTCCCACGGTTATAATATGCTGGTTGATCATCAGGATTGAGGCGAATTACCTGAGTATAATCAGCGATCGCTTCTTGATGCTGTGCTAATTTATTATGTGCAATGCCACGATTGTAGTAAGCATCAAGATATTCGGGATTAAGTATAATAGCGCGATTAAAATCGGTGATCGCATGTTGATATTGTTTTAACTGATTGTAAATAGTTCCACGATTGAAATATGCCTTGCTATAGTTAGGACATAGTTCGATTGCCTTACTGTAGTCAGCGATCGCTTGGGGATAATTCTTGAGTTGCCCATAGCCATAACCACGAAACATATAGGCTAAGGCATCTTGCTCGTCGTGTTGTAAGATAGCGTCTAGATCTTTAATCCCCGCACTGTAGTTTTCTAGGGCATAAAAAAGTTCACTGCGGCGATAGTAAACCGCAACATCATGAGGATTTTGTTGTAGTTCAAGATTTAACTCTTGCAGAGCATCCTGATAATCTGACGATTCCCATTCTTGAGGCATAAGTCTATTTCATCACTGGCAATTAAGCTTTTGAATAGTTCCTTGGAGCGGATAATAACTGTCAATACTTTGATTTATATAAGCCTTTAGCTTGTGTAGAGCTAGACTTTAAATCTAGAACGGTGGTAAAAACATCGCTTTTAGTTTTGCTTCTCAATGAATTGAAACTGCTGCCGCACTGGTGATTTTACGCCCTTAAAGTAAATCTTGAGCAGAAGATTTAAACTATTATTATCTTAGTTCGATTATCATCATGGGGTTGCTACTTGTTAGGCAAGTTTTTAGAGGAACTAAAAAACTTGAAGTAGTTAGCCACAAAAAATTCTTTAAGCGGAAATAAAAGCAAGGTGAGGGGGTTAATCGTAACAATAATATTGCGGACATCTCGGCGAGCTAGATTAATAATTTGTCGGGCTACCCAATCAGCAGACATCACTCCAACAGGATTAAGCTTACTTTTAAAAGGACCTAAAATCAGCTTGCGCACCACACAGGGAGCATCTAAACGGAGCAAAGTAATTAGATCGCCAGTAGTTCTTTTACTTAGTTCATATAGAGGGCTAAAAGCGGGATTTACCTCTGCTTCTGAGGTGTTAACCCAAACCTCTTTAGTGAGCATATCGCGATCACTTTTAAGCGTTTGAAAAAACAACTCAATTAAGCGTAAAGTAGAAAAAGTGTTGACCTCATAAGATTTGGCGATCGCAGCTTCGTCTCGCTGCCCGTGAACGTTAACCCCATGATTGAGAATTAAAATATCAATTTTATCTAACTGAGCCAACAATTCTGATTCCTGTCCAATTTGCCAATACACTGTGTTAATTGGCGTTTGTTGCCCCGAAATATTTAAAAGCAGTTCAGTATCAGAAGAAGTTAGGGCGGTAACTTTTGCTTCTGCCAAGTGTAGCTGAGTTAACAAAGCTTTGCCTAAAGTACCCGATGCTCCTGTAACAGCAATGCGTTTATTTTTTAAAGATAGTGCTGTTCCCATGATCTTATCTACCAGGGTCAAAGTTCCCGAAAAATAGGCATCTTGGTTATCAAAATGATGTCGCCAATGATAGGATCGATTAACCAACCAACGCGAAGGTAAGCTGGTAAATTCTCCGGGGCGATGAGTTACATCTGTCAATTCGTCCACCAACGGAATACCCAGTCCACGAGCGATCGCCCCTAGCAAAAAGCTCAAAGTATACACAGAACCTGTCCAGGCTGCCCACTGCGGGGTAATATTCCAGGTGTAAACCACGCTCCAAGGCAAAATACTCAGCAGCAGCATGATCAATGATTCGGGTACATCATTGTACCAATGTGCCTGACGATAAATCGTGTCGCTAACTACAGATAAATCGCGACGAAAAACTTTGTGATGCCAGACATGGAGGCGATATAAAGGTTGCCAAAGATGAGATAAAGTATGATACAAGTCTCTGACCAACTCTACCCATAATACTGAAGCTAAAGCGATCGCTAACCCCGTGATCCAACTGCTCATCATAGTTGTTATAACTTTGACTAAATTTAAGAAAATTCAAATACCATCGCTACTTAATTTAACTAAAAACCAACCTTAAACCAAAAACAGTATGGCAACCCCCCTAAGTATTAAATTTTAGCCATAAAAGTTTACATTTTTCGCTACAATTGAGCCAGTGCGATTGACAATATTGAAAGATTAATTTAAAAATTCAGATGGCGATCGCCTAAAATCTTGAGCATAGGGCAGATTTAGAAACATACATTATGACAGAGAATTATTGGTCAAAAGCAGAATCCGAAACAGAATTCGATCCCATTAATTCTCTTTTATCAGAACTATCCGACCCAGAAGTCGCCGAAGAAGAGTTTAGAGCGGACTTTTTTCAAGGATTAGCAGGGCGCAGACAAAAAGCAGCTTTTTTATTGATGGCGATCTGGATCACCACTATTTTGCTGCATTTGATCAGCTGGGGAATTTGGCTGGTTTTAGGCTTTACCATTCTGGCTGGTACGCAAATATTACGCTATTTGTTGACTCAACCAGATCAAATCCCGCCGATCCTCTCCGATGACGATCTAGCTAATGCGCCCCAGGTATCTTTGCTGGTAGCGGCAAAAAACGAAGAAGCCGTAATCAGCGATCTGATAGCAATGCTATGTAATCTCGATTATCCTGAGGACAAGTACGAAATTTGGGCAATCGATGATCGCAGTACGGACAACACCCCAGCTATTTTAGATCGGCTAGCTAAAGCATATCCTCAACTTAAGGTTGTTCATCGTGCAGCTAATGCTGGTGGTGGTAAATCAGGGGCGTTAAATCAGGTAATTCCCCAAACTTGCGGTGATATTATTGGGGTTTTTGATGCCGATGCCAAAGTCACCACCGATCTATTGCGGCAGGTTGTTCCTCTATTTGACAATCGAGACATGGGGGCGGTTCAGGTAAGAAAAGCGATCGCCAATTCAGCCGAAAACTTTTGGACCAAAGGGCAAGCGGCTGAGATGGCATTGGATAGTTATGTTCAGCAACAAAGAATTGCCGTTGGTGGTATTGGCGAATTGAGAGGCAATGGTCAGTTTATCAGTCGCGCTGCTTTACATAGTTGTGGTGGTTGGAATGAAGAAACAATTACTGATGATCTGGATCTAACTATTCGCCTACATCTAGACAACTGGAAAATCGGCTTTCTCCTTACTCCACCAGTATTAGAAGAAGGAGTTACTAAAGGCAGTTCTTTGTGGCATCAACGCAACCGCTGGGCAGAAGGCGGTTATCAACGCTATCTTGACTACTGGCGCTATATTTTCCGCACTCCAATGGGTTTTGGCAAGAGAGTAGATTTACTCTGCTGGATGCTGCTGCAATATATTGTACCCGCAGCTAATGTACCAGACGGCATTATGGCGATCGCTCGCCATCGTTTACCTCTTTTGAGTCCGATCACTGCTTTATTATTTACCTGGGGCTTTATCGGCATCTTTCGCGGTTTAATTCGGATCCAAACTACATCGGGAAAGACGATTGATTTGCCACTGTTGTTAACTACTCTGAGACAATCCCTGCTTGGTTTAGTTTATATGGTGCATTGGCAGGTAGTTATGCTGAGCATTACTGCTAGAATGTCCGTCCGTCCCAAAAGATTGAAGTGGGTTAAAACGGTACATGAGGGAAAAACCAGCTTAAATAATGGTTGATGCTTGATCAATTTTATTGGTCTAGATGTATCTACCAACTCATAATTTTTGCTTTTGGATCTCAATCGATAACAATTAATCACAATAACCTAGCTAAAAACAAATTACCGCTTAGTCACAGAGAACTAAGCGGTTTATGGTCGTAAGTTAATGCTTGATTTGAGAGTCAAAAGTGGTCGGGTAGAATCTTACATTCCTGAACCCACACCAGCATAAGAACCGTAGAAAAAGATGCCAACGACTGCGATGACACCCATGCCAGCTACTGTGGCAACAATCCACAAGGGAATTCTTCCATCTGCAAACATGATTATTAAGTCTCCTCTTGCTATTAAAGTTTAAATCGGGGGAAATTCTGTTGGTTTAGTTAAAGAAGTAACTAGAGAACAGAATGCCTAGCACAGCAACCAGAAGCAACCCTAGATAAAGGGAAGTCCGATTTAGCTCTACTGGTTGTCTGTTGGGGTTTTGTTTCCTATCCATTAGTTGTTCCTATCGTTGTATAAATTGCATAGCGGCGATCGCGCCTAGAAAAAAGACAGTAGGTACTGCCAAGGTGTGAACTGCTAGCCATCTCACCGTAAAGATGGGGTAAGAAATTGGCTGATTGGGGCTATTACCTGTCATGTTGTTTTACCTATCGTTGTCAAATATTTTTATTGATTAAATTCTTTGATTTGCTCTTTAGCATCAAAGCGATCGCTAATTACGGGAACTTCAATTCGTTCTTGAGTAAAGTACTCATCAGGACGAGGCGTTCCAAAAGCATCGTAAGCCAGCCCAGTACTGACAAATAACCATCCAGCTACAAATAGCATCGGAATCGTAATGCTATGGATCACCCAATAGCGCACACTTGTAATAATGTCAGAAAATGGACGTTCACCAGTATCACCTGCCATGTTATGTTTCTCCTGATTAAATGATTTAAACTTCTGCTTATATAATACGAAACAAGGGTAACTGCCTACAACCAAGAAAAGTAATTAAGCAGCAGCACCAGCTTCGGGAACATATTTTAGTAGTGTTCCTCGTTCCCCCAAAATAAAGCCTTTCTGGGGAGAGAGAAATACCACCTTATAAAAATTAGACGGAGCATCCTCCACATCGCGATCTTTTAACCAAGTTTGACCGCCGTCGGGACTAACTAATAGATTAGCACTTCCTCCCGCCAACCAGATTTCTTCGGGAGTACGATAAGCAACATCTAAAAAACCCCAGCTAGCAGAAAACTCAGGATAAATAGGTTCTCCCCACTGATCATAATCTTCTGTATCACTAAATTCTACCTGTCCACCGCGAGCTAATAACCAAAGGCTGCCATCTTTATTGAAGCCCATGTTTTGTAGTCGGCGCGACGAAGTTCGCTGATGAGGAGTCCATTCAGTTGCACCAGGTTCCCAAGTGGAGAAGAAATTTCCCTTGGCAGAAACCGCAACGTATCTACCGTCTTCAGAACGATGAATACTTCTGGCTACCCCAACCGAACCTTCGACCAAAGCCTTCCAGTTTTTGCCTCCATCCTCGGTTTTATAAATTGCCCCTAAATTTGTTACCATTTCAGCGGTAGACTTACCCAAAGCAATAATGTCAAGTGGTGCGCCAGGCAATTTAGAGCTTAAAGGAATGCGCGACCAACTATCTCCACCATCTTCAGTGTGCAGCAAAATTGACGGTTGACCCACAATCCAACCTTCATCACCATCAAAGCTAATGGCTTCTAAAGCTACTTTCTCATTATTTAATTCTATAGCTTGCTGTGTCCAGGTTTCCCCCCCATCATTAGTTTCAAACAGGGTTGCTTGAGTCCCAACTAGCCAACCACGCTCTGGATTGCTGGTAAAAGCAATATCCGAAAAAATTGCTTCAGAAGGTAAAGAAAGCGTTTTCCAAGGGTTAGTTACGGTGGAGGGAACTTGACTACAGCTAATACAAAATATACAGAGCGCAAATAAGATAGCTATTTGCTTTAATTTGTTAATCAATGAACTCATAAAGTTTTTGTGACTGGTTAAGCAGATAAAAGCAATATTTGACTATAGATAAACAACAGGCTAAGTGGAAAAGAGCCTGTAAACGATCTTTTCCTACATTAGCTTTGAGACAGATCTACTAATTTAAACCATACAGACTAAGGAAAAATAGGAAGCCTAAACCTAATGCCCCAAAAATTAAAATATTTTTCTGGGCAGGAGTTAGGCGATTAACTCCCAGACCATAGTCTAAGTTCTCAGAAAAGCCAGAAGGTGCGCCTTGCGCTCCAATATTAACAAACTGAGTCTTGCGAACTCCACAAACGGGACAACGCCAGTCATTGGGCAGATCTTCAAACAGAGTCCCCGCGGGAACACTGCCTTGATTATCTCCTTTGGACGGCACGTAAACATAGCCGCAAGAGCGACATTCATAACTTGGTGGAGCTTGTTCGGCCAGAGTTTTCTCTTTTGCTCGAGTTTCTTCTGGTAATGGTTGTTCTTCTTTGGCTGGCTCATTCATTGCTTTATATTAAGCAAATATTAAAATATCTTTCTTTTATGGATTATCGCATAAAAAGTACGAGGGATAAAAGGAATGAGGGATCAAGGCGGCAGGGTAAAAAAAGCGATGCCTGAGTCCTACGGACTTGCTCCGCAAACGGCTAGCTTCGTGACACGAAGTTATATGCCCTAAAGGACTAGCTTCGCGTCGCGAAGCGGTATGGTAAACCATTTGCGAAGCTTATCCTTTAGGACTAGCTTCTTACAAAAGTCGCCAGTCGTCGAAAACGACGATCTGAGCGTAAGCTCTGCGGGGAAAGCCAAGGCGCGTTTTGACGGTCACGTTTTGGGTCAGAATATTCTTACCCAAAAGCTGACCTAGAAAGAAGCTTCTTTCTCAAAAGCCGCCGTCCCAAGACCGCACTTTTGCCCTAAAGGATGTTATACCCTTGTGGTACTAACTTCGTGTCGCGCTTCGCGTCGTCCTTTAGGAGTCCTTTAGAGCAATCGCCTAAATCACCTTAATGATTATTATCAGATAACTTTTCTAAGTACTTTCAGGAATAATCCGTTCTAATCTCGCACCTAAACCGAGGAACTTATTCTCCAAATCTTCATAACCGCGATCTAAGTGATGTAAACCGTGGACGGTAGTTTTTCCTTCCGCGGCTAAACCAGCCAATACTAAAGCAGCAGAGGCTCTTAAATCTGTTGCCATTACAGGCGCACCCGAGATTGAGTGTACACCTTGGACGATCGCATGATGACCTTTAACGCGAATATTAGTTCCCATACGCTGGAGTTCAGCTACGTGGCGTAGACGATTTTCAAATACGGTTTCACTAATGACGCTGTTGCCTTTGCTGATGCTCAACAGGGCGGTAAACTGAGCCTGCATATCTGTCGGAAAGCCAGGATAGGGAAGAGTTTCAATATCAGTTCCTCTTAGTTCACCTGGAATAATTCGCAGCCGTTTTGATTTGATATTGCCGCCAAAAACTGGACCCTCTTCTTCCTCTATTATTACTTGACAACCAATATCATTTAGTTTGGCAATTACGGGGGCTAGATGCTTGGGAATAACTGAACTCAAGGTGATTTCTGATTTGGTAATTGCCCCTGCCACTAGAAACGTCCCTGCTTCAATGCGATCAGGAATAACATTGTAGTCTATAGAATTTAGTTCGCTAACACCTTGAATGGTGATTGTGTTGGTTCCCGCACCGCTAATTTTTGCTCCCATTTGACAACAGAAGTTAGCTAAATCGACAATTTCTGGTTCTTGAGCCGCATTTTCGATCTTGGTTACTCCTTCTGCCAAGGTTGCTGCCATAAGAATAGTCTCTGTTGCGCCAACGCTAGGATAGTCTAAATAGATACTAGCTCCCTGTAAACGCTTTTTCCTACCGACCAAATTCGCATGAACAATGCCGTCTTCGATCGAAACATTAGCCCCCATTGCCTGTAATCCTCGGACGTGAAGATCGACTGGTCTAGCACCGATGGCACACCCTCCAGGCAAAGGAACGTGAGCTGTACCCAATCTGGTTAAGAGCGGTCCAATGACAAAGAAGCTAGCGCGCAACTGAGATACCACTTCATAAGGCGCTTCTGTCGGATTAATATTGGTAGCATCAATTTTTATCGCATCGCCCTCTCGTTGAAGTTTTACCCCCAAAGCTTTGAGAATTTGACCCATACGTTTGATGTCAACTAAATTGGGTACGTTACGTAAAGTACAGTTGCCAGGACATAGTATTGACCCAGCCATGAGTACTAGGGCAGAATTTTTGGCTCCACTAATCTTGACATTTCCTTTTAAAGAAGCTCGTCCCCAAATTTCTAATACAGCTTGAGGATCTTTGGAAGTAACTTGAGTTTTGGTTGGGTTAGAGATAGAGTTAATGGCTTTATCCTCTTGATAATAAATATATTAATTTCAGTGTTTGGGTAGTACTTAAGATAAACTGCAAAAATTTAATTGAACAGCCTAGTTAAAAAAATCAAGCTGAGATTTTTTTGCTGTTTGACATTAAACATAAAAGTCAATCATAATAAGTTTTGGTGTACTCAGGTTTTTTTGCGGAACTGGCGGAATTGGTAGACGCGCTAGATTCAGATTCTAGTGTTTGCTTAAAACATTCGGGTTCAAGTCCCGAGTTCCGCACTATTTAGCAACCAAAGTATTACTTTGAACCGTGCTATTCGTCAATAGCAGGCAGGGAAAAAATAATTTTAACCAGTATTAAAAATCCTTTGATCAAGCAGGTTCGTAAGCTGCACCGAGCCAAGGAAAGACTTGAGCAAAACTTGTTGTTAATCGAAGGAACAAATCTAATTGAAGCAGCTTGTCAAACCGATTATAAGTTAGAGCTGATTTTTTATACAGAGCGTTGGCAAGAAAATCATCAGCCACTCTGCCAAATAATTGCTGAAAAAAACTTTGAGCTTCAATTGGTTAGTTCTGATGTACTAAATGCGATCGCCACTACGATTAACCCAGATGGAGTAGTAGCGATCGCGACTCGTTCTCCTGCAAAGCCCGCGCCAATTTTAACCAGGTTAGGCATTGCTTTAGAAAGATTGCAAGATCCTGGGAATTTAGGCTCGATCCTCCGCAGCGCAGCAGCAACAGAAATTGATGGACTTTGGCTCAGTTCAGATAGCACCGATATTTATAGCCCCAAGGTACTTCGCTCAAGTGCTGGACAATGGTTTCGTGTCCCGGTTGCTACTAATCAGAATTTACTTGAACTAGCTCGACGATATCAGCAACAGGGAGTACAGATTATTGCTACTACTTCTAAAGCCAGCAAAACTTACTGGGAAATAGATTTTACCCAACCTAGCTTGATTTTATTCGGTAATGAGGGTGCGGGATTATCTCAAGAGCTGATCGATCTTGCTGATGAACAAGCAATAATTCCGCTAGCAAATAACGTAGAGTCTTTAAATGTGGCTGTTGCTACCGCTTTATTGCTATACGAAGCCAAAAGGCAATTAATGCTGACCAATTAGAAATACCTCCCTCGACTTATCGAGAGGCTCGTTTCTCAACCTCCTGCTTGATTGCCTTTAAAGTTTCTTGTAAACGATCTTCATAGATCCGAAAAAAAATGCCCTCACTGGGAGCATTAGCAGGTTCGACCATTACTGTATGGGTAATTAAAACTTGATCGCTTGGCGCACTAGGATAAGGTGATACAGGTTCTAAAATCCATTTCCCATCCATGGTTTTTAAATCGCCGTCTACTGCTTCAAAGGCAATCTGTTCAGGATAAGATTCGATGGTGGCAACCTTCACTCTAGATTCAATACTAAAAACTAAAGTGGTGATTTTATTGATCTGTTCAAATACTTTGCGATCGCCATTATGCTCAACCACCTCACTGCTGATCACTCCTGGGAGAAATTCAGCAAAATTCTCATAGTCGGTTAAAACCTGCCAAACATTGTCCATCGAAGTTTTTACCAGCAAGCGAGAGGTATAGTTGCCAGCTTTACCCAAAAAAACTAATTCTCCTTTTTTGAGGGAAACCCTCTGTTCCAAAGGAAGTCGATCTACAGGACCATCAAACAGTTTGGCTGTAGCAGCGGGACTAAACATCACGCTGAGTACCAGAGCGATCGCTGCTAACCAAGGTAGCACGATAAAATGATTCTTTGGCTGATAAAGTCGAGGGATCAATTTGCCATCTTCCATTTCTATAAATATATTTAAACTTTGCCTATTTTATCCATACGTCAGCATCAGTCAATCAGTTAAAGACAATATTCCAAATAATCATCAAATAGCTGCCAAGTGACCGAGTAAAATTTCGTTAGCTTCAGTCAAGTTTTTTCCAAAGCTTAAGATCCCCTCTTCGTGTCCACTCATGATCATAATTTTTTGTTGTTGAGTTAGTGGTTGTTGACACAAACGAATAATTTCCTGGGCCATTTCTGGCGTACCGTAAGCACAATCAGGATTAGTGGTGGGAAACCGATCTAGCAGTTCATCCCAAAGTTTTTTATGATGAACATGAACTACCGCATTTACTTGAGGTTGAGCCACATAAATAGCAGCATGGGTCAAGGTTTCGGAAGAAGCTTTGGTTAATCCTTGACAGGTGACGTAGTTTTGTTGCCAGTTATAATCAGTAACTTTGGTATAGTGCTGCGCCGTTAAGTTGGCAATTCCCCCTGTTTGCGTCCCTGAGATGATGAATTCTGAACTTTTGGCAAGACGAACGCTGAGATTACCAAAGCCGATTCCATTGTCGTATTGACCGATCAAACCCAACTGATATAGCTTGGTTCGCCATTGATTTAATTCAACAACTTCCGCCTCTGCGATCGCTGAAACTTGATCCCAATCACATTGATACTTAATGTAGCCTTCGTCAATCATGAGAAGTAGCTCAAACTATAGATATTAGCTATTTGACCAAAATTTAGCAGAGATTACGGCTTTTACGACTACAGCTTGGTAACTAAAAACGATAAATTGGATCAAGAAGATAAAGAAATATTAATAAACAAGAGGAGTTTTTTAAACTATGTTTGAATACTTCAATGAAAAAGCCATAAAAAATGTTGTCCTCGCTCAAGAGGAAGCCAGAAACACAGGACATAATCTTGTGGGTACGGAGCATATTTTATTGGGGGTGATTGGGGAGGGGACATCGACAGCAGCAGAATTATTAGCAAATTTGGGTATTGACCTCGATAGTACTAGAGAGTTGGCAATTGAGGTTGTCGGTAAAGGTTCGGGGTTTATCCCCGCCAATATTCCCTTTACACCTAAAGCTAAAAGAATTCTGGAACAGGCTTTCAATGAAGCGCGTCAGTTGAAAAGTAATTTTATTAGTCCCGAACATATTCTGTTGGCGATTATCAAGCAGACAGACAACATGGCAGTAAAATTATTAACTAAACAGAATGTTAACCTAAGACAGCTACGAACCGATCTAATCAAAAAGTTAGGCGAAGCTGAAGTAGTCGCTGCTACTGCTAGTAAAGATAATCCTTTTGGTTTCGGTGGCGGTAGAGAAAAGCCAACTAAGCTCAAAGAATTTAGTATTAATCTGACTGACTTAGCCAGAGAAGGCAAACTAGACCCTGTAGTAGGCAGATATCCAGAAATTGAAAGAGCAGTCCAGATTTTGGGTAGACGCACTAAAAATAACCCCATTTTAGTAGGTGAGCCTGGAGTTGGTAAAACTGCGATCGCCGAAGGACTAGCTCAACGTATTGTTGATGGTGATGTTTCTTCTCTCTTGGCGGATAAGGAAGTAATTAGCCTGGATATGGGTTCGCTGTTGGCAGGCACTAAGTTCAGAGGTGAGTTTGAAGAACGCCTTAAGTCAATTGTGGAGGAGGTTCGCGTTGCGGGTAACATTATCCTAGTAATTGACGAGATTCATACCATCGTTGGCGCAGGGGCAATGGGCGGCGCGATGGATGCTGCTAATATGCTTAAGCCAGCCTTAGCCAGAGGTGAGATCCAATGTCTTGGTAGTACTACTCTAGATGAGTATCGCCAGCATATCGAACGCGATGCAGCCTTAGAACGTCGTTTCCAAAAGGTAATGGTGGGTGAACCTTCGGTTGAAGATGCGATCGCAATTCTTCAGGGATTACGCAAAACCTACGAAGACTTCCACAAGGTTAAATATACTGACGAAGCGATTAAAACTGCGGTAACTTTCTCTGAAAGATACATTACAGACCGCTTTTTACCCGATAAGGCAATTGACTTGATTGATGAAGCTGGTTCACGCACCCATCTCAATCACTGTTTGCAGCAGGGTAAATCAGAAAATCAGGTGGATATGCCGACGATTAATCCCGAAGCCTTAACTCCTGTCGTCGATGAAGAAGCGATCGCGCGTATTGTTGCTGCTTGGACTGGAGTACCCGTTACCAAAATGACGGAAACCGAATCAGAAGCCTTAATGTACCTTGAAGATAATCTTCATGAGCGCGTTATTGGTCAAGATGAAGCCGTCAGAGCTGTTTCTCGCGCCTTACGACGTTCTCGTTCTGGATTAGGCGATCGCGAGCGACCCATCGCTAGTTTGTTCTTCTCTGGTCCTACTGGAGTCGGTAAAACTGAACTTGCTAAAGCACTAGCTGTTCAAATGTTTGGTTCAGAAAGTGCGATCATACGAGTCGATATGTCAGAGTACATGGAATCTCATACTGTATCTAAGCTGATTGGTTCTCCTCCAGGATTTGTCGGTTACGACGAAGGTGGACAGCTAACCGAAGCAGTACGTCGTCAGCCTTACACTATCGTGTTGTTTGATGAGATCGAAAAAGCTCATCCCGATGTATTTAACTTGATGCTACAGATGCTTGATGATGGTCGTCTTACTGATGCTCAAGGACGCACAGTTAGCTTTAAAAACACGATCATTATTATGACCTCTAATATTGGGTCTAAAGTGATTGAAAAAGGTGGTGGTGGCTTAGGTTTTAACTTCTCTAGTGATCAAGACGAAGCACAATATAACCGCATTAAAGATCTTGTCAATCAGGAATTGAAAAACTATTTCCGTCCAGAGTTTCTCAATCGTCTCGATGAAATTATTGTCTTCCGTCAGTTGACCAAACCAGAAGTAAGACAAATCGCCAGTATCTTACTCGAAGAGATATCCGCCAGACTAGAAGAACAGCGCGAGATTACTCTTGGTGTTACCACTGCCTTTGAAGACAAGGTAATTGACGAAGGTTTTGATCCTAGTTATGGTGCCAGACCTCTGCGTCGCGCGATTATGCGATTATTGGAAGATAGCCTAGCTGAAGCAATTCTTTCTGGTCAAGTTAATGACGGCGATAATGCCCTAGTTGATATTGACGAAGAGGGTAAGACTACTGTTACTCCAGTGAAAGAACAGATCTTATTAGAAGCAACTCGTTAATTCGATTGAACTAAAAATAGATTAATTATTAAGGTGGGCAATTAAGCTCACCTTTTTTGATACTGAAGCAAATTACGCAACCACAGGAGTAATTCTGGTCATTCTAAATAGAGACCAGATGAATAACAAAAGCGATCGCTTCTCTTGCCGTAAGTCTACTGACTTCTAACTATAGATTACTGAGGGAATTTTCTAGCTTTAGCTAGCTGACAAAAAAAGTCTACATATTCTAGATGTCCCCCAGGAAAAACGAAATTTAAAGTCAGTGGATCTTCTGTATCTCCAGAGTCGCCAGGGCCTTGTATCACCCTAACTGCTTTAGGATCGCTACGATCTAACTTTAGTGCTTGACGGTTTTTGACTTCTCCGCCACTGCTGTCGACGTAAACAACTACATTATCGGTATCAAACTCTTTGCCTAAGGCTTGGACTAGTTCCAAAAATCCGCGATCGCTCCCACCCCGCTTAAATTCAATCCGACCGTTGTTTTCTACTGCCTTGCTGGTCACTGTATCCCCTGCTCCCACTATAGTTGGCATGATCTCAGCAGCAAAGTTGTCTTTAACTAATTTAAGTAAATCTGATTGTTTATGAGGAGCTTCTCTGGCATGAAAATTTTTACCTAAAGGATATTCCCCCGTTTGTAGGTAGTAGTAGTGATTGAGAATAACTACTACTCCCACTTCTTTGATTGCTCCCCGTAGCATAAATTGAAAGTCGGTAGTCCCCGAATCACTACCTTGGGCTGGCTGCATAATTTCTACTCCCTGATCATCTCTGCCTAAGTTGGGGGCAAGATGGACAAAAAATGAATCTGCTAAACCTTGCTGTCTGGCTTCTTGAAGCAGGCTATCGGTGATTGCTTTCATTGACTGCTGAAGCTCCGCATATAACTCAGGGCGATCGCTAAATATTTCATGAAAGACGTTGAGATTTGCCGTCGGGGATATTGTATTATCTAATACCGTTGATTTAATACATTTGGCTAACTGGAGCTGATTTAAACCATATTTTGCCTGCTGACCTATTTCTCTCAATTGATTGGCAACTTTATTTGGTATTGCTGCTAAAAACGCCATTTCTGCGTCGCTTACCCCTGGATGAAAGACATTAGCATAACAATCTTGCCACTGTACTCCACCTCCAGCTAAACCTGGTAAATATAACCCTTGTTCTTTAATTGAGCTGCTATCGTTCCAAGTCCGTTCGATAATACCGTTAACTCCTCGCTGACCAATATGTTCACCATTAGTCAAGACAAAAAAATGCTCCTCTAGAGCTTTAACGGCTTCAAGATACCGAGCTTCCATCACCCGCGTTAGGGGATCTTTAACCAAACCCATGCACACACCATCGAGATCTTGAATAATTAGCATATTCTTCCGCTCAATCAGCATTTGAGCGAGACTCTGATGATCTAAAGATAGCGATCGCGAAGACAGAGAAGCATCTTTAACCGTCATAATATTTAGTATGTTCCATGATTAACTACAGGCTCTAGGCACACATAAAACTAATACCATTAATTCAATCCTATAGAATGAATTTTAATTCTGCCCTGGTCTATTTTATCGGCGCGTTTTTAGCAGGACTCTTATTAATTAATGATCTCGACGGCTCAATTGCTATTGCTGAAGTTACTGAAATCATGAGTCAAATCAAACAACATGATGTGATCTACTTAGGAGAAAATCACGATAGCTTAGCCAATCATGAAGCGCAGTTAAAAATTATTACCCAACTGGATCACAATCAAGCCAACTCTGATCAAAAACTAGCGATCGCCTTGGAGATGTTCCAGCGTCCGTTTCAACCCATATTAGATCGCTATGTTGAATCAAAAATTAGCGAGGCGGAACTAATAAAACAGACTGAATATGAGTCCCGCTGGGGTTTTGACTGGGAATTTTACGCCCCGATCCTGCGTTTTGCTCAAGTCCATCAAATTGCTTTAATTGCTTTAAATACTCCGTCTGAAATCACTCATAAGGTAGCCGCATTAGGAATAGACAGCTTAGAAGGAAGCGACTTTCGCTATATTCCATCTCGAAAAGATCTCAAACTCGATGACCCAGCATATCGCCAAAGGTTAGCCGAAGTCTATCAACAGCACGTTGAATCGGGACAGGGCAACAGTCATAATCTAGAAAATTTCTTGGCAGTACAGGTATTGTGGGACGAAACTATGGCAGAAGCGATCGCTCTCTACTATCAAAACCATCCTCATGCACAGATAGCTGTTTTAGTTGGTAAAGCTCATATTCTAGATGATTATGCTATTCCAGATCGTGTAGCTAAACGCATCAGTAACCCAGACTTTACTCAAATATCGCTCCAGTTAGGTCAGAGAGACCCCGCCGTCCTGTCAAGCAGGATAAACCTTCGGCATGGCTTCGCTACGAAATGAAACGACGGGGCTGACTCTGACTTTGTGAAGATTAATAAATAACAATTAGGTTGTTGTTAATAATTGCGTTGTATTGCGATCAACCCATCGTCAATGACGTTCACTCAGTAGAAAACTTTTGTCTCACTGTAATTGTGTGATCACAAAACATTATCAAGAAGTTATGAAGTCACTGTGAAGCCAAGATAAAGCTTTTATAAAGGTAATTAAGTTAGACAAACAAATTTAATTATCACGTTACTTAAAGTACTATGGCTATTACTAAAATTTCCAATTCAAATCTTTATACGGATACTAACGTAGTAGAAGACTGGAAAGGAGGATACAAGCTCGAAGCAAA
>JAIMKV010000061.1 GCA_020692205.1 Myxosarcina sp. GA_180221_E-2-1-MAG-40_15
AATTAATACTTTTTTAGTTTGCAGTAACGATAAAAGCAAAATGTCTATAATTAAAGTATTGTAGATATTATTGACCTAATTTATAAAATGAACCAGCAAAAGCAAGAGGTCGATCCAGGAGTAGCATACATACTATGGGCTTTTGGATTGATGGGATTTTGTGGTATCCACCGTTTTTATTCTGGTAAGATTACTAGTGGTTTAATCTATTTTTTTACCCTAGGTTTTTTTGGTTTCGGTCAGTTTGTGGATTTGTTTCTCATCCCTGGTATGACTAGAGAAAGAAATCTGCGCTTGTTGTATGAATCAACTGTTGAGGCTCGTAACAATAGCCCCAAGGTCACTTTAGTTAAAGACAATGAGCCACCAGTAAAAACTGACCCCATGTTAATCTTGTTAAAAGCGGCTGCAGCTCACGACAATGTCTTATCTATTGGGCAGGCAATGTTGGCAACAGAATTACCCTTAGAAGAAATTGAAGGCTTATTAAATAAAGCTCTCAAGCAAAATTTGGCGCATATTGATAATGACGAGCAAACAGGTGCAGTAAGATATTATTTTGACGTTTAGTGATGGTCAGACTTGTTGATAAGGATGATGCTTAATCCAATGCTGGGCGATATCTAGACGACGGCAAATCCAAACCCGCTCGTGACTTTGGACGTAATCGATAAAGCGAGCTAAAGCAGCAATTCGTCCAGGTTTGCCGACTAATCTGGCATGAAGCCCCACTGACATCATTTTGGGTGCAGTTTCGCCTTCAGCATATAAGACATCAAAGGCATCTTTGAGATAAGTAAAGAAATCATTGCCGTTATTAAACCCAGGGGCAACGCAGTATTTCATATCGTTGTTGTCTAAGGTATAGGGAATAATCAAATGAGGTCGATCTTCGACTGTTACCCAATAGGGTAAGTCATCATTGTAAGCATCAGAATCATAAATAAAACCGCCTTCCTCGACAATTAAACGGCGAGTATTGAGACTGGGTGCGTAGCGACAATACCAACCTAAAGGGCGATCGCCTGTCAGCTTTTTGAGCGACGCTACGGCTTTGTTGATGTGTTCTCTCTCTTCGGCTTCATCTAATAGGTGGTAGCCAATCCAACGCCAACCATGACAGCAAATATCATATCCTGCCTTGGCGATCGCTTTAGCTGCTTCTGGGTTTCTTTCCAAAGCCAAGGCTGCACCAAAAATGGTTACCTGAATGTTTTTTTCGGCAAACAGACGCATTAACCGCCAAAATCCTACCCGACTGCCATATTCGTACACCGACTCTACCTGTAAATCCCGCATCCCTTTACCCATCGAAGAACCAGGAACTTCCCGCAGATATATCTCCGCCGTATCATCTCCATCGGGAATAGAATATTCTGAACCCTCTTCGTAATTCAGGACAATTTGTAGTGCTATTTGGGCATCATTTGGCCACTGTGGATGAGGTGGATTTGCGCCATAACCGATCAGATCGCGAGGATAAGACATAAACTGAGTCCGACAAATATGAGTAGCTATATAATTACTTTTACTTTTAAAGGGCGCACTTTAATCGTAATTGTTGATACATCTTGTCAATGACTAACTGATTGTTGTCTCATGAGGTGCAAGATCTGAGTTAAAACTAATTTAGCTATCGTTGACCCAGCCTATTATGCTGACATAGCTAAAAGCTAAAAGCTAAGAACTACTAACAGTATTCTTGTTGACTTTATAGTTTGAATCGTCAGCTTTGGTTGAATGCCGTAATTGATAATTTAAGCTTAACAATTTGAGCCACAAGCTAGGATATTGCTTTTCTAACCAAGGCTGAGACTGTTTCAGCCAACCAGGAAACCAGCTAGCCAGCAACAGATTTCTTAAAGCATCTAGGTTAAAGCTTAAATACGATCCAAGCCAGCGGATCAGATCTTTGCTTCCTGCCATCTCCAGAATCCAAATTAATAAAGCCGGATTTTTACGGGCAGCGATTAACGCCAATCTAGTAAAGGTAAACCAGTCAGTACGATCTTTGATAAAGGTATCAGCAACTTCGGGAGGTTCGTTTGCTAGTAAGCCAAAAAAGGTATTAAGCATTGAGTTGATTCTTTGGGGAGGCAGGGTTTTACCCGTAGGTACCATCATTCCTTTGGAAAATAGCCAGGTAACAGAGATATTACTTTGATAGGCTCTAATTTGATTTAAGTGCTTGGCAGTTAGTAAATTGTGTTTTAAAGCAGTATTGAGCAGATTAGTAAGCCGTTCTAAGTTTCGTACCAAAGAACCAAAACCAGTAAAGATTAGAGGAGATTGCAGAGAAGCAGCATCACCGATCGTCACTAAACGATCAAAGGCTACGGTACGATCGCGATCGCTAGTGCTAAAGTGTCCGGGTATATAGCCAAAAGTCGGCTTTTTCCACACCAGTTGTTCCAAATCGCAGCGGCGATACTCGGGCAAAATGGTAAAGAAATCCTCATACATTTCTAATAGTGAACCAGGATTTTCAGGATGTACCTGGTGGTAATGAAACAGATAAAAGGTTAGTTCCCCATCCCCGGCAGGAAACAGTTCCCAAATTAACTGTCTGCCTCTAGATATATCACCATGAGAATTTAAAACATCGCCGTAATCTTTATCCCATACTTCGGGGGCAAAACCACTTTTAATTACTGCCCCTACTGTAGGACAGACACTATCAAAAGTACGACCACCATTTAGTTGCCAAGCGATCGGTGAAGCTGTACCCATCGCATCTATTAGTAGCCTTGCTGTTGCCTGTTTACTGCTTTGAGTTGGTAGATGGGTTAACTTGACCGTAACCTCTGTATCCGATACATCAGCACGAACAAATTCTGTTTCATCCCAAATTTCGCCCCCTGCTTGTCTTAGCTTTTCACCACAAAAGCGCAGCAGTTTTTCTGCGTCAATTGCTACATTGAGTACCTTAGGTGTATGTAAAATCTTAGCCTTCAAATAATCTGGATTGTAGGCATCAAAAAACTTACTAAAGCCATCAATATATTCTGCTGCAATAACCGATTCAAATTCTTGAGGAGTAAATAAACCTAAATCGATCAGGCTTTGGAATTCGTCACGAGAGATATTCCATTCCCGATTCATTCTGCCAAAGGGTAGTCTTTCAACCAATAGCACTCGATAGCCTTTTTGCGCCATCACCGCAGCGTGAATCACTCCCAACGCACCACCAATATAGATCAGATCGTATTCTGGTTGGTTATTTGAAGCTGAATCACTTTTAAAAATTACTTCTCGAGGCTGTTGCGGATTTTCAACACTCTCGCGCCAGCGTTTTTCCCACCAATAAACCCGATTGAGATCGTACTCTCCATTGGGCATTTTCTGGAAGAAATGAACTGTTTTAGGATAGGCTTGCGCCAAAGCTTCAAAAATAGACTGTTGCGATAAATTGATCGCGGGTGGAACAGGATACTTTTGGGGAAAGCTAACCCGAATTTCTCTAATTAACTGCTGCTTAATTTGCTCTACTTGGGGTATTGATTTGTTACCCCATTGAAAGATTTTCAGATAGGTAGTACGCTGTAGCTGCCAAACAAAGATTGATAGCTCACTACAGGCTGGCGAATTAAACTGAAGGCGAATCCCATCGCGGGTAGCAACTTTTGTTCCCGATTGTGGTTGCCATTTATTTTCTAACCACTCAATTACCCCGATTGTATCTGGGGTAGGTATTTCTATATAGGTTAACTCTTTCATCTACAAATTAATATTAATGTATTTTTAAAGAAGTTTTAAAGCTGGGTAAAATTAATTACTAATAAGTTAAGCTTATCTAATTATTAATTTTTGTCTTTTAATGATGACAAAATTAAGCATCAATAATACGTAGCTTATAATTTGCGCTTAAACCGCTTCACTTTATCCATGGATTACTCTATTCCAACCAACACAGAAGAAATATTAGCTCTGAAAAACAACTCCATCAACGAAGAAATTATTGCCACTGCGATCGCTGGTGTGGTTCAAATAGCTCGTCGCCAGGGGCAATCTTTAGAAGAGTTAACGGAAACTATTTTACAAGATGATCTGGTTTTGGATCTAGATCGTCGTAAGTGGTTAAGCACCATGATTATCCAAGCTTGGGATATACTTCCCTCTTTTGAGGATGAAGGATAAAGTGAGATGAGAACTAAAGTAGCGAATTAAAATTTAAGTAGATTATTTAGGTACGGATTCTCTTTAAGATTAACGAAATAGTTGCCACAGCCAAGACCAACAACAGAAAAGTTATTACTACCAAAGCTGCGCCGTAACCAAAATCTAGGTAACGCATCACCGTAGAGTAAATATAGATTGAAACTGTCTCTGTCGAACCAGCCGGGCCTCCTCCAGTCATTACCTGGACTAAATCGAAAACGCCAAAAGACTGAGCAAATCGAAATAATAAAGCGATCAAAATTTGTGGCATCAATAGTGGCAGAGTAATCTGATAAAAACTTTGCCAAGGACTTGCTCCATCCATTTTATGAGCTTCATATAAGTCCTCTGAGATCGACTGCAAACCTGCGAGTAAAATAATGCTGATGAAAGGCGTAGTCTTCCATACATCGGCAATAATTAAAGCAACCATAGCTAAAGCAGGTGAGCCTAACCAGTTAATTCCTGCATCAATTAAGCCTAACCTGAACAGAATATCGTTGACTACACCATATTGATCGTTGAAAATCCATGCCCAAGCTAATCCCATAACCGCAGTAGGCAATGCCCAAGGAATAATGGCAATGGTTCGCACGACTCCACGACCCATAAATGATTTATTTAGCACTAAAGCAACACCTAAACCCAGAATCAACTCTAAAGCAACGCTGACTACGGTAAAAATGGAAGTATTCCACAAGCTTTGCCAGAATCTACCGTCTCCGAGCATCCTTTGATAATTACCTAAACCCGTAAAAACAGGCTGTAGCTGCGTTCCTAAATTTTCGGTAAACCAGCTCAACCAAAAGGCTCTGGCAATTGGATAAATAAATACTAAGCCTAAAATAAATAAAGCTGGAAACAGCATTAGCCAGCCTGTGAGTTTTTCTTGTTTGTTAAGCATGGTTATTGGTGATTATCTTTGCAGTAAATTACGAGTTTCATTAGCAGCAGTCTGCATTGCTTGTTCTGGGCTTATTTTGCCTGTTATTGCGGCACTGAGGTAACGCTGTAGGATATCTGAAGCTTGAGCATATTGAGAAATTGGCGGTCGCAGGGCAGAATTTTGGACTACTTCTAGTAGCTGAGGGTAATAATCGTATTTAGCGACAATTTCAGGATCGTTAAACAAGTTGATACGGCTGGGGACAAAACCAGTATCTAAAACAAACTCTCGTTGAGCATCTTCACTGCTAAGAAATTTGATTACCTGCCAAGCAGCATCGGGATGTTTGGTGCTGGTGGAAATGCCCAATCCCCAACCTCCCAGAGTTGCTCCGCTGCCTTTGCCCACAGCATGCACCATTGGCTTAATGCTGTATTTTTCAGCGATCGCCGATTCGGCAGCCAAGTTATAAACATATGGCCAATTGCGTAAAAAAACCGTCTGACCATTTTGAAATAGTAAGCGAGTCTCTTCTTCGGCATAAGTAGTCACACCAGGGGGAGAAACATTAGAAGCGATCGTCTGGCGCAAAAACTCGACTGCGGCGATCGCTTCTGGTCGATCCAAACCAACTTCTAAAGTATCTGGATTGACCCAAAAAGCACCATTACCCTGCAAGATTTCGACAAACATAGCAGCTAATCCTTCGTACTGTTTACCCTGCCATACATAGCCCCAATCGGCTAATCCCTGCTGCTGCAAATCCTGGGAGATTTTTAATAGTTCATCAAAGGTTTCTGGGGGTTCATATCCCGCTTGCTCTAGTAAATCCTGACGATAGTAGAGCATTCCAGCATCAGAACGGAAGGGAAGACGGTATAGTTGCTCTTCATACATTCCTCCTGCCAAATCTGCCTCCAGATATTGTTCTGCTTCCTCAGCCGATAGGCGATCGCTAAGATTTCTTAACCATCCCGCCGCCGCAAATTTGGGAGTCCAGACAATATCCATATAAACAACATCATAGGGAGAGTTGCCCAATAGAAAGGAAGATGTATATAAGTCTTCGACTTGGTTACTATCGCTGGGGGCTTCGACAATTTGAAATTTAATATCTGGGTGCTGTTGATTAAATTTGTTAACCAAAGGTTGCAACTGTTGAGCCTCATCGGCACGAATCAAAGTTTGAATAACGATAGGTTGCTGTGTTACTCCAGGTAAAATAGCAACTGAGATCGACAGCACCAAAGCTAAAAATGCAAAGAACCACCGCTGAGTTTTAAATAATTTCCAGCAACTTTGGTTGAGTTTTGAGATTAAATGATCAATAAGCATTATGAATATTTGAGAGGCAAATTGACGGGAAAAGGTAAGACTTTACATTAGCAATTAAAAAACATTAAAAAATTTTAAACTTCAGTATTTATACGAATGTATTCTAGAATTTAAAGCGATAATATTTTGTTTATTCACAACGCAATTTATTTAAATTACTGTTTTTACAGTCATACAAAGTTTTTTAGCTTAATTCCTCTTGCTCTGCAACCCTGCTTTGACGATCAAAGTAGGGTTTTTTGTGTGAGTATTAAATAAATTAAACTTTTTATGGCTCAATCGACCAAAATACGACCAAAGTTTACTTTCAAGGGCTTAATTAACATTGCCCTTAAAAATGGGCTATACTTTACCATTGATAAAGTTAACAATAGTCTGCCGTTCTGCGGTAAAGTGCTGATTGTTAATAACCATCAAGGTACAGTTGAGGAGGGGATTATTCCTGAGCAGCTAAACCTGACTGTGAGCTTAAGAGGCACCCGTGAAGTCAGGGAAAATCACCAAATATTTCGTCTTACTGGATTATTAGATGCCTTTTCTGAACCAGCATTCCGCAAGGTCATTGGTAACTGTATAGACGAAGGACCAAAAAATCTGATTTTGGTTCTGGCACAGATTGATTTTATTGATAGTTCTGGTTTAGGGGCTTTGGTACAGCTCGTTAAAAAGGCACAAACTGCTGGTGGAAGCTTGCAGGTTGTTACTAATCCACGAGTTACCCAAACCGTAAAGCTAGTTCGTCTAGAGAAATTTCTTTCTCTTCAGCCTTCTGTTGAAGAGGCGCTGGAAAACATCAAAAATTAACGTCCCGTTTGGATGTGAATTGATCAGAACAAGACAAAAACAACAATACGCCAATAGACACGGCTCAAACTTGGACAAATTGTGGAGTTATGCTAGATTCGACCACAACTCAATTAACTCAAATTGAAAGGTTGTCACCAATCGCTCTGGCATATATCGGAGATGCTGTATTTGAACTATATGTTCGCACCAAATTCTTAATGCCTCCAAAGCGTATGGCTAATTACCATAGCCAAGTTGTTACCCAAGTAAGAGCCGAAAGTCAGGCGATTCATTTATCAGTGCTTGTGCCTTATTTAGTCGATGCCGAAAAAGAAATTTTACGTCGTGGACGCAATGCTTGTGTAGCCAAACCACGTCGTTTATCTCGCACCACCTATCAGCAAGCAACAGCCTTAGAAGCATTAATTGGCTATCTTCATTTGACTAATCCGCAGCGGTTACAAGAATTATTGGCTAAATTAGATTTTGATTCACTTAAGTAATAATCCGTTTATTCCCTAAAATTAACTTGGGGTAGTTATTAGTTATTTAGTCCGTGAGTTAATAGCTAGTTATCTAACCTCTGTTTAATCCATTTTTGGAGATGACTTACCAGTGAAACCTAAAACTTCTGCTCAGCCAAAAAGAAGCAACCCCTCAGTTTCGGCTTCAACCGCCTCATCACAACTGAAGGAAGAAATTGATTTAACTTATGGTCGTCATGCGGTGTTGGCAGTCTTGAAAGGCGATCGCCAAATCAATCGGATTTGGATCGTTGATCAATTGATGGCTCATGGACAGTTTTACCCCCTGATTAAAGAAGCAAAAGCCAACGGCACAATTATTGATGAGGTAGATTCCCGTCGTCTGTCTCAGTTAACTCAGGGAGGAAATCATCAGGGTATTGTCGCCCAAGTTGCTCCTTATTCCTATTGGGACTTGTCAGAGCTGATTAACCAGGCAAAACAAAGCTCTGATCCAGTAATTGTGATTGCTGATGGAATTGAAGATCCTCACAATTTGGGAGCAATCATTCGTACCGCAGAAGCTTTGGGGGTTCAAGGATTAATTATTCCCCAACGCAGAGCAGCAAGTATAACTTCCACCGTCATGAAAGTAGCAGCAGGGGCATTAGAAAATATGGCGATCGCTAGAGTAGTCAACCTCAACCAAGCGATCGCTAAACTCAAAGAAGCGGGTTTTTGGATTTATGGCACTACCGCTGATACTGATACCATGCTCTATCAAACCAACTTCAATGGTGCAGTGGGGCTAGTAGTCGGCTCAGAAGGTAAAGGTTTGAGCCAGTTGACTGAAAAAAACTGTGACCAGCTAGTAGCAATTCCTTTGCTAGGTAAAACACCCAGTCTTAATGCTTCTGTAGCAACAGCGATCGCGCTTTATGAAATATTTCGCCAGAGACAGTAATCAGTCAACAGTAGTAGGGGCGATCGGCCGATCGCCCCTACTACGAATTGTATCGGCGATCGCTCTTAACCAAGTTTCGGTAATCATTTCTTTGGATAGTTGAAACACACAGTAGCCGTATTGTTGTGCTAAATTAAGTTTTTCATAATCTCGCATCAGGCTTTTACCAGTGGTGTGTCCGCCTTGATGCCAGATTTGTCCGTTAATTTCGATCGCTACTTTGGCAGAGAAGTTTACATAGTCGAATTTAAACCGACGCTTGGGAATTAGCCGTACTTCTGTTGCTAAATCTAAATCGGGAAATAGTTCTTCCCACATTAGATCGAATTCAAATTCTAGGCTACTAATACTCATTAGCTAAATAAAATGTTTTTACCGAAGATAACCTAAATTTCTGTGATTGACTAATTTACATCAGTTTTCATGCTTGATTGACTAGCTATTAGCTTTTAAAAAATTGTCAAACAATGAATAAAAAAGGGCAAAACAATATATCTGATTTAACTTCGATTCAAGAGCCAATTACCGACGCGCCATCCGAAGTAAAACAAGTAATTGAGCAGGTTTTAAAGCTAGAAAAAGATAAGCTATATTTAAAGACTCCGCGTAATATTAACGATGATATTCTCAATATTATTAAGCAAGTTGTGCAATGAAGTTAAATTACCTGCAACTGTGTAATTTTCGGCAATTTTACGGCAAAACGCCTCAGATTAAGTTTGCCAGTGGCGATCGCAACACGACAGTTATCTATGGCAATAACGGTGCAGGTAAGACTTCGATTCTCAATGCTTTCACCTGGGTACTCTACGAAAAGTTTACCGCAGCTTTTGCTGCTCCAGAACTATTAATTAATCAGCGAGCTATTATTGAAGCTAAACCAGAACAGGGGGTGGAATGCTGGGTAGAATTACAGTTTGAGCGCGATCGCCAACTCTATCAGCTAAAGCGCAAGTGTTACGCTAACAAAGACTCTCAGCATCAGGTGCAGTACAGCCAGACTAATTTATTTATGCTGGTTGCAGGAGACGATGGACGCTGGTATCCACCTCTTGAACCACCTGAGGATATTATTAATCGAATTTTACCTGCCAGCTTACATCAATATTTTTTCTTTGATGGGGAAAGAATTGATGGTTTTTTTCGTCACAATCACGATTCTAGTATTGCTGAAGATACTAAAGAATTGTTAGGAGTCAAAATTTTAGATCGAGCGATCGATCATCTAAAAAAAGCTCGCAGAACTTTGCAAGAAGAGCTAGAAGAACTTGGAGATGCTCAAACTAAACAGTTATTGAGAAAACAAATTAATTTAGAGCAAGAGCGTGAAGCGATCAATCAACGTATCGCTCAAATTATTACTCAAGTAACTCAGTTAGAACAAAAAAAAGCGAATTTTTCGCGACAGCTATTAGCAATTAGTGGCGCAGATGAGATTCAAAAGCAAAAAATTAAACTGCTCAAACAGCACAAGTCACTCAAACAAGAGATTATCCAGCGCAAAAACCAGCTAAAACAACTACTGTCGAGGGATAGCTATCTGGTTTTTTTGCCAGCCATCAGTGATAATTTCCGAGAATTACTACAGACATTACGCGATCGCCATCAACTTTCTAGTGGACTCAAACAAGAGTTTATTCAACAGCTACTAGCACAACAACGCTGCCTTTGTGGCGCAGCTTTAAACCCTGAGACTAAAACCTACAACCAAGTTAAGTCTTGGCTCAAAAAAGCTGAAATTAAGCACATCGAAGAGTCAGCCATTCGTTTAGAATCTCAAGTAAGCAACATTAAGGTAGAGTCAGATAATTTCTGGCACCAGTTAGATCAACAGCAAGAGGAAATCAAGCATCAATATCTCGAACTTAACCGTATAGAAACGGAGATAGAGCAAGCTAATAGACAGCTAAAAAACTATCCCCATCGAAATACTCAACAGCTACAGCAAAACATCGAGGCAATCGAAGATGAGCTAAAAAACTTGATTTTAAAACAGGGGGAAAATCAACAGCAAAAAAGCGATCGCTCGACACAGCTAGATAAACTAAGTCAAACCATAGCGCGACATCAGCTAACTGAAAACAAACAAAAGCTGGCTCAAAAGCGAATCCAGGTGGCGCAGGATGCGATCGACCGCTTAAACGAAGTTAGAATCCGCTTAGAACAGCAGTTTCGTTTAACTTTAGAACAAAAAGTCCAGGAGATATTTAGCTTTATTTCTTTTACTCCTTATGTCCCAAAACTCAGCAGTGATTATCGATTAACCTTGGTGGAAAATACATCAGGGGTAGAAGCACCTGTTGCAGCTTCTACGGGAGAAAACCAAATCTTAAGCTTGTCGTTTATTGGCGGCATTATTGACCGTGTGAGGCAATGGAGTCAGCGCAATACTCTGATGGGCTATGATAGCAGCACTTTCCCCATCGTCATGGACTCACCCTTCGGTAGCTTAGACCAAATTTATCGTAGACAGGTAGCTAAAGCAATTCCTCAACTAGCCAATCAATTAGTTATTTTAGTTACTAAGACTCAGTGGCAGGGAGAAGTGGAGACAGAAACAAAACCATTAATTGGTCGAGAATATGTGTTGACTTATCACTCCCCCAAAACAGACTGTGAGTTAGACAGCATTGAATTAAGCCAACAAAATTATTTTTTGGTTAAACCCAGTTTAAACAATTTTGAATACAGTGCGATCGTTCCAGTTCAAGATAAATGCTAGCAACTATCTATAACAGTTAAGACGATGAAAGTTGAGTTATAACTGTGTTGATTGATTATTACTTTGAACAACTATAGGGGCAGATATAGGAGTAAGAAAATAAATGCTTTTCTTAGATCATACACAGGTACAGTATTGCAAGATACAAGACCGAGATAAAGTCATATCAGGCATAATTTACAACGATAATTTGTTTATTAGAGACAAAGCTTTTCCGAAAGAAGAAATGGAAGCAGCTATCAAAGAGTGTCGTGAAGAATATCTAGACCATGAAGAAAGATCTAAAATTGCTACTTTATTAGTTAAAGAAAAAAATAGTGTTGGCATTTGGATGCAGAATAACCAGTACAAATCAGATATTATTGCTACTTCGACCTCTGTCCATCAAGCTTCAAATGCTCCACCTACTTCTGCGATCGCCAACCCCAAACCAAAAACTAGTTTAAACCGAATTAGCATCAGACAATTAGCCCTAGAGATGCGTTCTGAAAAAGGAGTAGAGATCAAAACTCGCCGACATAAATTAAAGCTGTTTCAACGGTGTTTTTTGGGCAACGAAGCCATTGACTGGATTGTAGATCAGACTAAACTATCTCGGGAAGATGCAGTTAATTTAGGGCAGAAAATGCTCGATAAAGGTATATTTCATCATGTACTAGATGAGCATCAGTTTAAGGATGAAGGATTATTCTATCGTTTTAATGAAGATGAAGGTAAAAGTATCTGGAATAGTTCAATATAATATTCATATTAGGTTGACTCAAACAATCTTGCTTTAACTCAGGTTAGCTAATAGCTCATAAAATGTTTGAATGAAACTCTAAGTGATTTTTTAAGCTAAAAAATAAAGCTTATTAGTAAATTGATAATCAGGAAAGATCCGATTTAAACTAGCATTGGAAATAGCTAAATGCTGCTGTAAAATAGGTGAAATAATTGCTCTAAAGTCGGTCGTTACAGGTAAATCTCTACCTTCATACAGTACAGATTGATCCAAACCTTGCCAATCTCCATAGACATTTCCTCCACGAATTCCTCCTCCTAAAAGCCAGATCGCATTCCCATAGCCATGATCTGTTCCTTTATTACCATTCTCTTTAACTGTCCGACCAAATTCTGAGATGACGACAATTACTGTATCAGAAAAAATTGCTTCTAATCCTTGGGCAAGAGTAGCCAAACCTTCCCCCAGAGAAGGCAGTAAGCGATCAAAAGCGGGATTTTGATCAATGTGCGAATCCCAACCGCCAATCTCCATAAAGGCTAATTGAGTTTTGGCGTTTCCCACCATTAACTTGGCTACTTCGGCTGCATCATCGACGAAGGTGTTAACACTTTTTGCCCCCCGTGAAGCCAAAATCATCTCTTGGTTTAAGTCTGCTAAAACTATTTCTCTGGCTTTTTTGCCATCTTGATAAGCCTTGCTCAAGGCATCTGTCCCACTATATAAACTACTAAAAGCTTTATTGACCCGAGGACGATCCGTCGGAATTGGCGCTGCGGAATTTATGCCAGGTTTAAGAGAAGCGATCGCCATTTCACCTTTGAGTATATAGGGTGTAATTACCCCAACGTTAAGAGCCTGAGTCGGTCTATCTGGAGGCAATTCAGCTAACAGTCGATTCATCCAGCCATCAGGAGTATTTTTTACTCCTGGCGTACCGTTTTCGATATAATCTTGAGCCTGGAAATGGGAGCGTTCTGGTACTGGAGAACCACTGGCATGAACAAATGCTAAATTCTTTTTGTTCCATAAAGGCATTAAATCTTGCAGCTTGGGATGTAATCCAAAAAAGCCATCCAGGTCAATCGCACCATCTTGTTCCTGAGGATAGGGAACAGCGATCGTTGGTCTTGACTCATAATATTCAGCTTCTTGGTGGGGAACAACAACATTCAAACCATCAACCGCACCCCGCAAAAAAACTACGACTAAGCGTTGGCGATCGCTTGCCGAATTAACTCGTTGAGCTACCCAACTATTACAGCCCACTGGAAGCAACATTCCCGCCGTTGCTAAACTCGCTGTGGTAAAAAACTTTCTTCTTTTCATACCTATTACTTATTACTTGACTAGCGATACATTGACTCTGGACTACCCATAATTAGAGCCGAACGAAGCTTACGTGGACTTTTCGCAACTACCTGTTTAGTGTTGCTAGAAAGCTCACCAAAGTTGCTGTTTAATTGTTTTTGTTCGATTAAATAGCTACGGTTTAAAGTTCCATTGGCGATCGCCGTTGCCAAACTAGTTCTTTGTAACATTGCCTGAGGATTGAGCCAAGCTTCTTGAGTATTGCGATAGCCAGTGGGTGCCAGACACATATACAAAGGCATCGATAACTGTTCTAACATCCCCCGAATCCTTTTTAAATTTGGCTGTTCAATTTCTCCCATGCGAACTAAAGAAATCACATATTGATAAGGGGTTTTAAACTTTTGTTTATAATACTGAGGACTATTAAACTCGTCACTATGAATTAAAGTATCTAAGACCAGCTTAATATTGCCGTTAGTTTCGCTAAACTCTTGCGACAGCTTGTCTACCAAACTTGTGGGCGGTTGATCCGCTACGAAATATTGCGCCAGTTTGTAGCTGATGAAATGGGCGGTTGCCGGATGTCTTACCAAAATATCAATCGCTTGTTCACCTTCTTTCATGCCGTTGGCTAAGATTTTTTGCCCGAGAAACATTTTATCTTCTTGGTCATGACGATTTTTGTAGTAGAAAAAGCCTTGGCGATCGCCTTTCTTACCATGAGCATCCATACCCCAACCAGTAAATATCCTAGCTAAGGCAATGACATCATCTTGAGTATAACCACCGTCTACCCCCAAGGTGTGCAACTCCATTAGCTCACGAGCGTAATTTTCGTTTAGACCTAGTTGTCTTTTTTTTCCTATCGGACTGTTGGGATCAGTGTTTTTCTTGTTATCTAGATAAATTAGCATTGCTGGATGTTTCGCCGTCGCCAGCAATAAGTCACGGAAGTTGCCTAAGGCATGAGTCCGAATTTTATTTTCGTAATCGTTTAACCACAACTCCACTGAACCTTTAGCTGCATCAACATTAAAGTGATTAAACCAAAAATCTACCATCACCTCTTGTAGTTGGCGATCAGAATAAATTGCCCTAACTAAATGAGCATCCATGGCTTCATCTCTAGCTTGAGCGTTCAACTTTCTGATTTCCCGTCGGATTTTTTTCTTTTGCTTAATAGATAGTTGAGAATTACGTAGTTCTTTACGAAGAGCAAGGTCTTGCTTTTGTAGTTCAATCGGCTCTTGATGAATTGAACTAAATTTAGCTAAATAATCATTTACTATGGCAGATTCTGAAACAAGTTGAGGCGATAGTTGAGACTGAATGTAAGCTTCTATCCCTATTTCCTTTACTTGGTTTATTTGTGCTGAAGTTACACCGAAGCTCAATCTTTCTAAAATATGTCGTTGGCTGGACTGAGGTAGCTCATTGCTAGCTTTAGTCGATTCAATTAAACCAGCCCATAATATTAAGCTTAAAAACATGATAATTGTCCAGTTGGATAATTTCTGCCTCATAATTTGCGACTTTTTTTGTTCAGCATTATAGCCTTACTGAAACTAAATTTTATGGTTTGGAAGGCTAATTATCTCTCATTTAAATTGCACCCATCATCGTTTGGTTGATCCAAACCCGATCTAATGTTTAGTTAGACGAAGTTGTATGAACAAAAGTTTCTTTTATGAGCGGATGGTAACTAAAATTAGATATTATTAATTACATAAATTAAAAGCCGATCTAAATCTGTATTTTGTAAATAACACTTGATCCCCTAGTGCTTTTTGTAATTTTACTGGTTTTTAATTTAGGTTATCGTTAATAAATACCGTTGTAAAATTCAGGGAAATAAAAATTATGAAAGCTTCTTCAAGTTTAGGACAGTCAATTACATTAGCATTACTTTTAGCTATAAGCAGCATAGGTGTTATCCTATTGATGTCATTTGTAGGTGGCTAGATAGATAGACATCCAAAGATAATTTTGAGATTAGCTAAAGTTAAAAAAAACGTAGCTCAATTTATTTTTGCAGCTAAAGTTTTTTGACCAAAGGCTTTAGCTTTTACTATATTAATTGATTGACGAACTTCTTAGTATAACTTTAAAAACTCAGTTTTTTAGGATAACCCAACTCACAGACTTTGATGATTTAGCCCTTAAGTTGATTCATCTTGCAAAACTGTTTTAGAAACTAGGCGAGTTTTTTTGCGATCGCCTTGGGATAAGTCTTTACCAATTTGCAGACGAGTAGCATGAGTTTGTAGGATCGTTGCTCCTTGCTTGTCTCCTAGTTGTAAGGCAGTTTTGGCAGCAGTTTGCAACATATTGGCTGCGCCAGTGCGATCGCCATTTTGTAATTTAGTCTCAGCAATTTGGGTTTGGCGATATTTAGCCAGAGTCAGAATATGATTCTGTACCGTATCGCTAGGTTTTGCCTGATACAAATCCTGAGCTTCCAGTTCAATTGCCAGAACCTCCGAATGCAGGTTCTCCTGATTTGTTCCAGGATCGTCATAGCGTAGCTGAACCGCCGCAATTTTGTGTTTGCCTGGGGACAACTGATTAATATATAAATTAATTAAAACCACTCGTGGTCGATCCAGCATCAGATCCCCTAAGCGGACAGTAAAGTAATTACCTTCCAGTTGAATTGGTAATTCAATAGTTTCAGGAGCGACTTGAGCCACAGGCTTTAATTCTGCTAGGCGGACTTTGGGCATTAATTCTATAGTCAGTAAGCTATTGGTCAAACCTACAGACTGAGCGCGAGCTAAAAGTCGATTAAACTCAAATATGGCTTTTTGAGGCTGTTCGATATATGCCAGCGTTCCCTGGGCCGCATCAGCAATCTGCTCTAAAACATCCTGATTCCAGTGTTCTCCAAAGCCCAAAGTGTCGATAGTGACGTTATATTCCGCAGCCAGTTCTGCGATCCTTAAACAGCGATTATTATCACCGTGTTCATTTTCACCGTCAGTAAGTAAAAAGATCCGGGATACACAGTGTTGATTATTGGCAGCAACTTCTTTAAGCCCCAGACGCAACCCTTCATCAATTGAAGTTCCCCCTTCAGCAACTATTAGCCTAACTTTTTGCTCAATTAGCTCAAGATCAGTAACTTCCTGATTGGGGATAATTACGCTAGCTCGATGAGCGAAAGTGACCACACTAATGCGATCGCCTGGCTTAAGCTGTTCAATAATGCTAATTGCTGCTTGTTTCACCATTTCTAGGGGACGTTCCGCCATAGAGCTACTGCGATCCAAAACCAGACAGAGATTCAACGGCAAATCCCTAGTTCGGTCATCGGGAACGGCGGATATTGCCAAGGATAATTGGCGTTGACTGCTATTTATTTGAGCGTCAACATTAGTATCGCTTAGGTAAAACTGTAAACCAACTCTCATAGCTGTTAGGAAATATAAAACTGATGATTCTATAATATTGGTTCTACTTGCTTTCAGTATCTTTTATATATCTTATGTAATAGCCGTTAGCTTCAGCAGACATAACTTTCCACTGATTTTTTTAGTTCATCCAGCTAAATTACTGCGCTTTTCAACAGCACGGTTGGATATGCGCCCGCGCTCAAATGAAATGAAAACGACTATAAATCTGGTTGTCCACAAAAAAAGAGGTGTTTGGTTGATAACAATAACACCCCTTAAAATCTTTAAATTATGCTGAGTTAATCAATGTTGATTGAAGTTGGCGCAGAGGAACTACCCATGGTAGGTGGAAAACTAGAACCCTGACGGAAATCAGCATAAAGGCGATCGCGCCAGGCAAAAAATGGTTCAAAGGTAATATTGTCAGCTAATCCTGGAATACCTTTACCCTTGAGAGGATCGGGGATATTTAGATAAGAACCTGAAGGAAATTTCAACAAGATACTTAACCCTGCTACAGCTAAATCAGCTAAAGTAGGGGTATCTCCCGTCAAATAAGGCTGATTTTGCAAAATTAAGCATAAAGCTTCCAAATCTTGCATTAGGCTTTTTTTGGCTTCTCTTACCGCATCACCGCCAAAGCCGACTCCTGTACCCAACACGTCCAAAACTTCGGCGGGAATAGCCCCGATTGCAGTTTTAACCAAGTCTGGAGTATTCGCAGGCAACAGAGAAGTCCGAAAATTTTGGTTCTGATTTAACGCACCGATAAATGCTTTACGCCCCAAAGAACCGATGGAGATATCTGCCCATTCTTCCATTAGTAAACACTGTCCTTTTGCCAAGGAATCCGTGGGTATAATTGGTCGTTCAGGATATTTCCGTTCTAGGTAGAAAGCAATTGCTGTAGAGTCGGCAACATAAGTGCCACCATCTTTGAGTACGGGAACTTGGCGACTGCCAGACTTTTGCAATAATTCGATTTGACCCACTCCAGGAGTGACTTCAATTTTGCGGTATTCTAGCTGTTTATAATCGAGAATGAGACGAACTTTTTCTGAATATTGAGATAGTTCAAATTGGTATAGCTCTAACATTAAAACTCCTTATTATCAGATCAACTCTATTGATGGTTGAGCGTATCCTGGTCAAAATTCACAGGATTTGACTTTACTTGGTTAATTTAGCCTGTTCAAACAATTAATGACATCATCCTCAAGTCTAGACATCCTAATTTGGATCTCAGAAAAATCCTCTACTTATCTTTAGAAAACTTTGGGGTTGAGTTGATCCGCTGATCGCCATACACGTTAGAATTTCCTAGCGAATGTAATTTTATGTCAGCACTTATTAATTTAAGACGCGGATAAATTCTAGGGGCAAGCCGTCGGTATCGGCGATAAAAGCTACTTCGTAAATGCGATCGCCAATCATTTGTTGTTCGGGTTGCAGCAAAACTTTGAGCGGAGTCAGCTTTTCGAGATTGCTTTGGCTCAAGTTGCGTAGGTTCTGCTCTAGTTTTTTGAGCCAGCTAGTTAAATCTGAGGTTGAATCGCTCAAGTCGAAAGACAGATGATAGTAGCCTACATAATGTTCGTCATTAAAAGCATCAGGTGCAGGTTTTGGCTCAGGAATTTGAATCAATTCAATTCTGCCTCCTAATCCCGTCATCCAGCAGGCTAGAGTATATCCTGTCGTAAAACGCTCTTTAACCGTAAAACCCAACTGTTCATAAAAGGCGATCGCCCGATGAATATCTGCGGTGCGTATTGAAGCATGGTGCATTTTGGTTATTAGTAGCTTTAGCAAAGAAATTATTTCTAGCTAAATTGACTAAATTTGATAATTAGTTTATTCAAACAAAAAGCGATAAGGATAGTGGCGCGGAACTCCTGGCTCTTTTTCTAAAGTAAAATTAATTATTTCCCAATGAGGTTCATTGTTCTCTTCGGGGCTAAAGCTGATTGGCAATCCATAAAGTTTAGGAGATTTAAACTCTGGGGTTTCTCGCCAGGGATGACTACGCCCCAAGTAAGAACTGACTAAATCTCGATAACGATTGGCAATAATTACTTTTGTCGCGCGATAACCTTCGGTGTATAAAGCATCGAGAGCTTCATGAATTTCAAAGCGAATCCCGTCAGGATGAGTATGCTGACGATACCATTGATTTTCCCAGCGTCGCCAGCGTCTGCCAGAAGGAAGATGAATTAATTCTTGAATTTTCGGATCGGCTTCAAAAGCACCGTGACGGCTACAAAGATAGGTATCAGTCAGCGTCAGAGCAGGAATTATCTGCCGGCAGTGAGGGCAAACAATTTCGGGACCAAAAACAGGGTATTGTAAAGCTAAATCCATATATGATAATTTTGGTTCTTTTTTCTTATAGCACGGTTAAATCTTGTTAACCTTAATTATCTTGATATCGTTAGATAGCTTATTCTAAATCATGGCTCGATCTATTGATTCTTATTGGTCTATTCCCGATCTATCCCAGACGGCTTTTGTGGCTGCTAATGCCACCGTGATGGGCAATGTTTCCTTAGCCGAAGGTTCTAGCGTTTGGTACGGAGCAGTAGTTAGAGGAGATATCGAGCAAATTGCGATCGGCAAATTTAGTAATATTCAAGATGGTGCTGTGTTGCATGGCGATCCTGGTAAGCCGACTATTCTAGAAGATTTTGTCACGGTGGGTCATCGTGCAGTAATTCACTCAGCTCATATAGAAACTGGGTGTTTAATTGGTATCGGTGCCATAATTCTCGATGGAGTAACCGTAGGTGCAGGTAGCATCATCGGTGCAGGTAGCGTTGTGACTAAAGATGTCCCCGCGCGATCGCTAGTTGTTGGCATCCCTGCCCGTAAAGTTAAGAATGTCAGCGAAGAACAGGCTTTAGAACTATTAGCACATGCTCGGAACTACCAAAAGTTAGCTCAAGTCCATGCCGGCACAGGAACAGATCTGGGGTTTGAATAGAGCAACTAATACTTATCACGGCTAGCATACACATACTGATCATCATTCATCGCAATCATTCTTTAGAGAATCAGCTGAGCCAAAAATAATCTGATAAAATTAGTTTCTTGAACTACAAAAGAGTGTCTAGTAAAATTAGGGTTTTTTAGTCATGAAGCTGATTAAAGGTTCTCCACCGCAAAAAATCAGAGAAATATTAGTCAAAAAAATCGGCAAAAACATCGTGTGGGGATTAGAAAAAATTATTGCTCGTTATTCTCTAGTTCCCAATACTCCTTTTTTGCCAGCAAACCAATTTAGTTGGGTGCCAACTCTGGAGCAAAACTGGCAGACGATTAGAAATGAGTTAGATGTAATTCTGCAATACACTGATGAACTGCCTCGCTTTCAAGACATTTCCCCCGATCAAGGTCAAAATATTAGTCAAGATAATCTTTGGAAAACTTTCTTTCTATATGGCTATGGCGTAAAAATGCAGCAGAATTGTGACTATTGTCCCGAAACCACACGTATTATTGAACAAATTCCTGGATTGAAGACCGCTTTTTTTTCGATTCTACTGCCAGGAAAACACATTCCCGAACATCGAGGTCCTTATAAAGGTGTATTGCGTTGTCACTTAGCTCTAAAAGTTCCTCAGGAGCGAGAACAATGCGGCATTCGAGTCGAGAATGAAGTGCGTCATTGGTCAGAAGGAGAAACGATTATTTTTGATGATTCTTATCTTCACGAAGCTTGGAATAAAACTAACGAAACCAGAGTAGTTTTGTTTTTAGATATTGTTCGTCCAATGCGTTTTCCTGCTTCTATACTTAATCATTTATTAATTAATTTAATTCGCTGGTCGCCTTTTATTCGGGATGCCCATAAAAATCAACAACAATGGGATCGAAAGATCGCCCAAGTGTTTAAGCGATCGCCAAGCTTGAGTTAAGCGTGACCTGAGTTTGGGGTCATTAAGCTGCGTCGCAACAAATCAAGAGCAGAACAGGCACTTAAGTAACGAATTAATTCCCGTCCTCTTTGTTTGCCAAAATTATACTCATAACCCATGGTCTTATTTTCAGGGGTAGCTAAGCCAAAATAAACTAGACCGACGGGTTTTGTTTCAGTATCGCCACTAGGGCCAGCTATGCCTGTAATACTCAGCCCCCAATCAGTTTGTAAACGCTGTTTTACACCTAGAGCCATTTGTTGAGCAACAATTTTGCTTACTGCTCCATACTCTGCTAAATCTTGCTCCCTAACATTCAAAAGAGCCTTTTTAACCTGGTTAGCATAGGCAATTACGCCGCCCAAAAAATAGCTAGAGCTACCAGGAATTTCTGTCAACATTGCCCCCAATCCTCCGCCTGTACAGGATTCAGCTACACTGAGAGTCTGTTGAGCGTCTGTTAATAAATTTCCGACTACCGAGGCTAAAGTAGCTTCATCACTACCAAAATAGTCTAGTCCAGCAATATTCTTGATTTCTGTCGCTACAGGTCGAATCATTGCTTCTGCTTGAGTGCGATCGACCGCTTTGGCAGTAATCCTCAAACGAACTTCTCCTTTTCCTGCATAAGGCGCAACTGTAGGGTTTGGAGAATTAAATAGATGAGCCACTTTTTCTGCCAGAGCCGACTCGCCGATACCTCGAAAACGCATCATTTCACTGTAGATAGTATCTTTACCCCAACCCTGACTCTTGAGAAAAGGAACGGCAGTATCGCGCCACATCTGGTGCATTTCTGAGGGAACACCAGGAAAAGTCATGATGGTAATACCTTCTTGGGGTTGCCAGATCATACCTGGAGCCGTACCTGTGGGGTTCGGCAGCGGTACGGCTCCTTGAGGTACTAGCGCCTGTTTACGGTTGCTAGGAGACATTACTCGCCCCACTGAAGCAAACTTATGTTCAATATCTTGAAGGATCGCCGCATTTTCCGTCAGCGGCGTATCAAAGAAACTGGCAATTGTTTCCGTAGTCAAATCATCGGGTGTCGGCCCCAAACCACCAGTGAAAATTAAGATTGAGGAACGTTTGCTAGCCGTATCCAAGACTTGATGAATACGATCTACATTATCTCCCACCACAGTTTGATAGTAGTGGGGAATACCTAAGTTAGCTAGCTCTTGAGCTAGATACTGACAATTAGTATTTAAAATATCTCCCAGGAGTAATTCTGTGCCAATACAAATAACTTCTGCGCTCATTAATATCACTGACTAATTTAATTATCTATTACCGCTGCGGCTAGCTCGCCAGACTTGCCAAACCTGCCAAAATTGCCAAGCTAACAACATTGTTGCACCAATTGCATACCCCCAACCACTGGGAATGTTAGAAAAACCCATCGCCAAACTACCTACCCAAAAAGTCAAGGTGTAAATAAAGAGGACGGTTTGACGTTGGGAAATACCAGTCTTGAGCAGCCAGTGATGAAGATGGCTTTTATCGGCAATAAAAGGAGATTTACCTTTGCTAATGCGCGAGAAAATAACGGCAGACATATCTAAAATCGGTACTGCCAAAATGAGGTAAGGCAAAACAACAGCCGTAATAGCGGTGGTTTTAACTAAGCCAATTACACCAACTGCTGCCAAGGTAAAGCCCATAAAATAGGCGCCGCCATCTCCCATAAATATCTGCGCTGGATTAAAGTTATAGCGCAAAAAGCCTAAAGCTCCTCCTGCCAAGGCAGCAGCGATCAAACCAGCGGCCGACTGATCCATAAATAAAGTTACTACCAGCATCACAAAGGCGGCAATTCCTGAGACTCCAGCAGCTAAACCATCAACTCCATCAATCCAATTGATCGCATTAGCCATACCAACTAGCCAAACTACGGTAACAGGCAGACTAAGCCAGTAGATTTTAATCAAAGAATAAATCGGAAAAGAGACAAAATCGATGCGCACTCCCAGATACCAGCAGCCAGTGGCTACGGCAATCTGCATCAGTAGCCGCGAAATAGGAGTGAGATTGAATAAATCATCAGCAAAACCAATGGCAAAAAACAAAATGCTGCCAATGATTACTGCCCAGACTTCAGTTACTTTTTGAGGAGCTAAGGTAGAAAATCCCCCCAAAAGCCAAACAATGATCAAGGCGGCAATTGTTCCCGCGAAAATAGAAACCCCGCCGACTCGCACAACGGGGTTTTTGTGAATTTTTCTAGCGTTGGGGCGATCCACTATACCCAACTTTAAACCCAAAGTTTTTACATCAGGTATGGTCCACAACACAAAGGTTACAGAGATGAGAAAAGCAATCAGATGATACAGTTCAATAGGCATCTGAGTTTATGACCTCGGAGAGCTAATTTGGGTATTCAAGTGTACTTTACGAAAGCGCGAAGTCGTCGATCGCATTGCAAAATACTTTCTTCGCTCTCACCATAACCTTAGATCTTGGCAGGTACAGGAATTTGTAAATAAGGATAAAGTGGAAAGCGATCGCACAATGCAGCTACTCGATTTAAACAATCATTTTGTACGGCCTCATCTTCTGGGCTAAGTAATTTGTCAGCAATAATATTAGCAATTTCTTGGAACTCTGTCGCCCCCATGCCTCTAGTCGTCATTGCTGGAGAACCTAACCTTAGACCACTAGTTACAAAGGGAGATTCGGGGTCAAAAGGAACAGTGTTTTTATTCGCGGTGATATTTACCTGACTAACTAAAGCATCCGCTTTTTTGCCTGTTATACCGATACAACGCAGGTCAACTAAAATTAAATGATTATCTGTGCCGTCAGATACTAGCTTAAAGTCTCGTGCTTGAAAAGCTTCTGCCATCGCTTGAGCGTTAGCAATTACTTGACCTGAATATTCTTTAAATTCGGGTTTGAGGGCTTCGCCAAAGGCTACTGCTTTACCCGCAATTACGTGTTCTAAAGGACCTCCTTGAGTACCAGGAAACACCGACTTATTTAGCTTTTTACCTAGTTCGGGATCACGAGTTAAAATTAGACCACCTCTAGGCCCTCTTAAAGTCTTGTGGGTAGTAGTAGTCACTACGTCACAATCAGCAACAGGATTAGGATGATGACCTGTAGCGACTAAACCAGCAATGTGGGCAATATCCGCTAATAAGTATGCACCCACCTCATCCGCAATTTCTCTAAATTTAGCAAAATCAATAATACGAGGATAGGCAGAATAACCGCAAATAATCAGTTTAGGATGTTCTTTTAAAGCTAAATCTCTAATTTGGTCAAAATCTAGCTGTTCGGTTGCTTGATTTACGCCATACTGGATTACGTTGAACCATTTACCTGAAACGTTGACAGGAGAGCCATGGGTTAGGTGTCCACCGTGAGACAAGTCCATGCCCATAATGGTGTCTCCTGGTTTAAGCAGAGTTAAAAATACGGCAAAGTTTGCCTGGGCGCCAGAGTGGGGTTGAACGTTTGCCATTGCTGCACCAAATAATTCTTTGGCACGGTCAATCGCTAGCTGTTCGGCACGATCTACAAATTCACAACCGCCATAGTAGCGTTTTCCTGGTAAACCTTCAGCATATTTATTCGTCAATACCGATCCCTGTGCTGCCAACACGGCGGGAGAAGTAAAGTTTTCACTGGCAATTAACTCTAAATGCGATCGCTGACGACCTAATTCTAGATCGATAATTTCAGCAATTTCTGGATCTGTTTGGGCGAGAAAATCTAAATTAGTTTGAGTCACTCTCTGATTCTAGGTTTTTGAATAAGTATTATCTATGCTATCTAATTCAGTGACCCCTGAAAACCATCAATCCCTGAAACATTTAGATTAAAGTAGTTTTTAATATTTACAATATTGTGAAGCCATGTAGCAAAAACGGCAATTTCAGTCAGAAAAAATTAAAATTGTGGAAGATACTCTATCGTTCCACAGCATGACAGCTTTTGGAGGATTAACATCAATGATAGTTATGGTTGCAGACGAACAAATCTTGTCCGCCAAGCAAGTTTGCCAAAACTGTTTAATGTCAGATCATAGCGGATTACCTCGGTGGTATGGCACTAATTTAGAATGTGGCAAAGTTCTTCCTAGGTCAACTTTACGGCAAGCAAAAGTTTATAAGTGTCAGATGGGTTTTAAGGTTACCCAAGTTTAACTTAACCAAATAATAATTAACTACGCTATTCTAAATATCTAGTAAGTTATCTAGGCTAAATTTCCCAGGATGATTTGGCTCGGTGTTAAGTGAGTTCGGTTTTTAGCTTTAAATAATTAACCATAGTAGTGTTGCCAAAAACTCAAATTGCAAATTAAGGGAGATCGCTTAATATGACGTGGCGTGGTTCGACAGATATTAAAGATCGTTTTTTTGGGGCTGCCGTATATCTTTTTCCTATATATGATGCGATCGCTTTAGGAGCATTTTTACGGGTTCAAGTTCCGGCTCTAGCCCCTTTATTTAGACTATTAGAAACTCTGCTAATTCCGATACAGTTAATTTACAACGTTTTTAATACTGCCATCCCGTTAGGACTTGGTAGTTTGGTTGTCTTCTTTATTTTATTTTTAGCAGTAGTTAGAAATGAAAAAGTTTCTTACTTTATTCGCTTCAATACCTTGCAATCAATTTTGTTTGGCATTGCCATATCATTGATTGCCATTGTTTTTAATGCCTTGGGCGCATTGGGTTTCATCGGTGGTTTGGTATTTATAATCGCAACTGGTGCTAGTCTTTTTTGTATGGTTCAGTGTGCTTTGGGTCGTTATCCCGAAATTCCGTCTATTTCTGATGCTGTATATACTCAATTACCAAGATAGCGAAGTAGTCTGGCTGGCATAAACACAACTAAAAGAAAGCCAAAAAATTAGCCGAAGTAAAAAAATCAAGTTATTTGATTTGACAGACAACCAATTCCCTCTATTTCTACTCTAACTGCATCCCCATGGTTCATTGCACCAACTCCCTCAGGCGTACCTGTCAAAATTACATCTCCTGGAGTTAGAGTCATTACCTGGGAGATGTAAGCTACTAAGAGATCGGGCTTGAACACCATATCGCTAATTGAAGCAGATTGACGAGGAATAGCTTCATTATTGATAAAAGTTTTAATTTTAGCCTCTACGCTCAATTCTCGAACAATCCAAGGCCCTAAAGGACAAAAGGTATCAAATCCTTTAGCTCTGGTCCATTGACCATCTTTTTTTTGTAAATCCCTAGCGGTAATGTCGTTGGCAATAGTATATCCCCAAATACTTTTAGCTGCCTGTTCTGGGTTAGCATGGCTACAGCGATCGCCAATAATCAAAGCAAGCTCCCCTTCGTAATCAACTTGCTGAGATTGAGATGGGTAATGAATATTTTGGGCATCAGCCACAATAGTAGTTGGTGGCTTAAGAAATAACAGAGGCTCTTTTGGCACTGGTGTACCCATTTCCAGGGCGTGTTTAAAATAGTTCTTTCCTACCGCCACAATTTTAGCAGGGACGCAAGGAGCAAGTATTTGATATGTATCAAGTTCTTGTTCGATGTCTGTCTCCTGTCCGCCTAACCAAGGTGGAGCATCATATACGGCTACATTACGATTCGCTTTGAGCAAACCATAATAAATTTGCTCGTGATTAGTTTTAATGCGGACATAGCGTTGTGCCATAACAAAATCTAGCTCGAAATTGATGATTAAAGAAGAATAAGACTCAAAATCACGGTTCAATTTGGCAAAAGTGTTGTTTTGAGCTAGCTCAATTCTAAGTTAATCTGCTACGCTCAAATCAAAAATACTGGTAATTAACTGTCATGTAATAGTAAGATGATAATTCCTTGCTTCTCTAGATTGACTCAACAATCATGATTAATACTTGACTGTTGAACATTAGCAGAAGCCATTGTGTCCACAAGGAGAAAAATTGACATGAGCAACAATTACGAAATGATGTACATCTTACGCCCAGATCTATCCGAAGATCAGGTAGGAGATTCCGTCAACAAATACAAAGACTTTTTGACCGAAAACGGCGTTGAAAACTTAGATATTCAAGTAAAAGGTAAAAGAAGACTTGCATATCCTGTAGGTAAATATTTAGACGGTATTTATGTACAGATGAACTATGATGCAGACGGAGCGCAAAATGCTCCTTTAGAAAGAATGATGCGCTTAAGTGAAGATACAATTCGCTATTTGACCATCAAGCTCAAAAAGCGGGCAATTATCGCAGCCCAAAATGCAGCAGCAGAGCCAGTAACAGAACCTGACGAAAATTAATTCGATCAGTGATTGTTTTTGCCTTGAGAACTGGGAAATCAGGCTAGAGAATATAAAAGATTTCTGGTATTTGGCTTCCTAGTTCTGGCAGGGCATTAATTGTCCAAGAATTTTATTCAAAAATTTTAAAGCGATCGCATAAGCGGGTTTAACCCCAGTTTGTCCCAAACTACCCGATGCTAATGTACCGCTGGTTAATAAAGGATTATCCGAAGCATAGTAAACGTAACGTAAAATTACGTTCTCATTAATGCTCTTGCGGATCTTGGCTGCTGCTTGAATTGCCTTTTGTAAATGCGCCCCTTCCATTTCTAAACCAACGACATTCCAAGAAGAACTTTTAAAGTAATCTAAAACATCGGCATTTTGTAAAGAAGTTCCCAATACAGTTAACAAAGCTCCTTCATGAACGGGAATTTCCACTCCTTGAAAATCCTGTTTAGACATTTCATTCTTAAAAGGATAATTGTCTGCTGTTCCTTCAAAAATATGCGCCGTCGGCAGCATCAAATCGCCCTTATTTCCTACCAAAGTTCCCGCTTTACCCATCACGGAAATTGAAACTAAATTAAGTTTTTGAGATTGTTCTTCAATTTTATAGGGTTTGAGCAATTCATCAAAAAGTTCAAAGGCTTGCTCGCCAAAAGCATAATCCATCACTAAGATCACTGGTTTCTCTGCTTCGATCAATGCGCGATCAAGCTGCAACTCAGGGGAAAGCAAATTTAAGGGCAATTGTGAAGTATCAAAAATTTGTACATGAATATTAGTTCCCGCTCGATCTTCGAGATAATACATTCCCTGCTGTAGGGCAAATTGCAACACTTCTTGATTGAGATTGGCGTTTTCGGGCAAACTTAGTTCGCGGGCAATTTTTTCGATAGGTTCTGCTTCTCCCATTTGGTGCTTGAGTGCGGGAAAAGCATACAGACAATTGAGAATGCTGTGCAGATTGGCACTAATAATATGCAAAGGGCGTTGCCACAAATTAGATGACCACAAAAATTTTTTTACTTCAGTCGCCCATCTTTCGCCATGAATATGATTGCCAATACGTTCTCGTAATGCCGAACTAAAGCTAATTTGGCGATCGGCTTTGCGGTTCAGCGTCTGGCGATCGCGATTGTGCTGCATCTCTTCAATTGCCACACGACCCAACCAATAAACTATTTGAAATAAACTGTTGTTATAAGGCTCACTTTGGCGAAATCGACGTTCTGCTTCGACAGTCTCTTCAAAAGTGCGTCCCAATAGCGTACTAGTATAAGAAATCGCCTGTTCTCTGACTTCAATTTCCTCCAAAGAAAAAGAATTTGTCGTTGAAGTTTGTTCTAGGACAATTTTTTCTAACTTCAGCCATTCTTGAGTAGGATAACCATCATCTAAAGCATGCGCTCTAATTTTGTCAGCTTCAATATAGATAAAAGTAAGATGGGTTAAAATATCATAAATTTCACTACGTCCTCTGGTAACCTCGATTAGCATTGTCTCTTCGTCAATTCGGTAGCAACTGCGACGGCGTTTTGCGGGAACAATTTTTTCAAATGCCGAATTGTTATAGCCTTCTGCGGCAATTAATTTGATAAACCGACATCTTTCGATCCCTTTCGGTAGACGAGCAGTCACATATGCCAATCCGTTTAATTCTACTTTTTCGGCATCAGCCATTGAACCATAAATTTCAGGCTGTAATGTTAGCAAAGCTTCGCTTAAAGCCGAACCCGAAACACCTCCAGGTTTATAATGACCGCGCACGAACAAATGGCGCATAATTACATAAATGCGCTCGATCGCTGCTCTGGATTCTTGAGCGCGAGATCTTGAAGGAATCGATATAGTCATCGGTAATCGGTATTTTAAGAAATAACTCCTTTGCGGTAGCTATTAGCTTAATTAAAAAGCGAGCGAGCGCCTTTGGGTGCTAATAATACCATCTGGTTTTTAACTAAGTTTCGGCGAGTTTTGGTCTGAAGCAGTTGTTTAGCTAGATGAGCTATATAAAACTTGAAGCGAATTGACCTAAACATATAAAAATGATTCGGATATCACGCCTGTGCTAAGCATCCCTTATTGCTGCTGCCTTCCGGCTCTGACAAGGTTCGGGCGTTAATACCGCATGAGTCCGAATCACTAATTAGCATAACATAATTTTGTGGCGGCTTTACATATTAAATTTGGCTTAAAAAGAGCGGAAATTTAACCCTGAAATTGAACAATAGTTGATCAATAATTGCTTTCTTCCACATTTCCTCCATTTCTTCTATTAGCAAGCATTTTGATCATCCTGCTGTTTGATTAATCCTTTTAGTTCGAGTATCTCTTCCATTAGCTATATCATTCTCATACTTAAGTCTAACCAGTGTGATCGTGTTATGGGAGCGCTACTAGATATATAGTCAACGCCAGTTTCCGCTACGGCGCGAATAGTTTTCAAGGTAATATTGCCTGATGCCTCTATTCTAATTCTGGGATTGGTCTCCCGAATGAGCTTTATTGCCTGGATCATTTTCTCTCGTGACATATTATCCAGCATAATGATGTCTGCACCATATTTAAGTGCTTGCTCTACCTCTTCTAGATTTGTTGTCTCTACTTCTATATTCAGAGGATAGGGAATATTGTTTTTTAAAAGTGCGATCGCTTTTTCAATTCCCCCTGCTGCTTGAATGTGATTATCTTTAATCATCACCGCATCATCTAAACCCATGCGATGATTGACTGCACCACCGACTCTTGTGGCATATTTTTCTAACACTCTTAAACCAGGAGTCGTTTTTCTAGTATCTACTAACTTAGTTGGGAGATCCCTAATCCTATTTACATAGTTATGGGTGGCTGTAGCAATTCCACTTAAGCGCATCGCTAAATTTAAGGCAACTCTTTCTCCAGTTAATAAAGCTTCTCTACTTCCCTGTATACTGCCAATGTTCGTTCCAGACTTACAAAAATCTCCTTCTGCTACATTGGAAGTGAATTTGGCTTTTTTGTCTAATAGTTCAAAAACTCTAGCTGCGATCGGCAATCCTGCAATTACACCATCTTCTTTTACAATCCATATTGCCTGATTATTTTGACTTTCTCCGTTAAATAGTTCTTGAGTTGTAAAATCTCCTCTACCGATATCTTCTAATAACCAATTTTCTAGTAAGCGATCAATAATTATTAAGGAAGGTAAATTACTCATAAAACTTTTTTGCTCTTCGGAAGAATAAACTTAAATGCCTTAACACTATAGCTACCAAAGCTTAAAAGGTGTTTAAAAATGATAAAAGTAGTC
>JAIMKV010000062.1 GCA_020692205.1 Myxosarcina sp. GA_180221_E-2-1-MAG-40_15
CTCACCAAAAATTGTCCGAACTATTGCTAAGAGATATCTAATATAAGATTATTGACGGCAAAGATCTCACTCAATTGACTGATGAAAACATCCGAATCTAACCAACCAGTAAAATTAACCGAGTTGGCATGGGTTTTTTTTCAACTAGGTACAGTAGCTTTTGGTGGCCCTGTTGCCCATATTGCGATGATGGAAGTGGACAGGTTGCCATTAGACATAGCTTGATCGCGGTTCTTGCTTTATCTTGCCAGCAATGACGATAGTTTGGATTTTTGCTGCAATATATGTTCAATATCAAACTTTGCCTCAGATTGCCGGTTTACTTTACGGCATTAAGCCGGTAATCGCCATCATTATTGTCAAAGCATTATGGAAGCTAGGCAAAAAGGCAGTCAAAGATATTCCCACAGCGATCGCCAGTGTGGCAGTAATTATTGCTTTTTTTGCTGGGGTTAACGAAATTTTGTTACTGTTTTTAGCAGGATTAGCAGTATTGTTAATTAAAAACTTTGACCGTATTAACGGCGCGACAGGCATTACTCTAATTGCGATCGCCCAAGCAGATGCCCAAATAAACAGCATAGTTAAAAATCCATCGCCTCACGGTTGGGGGAGTGTATTTTTATTTTTTTTGAAAGTTGGTTCAGTTTTGTATGGTAGTGGCTATGTGCTGCTAGCTTTTTTGCAACGAGACTTAGTTGAACGATCGCAGTGGCTAACTTCGCAAGAACTCTTAGATGCTGTAGCCATCGGACAGATCACTCCAGGGCCTGTATTTACCACCGCTACCTTTATTGGTTATCTATTAGCAGGAAACACAGGAGCGATCGCGGCAACTATCGGCATTTTTTTACCAGCCTTTATCTTGGTTGGTTTGATTAATCCCTGGATTGATCAATTAAGACAGTCTGTTTGGTTAAGTAGTTTTTTAGATGGGGTTAATGCTGCGTCTTGGGGATTGATGGCGGCCGTTACCTATACCCTGGCGCGGACTGCGATTGTCGATTGGTTTACCTTGTTGTTGTTGATCTTAGGCGCGATCGCCTTATTTAGATTGCAAATTAGTTCGGCGTGGTTAATTGTTTTTGGGGGAGTAGCAGGTTTAATCTGGCAATTGGTGGCATGATGATCAACGTTACTCAATAGTTAAAAATAACGAGCAAAATAAACTTATCGTCACAAAAACCAACAAAACTTTATTGATCACAGAGATGATTGCACAAGAATTGCACAAACACTTTGCTTAAATAAGCTTATCCAAATGACAAGGCGTTCCCCACCGTTGAACGGTAGGGCTAGCGCAATATACGCATTCCGCGGTTACTGAATTTCTTAACCTAAAAAGCTTGATCGCAGTTTTTAACTAAAGTCAGAGATTACTCCGCCGCGCCCGACATAAACGCCCGGGGAAACCCCAAAGCTTCGATTGGGTATGGCGAGGAAACCTCGCCACCCCTCTCGCTCAGGCGACGCGGACTTGTAAAACGACGGAGCCTTCTCTGACCGTTGGTTAAGAATTAGTTTTTCGGGGGATTCATTTGGTGCAAATCTAAGATTTAGGAGAAATATTGATGTTTGACGCATTTACCAGGGTAATTTCTCAAGCCGATGCCAGAGGTGATTATCTCACTCAAAGTCAGTTTGATGCTCTCAGAAATATGGTGGCAGAAAGTAATAAACGCATGGATGTTGTAAACCGCATCACTGGTAATTCTTCGGCTATTGTCGCTAATGCTGCTCGGGTTTTGTTTGCCGAACAGCCTCAGTTAATCGCCCCTGGTGGCAACGCTTATACTAACCGTCGCATGGCTGCTTGTTTGCGTGATATGGAAATCATCTTACGCTATGTCACCTACGCAGCTTTTTCTGGCGATGGCAGTGTCTTAGAAGACCGTTGCTTGAATGGTTTACGTGAAACCTATGTCGCTTTAGGAGTTCCTGGTGGTTCTGTGGCTGAAGCCGTCAGTAAAATGAAAGCTGCTGCGCTTGAAATTGCCAATGACAGAAATGGAGTGACTCAAGGAGATTGCAGTTCTCTAATGTCAGAGGTATCGAGCTACTTTGATCGCGCCGCAGCAGCAGTGGGTTAATTACTGCCGATCCAGACTCAACATTTAGTTAACCATCATAAAAATTTATTGCCAGAGGTATTTTATTCATGAAAACTCCCATCACTGAAGCAGTATCTGCTGCTGACTCTCAAGGTCGTTTCTTAAGCAGTAGCGAGATTCAAACTGCATTTGGTCGTTTTCGCCAAGCTAATGCTAGTTTAGAAGCTGCTCAAGGATTAACCAACCAAGCAGATAGTTTAGTTAACGGTGCTGCTCAAGCAGTTTACTCCAAATTCCCTTACACGACTACAATGCAGGGATCAAATTATGCTTCTACTCCTGAGGGTAAAGCAAAGTGCGCTCGCGATATCGGCTATTATCTACGCATGATTACTTATTGTTTAGTCGCTGGCGGTACTGGCCCGATGGATGATTATCTAATTGCGGGAGTTGCTGAAATTAACGCTACTTTTGAGTTATCTCCTAGCTGGTATATTGAAGCCCTTAAATACATTAAAGCCAATCATGGTTTAAGTGGCGATCCTGCTGTAGAAGCTAATTCCTATATTGAGTACGCAATTAATGCTCTTAGCTAGATTTTTTCTAGCAGCTTGGAATTGCAGATAACTATTGAAGCTTAACTTTTTGTTTAATGGTTAACTGTAATTCCAGGCAGTTTTAGTTAATAAAGCAACAGGCAAACTTAGGAGTATAACCAGTGGCAATTACAGCAGCATCTCGCTTAGGAATCTCGGCTTTTGACGATACTAATATGGTAGAACTGCGTCCTAACTGGAGCAAAGAAGAAGCCAAAATAGCGATCGCAGCAGTCTATCGACAAATTTTAGGCAATGACTACTTAATGAACTCAGAACGTCTGACCAGTGCTGAATCTTTATTGGCAAATGGTTCGATTTGTGTCCGTGAATTCGTCAGGGCAGTGGCTAAGTCAGAACTTTATAAGGCAAAATTCTTTTATAACAACTATCATCCCCGTACCATTGAGTTAAATTTCAAACATTTACTCGGTCGCGCTCCCTACGATGAAGCAGAAATTGTTGAACATCTTGATTTATATCAGAACCAAGGTTTTGAAGCCGATATTGATTCTTATATCGATTCTGAAGAATATATGCAAAGCTTTGGCGAAAATATTGTTCCTTTTTATCGAGGTTTTGCGACCCAAACAGGACAAAAAACGGTTGGTTTCACCCGCATGTTTCAACTTTATCAAGGCTACGCCAATAGCGATCGCGCTCAAGGCAATACAGGTAGCCCTCGTTTAACCTACGATTTAGCTCGTAATCTGGCAACTCCTGTTCGTAGTCCAGGTGGTAACGGTTCTCTTTCGGGGACGACTACTACGGAACAAGGTAGATTATATCGCTTGCGGGTAACTAAAGGCGGAATCGGACGCGCTCCCCAAATACGTCGTAGTTTGCAAGAATATGTCGTTCCTTACGAAAGACTCTCGACAACCCTGCAAAAGCTAAATAAACAAGGTAGTCGAGTTCTGAGCATTACTAACGCTTAATCAAAAGCGACTCGTTCAAGACAGCTATGAAACCGATGAGGAGACTGTTCGTAGCTGTTAGCTATTAGCTTTTAGCTTCTTGATGCAGTCGCTCATGGGGGAAACCCCCAAGACCGCGCTGCATCGCTTTTAGCTTTTTTCCCTAACTCTAGATCTATAACTATCAATAATATACATTTACCTTGAGGAGAATAGTAAGTGGCAATTACAACAGCGGCCTCTCGTTTGGGAGTTTCTGCCTTTAGCGATCGCGAACCTCTAGAATTACGTCCCAATTGGACTCAAGCCGATACTAAAGAAGTGATCAATGCCGTTTATCGGCAAGTTTTGGGCAACGACTATATCATGCAGTCTGAACGTTTAACAGCTACAGAATCTTTGCTGTGTAATGGTTCGCTAACGGTGCGCGACTTTGTGCGGGCGGTGGCCAAATCAGAACTCTATAAGACTAAATTTTTGTATGACAATTTTCAGACTAGAGTGATTGAGCTAAACCTCAAGCATTTACTAGGAAGAGCCGCTTACGACGAATCTGAAGTAATCTATCACCTCGATCTTTATCAAACTAAAGGTTTTGAAGCCGATATTGATTCTTACATTGATTCTGATGAATATAGTGAAAACTTTGGCGATAGTATCGTTCCCTATTACAGAGGTTTTGCCACTCAAATCGGACAAAAAACTGTCGGATTTACCCGTATGTTCCAACTATATCGGGGTTATGCCAACAGCGATCGCTCTCAAATAGCTGGAAAACCATCTCGCTTGGCTAAAGATCTAGCTCAAAATGATTCTTCTGCGGTAATAGCACCTTCGGGGAGTAATGAAGGCTGGGCTTATCAAGCCTCAAGCAAAGGAAATGCTCCAGATAAAGCTTTCAGAACTGCTAATCAAGATAATCGCATCTATCGGATTGAAATATCAGCGATGAATTTACCCCGATATCCCCAAGTGCGTCGAGTTAGTCGAGCCATTTTAGTACCCTACGATCAACTGACACCAACTCTCAAAAGAATCAGCAAAATGGGTGGAAAGGTTGCCAGCGTTACTTTAGCTTAAAGGAGATCTTGAGAACATGTTAGGAAAATCAACAATTGGTGGTCGCTCAAGTTCGTCATCAAACAATCGCGTTTTTGTCTATGAAGTAACAGGATTAAAGCAAAATCAAGAAAATGATCGCAATGAATATTCTTTTCGGCACAGTAACAGTGTTTTTCTCTCTGTTCCTTACAATCGGATGAATACAGAAATGCAGCGTATTGGCAAAATGGGTGGAACTATTATCAATATTCAGTCTTTAGAAACTTTTAAACCAGAGGCTCAGATGACCCCAGGAACCACAGCTACTAAAAGTAAACCAGGCAAACTTGCTGAAGATCGCCATTGATTTTGATTACGCCAAATAATTGTAGGAGCTTGATCGTCGAAGCTCCTACGATTGATAGTTATAAATTTACATCCAAAAGAGCCAATGGTTGCTACATTTAAATCTTCTCTTAGAGAACGCCAACACTCTCTAATTCAGCAGTTGGCAAACTGGATTGAAGAACAGTGGACGCGTCAGTTCAATCTTTCCTCCTATGACATACCTGAAAATTTGGGTTATGTAGAAGGGAATCTTGAAGAAGAGAAATTAATCATCGAAAATCGTTGTTATCAGACAACTCAGTTTCGTAAGTTACATTTGGAGTTGGCTAAGGTAGGCGATCGCCTAGATATTCTTCACTGTGTGATGTTTCCTCGCCCAAATTACGATCTACCCATATTTGGCGTGGATTTGGTGGCAAGTCAAGCGGGAATTGGGGCAGCAATTGTCGATCTGTCTCCTGTAAATCAAGACAGCGTTCTCACACCTTTTTATGCTCAGGCTTTAGCTAATTTACCCCAAATCGATTTTTCTCGACCCCGCGCTTTACCCGAATGGGGCAAGATCTTTTCAGAGTTCTGTTTATTTGTGCATCCTCACAACAGTCAAGAAGAAAAGTTGTTTCTAGTTCGGGTTCAACAATATCTAGCTATACACTGCAAAATTTCCCAAGCAACATCGCCGATTTCTGCCCCAATTCAAACAGCTCAAATTCTCACTGGGCAACGTTACTACTGCGCTCAACAGCAAAAAAACGACAAAACCCGCAGAGTATTAGAAAAATCTATGGGTAAGGCTTGGACAGATCGTTATGTAACTCAAATGCTGTTTAATTGCCCTTAAAACTTTTGACATATAGCTGCTTGAAATAACCATATTTTGTCTCTCTTTAGAATAAAATACCCCTGCCAATGACTGAGGTAATTTCATTTCTTAAGCTTATATAAAAAAACAATTATTTGATCTGAATTATTTCTCAAACTAATTTTGTGCTTTTTTAATTAATTTTACTCATCATTGTTTAGTTAAATTGGATAATTGATAAAAGTCTATGATTGGGTAAAAAACTAACTCAAAAAATGTTTAGTTTGTTTAACTTGAAGCATTTTATTTATTAAGTATCAATAACTTTGAGCAAAAGCATTAATTCGATAAAAATGCTGAAAACACGGGAAAATAGCCAGTTTTATAGTTTTTTAAATCCGCAAAATATATGTTAACCTTTATTAAATAAAGATTTAGATATGATATTCTAAACATAGAAAAGAAAACGTTATAAATTTTATAAAACGGCTTTAAAAAAAGCACCAATTTAAACAAAAAAGCGGTTATTAATAGAAACATTTTCCCGAATTATTTTTAATCCTTGTTTGTTTAGTAGATCGATAAATTTTTAGAGTTTATTTTAAAAATTTATTTCGGTTTGGAGTTTATTTTTCAAATGAAAATTTGCCCAGAGAAAATAGTATCAATTTAGAGGAAAATTCATCAATGAGTATTGTAGCTAAAGTAATTGCTCAATCAGATATGTCCGATCGATTTTTGAGTAGCTCCGAGCTAACTCAGCTTCAAGATTTTTTCAACCAAGGTAGTGTACGTATTAGTGCTGCCCAAAAACTGGCAGCTAACGAACAGAAAATTGTCGACCAAGGCAGTAAGCAGTTCTGGTCTCAGTGTTCTAATACTCCTAGCAACAGCGGCGATTCACAAAAAACAGCCCTTTGCCAACGAGATCAAGGATGGTACATTCGCCTAGTCAGTTATTGCGTTCTGGCTGGTAATTCTAAGCCCTTAGAAGACATTGGACTAGATGGGATGCGCGATATGTATACCTCTCTACAAGTTCCCCTAGCTAATCTGAAGTTAGCAATGCGCTGCTTAAAGTCAGTTGCGATGGGTCTATTAACTTCAGAGGAAGCTGCCTTAGCTGGTCCTTATTTCGATCAGCTCATACGTGCCTTTTAGGAGATGTATCTCTTTTAAACCTCTTGAGGACTTGGTTCAAGCCTAGATTTTCTAGGCTCTCAGGAGAGACAAGTTAAAGCATACAAGAGCGCATTTTTTCTGTACTTAACTTCGTAATTAAAATAATAAACACTCATGCAAGACACAATTACTTCCCTTATTAACCCTGCTGATGAGAAAGGTCAATATCTTGAGGGTAACCGACTAGACCAGCTCAAAAAATACTTTCAAACTGGTAATTTACGGGTCAAAGCAGCTAATCAAATCGGATCTAGTGCTGCCAGTATTATTAGTCAAACAGTTGAAAAAAGCCTGCTATATGGAGATATTACACTCCCTGGGGGCAATATGTACCCCACAAGACGCTATGCAGCTTGTCTACGGGATTTAACTTACTTTTTGCGTTACGCCACTTATGCGATGCTGGCAGCTGATACCTCGATTCTAGATGAGCGAGTACTAAATGGTTTAAACGACACCTACTCATCACTTGGAGTTCCTATTGAGCCGATAATTCAGGCTCTCCAGGCTATGAAAGAAGTAGTAACTCAACGGGTGGGGACTGAAGCGGGACAAGAAATGGATGTCTATCTCGATCATATAATTAATGGTCTGAAATAGGTCTTGAAAACTTACTTTTAAAGCCTACCCTCAGTTACGGGTGAGCCTACTTGAAAAATTACTGCTGAAGTCAAACTATTACTATGTACGCTTCTAATAAAACCCAGGAGCGATATCCCTGGTGGGCAGCAATTGCCCGATTTATTGACTTATCTAACACCTTTATCGGCAAAATGTTCAAAAACTGGCAGCGGAATCTGATGTTAGCAGATGAAAATCCGCAGTTAGCGTATCAGCAGCCAATAAAGTCACAGCCTCAACCTTTTCCCTGGCTACAATATAGAATACCTCAAGCTGAGTCTCAACCCTATCTCAAACAAAAGCAACCCTTTGGAGATTACTTTTATCGTCCGTCTCAGGGAATTGAGCAACCTGATTTGACAAGGATTAATGGTGTTAAAAATACACTGTATCAAACTACTTATCAAACCCAAAAGTACAGTTTATATCAGGCTTCTAAGCCGTCAAAGGCTCAGGAAATGTTTGGATACGGTAACAATAACTCGACGCAACTGTACGAACAGCCCAAGACTCGGACTAAAACGTTGGCTTATTCTCAACCAATAGAAACCGTGTTTTATGAACCCAAACATAATCACAACTAATTAGGAAAAACTTCGATTTCTGAAGTGACAACCTTTGAGGCAATAGAATAACTAGATCCAATAAGTTGATATTTCTAAATTAACGATTCAACTATCTGGAGCTTAATGAGATTGAGATAAGCTTTTGCCTTAAGCACCAAGCTTATCTCTTCCGTATATGCAAAGGTAAAGAAAATATCAAGTAACAACCAACAATATCATAGAAGCAGAAGTCGAATTAAAGATAGCTATCGAATTTAAGGAGTGGTCTTTGTCTTTGATGCGATTAATACCAAAAAAATGACATTGCTTAACTATAATGCTATTGAGCAAGCTTCTATCTCTTTGACAAGAAACTGTTATCAAAAAAGCTTATAGCTGCAAACGGTAATCTTTGGTGCGAGACATTATTTAATATAGTTAGTTAATTTTAGTGTCGCCTTGATATAACAAAGTTTAATTCAAGTTAAACTTATTTAATAAAAATAATTATATAAAAATAATTACAAATTTAATCATGGCGGGAGTAAAGAAATCTCCAACCAAAAAATCATTTTTTCAAGCAGTATTTGAGCATTCTTTAGAGGCGATCGCTATTCTCGATTGTCAAGGTCAAATAGTCGAAGTTAATCCTGCTGCTTGTCAGTTATTCGCTGCAACCAAAAAGAAACTAGTTAGTAAATCGATTAATAATTTTTTGATGTCACCTTTGAATTGGGAGCAAATACAAGGGCGAGGGCAAATTAAAATTGAACAACCAAAGGGAACAATTAAGACTGTTGAATACAGTCAAGTCAAAGATTTGCTACCTGACTACAACCTGCTGGTATTTAAAGAAATTGCTGATTTTAATCGCCAAGCAACGGCCGAACTAAAACTCCATCATCAACGGGTAGAGCTATTTGCCGAAGTTACCCTCAAAATTCGTCAATCTTTACAGCTAAACGAAATTCTGCAAACTGCTGTCACTGAAGTACAAAGAATTTTACAAGCCGATCGCGTATTAATTTATCAAATATTTGCCAATGGTACAGGAATGCCGATTAAAGAAGCTGTATTGCCAGAAGTTGAGCCGATTTTGGGAGTAGAATTTCCCGAAGAAGTATTCCCCGCTGATTATCGAGAACTATATACCAGAGGGAGAGTTAGGGCGATCGCTGACGTTCATGCTCAAGATGCAGGTTTAGCTGAATGTCTGATTGAATTTATGGACGAATGGATGGTCAAAGCCAAGTTGGTCGTACCAATCCTGCAAAGCTTTAAGTCTCAAACCAAAACCGATGGCGAACATTTATGGGGTTTATTAATTGCTCATCAATGTCAGGCAACTCGACAGTGGACGGAATTTGAACAAGAACTGATGCAGCAGTTAGCCGATCAAATTGGTATTGCTTTATCCCAAGCCGAGTTACTCGAAAACTTAGAAGGCGTAGTTGCCGAACGTACGGCAAAATTAAGACAAGAAATTAGCGAGCGTACCAAAGCCGAAGCAGCATTGCGCCACAGTGAAGAACAACTACGCTTAATTGCCAATGGTTTGCCAGTTCTGATTGCCTATGTAGACAAGCAACAGCATTATCGCTTTAATAATCAAGCTTATCAAACTTGGTTGGGACTATCGCCGCCAAAGCTTTATGACTGTCACCTGTTACAGGTTCACGGGCAAGCAGAATATCAACAAATTAGCCAGCATGTGGCAACCGTACTTAGGGGAGAAACAGTTACTTATGAGCGTGATTTAGTTTTACAAGATGGATGTATGCATTCTTTGAGCGTTACTTATATTCCTCATCTCCAAGACAAGGAGACAGTTCAAGGATTCTTTGCTCTAACTAGCGATATTAGCGATCGCAAAGCCGTCGAACGGATGAAAGACGAATTTATTTCCGTCGTTAGCCACGAACTACGCACACCTCTAACTTCGATTCACAGTTCTTTAAAGATTTTAGCTACTGGCAAGCTGGGCAGTCTCTCAAATCAGGGAGAGCGGATGCTCAAAATTGCCGACGAACAGACTGAGCGACTGGTACACCTAGTCAACAATGTTCTCGATCTTCAAAGAATTCAGTCAGGCAAAATCACGATGAACAAACAAGCCTGTCAAGCTAGAGAATTAATGCTGGAAGCCGTCCAAGCCATGAAAACCTTGGCTCAAGAACAGGGGATTCAGCTATCGGTCAAGCCCAGTAATCTGGTTGTTTGGGCAGATCGAGATTACATTATGCAAACTCTGACTAATCTGGTGAGCAATGCGATTAAGTTTTCTCCTAAAAATAGTACTGTTGTACTGTCAGCCGAAATTAAGTCTCAGCAACAAAGTAACAGCAAGCACAGAGGGATATCCTATATTACCTTTGCGGTTAAGGATCGAGGACAAGGAATTCCCCATGATCGTCTAGAAACAATCTTCGAGCGGTTTCAACAGGTAGACTCTTCTGATTCACGTAAAAAAGGAGGCACTGGTTTGGGCTTGGCTATTTGTCGTCAGATAGTTGAAGGACATGGTGGTCAAATTTGGGCAGAAAGTTGCTTAGAACAGGGTAGTACTTTTTATTTCACCTTACCAGAACTTATTCAATTAAAGAGCGATCGCCATGACTGACAAAAACGTTTTACTGATTGACGATGAAGAAACTATTCAAGAAGTAGTGCAGGTGGGCATTGAGATTGAAGCTGGCTGGCAGGTAGCGATCGCTTCCTCGGGTTTAGAAGGAATTAATTTAGCTCAAAACCAGCAGCCTGACGTAATTCTCCTCGACGTAATGATGCCTGACATGGATGGCATTGACACCCTCTCACAGTTAAAAACTAATACTCGAACCAGCGCTATTCCCGTAATTTTTTTAACCGCTAAAGCCCAAGCTGAGGAAAAAAATCAGTTTCAAAGTTTAGGTGTAGTTGATGTGATTACCAAACCGTTTAATTCGATGACCCTTGCCAGTCAAATAGCCAAAATACTGGGATGGGAAATGTAAGTTTGTTGTTCAATTTGAACGTGTGGATATGAGAATTTTATTAGTTGATGACGACCAAATTTTAGTTCAACTGTTGACCACAACTCTTTCACAACAAAGCTATGCGGTTGATGTGGCGACAGATGGTGAGCAAGGCTGGATTTATGGTTCTACCTATCCCTACGATTTAATTATCCTTGACTGGTATTTGCCCAAGTTAAATGGCATTGAACTGTGTCGGCGTTTTCGCGAGCATAATTATGACACTCCGATCATCTTGTTAACTGCTCGTGGTGGCAGCCAAAACAAAATTCGCGGTTTGGATGCTGGCGCGGATGATTATATCTGCAAACCTTTCGACGCTGAAGAATTAGCGGCTCGTATTCGTGCTTTGTTACGTCGCTTGAACTGTAATTTTTTACCTGTATTGCGTTGGGGAGATTTACAGCTAAATCCCTGTAGCAATGAAGTTATTTATCAGGGACAATCAATATCTCTAGCTGCTAAAGAGTATCGGTTGCTAGAGTTGTTTCTGCGTCATAGTCAAGAAGTTTTGAGTGTTGACGACATTATCGACCATTTATGGTCATCTACCGAATATCCAGCACTCGCCACGGTACGTTCTCATTTACGACGTTTACGTCAAAAATTAAAGCAGGCTGACTTTCCTCATGATTTAATCACCACAGTCAGAGGACAAGGCTATTGTCTCAAACCATTCCCGCGAAACGATGCTGGTACGGACAAACCACGATTGACCTCTAATAGACCCTCAATTTCTACTGAGCAATTAGATAAGCGATTGCAACATCTAACTACTTTAACTTCTATCTGGGAAAAATATCAGTCCAAAAGAGATCAACAGTTAGTAACTTTAGCCCAGGCAATTGATTCACTAGGTGTAGGCAATCTGGATATTGGCGATCGCCTTTCCGCTATTATTGTTGCTCATAGTTTGGCTGGGAATCTAGGGCAATTTGGCTTAGATACGGCTTCTCAATTAGCGAAGGAAATCGAACAACTACTACAAGATTATCTTAGTCATAACTCAGAGCAATTAGTGCTGTTAGCTAAGAAATTAACTGCTTTAAGGGAAGAATTAGCCAACAAACAGCATATTATGGGTCAAATATCTCAAAAATTAGCTGAAAATTCTTCTTTATTACTAATAGTTAGTGACGATCACAACTTTACCGAACAGTTAATCTCCGAAGCGAAAAGTCAAGGAATCCACACCAAAGTCATCTCTACTCCAGAATTAGTTAGGCATTGGTTGTCAGCAAAACAAACGAACCAGGAGCAACTTCCAAATGCTGTATTGCTCAAAGTATCTTTTGCTGAAGATGCTTCTCAATCACCTACTACCCAAGAATATTTAGCCTTAATTGCTGAATTCAAATTACTGACACCATCCATACCAGTTATTGTCATTGCCGATCGCGATCTTTTTCAAGATCGTTTACTCGTAGCACGACATGGAGGTAAATTTTATCTGACTCAACCAGTCAATCCCCGTCAAATTATTGCCGTTTGTCAAAAATCAGCACAATCTTCTTCTTTTGGGAAAAAGGTCATGATTGTCGATGACGACATAGAACTATTGAGGATATTACCCAATTTACTCAAACCTTGGGGATTCAAACTTACCACCCTAGACGATCCGCGACAATTTTGGGATGTACTTCAAGCTGTTGTTCCCGATCTATTAGTATTGGATATAGAAATGCCCCATATTAGTGGTATCGAACTCTGTAAAGTCCTCCGAACTCATCCCTATTGGTGTAAATTGCCAGTTTTATTTCTCAGCATTCATGAAGATGCTGCTATTTCCACTCAAGTGTTTGCTAGCGGTGCTAATGATTTTATTAATAAACCAGTTTTTGCTCAACAACTAGCTCATCGAATTCTTAATCGTCTCAATCTAAAAAGGTGAGTTCTACTCAGATCTTGCACCAAGAAAAGTTGATATGTTGGGTAATGGCTGAAGAGAGTTTCAATAGGGGATTGTAGAACGACGATGGTGAGCCAGGGCGGTGGACGGGTTCCCCCGCATCAAGCGACTGGCGAACCCGCAGGGCAGATTGAAGGGTTTTTCAAAATTGCTAAACATTATTTTAGCATTCATCGTTTCGGTCAAAAACTTTACTAGGAGTTGATCGTTGGCTAATTCTTGCTTTTATTTCTTATTTATTAGCCCACTGAGCATATTTATATATTGTTGATGAGTAAAACATGATTGATTCTGTTCAGAAACTATTGTCTCTAATAGCTTTTGAAATAGAGGTTCTCCAGGATTCATCAACCGTAGTGAAGGCTTCTCGTTAAAAACATCAGCATAAAAAGTCACAGGATAGGTTTTATTTATATAGGTCAATGCCCAGATACGATCGCCTTTAAATTCAAAGGATATATTTGCAGCTAATAATATTTGAGAACTAGTAAATAGCTCTTCTATCTGTCCTGAAGTGATAGGGTTAGAGGCAATAGGTTTACGGATTTCTTTCAAATCCGCTTTAACATTCATCTCCACCATTTCCTCTAGGCTAGGGCGTAGAGGAGGAGTATCTAGTATTTGTTCAAATTTTGCCAGCAATACCCCTTCTTCTTCAGAATCGGCACTCATAACTGCTTGCTCGATGAAGGTAGGAACTTGGGCGAGGATAGGCTGTAAATTACCAACTACACTTTGAAAAGCATCAATGCGATCGCGCAATTTTCGATATACTTTGGCTTCTATAGTACCGTCATAGTAAAAGTTATGGATATTAACTGTTGAATAAGCTTGACCAATGCGATCGACCCGTCCAATTCGCTGTTCGACTCTCATAGGATTCCAGGGCAGATCGTAATTAATTAATACCCCACAAGTTTGTAGGTTTAAACCTTCACTGGCAGATTCAGTACAGAGTAAGATTTTAATTTCCCCTTCTCGAAACTGTTTTTTAATTTCTTCTTTGGCTAATCCTTGCCATTCTCCTTGCTGATATAATTCGCCACCTCTTCCTGAGTAGCAAGCAACTTGAGAACCAAATAGCTGTTGTAGATTATCTCGTAAATAATCCATCGTGTCAGTATATTGAGTAAAAACGATCGCACTTTCTCTTTGGCTTAGTTCTAAGCGTAGGATTGTCAGAAAATGAGATAGCTTACTGTCTTCTCCTGTATTCTCAAATTGCCGTAATAAATCTTCTAGATATTCAATTTCTTTAGGATCTACTGGTTCTGCTAGATAGGTTTCTAAACCAGTAATTACTGCATCATCTGCATCGTCCAAGTCGCTCAGATCGTCCTGAGTTATATTATTGATTCCTTCCAATCGTCGTCGAAGAGATTCACGGATAGCGTAAAAAGAACTGGTAAGACGTTTACGGTATAGGGTCATCAGGAAGCCTAACGCTTTACGGTTTTCTTTTTGAGCCAATCTGTAAAAATGACGAACGTAGTCACTAACCGCTTGATAAAGAGGAACTTCTCGGTTAGGTTCGAGAGCGATCGCATTATCACTAACTATTCTTCTGGGAATATCTCTGTCTAAAATACCCAGTTGATAATATTGTCTCAAGGTGTCGCGAGTATGACGGAACATCAAATCTTTAAGCGGAGTATTAACCGTTAGATATTGACGGGAAAGATTGATAAACTCGGAATTTTGGGCTAATTTTTTACCATTGACAATATTTGTGCGTTTTTTCCAAGTATCACTTAGCTTGTAAGCCATCATTTGTTGATTGGTACTCAGCAAATTCTCCCTTAAGCGATCGCATTCTTGTCCACCGCGACGAAAATAATCATTAGACATTGTTTGCCAAAAGTCTAAGGTGTGGCTATCTGGTTTATCCGATAGTGAAGAAAAGTAATTACAGAAATTTTCGCCATAACTCCAATGACCTTCTAATCCTAGTAAACTTAGTAAGTCAAAGATTTCAATCGGATCGATTTGCATGGGTGTTGCAGAAAGAAGTATTAGAGACTTAGTTCTGTCTTTTAATCGCTGCATTAACTGAAGCAGTCTATTGGGTGTATCTTTACGCTGTTGAGGACTTTTGCGACGGGCATGATGAGCTTCATCCAGGATGACTAAATCCCAAGGTTCGGCTGCTAATAATTCTTCCATCCTTTCAGTACGTCGGACTAAATGAGATGAGGCTAACACTAAATCTTGAGTATTCCAGGGATTTAAAGCTGGTGAGGTAGTTTTACGGGCGGCATAAACTCTTGAATTCGATTCAAGAGACGCGCCCTCGCCATAGCAGTCTTTAAATTTACCTTGGCTATAACTCTCAAAATGCAGGTTGAATTTTTCCCTTAATTCTTCTTGCCATTGAGGTTGAACGCTAGCGGGGGCAAGAATTAAAACTCGTTTGACCTTTTGGCTGACTATTAAATAGCGTAAAATCAGCCCTGTTTCAATGGTTTTGCCTAAACCTACTTCATCGGCAATTAAAAAGCTACAGGGAAAATTAGCAGCAACTCGCCGCAGTATTTTCAACTGATGCGCCCAAGGTTGAATAGGAATCGATTTAAGGCAAAAATCTAAACAGCCTGGATGTTGATGAAGATTAGCTAGCAGTGCAAGCATCTTGCTTGCTTCCTCTATATTTTTTTGTCTCGCTTTTGTATGTTCCGTTTCTGGATTAATTTCAGGCGAGTTGTGAGCGGGCAAACTGGTAACAGGCAAATCTTTTTCGGGCATCTTGCCCGAACTGCAAAACTGTTCATTCTTTATTTCCTCTTCTTTTTTCCAACTTGGCTTACTATCTGGTGTATAACTTAATAACTTTCGTTTTACTGCTTCTGGGATCTCGAAAATTTTGACGTTGGGCGATAAATCATTCCACAGTTGTTCAAACCTGTAGGCTTCTTCGTTAACTCGTTCCAAATCGCGATCGCCTTCCCAACCACAATAAACATGAAAAGATTCTACATTTTGCTCCCATCCGCCCAAAGATTCATTATTTGAGCCACTAAAAGCAAGGCGATCGCCTTTACTATCGGTAAAGATGCCAACCTTCTCATGAAAAATATGTTGCGGATCGAGCAGGCGATCGCTTTCAATCGGAATTTCAATATCTGTACTGCAAGCATCTGTACTGCAAGCATCTTGCTTGCTAATAACAGGAACAGCAATTTTAATATCTAAATATTCGTATTTAATTAGCCAGCTAAGTATTTCAAAGTGTTTTAGCTGGACAAAGTTTTCTGGTGCTTGCAAGTCAGCTTCTAAACGAAACGCTAAGGCTTCTCTTAATTCGTAACCCTTTTCAATTGCTGCTATATCTTGCAAACTAAACTGACAGCCCATAATCAAGCGCATCTTGCCATGATTGTGCAGCATCGCCCCGATTCCCCTCGCTACTTTACTCAGGATGGCACTACCAAAGAATCCTGACTTGCGATCATACTGCACGGCACATTCTAAGGCAGGAATATAAAAATCGGCGATGGGATTATTTTCGTTGCTGGAATAACTAATGCGCCAAGAGTGATTTTGTAAGTACATAAATTGAGAGAGAGTATTTAAGGGCTATTTCTCAATTCAAGGCTTTATTTATGCTCTAGTCAGTGAGTTCGATCTGATCTTATGTGTGTTCATAAGCTAAAAATAATATACTGAGAATAAACTTCCAATTCAAAGTTTTTAATCGGAGCAAAGTAACTTGACTCAGTTAAAGTTTATAGATCTCATTGAAAGTGACAATTTACAGCAAAAAGACAAGTTGTTTATTTGCTCCAATACTTCTTGGGATGAGTATGAAGCAATTTTACAACAGAAAGCTAACTCTTCAGCCTATCGGATTTCTTTCTTAAATGGGGTTCTCAAAATAATGTCTCCCAGTCGCAATCATGAAATCATTAAAGATTTTATTTATTTACTTATTGTTGCTTACTGTGATGCGATCGAATTGGATTATTATTCTTTAGGTTCAACTACACTCAAACAAAAAGATAAATCTGTAGGCAAAGAACCAGATACTAGCTTTTGTTTTAATAGTTTGAAACAAATTCCTGACTTGGCTGTAGAAGTAGTATTCAGTAGTGGTAGCCTTGAAGATTTAGAAAAATACCAAAAGTTAGGTGTTAAAGAAGTTTGGTTTTGGATTAATGAGCGGCTAGAAATTTATGTTCTGAGTGATCATAATTATCAGCAACAAAATAGTAGCTGTAACTTATCTAATTTAGATGTCAAATTATTAGAGAAATATATCAGTCAAGTATTAACTGGTAATCCGAGACTACTTAAAAAAGCTTTTTTACAAGAAATTAGTTAGATTTGCGTTTTTTAATGATTACACTAACAAATGTTTTCTAATCCAATCAGCTAATTCTGTTTCTGAAATTTTACTCGTAGCAAGATCGATCCAAGTGTAATATTTTTCTTCTTCAGATGCTTGAATGTCGTAACCATTAATTTTGAGGAAGGTACGCATTAATACATAACTTGTTCTTTTATTGCCATCAACAAAAGGATGATTTTTGACAATTCCGTAAGCATAACTTGCTGCTAAAGAAGCAATATCAGGAGATGATTCTGAATAAGCTAGCAGATTTTTAGGTCGAAAAAGAGCAGATTGTAGTAGTCCTTCGTCTCTAATTCCTTCCATTCCACCATGTTCAGCTAGTTGAAGGCGATGAATGGCTTCGGCTACATCATCTCTAATCCAAATGGGATTTTGCACTTTTTACTCAGCTAGCTTTCTCAGGACGTTTCGATCTTCGCGCATTACTGTTTCTGCTAATTCCATTTGTTGAGCAAATTCAGGATCGTCCTTCCAAGAACCAATAACTTCCTGTAGTTGTTGCCATTGCTCTATTTTATTTGTCAAAAAGTGATCGGGAATTTCTACGATAACTTCTGTACCGTCAGGGGCAGTAATTTCTTCTGATAGGTGGATTGTCTTACCTTGAATAATTCCTTTGACTTTCATGGCGATCGCTTTTTTAGCTTATCTTCCTATTATAGAGTTGTTCTGTTTTGGAAAAAGTATGAAGTAAGAAGTATGAGGTATGAAGTAATTTCTTCCTTCAAATTTCAAACTTCTGAGAAAACTTCACAAAGACAATTTCGTTTGCTCTATAATTACTTTTGCCTTAATCTCATCCATTGACAACCACAAAGAAGTTAAGGTTTTATGTTCTTCAGCACTTTTAGGAATTACTTTAAAAGCTATTTCTAAGGTTTTCATCAACATATCGTTGTTGTTTAACCCCGTTTTTTGCAAGAAGTTTCTAACTAACTGGGGGTTTTGTTCTTCTTGGTAAATAGCAATAATGGCGTGGAGGGCATCGACTAGATAAAGGTTAGAAAAGTTATCGGCACAGGTGTTAAAAGCACGTTTTTTGTGTCTTTGTTTGGGGGTGAGAATGTTACAGCTACCGCTTTTGGAAGCAAGCAGTTTGTAAGTTTTGGCTAAATCGTTTACGTCAAAACCACCAATAGCTAAAGCTAGTTGTCTGGCTTCATCGAAGGGGAATTCACGGGCTTTGAAAGCATCCCAAGCTAATAAATACCATTGAGTGAGGGGATCGAAACCTGCGGTGTCGGTTTGTACCAGTTTGCGGAAACGATAGTTTGCTATGGCTTTTCTGGCTTCGGCAAAAGCTACTTCGGGGCGCACTTCCTCACCGCTACTATCTAGAATCGGATAAGAACGAGAAAAGACATTGAGGGCAGGGCCAAAAGCACTAAGATACAAGTCAATACCTGTAATCTCATTCTCTTCAAATTCGGGGGCGCGTTGTTCGACGAGGTTGGCAACTTCAGGGCGCAAGTCATCCCACCAGGCCATCCCCCCGCTTTCAGCACCCCCCTTATTAAGGGGGGCAGGGGGGATTCGTTTGCGACAGACTAACAGTACGGTACTAGAAACAGAGTTTTTCTTAGCTTGGTGGAGATTTTGGGGGTTTTCGGTACTGACAGACCAAGATGCAGTAATCTCAAAGCCAGCATCGATCAGGGATTTAGTCAGCACATCCCACGCACCAGATTCTTTATGGTTAAACTGTACTGTCATTACGCCATCATCTCGTAAGACACGATAATATTCACTAAATACCAGTTGCATCTTGGCTTCATAGTCTTGTTTGGCTAGTTCTTCTGGGGATGCACCCATATTACGGAAGCGAGAAGGATTAGCAACGGCTTCTCGATCTTTGTCGGTAAGTTCTGAGTAGAATAAATCGGGGAAGATATCGCCTAATGTGCGTTTCATCCAGACGTAGAAGAAGTCGGAAAGTTCGGCGTATTGAATGGTGGAATAGTAGGGAGGGTCAGTTACGATTGTATCCACAGAGCGATCGCTGATATGAAAAAGGTTATCGGCTGATGAAACATTGATGTCAGGTAGGGGCGAACGGCCGTTCGCCCTTACATCGCGAAACGCCCCTACAAGTCCTGGGATGGTTGTAGAGTTCGATTTTGTTCCGAGTAATTCACAGAGTTTTGTATAGTCTCTGGCTGCTTCTTCTTGACAGGCGTGCCATAAATCAAATGCACCATTAACTTCTGGGTAGTTCCACATTAGATTTAATGCGTGTTGTGTAGACGCTTTCTGAATACAAGCCCTCGCAGCATTATAAATAACAAGCCTGCAATTAGCATCTGCACACCTATCTAAAACTAAAGCTAAATAAGTTGCGATCGCTTCTACCTTCTCTGGTTCGTATTCTATCTGTAGTTTAGATTTTGCTTCATTGATAATTTCTACATAGGTAACAAGAGTTAAAAGCTGACGTGGATTAAAGAATTTATGCCATTTATCAATACCAACACTAAACAATCTTTCTGTCTCATGACCGTGAGTAACTTCTACATCAGGAACAATATTACTAATCTCAAAAGATGCTAATTTCTCTTGTAAATATGCCTCAGCCTTAGCAACGCCATCTAAATCAAAATCTGTAGGAATTCTAAACTGTAAACCGCCTTTGCCTTCCTTGTAAGCAACTGCATACAACTGATGACCTAAACCAGATGATTTTGCCTGAGATTTAATTACATCATCTTCAATCACGCTGGTGCAATTAGGACATTTACCAACACCTCTACTGATGGTTGTTGTAGTATCAGGATTGTATTCGGTTTCAATAGGATGAGGGTTTGTGGGGTGAACTTTTGTGGAGTGAGCATCTTGCTCACTACTGCTATTTTTACCTCGCTGACTATTGCCATTTTCATTGCGATTATTCCTTTCGGTATTTAGCGAGCAAGATGCTCGCACTGCATCATAAATAATCGTTGTCCCTTTGCCTTTTTTACCTTTAATCAATTCAAAATCAACTCGCTTATTTTCAGGATTAGGAATCGGTTTTACTGCGTACCAATCACTTGTAACTTTCCTTTCTTGTCCTTTTCCTGCATAGTTACTCGTTTTACTCAGCCACCAATTCGGACTCAAAGGCACAACCGACTCACAATGAGGACAAACAACCGTATGCGCCCAAAGATAATTCTGTACGGGCGGTTCCCTCGGTAGGGGCGGTTCGCGAACCGCCCCTACCGAGGGAAAAAACTCCGCTAATCTTTTCTCCGCTTCATCACCAACAAACTTCACCCACTTATCAATATCCTGCTGTAAATCCGCCCCAAACTTAAGAGGATATTCCATTGCAGCTTTCATCGTCACCACAGCCACAGGATTTAAATCAGAAGCCAACACATTCAAACCATATCTAGCTGCTTCAAAAGGTATAGAACCTCCACCTGCAAAGGCATCCAAAACTACAGGCTTTCTTTTACCCCAAGTCTTCTCACAATACTCTTCTAATTTCTCAATTACTAAACTGCTTGGAGGAGTTTTATATAACTTTATTTTCCCTTCTTTGGTAAGGGCGTTTCGCGATGTAAGGGCGATTCGCGAATCGCCCCTACTAATTCCTTCTTTTTCGGGATGCAAACCCAACAAATATTCAAACTCTTCCATCGAAATATCGGCTGGTAAAAGTGAAGCCAAAACCGAAGCGCGAGAAAAAGATAAAGGCTTGCGCGAATACCAACGATGTAACCCTTTAAAAGGATTGCCTCCGTGTTCGTAATATACCTGCTCGTTGAGGAGTTTAACAGGCATAATTTTTTCGATAAACACCTGGGGACGTTGGGATTTATTCATAGGTAGTGCGAGCATCTTGCTCGCTATATACATTAAGAGAGGTTTGTAGACCTAAATTGGAAGCGAATAAATTTAATATTTTTAGTAATATAAAAAGTATTATTATTTATATAGAAATAAAATAAACGAGCGACCCTGCGGATTTTTAATCCGCTAAGGAACGCGCGAGGAGGCTTCTATGATTAATAATTCCCAGAAACAACGGATTTCCATCACCGTAGATTCACAGTTACTAGAAGAAGTAGACCAAATGACTAAAAACCGTTCTGCTGCGGTGGAGGAAGGCTTGCGTTTGTGGCGCAAGCAGCAAATTGAAGAACAGCTAAGAAACTTCTATCAAAACCGTTCTCAGGCGGATATTGAATTTGAACAAGAGTGGACGGAAGAAACACAAGAACAAGCGATCGCTGCTTGGGATGAATTTCCCTGGGACGAATCTAAGTAAAATTATGAGTAGTGAAGACTTTCCTCGTCAACGACGGGTTTATTTATCCAAGGCTTTAAAACAGTCTGGGGATACTAAAAAACGTCCAGTAGTAATCATGTCGATAGATATCCGCAATCAATATAGTTCTACTGTCTTAGTTGTCCCTTTTTCTAGTGATACTTCTGATGCAGCTAATCCTAGCCGTGTCTTCGTTAAACAAGGAGAAGGAGGATTGAATGTCGATTCTGTGGCGATGTGCGACGTTATGACTAATATAGAAAAACGCTATCTTGAGCGTGGACCTTATGGCGAAATAACTCCTGAATCATTCGCTCGTATTCAAAGAGCAATTCAAATTGCGATCGGCATTTATTAATCTTTGTGGTGCGAGCATCTTGCTCGCTAAAAAATATAACTATTACCCAGCGAGACCCTCAATTGTTCCAGCCAGCGAGACGCTGGCACTACGTTAATTGATTGATTTCCCAGAAAAATTGATATTCTTCGGGCGTATTGCATAAACCAGCTTTGACAGGATTTTGTTTAATATATTCCCAGGTATTCTCAAATTCTTTTCGATCTCTAATCAGGCGATCGTATCTGCCATCTTGCCAAACTTTACCGATATGATTCATGACTATGGGAATTTGTTTGGCACTGTAACTTTTTATGCTGTGTAAAATACTGCCAATTGACCAATATTTTCGAGAGTCAGCGAGCATAATACTCGCATTACGGGTTTCTTGGTGACTACTAGAGTTAGCGAGCAAGATGCTTGCATTACTACTTGTGTTTTTGGGAAGAGGTTTAATTAATAAGTGAACATGGTCTGGCATAATTACTACAGAATATACTTGATATCGCTTCTGATGAAAAAAGAGACAAGAATCAAGGACAATTTTTCTAGCAGGTGGTGTTAATTCTAATCTTTCCCAAGTGTTGAAAGTTATAAAATATTTAGCTCCTGGAATTTCTAATTTTGCTGATGGTTTTTTGAATTTCATGTTTCAGTGCGAGTATCTGATGTGGTGCGAGCATCTTGCTCGCTAATAGATAAAATTACTAGAGTCAGGGAGCAAGATGCTCGCGTTACGTGCTTGTTGTTATTCTCCTAAAAGAACTCGTAAGGCTTTAAGAGCAGAAGAACGTCTACCATTAGCAATTATCGCAAACCAATAATGAGCTTCTTCATTACTCATGGCGGAAATACCTGAAGCAATTTTATTAATGCGATCGCTTTGACTAAGAGGTTGCAAAGTTTGAAACAAAATCGCAGCTTGCACTCCTAATTCTTCTGTCAAAATATAAGAAGTTTGACGTTTAGCAGAAAGAGTTTTAGGGTCATAATTATTGGCTTTAAGAATCTCATAAATACTATGTTTAACCAAATTTAGGGTATTGCCTTTAAGACAACCAATTAACTCAGCAGCAGGACGCTTTTTTTCTCCAGCTTTTTTATAAGCACATTGGTATAGTTCCAACGTAAAATTATTATTATCTGTAGGTATTACTCGTAATTGAAATTCCTGCACAGCCGTTTCACTCCCAGATAAATATAAATATCAGCAAGCAAGATGCTCGCACTAACAATGAATAGAAAAACAATTTAATATTTCACTTTGGCGTTCAGAGAAATTCGCTCTACTGGATTGCGTTTCAGTGCTTGCTGAATATCGTTTAACTCTTTACCTTGAGGATTAATACCAGGCTCAAAATCAATGATTAGTTTCAGATTTACCTCAGCTTGAGCTTCAGGGCTATTCAGCAGTCCGTTAATAGTGTTAAAAAAGCTTTGAAATCCTTTCATTTGCCCTTGATATTCCAAGCGCACAAATTGGTCATCACTTGCTTGAATAGTTGCGGTTTGATCGATTCTGAGGGGGAAACGATTCAATAAAGGAATAGCTGTTCCTAATTTACGGTAGTCAAGCAGTTTATCCACCGATATTTCCAAAGACTCAATCTCTGTAACTTTGCGATCGCTACACAGATCGATTAAGTTCGTCAAAACTTTATTTACAGTGCCATCAAGTTCGATAACTGGCGATCGATAATCAAGTAAATTAGCAGTGTGAGCATCTTGCTCGCTAAGATGATCAACCGAACCATTGTTTTCTTTAACACTGTTTACATTCTGGGAAATAACAGCTTGAGTTTGCTGTTCTGCCTTTTCTCCATTGCCATAGTCAGCAAGGACTTTAAATATTGTTGTATTAGTAATTGTTGTCTCGTATTCATCGGAAGGGCGAAACTCTGAGGGGCTGTCTGCCGACGCAGGTTCGGCAGCTTGTAAGCCCCGTTGGGGTATTAAAGTTCCATCCTGATAAAGGCTAGTTTTTAATGCTCCCTTGGCTTTCCAACGCACTCGTACGGGTTTTTCTGTCTCTGTAGAAGGCATCACCTGAGCATTTAATTCAATTACTCTTGGTTCGGGTGGTTGCAAAATTCCACGACGGTATAAGATAAAGCGATCGCTAAATTCAATTGTTTCTGGTAGGGGCGGTTCGCGAACCGCCCCTACATCGCGAACGTCGCTCTTGATATAAACCTGATCTTCCACCTTCATATCCCAATCACCATCTTGTAATCCTTGACGGATGGTGTCTCGCAATAGCGAGATTTCAGCATCGAGCAAAATATTAAGGTTTAAATCTTTAGCAAAAGCATCTTTTAAAGCTTTTGTTGTCCAGTGGTCTAAACCTTTACTCCAAACCTTCTGCAAAATATAAACAGGGGCAAAAGGCTTAGAACCTTCAGTGCGTATTTTTTCACAATCTTTAAGCGCTTTAAGAATAATCGACTGCTGATTGCTATTGCCCTGAACAGCACTAGAGTCTTGAGCAGGTAATACGTAGTGCATCAACCCAGTGGGAGCTTTAACATCATCCTTAGTGGGATAAAATAGATGACGATAGGCATTAGTCAGAGACACCCTAATATCTAGCAGTTTTAATTTTTCCCTGCTCTTTAATTGCTCTTGCTGGCTTTCAGATAAATCTTCCAAACGAGTCTGGTTTTTTAAGATATTTTGAATTGCTTTGTATTCTCTAGCGTTATCAATGGCTCGATCCATTTCTTGTCGATTAGCAACCAGAAATAATAATCGATTGCGATAAAGGCGGAATTTACCAGATTCTCCAGTATTATTAAAAATCTGCTCGACAATATTAGGCGGACTATCGGTAGAGTTAACCACAGTTGTTTCATCAAAATCAATTAAACAAAGGGCAACACTATCGGCAACATCATCAACATCTCCCGATCCTTCAGGCGAGAAAATAGGTGTAAATATTTTCTTGGCAAAAATACTATCGCGACGCAATCGCAAATCGTCTTTAGCTTCACTGCGCCCTACTTGTTCTTTTTCTTCGGTGACAATTTTATTAATTGATGGTTCTTCTTTAAAGCGAGAAATAGAAGTAATCGGATCGTCATCTAAGTACCAAGCTACTGCTGTCAATCTTTCTAAGGCGCGATCGACGAAACTAACTTCTAACCCTGGTGTGAGTAATGATAGGTTCAATTCTGCTCTCTTGATACCAGAAGAAATCCCCTGAGTTAGAGAATGTAGAAATATAGTCCGAGCTACCCAACTAGAAAAAGGCGGTTTGTCGGCTGCAATCCACTCTTCATCTTGTATCTGAGCATAAGCCTCTCTACCATTAGGGTTATAGATATCTGCCCCGATAGGCGGACGCATTTGTGAACGTTGGAGTCTTGAGGTTAGGTCATTGGTTATTTCACCATCTAAACCCACAGGAATATGATGGGTATGAATTAGATAAAAGTGAGAATTTGCAGAAGAATTCATTCTTGCATTCTGAACTCCTCCATCCTTACCTTCTTTATTCCACAAATGCCTAACTACTTGAGCTAGTAAACGCAATGCACCTCTGGTCTTTTGAAATTCTGGAATAGAGGCTATTTTTTTAGTTAACAGATTGAATAGCTCTGGGTGAAAAGGATAACTTTGGGCGATCGCCTCACTATAACGAGCGTCTTTACAGGCATCGGGTAAATTACTTCGACTAGCACGACAGGAGGTAAAGTATTCTGACGCTGCTTTCCCTGCTGCTTCGGCACTAACACTCTTAAATAACCGTTGCTTAACAATGTTGTAGACTTCAACATCGGTTGAAGGGCTTAAAACTCTTTCCTGTCTGGCAGAAGCACGAATTAATTCTTGCAATTCTGTAGTTTCTTCCGCAAAGGTGTCTGAAGTTGAAGCCAGAGAATATACAAACACTAAATTATTACAAGATCCTGCCAAATCCATCAAAGTAAAAAGAAACGCCACAACCTGTTCTGCTAAGTCACTTCTATTTATCTGTTTCGCTTTAGCTGCTCTAAGATAACGAGCAATTTCATCTAAAACGATTACCGTTGAGCGATCATCTAATAACCGTTCTAAAACGTCTGTTCCAGGACTAATGCCAGAGCGATCGCTTCCTGCCAAAAGCTGATAACCCTGTATCCCACCAATTTGATAGGCGATTTCACCCCAAAGGGTTTTGGTCGTTATGCCATTGCTATGATTAATACCATTTTCAGGATCTAAATCTCGTCCGTCTATTGCTGCTACTTGTACAGGGCGATCGGGGATTAAACCAAGTTCGGCAAATCTTTCTAAGCCTTGAATTCTTCTTCCCTCTCGGCAGATATGCCATAAAGCAATCTCATCATGAGTTTTACCTCCACCAAAGCTAGTTTCTAATCGAATGACAGGAGAACCTGATGACTTTCCTGTTAATCTGCTGAAAACCTCTCTTATGAGTGTTTTAATCCCATCTGTAGCATAAGTATTCGCAAAGAAATTCTCAGCATTCTGATAGATCTGAGGTGCTTTTCCCTCAACTACAGACCGCAATTTTGCAGCAAAAAGATCTACAGAAAGTTCTCCTGCTAGTATTTCTTCTCTAGGGATACAGGTTTCAAAAATTGAAGGTAGCGGTAGCATAAACAAGTCTTTAACTGAGAGCTTGTTCTTAGAATGCCCATTTTTTCATCTCGATCTTTGTACACTACCAAAGTAAGAATTTATGTTGCAGATATTACATCGATCCGAACTCGATAGGGCAATTGATACAACTATTAAAAGGCAGGGCGATCGCCCATTAAAAAAAATCCACTTGAGACAGCGATCGCTTCTTATTCTATAGCTATAGTAAGATTAACAAATTAATCAAATTATTAGTTATGCTAATTAAATTTCTTCTTTGACGATTAAAACATGTCCATATTTGCCAAAGAGTCTCAATGGAATCTATTTTGGTCTAGATTACCCACAAAATATCGTAGAGCAATTATTATCGCGATTCCTCTAGTCTCAATTATACCAGCGATCGCTGGTTGGGCTTGGTCGTATCAGGCAAAAAGTAACGCCTATTGGTGGATTAATCATACTCAAAAAGTGATTAACAACAGTAATGTTTTAATGCAATTGGCTTTGGACGCACAAACTAGTGTACGTGGCTATGCTCTCACCCGACAAACTGAATTTTTAGAACCATATAATCAAGCTGTTCAAGTAATACCCACTCAGATTGAACGACTAGAAGAATTACTTCTAGACAACGATCAACAGCAGCAAAATTTCCAGCAAATCGAACGACAGATACAAACTAGATTAAACTTGCTGGCGCAAATATTAAGCGTTTTAGAATCGACCCCGCAGCCAGAAAATAGATTACAGTTAACTAAACTATACAGCCAAGATAAAGTTGAAATGAATCGGCTAAGAAACCTAGTAAATGTTTTTAAAGCTGAGGAGTGGCGCTTATTAGATCTAAGACAACAGAAAGCCAATCAAGTTAGACAAGTTACTAATATTTGGCTTAGCATAAGTATCGCCAGTGTAATCTTAAGTTATTGGCTAGCTATAAGGCTTTATTATCAATCAGAAACTAAGTTAGAAAAAAAAGCAGCGGAACTTAATCAGGTTAATCAAACTTTATCTTTAACTAATGAGTTATTAGAAGAACGTAATCAAGAATTAGATCAATTTACTTATGTAGTTTCTCACGATCTCAAAGCACCGTTAAGAGCGATCGCTAATTTGTCAGAATGGCTAGAAGAAGATTTAAAAGATCAATTAGATCAAGATACGAGTAAAAATTTGATTCTCTTGCGTAGTCGCGTTCAGCGCATGACTAATTTTATTAACGCATTATTAGAATATTCTCGCGCAGGAAGAGTTAATAGCGAAAAAACAATAGTTGATGTCCAAAAATTATTACGGGAAATTATTGATTCTCTTGCCCCGCCGCCTGAGTTTGTAATTAATATCAGTGATAAAATGCCAACTATAGAAACTAAAGCTCTACCTTTACAACAGGTATTTAGTAATCTGATTAGTAATGCCATTAAGCATCATCATCATCAAAATGGCTTAGTAACTATTTCTGTTCAAGAAAATCAAGAAGAATACCAGTTTTCTGTGGCAGACGATGGAGTTGGTATTGCTCCAGAAAATCAACAAAAAATCTTTGCTATTTTTCAAACTTTAACTGCTAGAGATAGATCACAGAACACTGGTATTGGCTTATCTATAGTGAAGAAAATTATTGATGAACAAGGTGAAAAAATTTGGCTAGAATCGCGATTAGGTCGAGGAACTACTTTTTATTTTACCTGGGCTAAAAATTAGGTGAGGATTGTTTTCGCTCATTTTCGCTCATTATTGATCGGTAGAATAGGCGACCTTACCATAAGCAAATTTCTTTCTCTAGACAGAACCCAGTTTAAGGTAAGTTTATCTAAGATAAAAAATAGATTTTTTACCAATAAGCTAGGAGTATCATGACCCGTTCTGCCTGTCTAATATTTAACCCTGTTGCTGGTCAAGGTAATGCTGAGCAAGATTTAGCGACGATTAAAAGTATCTTAGAGCCAGAATTTGACTTAGATATTCAGTTTACCACCGAGGAGGTTGACGGAGGAGAGCTAGCCCGCAAAGCCGTAGAAAACCAGGTTGAGGCGGTGATCGCCTCTGGAGGAGACGGGACAATTTCGGCAGTAGCGGGAGCTTTGCTCGAAACTAATATTCCCTTGGGAGCGATCGCCAGAGGAACAGCTAATGCCTTTGCTAACGCCTTAGATATTCCTGACACCATTGAAGCAGCCTGTCAAGTAATCGTTAATGGTGCAACTCGAAAAGTTGACGCAGGGCTGTGTAACGGGAAACCGATGGTTTTGCTTGCAGGAATTGGGTTTGAGGCAGAAACGGTGGAAAATGCCGATCGCCAAACTAAAAATCGTCTGGGGATGCTCGCTTATGTACTTTCAGGAATAAAGCAGCTTAAAGACTTTGAGAAATTTGATACGGTACTCGAAACTGATGACAAGATAATTAAAGTTAAAGCTAACGCGATTACGATCGCCAATGCTGCACCTCCTACTTCTATTTTGGCTCAGGGTACAGCAGAAGTTATTTATGATGATGGTTTACTAGATGTCACCATTATTACCCCTGAAAATAGAGCTAGTGCGATCGCTATCTCTTATCATCTACTTCAAACTGCAAGCAACGAGGAGGCAGCAGAAAGAGATGATATCGGCTATTTACGTACTAAATGGGTCAAGGTAACGACTGAACCTCCCCAAAAAGTAGTCGTGGATGGTGAACTCATTGGCGAAACACCGATTGAGGTTAAGTGTATTCCTGGTGGTTTAACTGTATTTGCCCCCACAGAAGCAATTGCTCAGGTAGAAGAAAAACTTGAACATCTATCTGGAATTGAAATAGAACAAAAATAATTATTAATGACTGATTCTGAAGCAAAAAAACCTCAATAGCCAAAGCAAATTCAACCAGATAACCAAATGCTGCATCATCCTCTATATATAACTTTAAGGATATTATCAGTCGCAATTAAGCGCAATTATTTTAGCTTAACATTTTGTTAAACTACTAAATTAATCTATTTACTTTGATAGAGAAACTAGACAAATAATATCCACATTTAGATAGAAGAATTTGCCTTAGAGAACCGATATTGTAATTACAGCAACGTAAAACATAAATACGCAATTACATAAATAATTAACAGTTCAGGAGCAAAATATGGGTATTTTAGCTTGGTTAGTATTAGGATTAATCGCAGGAGCTTTGGCAAAATTAATTTATCCTGGTCATCAGGGTGGTGGAATTTTTGCCACAATCGGCCTAGGAATTTTAGGCGCACTAGTAGGAGGCTTCCTTGGTCAGACACTGTTAGGGAGTTCGTCGGCAGCAGGAGCAACAGTAGGAGCTTTAAGCATTCCTAGCATTATCTTTGCTGTACTTGGTGCAATGCTACTAATTTTCATCTGGGGTTTAATTACTCGTCGCGCTGCCTAGTTGCGATCGCCAAGTAGCAAGATTTGATTATATATATTCTTCCTTCGTAAATGTAATTTTAGAGGTGTTACCCGTAACGCCTCTTTTTTTTGGTTTGTAAATTAAAAGTATA
>JAIMKV010000063.1 GCA_020692205.1 Myxosarcina sp. GA_180221_E-2-1-MAG-40_15
AACTATAAAATATCCTAGACCAAAAGGTTAGTAGCGACATTATCTGCTCAAAAAAATAAGTGTAGTTAGGAAGTATCAACTTTTTGAAAATTGGAACACTAGAGCAGACAATGAGATCGCTAAAGTACAAACCTTCAGCTAGTGGGAGACAAAAACTTTTATTATTCCTATAATTCTTCAGTATTTAGTATTTTTATAACCAAGTTAATTTGAGTTATTTCTGACTATTGTGCTAGACAAAAATCTAGATTTACAGCGTGCCTGCTGTCACCGCATTCCGCGGTTATTTTTTTCCAGAGTATATTCTAAAGTAGACCCAGCCTGCCAAACTGGTTTACCTTGCTCATAAGCACCAATATCAGGTGCATCACCCTTAAAGTCATCTGTAATCCCAGGAATATTTACTCCAGCATCTACGGCTGGAGAGTCTGGCTTTAGGCTAAAATCGGGCAGAGATTTTGATTCTTCTGTAGGAGGCTGCACAAATTTTACATCAGTATCAATAAACAGGTTATTAGACTCACGGTCAGCAACTATACTTTTAGAGCCTGCAAAAATATTATTTCGTGCGTCAACAGATCCTCCGTCTGTAAATACTTCTCCTAGAAAAGTATTATTAAAGACTCGTTCGTATCCTCTGGGACTACCAGCAACTAAATTATAGTTATCTTGACCCCCAATTAAATTCCAAACTACATTATGGTGAATTGTACTGTTAAAACTTTCAAGGTCTAAATAAATACCGCGAGTTCCCCAAGCGTTACTAAATGCTTGAGTATCTCGAATCCAGTTATGATGAATTGCTCCCCCTTCTAAATTAACGTGGCAGCAAACATAAATAGCACCTAAATCGGTACTGAGCATACCAAACTGAGAAATATCATTGTAAGCAATTTCGTTGTTGCGACCATCTATTCCTGCGGTATGCCAATCCCAGCTAATTGCGTCTCGACCAGCACGAGTAATAGTGTTATGAGTAATTTTATGACCATTACCGTTGATGCGAACAGGAGCAGCATAAGAAACCATATAATTAGTACTGGCAATGATGTTATTCGTTACTTGATGGTTTTTGCCTTCTAACAACACACCATTGCCAGAACTCCATTCAATCACCGAGTTTTTTAAGGTATTGCCACTACCTCTTAGCTGAATTCCAGTATCGTTTGCATGGGAAGCCAGGAACAAAGCATTATCGGAGTCAGGTGCTCGCTCTGTCTCAGGTAATGGCGGCAAGGTCATGTGGTGGGAGACATACTTAGCGCGAATACCGTCAATGACTATACCTGTACTGCGATCGCTGGTGGTGATAGTATTGGCAAAGAGATTTAAATTACGTACAGTAATATAAGAGCGCTCGCTCAAATCAAAAGCAAAGTTGCGTTGTTTGACTTCTACTGCACTAGGAGTTTTACTGTCTGGCGACCAAAGATAAAGATTTTGACTACTATCGTCATAAAACCATTCTCCCTCAGCATCAAGTAATTCTAATTTGCCAAAAAAATAGAGCCAAAATCCTCCTCTATCCCAAGGAGCTGACATTTGTGCGGTCAGTTTTCCTGCTGTACCACCAGTTATTGTCCCTGTACGAGTCGTATACCATTCATTACTCCACACTTTTGCACCGGCCCATCCCTCAGATAAAGCAGGAATTTCGCTATTTTCAATCGTAGCTGCCGTTCCTCCCTCACTTTTTAAACCGCCACCGATTAAAGTGGGACGCAAAAAATCTCGCTTTTCATCTAAATTGGGAAACCGAGCCTCTGGCATCATTTCCCCGTTTACAAAAACTTGATTGGCGAAAAATCCAGTGTCGCTGTAATTATTAACAGGTAGAGATACATTAGTACGGAAAATTGAGTCACGGTCTAAAGTCCAGTCTGCAACTATTTCAGTTCCCGAGAGTATTACATTTTCGTTTTCGTAGGCTGCAAAGGTGATTGGCTCTTTGTTTGTTCCTGAAACTGCTGGCTTTACTGTTTCACGATAAGTTCCTTCTCTCAGCCAACAGATTTTCCCAGGTTGAACTATCTCAGCACATTTTTGAACTGTTTTAAAAGGGCGATCAATTGTTCCAGGATTTTCATCCGAACCATTAGGAGAGACAAAATAGCTTTCATCACATCCTGAAATTCCTAGGCTGACAAAAGTAAGGAAAGTATAAAATAGATTGTTAAGTTTAGTGAAATACATTTAATGACAGATTAACGATTTTTATGATTCAACAATTTCTGAATATAGTTGGTTGAGGCGCTCACCAAAAGTTTTCCAACTATAGTTTTGGCTGACTTGCTGTTTTCCTGCTTGACCCATTTTGTCGCTCATTTGTCGATCTTTAACTAACTGAATCATTGCTTCAGCAAGATCACTTACAGCTTGCTCTGGTTTTTGTGCTTTGATCTTGAAACCTGTTTTTTCTGTGACTTGAATTGCAGGACCTCCTAAATCTAGACAAATAACAGGACGACCAGCAGCCATTGCTTCCATACACACCATTCCTCCTGAATCATGCAAGCTCGGATGAACTAGCACGTGACAACTTTTTAAGAGAGATAAGGTTTTTTGACGAGACAAAGAACCCCAAAATTTGACTCGGTCGCTAATACCTAAGTCTTGAGCTAATGTTTGTAATCGGTTTAATTCCGCTCCTTCTCCAACAATCCAATATTCTGTATTCGGCAGATTTGCCCGATGAAATGCACGTAATCCTAGATGAAAACCTTTCCAGTGTATCAGTCTACCAATACTGATAAACCTAATCGATGAATCTTGAGGCATTTTGTAGTTGGCTAAGTTATTTATTTCTGTTTCTGATAAACCTAATTGAGATAGAATTTCTATCTTTGTGCCGCCTAGTTTATGCAAACGCTGTGCAGTATCTTGGGTTGTGGCTCGAATTGCCGAACTTTTCCTGGCAGTATAACGAACAAAAGGGTCTTGTTCTCCTACCCAGCGGACTAAAATTCTCGCTATTTCGTAAATTTTGGCTTGATGACTAAAGTCTTGCCAAAAAGTTTGAGGAGCGGATTCTCCGCCACCCAATGGACCCCAAACAAAGGGGATGGGTAATAGTGCCAAAAAGCTAGGACTAGAATATTTAACAAAGGTAACGTGATGCACTAAATCGAATTGGATTTGATGATTAAGTTTGCGTGCCACAAAATATGCCTGAATTTGCCACAAATAATAGTGAATTTGCATTCCTCCAGATTGCCCCCATTTACGGCTATCTTGCCAAAAGGGTAGGGTAAAATAAACGAAATGAAGGTTGGGAATAGGGTTGCTTGCTAATTCTGCTTCAATAACGTCTCGACTTTCATCTGGTCTGGTAATCACCCAGACTTCGTGGTATCTGGCAACCTCGCGGACAATGTTCCAACCAACGCCAGGCTCAGATCCCATACCTGGTTCACAAGAATATGCAGATAACAGTACTTTCATAAATTATTGACAGTGAATTGAGGATGAAATCTCAACTATTGTTATGTTTTTGTAGTTTATTTAATGTGACTAAGAAATTACAAGACGTTTTTTTTCTGAAAATTATGCATTACATCTTTTTTCTAAAATAAAAAGAATAACCCCTGAGTAGAAAGTCATCATAAGTACAAATGCGATCGCATAGTTTTTTGATAATTTCTGACTGTTTACTTAAATAATAAACAGGCATGATAATCTCAAACTCTTGGTTAAAACGTAGAAAATTTTCTAAGTAATATTGTTCGTTCCAAAATCTTTTTTCTTCCACCAACCAATCAAGAGGATAATGATAAGGAGAACAAATATCATGTATATGAATATAAACTCCTTGAGCAATATTAGGATATATTTCTTCAAATAAATATTCAACATCACTGCCAAATTTATAAACGTGGCTTGAGTCTACAAACAATAAATCAGATTGTCTTAAATTGGCAAATAAACTTAGAGGAATTTCTTGCAGAGAAATTTGCATCAGTTCTACTTCAATCTTAATTTCTTCTGAACCTTTAAAATTGAAGCGACTATAAGGATCAATGGAAATAAACTTGGGTTTAATATTGGTTTCTTGATAGTTATCTTCTAAAGCAGCTAAGGTGATTTTGGTAGATATTCCTTGTCCTATTTCTATGATTGACTGAGGTTTTAATTCGCGAATCAAACAGTACAATAAAAGGGCATCTAAGCCCCGAAAATAGTAATTGGCTTCGACATAAGCATACCTACTAACTGAACTGTAGAATTCAGTTCCCCATCTTTCTACAACTTTTATGGTTTCTTGTTCTGCTTGGTCAAAATTGAAGTTAATTTTATGGCATGAACGTGGTTCGTCTTGATACTGTTCTTTTATTTTTTTTGTGTTAGAAATTGGCTCATAAAAGTGATCGCCTAAAACATGAAACCCGAGTTTTTCTAAGTGGAGAAACATTTTTCGGCTAATGTAACGTTGAATTGCATTTTTTTCATTCAGTGCTTTATATAACTTTTCTTTTTTGAACATTTCTAACTTGGGTATTTTAAGCATTTTTTCACCTAATTGAAAACAAAATTAAGAATATTAATGTATTTGAACTGCAAATTTGATTTTTATAATCTGATTCACATTTAATCTTTCTGTTTGTAGTAAACTGTTTAATTAAAATTAAGAGCGATTTTCAATTTTTAAATTGAAAATAATTTCTTTGTATAATCTTGCCATATCTTCTGCATTTTGTTGCCAAGTAAATATTTTTGCCTTTGTCAATCCTTGGTTAATTAAATTTTGACGATATGCAAAATCTTTTTGAAGATGAAATATATGTTGAGTAATGGCTTCTATATCGGTTGGGTTGACTAAGATTGCGCCATCACCAGCAACCTCTGGTAACGAGGAAACATTAGATGTAATTACAGGTGTTCCACAAGCCATTGCTTCTAAAATAGTTAAACCAAAACCTTCATAAAGAGACGGTGCTAACATTACATCGGCAGCATTATAAAAGCGAATTAAAGCCTCACGATCTGGTTTTCCGAGAAAAGTTATATGTTTATCTAGAGATTGATCGCGTATAAACTGTTTTTGTTCAAGGGTAAAGTCATCACCAATTTTCCACAAACGAACAGCTAATCCTTGATCGGCGATCGCTTTTACTACTTTTAAAATCGTAATAATGTTTTTACGTTGATGGGTTGAACCGACATTTAAAATACAAATTTCTGTTGGAGAACCAATATATTGCTGTCGCCAATTTTCAACTATTTCAGCAGCCAATTGACGAAATTGTGATTCAACACCATTGGGAACTACAGTTATTTTTTTTGGGTTGATATTTAAATAATTAGTAATGTCTTGGGCAGTATTGGTTGAAACGGCAATAGTATGATCGGCGACGGTAATTCCCTTGACTGAATATTCCCAGGTAGCCAGACTAAAAGCTGGAAAACGAGACTGATTTTTTAAGATTTCTGGATATACATATTGTACTAAATCATGACAAGTAATGATCACTGGCTTGCCCATTTTTTTTAGCCAATATGCTATATGACCATTAGTATGATCGATAATATGAAAGATATCAGCTTCTAAATTACTTACTGTGCGGGGATGATTAAAAAAACGTTCGTAATATTTGCGTAAAGGATTACCAGAATGCCATAAGTTCTCTAAGTCTTTACTCCAAGGTTTAGGAGCAATTTCAATAATTTTCCATTCAGGGCAAAGAGCTTTTAATTCTGAAACCAAATTATCTGCATAAACGTCCATGCTAAAAGCAACTTTTGCTTCTCGCCTAACAATTACTACTCTCATTTACACACTCCGTAAACTATTTTTAAAAGTTAATTGAAAGAATATTATATATATTTACAAAATGCTTTGTTCTTTAATAAAATTGCAATCAACAGCCAACTAACTAAAAAAGTAAATATAGAGTAAACCAACATCGATATAACAGAAATACTTTGGGTAAGTTGAGGTATGAGCTTAACAATGATGATTTCTATTGCGCTTTTGACAAAAGGATGAATCAAATAAATACCAAAAGAGCATAAGCCCAAGTTACTGATTAAAGTATTATTTTTAAGAGAAGGGGAAATTGAAATTCCCAATAATAGTAAAAGAAAAGCGATCGCAATTTCACTTACTGCCTTAGGAAGAAAATTATTGCCAATAATATTAACATATAAGAAACTAAAAAATATTAAAATTATAACTGGCTGCCTATAAAATAATTGACAATTATATTTCTTGAATAATTGATTAATTAGCATGGCAATGAAAAAATATGGTAAACATCTTACAATCCAAGCTAAATTGACTAAAATAATTCTGAAACTAGAATCAAGCCAACTTGTTGTAGATATTAATTTTAATATATTAGGAAAGGCTGTGTAATTTCCTAAATCAAAAGAATTATTAGATGCTAATAATAATTGATAAATAATTAGGCTTAATCCAGAAAATAAAAATAGTAGAGTTAAAGAATTTTGCTGGCGATTAAAATAATTAGCCAAGGGCAACAATAAAGTTCCCGAAAATAAAAGTGGTAAAAAATATAAATGATAAGAAGCAGCACCCAAAAAAGTAATCGCTAATGGATCAGATAATAATTGCTGAATTTGACTGTTATTATGGGTTAGCAAAAATATAGCTGTTTTGGATATGACATAAAAAAGACTCCAAACCAAATAAGGTATGATAATTCGGCTAAATTTTTTCTGCCAAAAAGAAATTGAAATATTTAAGGGTAATTTTTTAGTTGAAAAATAAAAAGATGCTGCTAAAAAGAAAGGAACGGCAAAATAAAATAAATAACGAAATTGAATAGCGCGATCGCTGATGGGAATGCCCCAAGTTTCATCTCCTGAATGAACTAAAATTACGGCAAAAGCTGCCAATCCTCGACAGAGATCGATGCCTGTTAATCTGATTGGTTTATTCATAAATTAATTTAAATTTAAAATTATCTTCTGCCACAAATCAACTAATCTTTGGGCAATTCGTTCATGAGAATAGTATTTTTGCACTCGATCAATGCCGTAACTGCTCATTTCTGATAACCAAGAGCGATCGCAGATAGCTCGCTTGAGAATTGCTGCTAAAGCCTCTGCATCCTCTTCGGGAAAAATCAAATCAGGATGAGCAATTACATTGGGAATTTCACCACAACTAGAGCCAATTACAGGGATACCCATCGCCATTGCTTCAATAATTACATGACCAAACTGTTCTTTCCAAGTAGCAACGGTGCGAGAGGGAAGCACCAAAACATCAAATTTACTTATTTCCTGAGGGGTTTCTTCATGACGAACTGCTCCTTTCCAGGTTACAATATCTGCTATCTTTTGTTGGGCTGCCATTTGTCGCAAGTCAGCTTCGCTCTTACCAGAACCACAAATAGTGATTCGGCAATTCAAACCTTGTGATTGTAATTGACTGACAGCAGTAAATAAAATATCAATCCCTTTTTCTCTTACTAATCGTCCGAGAAAACCAAGATTAAATTCATCTTTATTACTCGGAATTTGAGGGGAAAATAAACCAGTATCTACCCCCATCTGGGGCATTACTTCTATTTGTCTGGTGTAACCCCAGTTAAGCATTACTACTGCACCATCCTGATTGCCAGCAATAAATAGGTTAGTCCCACTCATGACCAAATTACGTATCCATTGCCTAGGTAAAGGCAGAGAACGCTGTTGATTTTCCCAACCAAAAACTACCATTGGCTTTTGAAAGAGTTTTGCCCAAATTGCCACCTCGAAAGCACAGAGAGAAAAAATTTCTTCTTCAACCTGAATTAAATCTGGTTGAAAATCATTGATTACTTGCCAAATTTTCCAGGGTGCATATAAATGTGCGCCAACCCTGCCTGTAAACCAAACTGGTGCGGAGTAAATCCGAATTTCAGGATAAGGAGTTTCTAACGATAGAAAACGATTCCATTCCCAAGCTTTCCAATTACTAGGAGCAAGCAAAGCCAATTCTACTTCTTCTGTATCAGCGATCGCTTTGAGTTTTCCTTGATTTACTCCTACTACGTAGGCATGACTAACAATTAATACTCGCAATTTTGGTTTTGAATGATTGTAATGATTCATATTTGTCGATTATTAGCAGCTTGATTGAGTTAACTTAGCTTGCTGTTGTAAACTTAAATAGTTCCTTTGCTTTTCTTTTAATCTTTGTTCGTGCCAAGCTAGTCCTAGCAATAACGCAATCGAAACCATATAGCCAGGTTCTTCCATTTGAGTAAAAATAAATCCCAAAACTAAGATTGACAGCAAGGTAACTTTTAAAGAACTATCCAAGCCGAAATTTTGCCAAACTAGATAAGCTAAATATAAATATGTTCCCAAACCCAATAAACCCAAATCTCCCCAAATTCCCGCCCAACCAAAAACAGGGCTAAAAAGACTTGAGCCAGTAGTAAGCCAATAACTACCCACAAATTTCATTACATCTGCCCCCATGGAGGTGTGAGTAGCACCAAAAAGACTTAGTATAGGCCAATAATCGACGAGAAACCACGCGCCCAAGCGACTTACCGTATGACCAGGACCTAATCCAACAAACCAATTTATTGAAGACTGAAAGTTATCTATAATAGCGCGCACGGCATAAAATTTAGCGTACCAAGCTTCGCCATCTGTTTCGTATAGTTCTGGTCTCGCCCAAGCTGTAAAGGCGCTAAACTCTTCCAAGTTTTGCATACACCAAAAAAATACTAAGCCGAAAATAAGTAGACCGGTCATCAACCTAATAGTCTTACTCAGATCTTGAGAATTAAGCAAAATTAAAAGTATCCAAGCAACTACATAAGCCAAGATAAGCTGCTTAGAATCAGAAAATAAAAGCTGCCAAAATGCTGCGCTCAAGGCTGCCAAACGAATCCAAAATGGAATTTTTCTGTCATTAAAAAAGTATAAAGCAAATACCAGAGATACAGAAGCAGAGATATAGTTGCCCGCTCCCGAAACAAAAAATACCCCCCCGCAGCCATCTGTGCCGTCAAAGCCTCCAGCATAAAGTTTATCTGCATCAATTAAAGGTTTTTGCACGGCAGCTAAGACAAAATTGATTAAAGCAGACCACATTAACCACCTTTTGAGTTTTAAACACGATGCAGCAGACATAGGAATACTAACAATAGCAGTTAAAAAGATTATTGGTTCTCCTAGCATCATGAAACTAATGATTGCATTAATAAAACCAGTTTCATTCCAAAATGCGCTAATTAAAATAGCAATTAAAAATAAAAACAGTCCTGATAAAAAAGCGAAGGTTATTTTAATTTGCTTTGGGTCTTTTGTGGGCGCAGTTGTTAAAATAATCCAAAAAACAAAGGGAATCACTAGAAAATGAGCGTGATTAACAATTGAAGGAATACCAAAGGTAGAGCAGATAATTCGCGAATAAAAAACTATGGCAAAAGCAAAAATAATTAAATTAGTACTATTAGCCCAGGTTATTTTATTCTTTGCTTTTTTGATGCTTAAGTGTGAATTATTTAAGTTCATTAGTTGATTAGTTTAAATAAAACTAAAATAAATAATTATCTTTTCTATTTTTGATTACCTTCAATTTCAATTCACTAATTGGCGAAACTTAGTCACAGTCCAATCGATTAACTTAGGACGTTGGTGTGGGGCATATAACCAAGCGATCGCCGGTTGGGCTAAAGATAAAGGCATCCAGCCAACCCAAATAAACCAGATACTATAAACTAATCGTTTTGGCACATTAAAATCAGAATACTTCCAGAGACTACGGATTCCTTGATAAATTAAGATCGTAGAGCGATCGCTTTTTACAGGATGGGTTTGACCATTGAGTCTGAGAGAGATAATTCGCGACCAAAGACGACCAATTGCACGTTGTTCTAAATCTGGAGGAATTTTATAGCCAAATTCTGCTGCTTTATTGCTTAATAAGGCAAAATTTTCTAGGTCATGACGCACAAATCGTTTGAAGCGATCGCCTGTTACGGTAGCTAATGCCCATTGATTGCTATCGTGGACTCGATACACTCCCAAAGGCTCTTCAATAGCTGCAACTTCTCCATAAAAAGGTACTTGAAAAGACAAATAATCGTCTGCTGTTAGCTTATACTCATCAGGAATCGGAAATAATTTACTTAAAACTTGACGATTAAGAGCATTGCCACTGGTGGGAGTGCTGACATATCCTCCTTTTTCTATTAGAGTTTGCCAAACTTTGCCACTAGATAAAGGGGAACTTCCTTGAGGACAAGAATAACCTAAAGATTCTCCTGCGCCGTTGACAACATTTAGACGATAATGTGTCTTTGCTAGATTGGGTTGCCATACAGCAACGATTTCTGCTACTGCTTGAGGCAGTAAATAATCATCAGAATCGAGAAAAATAATCAGATCCCCTTTACTATGGGCAAATCCATTATTAAAAGCGGATGCTTGTTTGCCATTAGGTTGCAGAATCGGCATAATGCGATCGCCGTACTTTGCTATAGTGACACGAGAATTGTCAGTCGAACCATCATCAACTACGATTACCTCAGTCTGCCGATAGGTTTGATTTAAAGCACTGTTAATTGCTTCAGCTAAAAAGCGATCATAGTTATAATTATTGATAATAATACTGACAAAAGGTTTAGTTTCCAACGTTTTAACCTACCGTTTCTATTTTTAAGTAAAAAAGACTGTTGTGAGAAAATAAATTCAATAAAAATTTTTTCCTAAGAAATCATAAGGTACAGGTAATAGTTTTGCCGTACTTTTAAAATATTGCTTTGAGCAAATCTTTAACTGTTTTACCAGCTACCGACCAATTGAGTCGGGATTGATATTCGTTAAAAGAGGATAATGCTAAACTTTGATAATCTAAATAGTTATCAAACAACCGAGTAATGTAATCACGGTATTCATTAATTTCAGCATCTCGCTCGAATAGTTGACCATTAACACCATTATGAATAATGGTAGGAACACCACCAACATTTGTCGACAAACAGGGAACTCCTAAAGCATTAGCTTCACAGAAAACAACTCCATAGCATTCTGCTTTTGAAGGCAGAATCAGGAAATGAGATTCCGCAATGAGTTGATTGATTCTTTTTTTTCCAGTAGCAGTAGACTTACTAATAAAGCCCAACGGTTTAACAAAGCTAGGGACAGCTCCTTCTACAATCGGTTCACAGCCGACAACTGTTAATACTGTATCTAAACCTACATTATTGAGTCCTTCAGCAACCTTGAGGGCAACATCTCCTCCTTTACGATACCAATCAACACCCATAAATAAGAGTTGGCACTGATTTGAAGGTCTAGCTTCGATTAAATATTTAACATCATCAAAAGTTGGTGAAGCATCAATATTTGCACCAAAGGGTACTACCTTCACTTTATTTGGATCTGCACCGTAATACTCAATCGCTGTCTGAGCTGCCCAGTCAGAAGCGTAAATCGCTAACTTACACTTTTCTAGTGCTTGCTTTTCCATCATGTGCCAACTCTCAAGAGATTCCTGGCAGAGATTATTATACTGAGGGTAAAAATTTATCAGACCAGCACCGGTTGCATCTGCCCAAAAAACAATTGGCTGGCTACAATCTAGATAAACAATTGGTCTTATCGTCGCGCTAAACACAATTTCTGCTTTTGTCACGGAAAGCGTTTGAGAAATCTGATGAGCAAAATTATTTAAAGTTTGCAGATCCGAGTCTTTTTCATAATGTGTATTGTGGAAAAAGCTATAATAACGACGTTTACACTTTTGCATAATCCTAAGAATAAGCTTTTCTTCCAAAGGACCAAAATACTCCAAATCCAGACCCTGGCTAATTAACGATTGCGAAATATAGTAACCTAAGCCTGACCACTCATTAGATCCTGCCAAGCTTCGTGCATCATAAGTAGTAAGATATGCTATCTTCATATGACCTGTACCTTAAACTTAATTGAATAGTTGCTCAATACTAATTAATCAACTCATTAACTAGCTCACAAAATTTTTATTTATCTAGAACAACTTCTTGATAGCTGCCCGATTTAATAATTCGACCCTGCTCAAGTTGAAAGATTTGATCGCAATGTTTGATTGTCGAAAGACGATGAGCAATAATGATAATTGTCTTTTTTCCACTTAAGGCTTTAGTCGCTTCTGTCACCAGCTTTTCTGTCTCAGTATCGAGAGCAGCAGTTGCCTCATCAAACACCAAAATTTCTCTTTCGTGGTAAAGCACCCGCGCAATGCCAACTCTTTGGCGTTGTCCCCCTGATAAGAGAACTCCTCTTTCGCCAACAACAGTCTTAATCCCATTAGGAAGTTGCTCGACTACTTCACTGAGTTGAGCCATTTCAATTGCTTTTTTTAATCTATCTCGGTCAATTAATCGATCTGGAACTCCAAACGCAATATTTCGCTCGAGGGTATCATCTATTAAAAATATCGATTGGGGAACATAGCCCAGCAGATTTTGCCAGGCTCGTAAATTAGAATACACGGAAATGCCGTCAACTTTTATATCTCCAAATTGAGGAATGAAAAGACCAAGCAAAACATCTACTAAAGTTGTTTTACCAGCACCTGATTTACCAATTAACCCTATTGACTGACCCTTGGGAATTATCAAATTAATATCATCTAATGACCGCTTTGAAGTATCTGGATAACAAAAAGCAATGTCGCTTAAAACTATCTGCTGTTTGAGTGAAAAGGGCGGTGCATTAGAGTCCACTGACCAGTTTTTTGGAGGATAATTCTTGTTAACATAAGGTAAAGTCTTCTCTTTTTCTATCTCCTGAAAGTAAAAGAATAGTTCATTGATAGCAAAAGCATTTGAGCTTGCTCTATTAGAGTTACTAACTAAATTGCTGATTGCAGGTAAAAGACGAACTGAGGCGAGACCAAATATCCCTAAAATAGCGGTCAAATTTTGTCCTTGATCTCGATTTAGATTGATATACAAAAATGTAAAGCCAACTATAAAGCTAACCATAAAAGCTTCAATTACAAAGCGTGGAAGATTATTATAAGAATGATTCAAATATAGATTGTTAGAGTACCTCTTAGTTTGTTGCTCCATCTGGCGATCAAAATAATATTCGCAACCAATCACACGAGCTTCTTTCAAGCCTCCTAAAGCATGATGCATAATACGAACCATTTCTTCATAAGCCCCCCACCCTTCCTTACTCCAGAAAGCTAAGCGACTTTGCAGTAATTTGACTAGCCCAAAAACAATAGGCAATAGTAGGACAATCAGAAACAGTGCCATAGCACTTGCCTTAATTAAAAGTAAAGTTAAGGCTAAAACAATAACAAAGTTAGAGATAACTGTTAAAAGAGGCATCACAAAACCAAGGCAAACGTTATCTGTGGTATTAATAACATGTTGGATTATTGATGCCGAATTAATCCGTAGATTCAGGCTATAAGGAGCTTTAAGATAAGCTGTCAAGATTCTATAGGATAAATCCCCTTTCAAGTTATGAGTAAATTTAAACACTGCTGTTTGAGATACAAAACTAAAAAGTGTTTTTATATAAAAGGTAATCACAACTATTCCACCCAAAACGCCCAGAAAATATTGTTCTGAGCTAAAGTCGAATTGGCTGTAGATTAGGTTCACCCAATAATTAGTTTTAATTAAATTTGGATTGGTAGCGATGGCAATAAATGGTCCAACTATGCCTGTTCCAATAATTTCTAAGGTGGAAACAAAAATGAAGATAAAAGACATTTTAATAAGTTCCTGATGATGCCCTTTAGTAAGGTATAGAAACTTAGATATAAATTTTGACATAAAACGTTATCTTAATCTAAATAATAATCTCTATTTATTAGCGAATAAATTACGATGCAAGCAAGATTGCGCTTGGAGCATGTAAATTTACAACTTTGAAAACTTCAACAACCTCAAAAGATATGATATTCGAGAGCGCCATGTGTAAAATCTTGCTCTAAATCTCCCGGCTATCAAAGCATTTGGTGGATTATTACGTAGACCGTATCGCCTAACCATAGCTAGCCAAGCAAACAGACGATGACGGAATGGCATGTATGGCAAGTGAGAGTGCATAATCTTGTTAATCTCCATTCGATTTACAGAAGGTAAATAAACATCTGGCTCATTTAAGAATACCTTATCTACCAAAGCTGAAGGTGGCAGTACTGGTGGTAAAGTAACTGCCTGATGATAGACTTGATCTAGTACATTTTGCCAACTTTCTCCCCAATGGACTGCCTCAATTTTACGTTTTGTAGCTTGCCCCAAGGAGAATCGGAATGTTGGGTTTTCAATCAAGGTAGATAGAACAGTTGTGTACTCATCAATATCTCTGACTCGAATCAGATTACCAGACAAACCTGGCATATCAGCTCCAAGAGTGGCACTGGCATCAGAAGAGTACGGGTAGCGACTTACTAGCGGCACACCAAAACTACCTGCCTCTAGCAAAGAAGTGATTGAAACGAAAGGGAAAGAGTCAACATAAATATCAGCTGCTTGATAAAATACAGCAGTATCTTTTGTCTCTGGATAAACTCGAATTCTTCCATCAACTTGTTGAATAGCTTCAGACCAATCTTCGCTACCATTACCTGGTCCAATCACAATTAACAATGCTTGTTTATGCTGTTTGAGTAATTGAACATGAGCATCGGCAAAGCTCGTCTGACCAATTGTTCTATACTTAGCTGCTCTAGCTATAGATAGAAGCATAGTGCAGTTGTGGTCAATTCCTAAGAGTTGTTTTGCCTCCGAACGAGAAAGTGTCCTTTGAAGGGGCTCTAAGATTGTTGGGAGAAGCATGTTTCGCTTTGGCTCAATCCCCCTACGCTCTTCTGACAAACGCATACCAGACTCACGAAGATTCGCTACCACATCGCTAATGGCGACTCCAACCCAAAACCAATGGTCTCCATTATTTACATAAATTATTGGTGGCGATTCTTTTTTGTTGGCAAATGCAATAGTGGGCACAACATCAAATTCCCATGTATGTATAACAACTATATCTGCTTCTACTGAGCATTCATAGAGTCGTTTGGCAATAGAGGTAATTCTATCAATTCCCTCATCTAGTAGATAAATACTACCGTTGTTTTTTGACACTGTATCCTGCCAGATTGAAGGGACTGGCAAATTTCCTTGTTTAGTTAGGGCAATAGAGTGATATTGCTTAGAATCTTGCTGAATCCAGCGGTAAAGCAATCTGGAAATTCCACCTATTTGACTGATGTGTGTAGAAACGTGTAAAATCTTCTTAACTTTTTTAGGGGAAGAATCTCTCTTTCGAGAGTAAAGATTTTTTGATATGACTCTTTGACCAATTTTGAGAAGAATATGCTCCAGTTTAGGACAACTGTAAAAACCACAATGGTTGACAACTGCGTGGGACGCTGCAATCTGTAAGTATGCTAAGGCAGCATCCAATTGGTCTTGTTTTATTAAATCTTCAGCTTTTAAGATTAAATTATTGAAAACCTCGAAGTTTTTGGCAATCATTCGGGTGCCTTCTTCTCTCCAAATATCGAGGTTGTCGTTAGTCATTAATCTAAATGATTGATTATCCATTTATTTTTACCTTAGGCTTTTTCATAGCATCGTAAAAGAATACCAGTAATCAAAAAACCGCTAAGAACAAAAAAGAGTGTAACTCCCAAACCCCATTCTAAAGGGAAGGCTGGTTTCCAAGAAGATAGAAAAGAACCATAAATACTTTCTGGTAAAAAACGCTCAATCATTACACCAAACAAAGCTAGTATTCTTAGAGAATCTAACTAAACCATATAGCCTGGACTGCCTGCTTTAGAAGGGGTTCTGAAAATATTCATGTTTTTTAGGGCAATAACTCAATACACATTCTAATCTTTTAAAATGATCTAAAATCAATAAAAAATTCATCAATTGCAAGGTTGTGCGAAACCAAAATTCACTTGTGCATCATTTGCATCATCGTAAGCCTCCCCCTCACAGGAGCCTACTTAGCGTGAAAGCCATGTGCGAATCTTGTTGCTCTCTTCTTTATACGGGAGCAATAGTTTTCGGACATGATTGCGGACGTATTTACGGACTCCAGTCTCGAATCTATTGTGTATCATATGATCGACACTACCCACAGCAGATGCATTAAGTGCTGAACGATCAATTTTCTGATAGCAGTAGTAAGATATAATGTTTGGCAAGCGTCGAAAACCAGTCTGTCGAACATGACGTATTATTGGATAGTGGGCATCGTAGAGAAGCCACTGAGTCGTAGTCGGTTCGGAGAGATTTCGAGGAACAATGTTGAATATTAAATATCCGCCAGGTTTGAGACTTTGATGTAGTCGGTGTAGAACTGTGGGAATATCCTGAACGCATACCATAACATCAAATGCAGTGATCAGGTCGTATGTGTTTGGCGGAAGTTGGTCGGTTTCAAAATTATGAAACGCACTTTGTAATCCTCGCTGCTCAAACCGCCAACGCACAAAGTTCATAGCCGTCTCCGAAACATCAGTCAAAGAGGTTTGCCATCCTAGAGCATTGAAAAAAAGGCTGGCTGTTCCAGCACCGCAGCCGAAATCGAGATGATGCCCAGTAGACAAATGCTCTAGGGCAAGCGCAATAGCGATAGCAGGGTGTTCAAGATTTTGCTTTGCCTGGTCTGCATTTCTCCGCAGAGTGCCGAATATCCAGTATGTTTGTGCCTGATAGAAGCGGTAAATTTCGTCAGGTGTCGATTGACCTGTTTTACGCCACTCCTCGTTTGTGATGTCTACGGAGTTTTCGCAGATCCAGCGAACCTTTTCAGAAGACAAGCCGAAGTATTTACCCAGCTCGTCGAAGATCCCTTCATGTGGGTCGATAAAGCGATCTTCAGTCAGACAGTGTCGCCAGATGTCTAGAAGCTCCTGGCGGGTATGTTGTGTCACGCAATTTGTAACCATGGACATTTGTTCTCCTACCGTAGTATAGAAAAGTTGACGACAAATTGTTTTTAAACGAAGCGGCCACCATAAAAATGATAGGATTTGGTAAAGTCTGGCGTAATTCTGGTTTCCAGCCGATTGATAGCGGTTGGCAATATTTCGATAATGGCACGCCACTATGCGTGGACCCAACTGCTTGACAATTTCCCAAAAGTGTTTGTTAAATACTTGGCTGTAACCTTCGGCCTCACGCACCATATTTTGAGAAATGGTGTCATCGCCACGACAATCATAGACAAATGTAGACTCTGGTACAAAACCAAAGGGATAATATTTTGCCAATCGGATGGCTGTATCCCAATCTTGATAAGAAATAATTTGCTCATCTAAGTAACCAACTTTTTCTATTGCTTCTTTGGCAATCAAAAGCCCTGAGAATAATATAGGTCCAGAGTCAGTCAATAGTTCGCGGTAGACAGAACCATGTAAAGCTGGAATTTCATAAGCAGTAATGCTTTTACCTTTTCTCAAAACTTTGCATTCTGAATGTACGACTTTCACTTTTTCCTTTCGGGCAACTGAAAATCTTATTTCTAGACTATTTGGAGTGAAATAGTCATCTGAATCCAAAAAAGCAATCCATTCTCCTTGGGCTGCCTTAGCACCTGTGTTTCGAGCAGCCTGAGCACCTCGATTAGTGTCATGGCACAAATAACGAATCCTAGGTTCTTCTTTAGACAAGGACGCAACAACTGATTCTGTATCATCTTTAGAACCATCATCAACAACAATAATCTCAAAGTCTTGATAGGTTTGTTCTAAAACACTTCGTAGAGCTTTCTCAATTACGTGACTGCGCTTGTAAGCAGGAATTACAACAGATATAAGAGACATAATAAAATTATTTGTAGTTGAAATCGATTTTTGCTTGGCCGATAAATCCTGTGGCTAGTGCGGCTACGGGTCAGGCAACAGGCAAATGGATAGATTGGTTGAGGATGATTTTTTACTAATGGGTTATCTACATGAAGCTGCAAGAGTTTAGCATGGTTTACTTCTACTCCGATTGACCTCAATTATGTGGTGAGAAATGAATAAAAGATTTGTCCACCGCAAATGAGCCTCTCCATTAGCCCAGTCTTCGCTCATTTGCTCGTAGATTCCAAAGAGAAAATACTTATGAGACTCGAGATATTTCTTTAGAGATTCAAGTGGCACATGTCGATTATTAGTAGGGTTCATACCAGCCTCTACTTGCACACAGTCGATTCTCTGTTCTGTTAGCATATTCATAGCACCTTTCAAAACTTCAAGGTCTCCCCCCTCTGTATCGATTTTTAGGTAATTGATGCGATCGATGCCCTTGGTGTGACAAAATTCATCGATCGCATCAATATCTACCAATTCAGTCAGCACACTATTGTTTATAGGTAACTGCTTCGACTCATTTATCATAAAAAATTCATCCGAGGGACCTTGAAGAACCATCTTTCCCCTACCCTTTGCAGAACCAAAAGCGAGTTGGTAACAATCAACACGCTTACTACCTTTTAAATTATTTTGAAGCTGACTAAATGTATCGCTGACTGGCTCAAAACAATAAATGTGAGCATACGGAAACTTCTCTAAATAAAGCTTTGAAGACTGTCCCACGTTGGCGCCGATGTCAAAAACAATGTCAGCGCGATATTTTGGTAAGGAATTGGCAATGTCTCGAATTGGATCGACACCGTGAGGTACTGAATGATATATATGAGTACCAGTCAGTTGTTCTACTAGTTGCTTTGCCATACTTCTTAAAGTCATGCCTTTTTCTCCGTACATTAATATGAAATATGAGTAGATGGGGTTTGAGGTTTAGCTCCCATATCAGCAAACACATTAACTGCGATTTGCTGAGCGCGAGAATCAACACGAGGACTTGCAATTCTTGGTCTATGTATCCAGAGGTTTTTCATTTTTCTCAGCCAATTTTTCACTTTTCTCTGCCAACTGCTTTCCACAGGCGGATTCATAACCCAGTCGCTATCTAAGCCCCATACCCACTGAATCGAGCCGATGGAAAAGACTTTGGCTCCACTGGCAGCTGTGTAACGCACGGCATTCGAGATTGCTGTATTGGTTCCTGGAGGCACTTGTGGTAGTAATCCTTGGAATCTTACAGGCGATTGCGATAATACAACCAGTCCTTCTGGGACAAAGTTGTTGTTTAGCAATCCATCCCACTCATAACCCACTAAACCCGTAAGTTTATCTCCATTTTTAAGTCCAGTATGGGCATAATAAGGATCGGAGGCATTGCTGACTACATAATCAAAACCCTTAAAAACATTGCCAGTCCCCCAATCTCCAACATATCCAACTCCCAACAATTCGTTTTCTGGTCGATTGACTTCTGGATTGCGAAACAGTGTGGTGGCTGCCGTAGGGTTTGTTGAAGCAATGGGATCGAGTGACGCGCCAGTGCCGATCCCTGAAGTATCTTTATAGATAGTTATCACGCGATTCGCTTGTCCGCTACTGGAAGGACCGAAGCGAACTTGCCAATAGGCAGTATTAGCTGAGAAGAAGGCTAGGTTAATACCATTGTCTCTGGCTTGTTGGACGTTATTGCGCTGATCCATCGACCAGTACTCATCATGACCTACCGAGAGAAATATTTTCTGGGAATACAATTGCCAGGGATTGGTACTCACATCCAGGTTGGTGTAATAGGAGATATCATAGCCCTGGGATTCTAGCCAACGCGTCATATTGTACTCCCAAGTCAACATATTATTGAACTGTTCTGAACCAACATTAGAATCATACTGGAAGGGTCGATCAAAAGATACTTGGTAAGCACGGAAACCACCATCACTGTTGAAGTCATAGACACTGTAACCAGCAGTATTGTTATAGGCTACGGCTGTGGTAATGGCATCCTGAAAGCCTAAGTCTGCTGGGCGATTATCATCGCGCAACACAAATTGAATGTAGTTTTGTTTGCCCGTCTTGCTATCAGTTAGCTTCACTAGATAGAGGCCCGTAATCCAGTCCTTGTCAGTTTGCAGAATATAAGAGGTTTTCCATTTGTATTCAACCAAATTGGTATTTGGATTCGTAATAGTTGGATATGTTTGAGTCATACCATTGAGTTCCATTACGCTGGCGATTAACCTCGCACCTGTACCGCCATAGTATCCTAGGCGATAGACATCAAGGCTATACTGTCCGGCTGGAGCTAAGGAGATTTTCAAGTTTAAGGCTTGTCCTTTGTTAATACTGGTCGCATCCGCATAGCCAGCAATCTCATCATTCGTAGCTAGATCGGTAATTTTCCAAGTAGTTGTACCAGCTTTTTGATTTTCCAGAACAATCGTATTGTGAGCCGTTACAGTCACTCCTGAACTGGCAATATCTTCGCTGTTGCCAAAGGTATCGATACAGCTTACTAATACCCGCACCTGCTGTTCGATTAAAAAATTAGCTAGTATTAATGATGACGTAGTTGCTCCAACAAGATCAATCCAGTCACCTTTGACCAACTGTTGCCATTGGTAACGAATAGTCACACCTGTCAAATTTAAACCATTATGATCAAAAAGACCCGCAGCTAAAGTATGCCCTATCGTAGCACTACCCCTGAGAAAGATACGATAGGCATCTTCTTCTTGCCAACTGCTATGTAAATCTTGAGACACTTTTTTCATAATTAAAGTTTATGCAAGTTGACCTTCTATATAGAGAGTAGCTATCATCTCTAAGCTTAAAAAAAACGCCGTATTTAAACTTTTTCGATCAAGCAAGCTATTTGTAGGGTATTTAACTCTTCATCGGACATTGAAGCAAATCTCCCCTTTAACTTTTGCCGAAATCCTCTTGGCATTTCAGCTTTTTTGGTCACATCATAAGCTTTTACTTTAAAGCCTGTTTTTTCAAAACATTCGTAAATTTCACTAGCTCGCAATCTGTTACACATATTGTCTGACCACTGCTCGTCTTCTGCCAGAAAAGACCACTGATGGTACTCTAAGGACAAGTAAGATCGGTGATCGACAAGATCGATTAAATGATAAGCTATAGCTCCAGGAGACATTAACTTCCAAAGCTTTTGGCAGGCTATCTCAAAATCAAGAAAGTGTTCCAGTACGGCCCTTGATGACATGATATCAATGGTTTCAAAGGGGATTGATGGCTCATAGATACTAGTGACTATATGTTTTAAAGGCACAGAAGCTAGACCAGCTTCTAAGTTTCCTTCACGTAAGGCTTTGAAATTAAAGTTTTGTATTCGAGTCAGATACTGCTTTCTCGGCAAGCTAGACCAGTGCCAGGAGTCAGGGTCAGCTAGGCAATCTTGCAGTAAATCATAAAGAGCTTCCGCCGCCCTCTGATTGTCTGAATCTTCTAAGTCTGTAGCTATTGTAGAAGTTGCTCCATTGATGTACATGACAGCGGAGGTGCCATAGGGATGATTAGTACCGCAACCTAAGTCACAGTAGACTTTTCCTTCGACGGAGATCCCGTATTCAGCAAGCTTCTCAAAAACAGGTTTGACATTATCCAAAACAAATAATGGCCCATAGCGCCACTTTCGAGATTGCCAAAGTTTTCTTCGGGAGCTAATATAAATTGGCTCTAATTTTGACCAGACATGGTCACTAAGTGGCCCTTCAATACTAGACTCCATGGCATCAATAGATGAAGCAAGGGTGGCTCCTTCAAAGGTGGCAAAGGTGGCGGGGTCTTCTTCAAGTGAAAAAAAGAAGAGACGATGCAAAATTTTTCTGAGAAGCTGAAACTTCAGTAACGGTTTAAATCCTTGTTTAACTAATGGGTGCATAAAAAAGTAGTATTACCACAGTTAGATATTTTTTTAACTAAGAGCGTTTAGACTATATTAATCAGGTTGAAGCGATCGCGGATTAATCCCGATCATGGTACTCTCAAGGTACAGAATCCAGGCTCTTGTTAAGGTCTGGAGATGTCAAAATGATTAGTCTGACATTGGCTTTAAAAACCTGATCAATATAGTTCTGCTCTTGTTCTGTCATTTGGTGAAAAAGAGGTAACAGAATGGACAAATCTTGTGCTACTTCACTCTCAGGCAATTGAGCGCAATTTCCTTTTTGACAACTACAATCTGTTTGTTGAATTCCACAAGACCATTTTTCCTGGCTATAAGCAGGTTCGCGGTGAGCGCACATAATACCTCTGCGAGTAGAGATTCCCGCATCCAGCATTGCTTGCATTACTTGCACTTGATCGCAGCCGTTTGGTAAACGAACGCAATAACTCTGCCAGTTACTTTTTGCCCATTCTGGTTCTGTGGGTAACTTTAAACTTGGTATATCGGCAAGCATTTGGTGATATCTAGCTGCTAGATAACGACGACGGCTAACAATCTCTGGTAATCTTTTGAGTTGTTCTCGCCCGACTGCTGCTTGAATATCGGTCATGCGGTAGTTATAGCCCAGCATGGGATAAGACTCGAAAATGACTTGTTTAGCACCGTGACGTACGGTGTCTGGAACACTCATACCATGTTGTCGCCAAAGCCGAAATTGTTGATCCCATTCACGATTATTAGTGGTAATCATCCCACCGTCACCCGTAGTAATTACTTTACGGGGGTGGAAAGAAAAACAAGCAATATCTCCATGGGGTTTACCGATTTTTTCCCATTTGCCATCCCAAAGTATTTCGCTACCAATGGCACAAGCTGCATCTTCAATAACTGGTAGATTATATTGACGAGCAATATCTATAGTTGCTTTGAGATCGCAGGGCATTCCCATTTGATGAACCACGAGAATAGCACAAGTGCGATCGCTGATTGCTGATTCAATTAATAAGGGATTAATGTTATAACTTTGTGGCTCGATATCTACAAAAACTGGTGTTGCCCCACAGTAGCGAATACTGTTAGCCGTGGCAATATAGGAATGACTGACAGTAATTACCTCATCACCTGGTTGTACTCCCACTGCCAACAAAGCTAAATGCAATGCGTTAGTACAATTAGATACGGCACAAGCATATTTAGCCCCTACTTCTTCGGCAAATTCGGCTTCAAAAGCTGCTACTTCAGGTCCTTGAGTTACCCATCCCGATAAAATGACCCGACTGGCTGCTGCTGCTTCTGCTTCTCCCATAAAGGGTATGGCAATGGGAATTTTTTTGATTGTTTTAGACATTGCTTGTTTCTTGCTCCTGTTTTTGAGAACGCCACCAACTAACTAATTTTTCTAAACCTGCCTTTAAAGATACGGTAGTAGTAAAATCGATTAATTCTTTGGCTTTATTGACATCGGCAATCCGTCTTGGTACTGGATTCACTTTACGTTCTGGGCCATATTCTGGTTTCAAGTCAGAATCCATAACTTTAGCTAGGCTATAAGCTAGATCGTTTAAACTGGTTTCTGTGCCACTAGCAATATTAAACACTTCATCGGTCACATCAGCTTTGGCAGCACAAATATTAGCTCTGGCAATATCTTCGATATAGACAAAATCCATAGTTTGTTTCCCATCACCAAATATTAAAGGTGGTTGATTATTAGCAATTCGTTCCATCCAACGAATCAGCACTTCGGTGTAGACACCATAAATATCCATACGAGGACCATAAACATTAAAGTAACGCAAGGCTACGTAATCTAAGCCATACATATCGTAAAAGCTACGCAATATGCCTTCATTAAAGGTTTTAGCAGCACCATAGAAAGTACGATTATTATAAGGATGATGAGATTCTCTAGTTGGAAAATCTTCTGCCATTCCGTAAATAGAAGCAGAAGAAGCTGCAACTACTTTTTTAACTTTAGCCTTTACTGCTGCTTCTAAAACATTAAAAGTACCGTCTGCTAAAACTTCTAGCGCTAAACGTGGTTCTTGAGCGCATTGAGTAATCCGAATTGCTGCTTGGTGAAAGACGACATCAACACCTTGCATAACATCAGCTAAAAGCTGGCGATCGCGAATATCTCCTTCGATCATTACTAATGCCCCATTCGCTGCTGCCCAGGCCAAGTTTTCTTGGCGACCACGAGTATAGTTATCTAAAATAATGATTTCGGCTACTTCTTCTTTGACTAATAAATCAGCAATATGAGAGCCAACAAGACCGGCACCACCAGTGATTAAAACTCTTTTATTTTTCATTTTCTATATTTTCTAATAGTTGATTATTGTCTCGCCAGCGCAAAAATTTAGCTGGAACACCAGCAACAATAGCAAATGGTGGTACATCTTTAGCTACCACTGCTCCCGCTCCGACAATACTTCCTTTGCCAATAGTAATCCCAGGAAGAATTACCGCATTCATGCCAATATCTGCTCCTGTTTCTATCCTGACTGATTTAATTTCTAGGTCGGTTTGAATAATTGGAAGTTCAGCAGGAATTCCTGTATGGCTTGAACCCAAAACTTTAGCTCCTGGTCCCCAACCGACATAATCTTCAATAACTAAGTCGCGAGCATCAAAATAACTTTGTGGTCCAATCCAGACATGGTTACCGATAATACATTTGCCGTCGAATCTTCCTTGAAGGTAGCTTTGTGAACCAATGAATACTTGATTACCAATTTCAAATGTTTCCAAATGTTTAAAACCTACGCCACTATTGATACTAATACTGTGTCCAAATTGATGAGCTACTGCACGCCAAACAACTCTTCGCATCATGGTATCAAACTTGCCATCACCCATAGCAAAGCGAGAGTATAATTCAATCAATTCTTCTCTACTATATTGGTGCCGCAAATTTTCTGCTAATCCTACTTCATAATCTGGATCGAGCTTTAATTCTCGTGAACCATGTACCGCTTTGACAATTCTACTATGGGCTAAATTAGACATCAAACACTCTCACCAACAGCATGACTAACTATCTCTATCTGCCGGGCAGAAAGTTCGGCATACATGGGCAGAGAAAGTACTTCTTTCGCTACTAATTCTGAATTGGGAAAATCACCAGGTTTATAGCCTAAATCGGCGTATCCTGTTTGCAGATGTACGGGAATGGGATAGTGAATACCAGTTTGGATGCTCTGCTCATGCAGTTTGTTCTGTAGCGTTTCTCTTTGGTGGGTTCGCACGGCATAAATATGATACACATGATGACTATAAGGCATCACGGTTGGAGTTTTGACTCCTGAATTGGCTAAAAGCTCATCGTACTGGGCAGCATGAGTTCTTCTGGCTTCTGTCCATTGGTCTAAGTAACGTAACTTCACTCGTAAAATTGCGCCTTGAATCCCATCCATGCGGTAGTTATAGCCTTTGAGAACATGATGATATCTTTCTTCTTGTCCCCAATCCCGCAACATTGTGATTTTGCGAGCATATTCGGGATTACTGGTAACTATTGCACCACCTTCGCCATAAGCTCCTAAATTCTTACCTGGATAGAAGCTAAAGCAACCAATATCGCCAATACTACCAATTCTTTGACCCTTATACTCCGCTCGATGAGCTTGGGCTGCATCTTCAATGACAGTCAAACCATGCCGACGAGCAATTTCCATAATTGGCTGCATATCTGCTGGTTGACCGTATAAATGTACGGGCAAAATTGCTTTGGTTTGAGGAGTGATTGCCTGTTCGATTTGCGTCACATCAATGGTGTAAGAAACTGGATCAATATCAACAAATACTGGAGTAGCCCCTGTATAACCAATAGCTGCTACCGTAGCAACGAAAGTAAAAGGGGTTGTAATTACTTCGTCTCCAGCACCAATACCAGCAGCTAATAGAGCTAGGTGTAAGGCACTCGTTCCCGTATTAAGAGCGATCGCATAATCGGTATTACAATAAGCTGCAAACTCTTTTTCAAAAGCAACAACTTCTTGACCCAAAATAAACTGGGTACTATCTAATACTTTTAGAACAGCAGTATTTATTTCTTCTTTAATGCTTAAATACTGAGTTTTTAAATCGACAAAGGGAATCATGCTGCCACCTCTACTTTATCTAATTCGACTAATTGACCCTGCTTTTTCATTGAAAGAGTAGCAGCTTCAAGAATTTTGACTACTTGCAATCCTGCGGATCCGTCGGTAATTGGACGCTTACCTTGCTTTATACATTCAACAAAATGTAATGCTTCGGTACGCAGTGCTTCAGTCACTTCTAGCTTGGGAGACCACATATCTCCCGTGCGATAACCAATTAGCATTTGATATACTTCTTTGGCATTGCTATCAGGATTGCCATTTAAAGTAATACCCTTGTCGTATATCTTGAGTTTTTCACTGGGTTCTAAGTCGTCAAACACCACCATCTTTTGGTTACCACCAATAAGGGTACGACGGACTTTGACAGGTGCTAACCAATTCACGTGAATATGAGCTATCAAGTTGTGATTAAAAAACAAAGTTAAATAAGCAATGTTTTCTGGTTCTCCAGGAATATGACTGATCCCAGTTGCCGAGACTGCATAAGGTTGACTTTGCAATACATAATTCATAATTGATAAATCGTGGACTGCCAAATCCCAGATTACATTAACATCATGCTGAAATAGTCCTAAGTTAACCCTTACCGAATCGTAATAATAAATATCTCCTAGTTGATTATTTGCTACCAGTTCTCGCATTTTTTGCACTGCCCCAGTGTAGACAAAAGTATGATCAACCATCAATACTAAATTGCGTCTTTCTGCTTCCTCAATTAACCGTAACCCTTGTTCTGTGGTCATAGTCATTGGTTTTTCAACTAAAACATGCTTACCTGCTTTTAATGCTGCTAGTGCTAAACTAAAATGGGTCGATACGGGAGTGGCGATCGCCACAGCATCTATTTGAGGATTAGCAAGTATATCTTGATAGTTTGTAGTTACTTCAATGGTTGGATATCTTGTCTGTGCTTTTGACAATAATTCTGTTTTGAAATCACTTACCATAATAACTTTAGTTACTGGTAATTCAATAAAATTACGAACTAAGTTTGGGCCCCAATATCCATAGCCAATTACGCCAATGTTAATTATACTTCCCATATTTTTATCTAAAAGCATTAAACTGCTGATTAATTTATTTTTCTTGAATTATGTTTTTATGTTTACCCAAAAAATAAATCATAGTAAATTTAGAGTTGATTAAGTTCTTAGGTTAACTATCTGTTGTTTGAACTGAACTAGAGGAACGAAAACGAATATCTCCAATTACACGAGCAGGAACTCCAGCCACAATAGAATAATTAGAAACATCGCTAATTACCACCGCCCCCGCTCCAACTATCGCTTGCTTGCCAACAGTAACACCTGGAAGGATAGTGGCATTACTGCCGATCGAAGCACGGTTTTTAACTGTTGTTTTAATTGTTTGCCAATCGCTTTCTGTTTTTAAACTACCATCTTCATTAGTAGCGCGAGGATAAATATCATTGGTAAACATTACACCATGACCTATAAAAGCTTCATCTTCAATAGTTACTCCTTCACATAAAAAACTGTGAGAAGAAATTTTACATCTTTGTCCTACAATGACATTTGCTTGAATTTCAACAAAAGTACCAATTTTGGTGTCATCACCAATTTTACATCCATAAAGATTAACCAAATCAGGATGAAAAATTTTTACATTATTACCTAGTACAACATCATCGTTAATCGGCATTTTTATTTGCATTAAAAATTTATTTAAACTAATTAAGTTTGAATTGAAAAATAAGCCAAGGTTCTTTAAGATGTTTAGAATAAATAATTTTGAACTATTAATTTGGTGTTTTCTCATTCAGCCACAATCCTTTTCTTCGGTAATATTGTTCGAGAATAGCCATTCTCATTTGCTCCTCGGACAACATATTAAACTTAACTAAAATTTCACCCAATTTTTGATGTTTGATTGACTTTTGTGTTAGTAAAACTTGTTTTAGTTTTGAATCTTTGATCAATTTATGTTCAATTAGAATTTCCCCTAGTTTAATATTTTGGCTGTTCAAGAAGTACCTCAAATGAGGTAAAGAAATAAGATTTTTATTGACTAAAATTTCGCCTATTTTTAGGTTGGAAAATTGTTTTTGTTCTTGTATTGCCTTTTCTAAGGCATCTTTAGTTATTAAACCTTGCCTAACTAAAATTTCGCCTATTTTTTGGGGTGAAATATCTAATTGCTCAATATTGAGGATCAAATTAGCGTCGGACAAGTTTTGATGTTTTAGTTTTGATGTTTGTTGACACGGAGTCAACAACTGTTTTGTGGCTAAATATAAAAAAGGTGGAATTGTCGATCCATAGCGTCGCCCAAGACGTCGTGGCTCTTGGATTAGACGGTATAACCATTCTAAACCTGCCTGTTGAACCAGATAGGGTGCGCGAGGCATAATTCCTGAATACATCGAAAAGACTGCGCCCACCCCAATCATAACCCCATTAATTAAACCTTTATATTGAGACATCCAAATCTCCTGTTTCGGACATCCCAAACAAACGAATACGATGCCAGCATTACTTTGATTAATATCTTCTATTAATTCTAGATCGCGCTCGGCACAAATTTTGTTAATGGAAAGATGCGGAATTGCTCTCATCCCAGCAATTTTTAAAATTGGATATTCACGGTCTAGTTTGTGTTTGATTTTTTCTAAAATTTCGCTCGTAGAGCCAATAAAGTAAATTGCAACCCCTGTATACTCAGCTAAATTACATAAGTTGAGAAAGATATCCATTCCCGCCACTTGGTTTTGGTTATACACTTTCAATCGACGCAGCATGAAAACTAAAGGCTTGCCATCAGGAGTAACTAAATCCGCTTTTTGTAAAACACTTTTAAATCCTGGATGCCAGTAAGCTTCCATTAGCATATGAACATTAGCCAAACAGACAATTTTACTACTCCTCATTTTTGCCCAACGTAGCATCAACATAATTTGCTCATCGAGAGGCAGACAAGCGACAGGAATATTTAAAAGTTCTTTTTTGGGAATCATGATTTGTTATTTGTAGTGGTAAAAAATCGGTTTCAATAAAAGCTTTAAACTTTTAACCCAAAAAACAGACATTAGTTTGATTAGTTAACATTTGTGAGTTAAATGTTTGCACATAAAGGCTTACGGTTTATTGACAAATAAGCGCACAAGACTTTGAAAAAAGCGGACTACTCATTCTTAATGTAAATTTACTAACGGAAGGATTAGATATTCGAGGATCAGATGTTTTGTTTGTTTGTTTGTAACCAATCTTTTTCTTTCGCTAGGCGATATTCGTATTCCTTGTCTTGAAGTGAAATTAATCGCCACATTCTTTCGTACTTTTGACAACAGAAAGCTTCAATCCATTTCTTGCTATCTAAATAGGTAGAATTTTGAGCAGCTAAAAATTGAGCTTTCTTAGCAGAAACATCAAGATTTTTTCTAATCTCAGTAGCATATTTATAAAAGAGATAGTACTTAGAAGTGGCTAATCTCCATAGTCTCTGCTCACAAAAAGGGCAACAATAGATTTGAATTGTCCCTCTGTCAGTTCTTTTATTTGCCATGTTTTTTTGGTGTAAACCTAATTAACAACAGACTGTTTATCAATAAAATATTAAGCAGTTTCTGGTTGGTTTTGAATGATTCCCTCATTCGCGATCGCTTACATCTAGATAGATAAACTCTTGTTACCATTTTGACTAGATCTGATTGATTGACTCTAGCCTTTTAATTATTACCATTTAATCTAAGTTTTGGTTTCTTTTTGATTTTTTTTTACAAACAGTTTCTAAGAACACTAAAAAGTCGTCAAACTTCCTGGAATATAAACCATAAAAACCATTATGTTTCATGGCTTCATAACTGTAAGAATTCAGGTACTAAATTGAGGGATTAAAGAAGGGCGATCA
>JAIMKV010000064.1:0-6533 GCA_020692205.1 Myxosarcina sp. GA_180221_E-2-1-MAG-40_15
TCTTCTCTCACCAAAAATTGTCCGAACTATTGGTAGTCAAATTCTGGCAAGCAGTGGAACCAGAAATCTTCTTAGCTTGGATGAACGACAACTTTTTTCGATTTCCTATGCTGATGATCCCGTTAAACATAATTTCATTACTGATGACGCTCATTGCTTTGGTAAATGCTTGGAAATCACGTTCCAATAGCCGATTAGCACTAAGTTTGAGCTTAATTTGTATCTTAGCTAGCACAGCTACATATCCTATCTATTTTGAGGGTGCTAATGATGAATTTCTCAACAGACTGATTGAACTTTCACGAGTTAGTGCAGCTCTCAACAACTGGTCGAACTGGCATTGGTTGAGAACTGTTTTAGCGATCGCAGCACTTATGTTTGCGAGTGGGGGATTATTATCAGAATTATTTGCCGAAAATAAATCCATTACATAGAGCGATCGCTTTTTATCTTTCCCTTGATAAAGATATAGGTAAAATTTTGTTTTGGCTACAGATAGAAATAATGATTATGAGAAATATTGCGATCGCGAAAAACTTTGCCAATCTAAGTTCGGTATTGGGAGTTGTAAAGGCTTCTAATGAGTTGCTGGGAATTGGGTTTTAGAGAATAACAATAGTTGCGATCGCAACGATAATCGCGATCAAACTTCTCATCCCAAAGAAATTTTTTAGTTTTTTTTTGATGCTGACATTTTTATTGAGTCGAATCCAGGAAAACTGTTTGTAGGCGATCGCGGTGTTATAGCCGTACAAAATTAGATTAAAACATATTTGAGTTGTCGGCTCGTAGGTAGTAGGTAGTAGGTAGTAACAGTCAAGAGCGACAATCCGTAATACTATACTTTCTCAGCAAATAATCATAAAACTATCTTAGGAAAGAATAAAAAAACTCTTAGCATTAGTAAAAATAAGCAGTAAGGAAGAATATTCTCTAATAAAACTATGACTACTACTTTTTCACCCTCTAGCACTGTTGAATCTATATTAGGCAGCGAAGCCGAAAGTCTTTTGACCTACAAAGCTAAAGTATCGAAAGATATGCTGCATCTACCTGGAAAAGATTTTATCGAGCGCATTTTTAGTCAAAGCGATCGCAATCCTCAAGTTCTGCGTAGTCTACAACAGCTTTATTCCACGGGAAGATTAGCTAACACAGGCTATGTTTCTATTTTGCCTGTAGATCAGGGGATAGAACATTCTGGGGCAGCTTCTTTTGCACCAAACCCAATTTATTTCGACCCTGAAAATATTATTAAACTAGCACTCGAAGGTGGTTGTAACGCTGTGGCGACTACCTTAGGAGTGTTAGGGATGATGTCTCGTAAATACGCCTATCGTATTCCTTTTATCGTTAAGTTAAATCATAATGAACTACTAACCTATCCCAATCCTTCAGATCAAATCATGTTTGCTAATGTCAAACAAGCTTGGAACTTGGGTGCGGTAGCTGTCGGTGCAACTATTTATTTTGGTTCAGAACAGTCATCTCGCCAGATCCAAGAAGTGAGCGAAGCTTTTGCTCAAGCCCATGAATTAGGCATGGCGACTATTCTCTGGTGCTATCTGCGCAACGATGTTTTCCAGCAAGATCAAGACTATCATGTGGCAGCAGATCTGACAGGGCAAGCTAATCATCTTGGCGTAACGATTGAAGCTGATATTATTAAACAAAAGTTGCCTGAATGTAATGGCGGATATGCAGCAGTTGCTAATGCTACGGGAGAAAAATATGGTCGTACCCACAAGCTAGTCTATAGTGAGTTAACCAGCGATCATCCGATCGATTTAACCCGCTATCAAGTACTTAACTGTTATGCAGGGCGTAGTGGTTTAATTAATTCGGGTGGTTCTTCTGGAGATAATGATTTTGTCGATGCAGTACGCACCGCAGTAATTAATAAACGCGCTGGCGGTTGCGGTTTAATCTCTGGTAGAAAGACTTTTCAACGTCCGATGGAAGAGGGGGTTAAGTTATTTAATGCTATTCAAGATGTTTATTTGTCTGATGAAGTAACAATTGCTTAAAATAATTTAACTAACTTTGCGATCGCCCTAAACCAAGAATTTAAATAGGGCGATCGCCGTAAAAATATTTTATACTTCGATAAAGTGATCGCTAATTAGTTCGCTTGGATTGACACCGAGTACTACGGCAATCTCGTTGCCCTGATAGTTAATGAAGCTATTAACTCTACCAGTAATTTCTAGTTCGTCGTAAGTTATCCCGTCGGCCAAACCAATAGTGTCTGTACCAAGCTCAAAATCACGAATCCAGTCTAGACTTCCTTCGATGTCTTCTAAATAAAACAGATCTTGTCCCTCATCGCCAACCAGCACATCAATACCGCCACCGCCGATTAAAGTGTCATCTCCTTCACCACCATTAAGGCGATCAAACTGTTCCCCAGCGTTAAGCGTGTCATTGCCTGCATTGCCATTAAGAATATCTCGCTTAGCAGTGCCGATTAAAGTATCATCATCAAGATCACCGTTGATGATAGTAAAATCAGCCAAACCTGGTGGTGTTGGTTGAACTTCATACGCACCAATATCGGTTTGTTTAACAGAACGCTCTAATCCTCGTTGATCGGTACTCAGTTCTGCGGGATTGCTGCCTGTATTAATTGCCAGAGAATCGGGCAGTAGAGCCTGAGTTCGAGTCAAACCACCGTTGTCTTTCAACTCTCCTAGTCGAGGATCAAGAGGGTTATCTTTTGTACCAACAATATCTCCATTAAAACCATCAGCAAAATCTGTCTGATCGCCGTTGCCAATTAGGTTATGACCATCGCTGCTAACTAAACTACCATCAATATCGCGATCGCCTGCATTGCCAGCAACAATAGTGCTGCTTAGTGTAGTAGAAGCATTAATATTAGAACTATATTCTTGTCCGTGATAAACACCACTGCCTAAAGAAGATGCAGAATTATTGGAAATAGTGCTGTTCTGTATTTGAGTATTGTGATAAATACTCTGAATACCACCGCCATTGCCTTGAGCCTTATTTCCAGAAATAGTACTGTTGAGGATCACAGCTTGACTAAGTTGATCGGAATAGCCACCACCATTGGCAATACCGCCACCATCGCCGCTTGCTAAATTGCCAGAAATATTACTATTACTAATTTTCAGGGAAACAGAACCATCATTAGCTTGGTTGTAGTTGCTAATGCCACCACCATCAGCATTGCTTAGAGGATCTGATTTAACTGAATTATCGGCAATAGTACTAGAATCGATTTCGATAATACCTCGATTATAGATTCCACCACCACTATTAGAGACATTATTAGCAATGATGCTATTAGTTATTCTTAAGTTCTCTTGATTAAAAATTCCTCCCCCAAATTGACCATAAGCGTCAGATCTAGAATAGTAGTCGGCAGCAGAGCCTCCTGTAATAGTTAAGCCATCAAGAGTCACATTGATTGAGTCATCTGTTGTGTCATCAATCTTTAAAACACGACTGTTCTGGTTAGCATCTATCGTTAAATTATCAGCACCTAAACCATTAATGGTGAGATCTTTTTCGATAATTAGCTGCCCTAAAGTAAGAGCGATCGTGCCACCGCTAAGACTAGAATCAAAACTGATCGTGTCTCCAGCATCGCTATATAAAATTGCCTCTCGTAGCGAAATATCTCCCGCACTCAAATCACCATCATCTTCGTCTTCTAGAATGGTTACAATCGGATCGGCTGGTAGAACTTTAGGGTCATAAACTGAGTCGGTATCAGCTTCAAAAGCGCCAATGTCAGGGGCATCAAATAAAACCCGCTCAAAACCTGCTCCTCGCTGATCAGTAGTGAATTCTGCGGTATTGCTCCCTGCATTAATTGCGGGAGAATCGGGCAGTAAAGCACGAGTTTGAGTCAAACCACCATTGTCTTGCAACTCTTCTAGTTTTGGGTCAAGTGGACTAGCCGCTGTGCCAACCAGATCTTGTTTGATGCCGTTGACAAAAATCGTACCATCTCCATTGCCAATCAGGTTATTGCCACCGCTACTAATGTTACCGTCTCCAGCAATATCGTCATTATTGGCGTTATCAGCGATAATATTACTAGTAAAAGTACTGCCTGAAAATGCAACACTAACTCCACTACCGCTATCTTTAGCAGCGTTATCGGCGATCGTACTATTAGTAACTTCTAAAAAGGTATCAAAAGCATCAATTCCCCCTCCGTATTTGTTAGCCGAATTACCACTAATCGTACTGTTGTTAACTATGGTTGACCCGCCATAAAAACCTGTGCTAGCAACTCCACCACCACTTTGAGTAGCAGAATTACCGCTAATAGTGGAGTAATTAATCGTTGTTGTAGAAGAAGAATTGAAGATTCCGCCACCAGAGCCAGTCGAATTGTCACTGATAGTAGAGTAATTAATTGTTGTGGTGGCATTATCTTTGGTTAATACTCCACCGCCAATGCCTGAATCGGCTGAATTGTTAGTAATAATCGCTTCATTAACAATCAGGTTTTCCTGATTACTAATTCCTCCTCCTCCTTGTTCGGCAGCATTCCCGCCAGTAATAGTTAGTTTGGCGATGGTTACATCCATTTTAGTATTAGAGCCATCATCAACATTAAATACTCGACTATTGTTGTCGGCATCTATTGTTAGATTATCTGCCCCTAAACCACGAATTGTCAGGCTTTTATCTACTGCTAGCTCTCCCAACGCCAAAGTTATAGTCCCACCACTGAGACTAGAATCGAAAACAATCGTGTCTCCAGGATTACTAATTAGAATTGCTTCACGTAGCGAAATATCATCCGCACTTAAATCACCATCATCTTCGTCATCGAGAGTAGTTACTGTTCTCTCCATTGGCTCTGGTGGAACAATTGGCTCGTAAATTGAGTCGGTGTCGGCTTCAACAGCGCCAATGTCAGGGGCATCAAATAAAACCCGCTCAAAACCCGCTCCTCGTTGATCAGTAGTGAGTTCTTTAGGGTTGCTGCCTGTATTGATAGCGATACTTTCAGGCAGTAAAGCATGGGTAAGAGTATCACCACCGTTGTCTTGTAACTCGCCCAATTGTGGATCGATGGGATCGTCGGCAGTACCTACAATATCGCCATTGAAGCGGTTAATAAAAGCTGACGCGCCATCCCCGTTGCCGATGAGATTATTACCCTCAGAGATAATACTTTTACCGTTTACATCACGATCATCTGTGTTGCCTGCGATGATGCTGCTAGTCACAGTCACAGCTATTCGGCCATAATCATTGGTTTGAATTCCTGCGCCAATGGCAGCCGAATTACCAGTAACAGTACTATTAACGATATTGTTAGTACCATATTGACTACTTAGAGAAATACCACCGCCTTCAGTCGTCGCAGTATTGCCACTAATTGTACTGTTGATAATAGTAGCGTTGCCGCCGTCAAATCCTCCCGTGTTAAAGCCTCCTCCAGAATCTGCTCGATTGCTACTAATAGTACTGTTAACTATTTTGATCGTACCGTCAGAGTCAATACCGCCGCCAGAATATAATGCTGAATTTTGATTAATAGTACTATTGCTAATCTTTATGTGACCAGAGCTGTTGTTGATTCCACCACCAGAAGCATCAGTGGAATTACCAGTTACAGTACTAGCTTTCAAGTGGAGAGTTGAATTAGAATCGCCTTGACCATTGTAGATAGCTCCGCCACCGGATTCGGCAAAATTATTATTAATAACAGTATTGTTAATTGTTGTGGCAGAACTATATTCGTAGGCATTGAAAAAATAGTTATATATACCACCGCCTAGCCTGGCAGAATTGCCAGTTATCTTGCTGTCATTGATGGTTAAATTTTCTTCATTGCGGATTCCACCACCATGTTGATCGCCTGCATTACCGCCAGTAATGGTTAAGTTGGCTATGGTTACATCTACAATTTGATTAAAGTTATCGTCAATATTGAAAACTCGGCTGTTATTATTACCGTCGATAGTCAGTTTGCTATCAGCAAAACCTTCAATAGTTAGGCTTTTGTCGATGTTTAGTTGACCCAAGCTGAGCAAGATTGTGCCGTCACTCAAGCTGGCATCAAAACTAATCGTATCGCCATCGTTACTGTAGAGAATTGCTTCGCGTAGTGAGATGTCTTCTACACTCAAATCTCCGTCATTTTCGTCATCGAGAACCGTAACAATAGGATTAGTTAAACTAGGAAGTTCTTCTATAGTTCTAATTTGGTTTAATTCTGGAGAACCAAAAACCACATATCCAGCATTAGCACCGTCGCCGAGAGAACTAATAATTAGATCGTCAAAACCATCACCGTCTAGATCTCCGGCACTGTTAATTGCCTTGGCAAAACCACTTTCAAAACTACCGCTTTCATCTACGCTTGTTATCGTTAAACCATTCTCGCCATTTAAACTAGTTAAATCAAAGTTGGCATCAAAACCTGTTTCTGTGCCAAAAATCACATAGACTTCTCCTTGAATTTGGCGATCGCTATATCCTTCGGCAACTCCCAGTTGAGATTGGGAATCGCTTTGTTCACTACCAAGCTTAATTGACTC
>JAIMKV010000064.1:6669-6844 GCA_020692205.1 Myxosarcina sp. GA_180221_E-2-1-MAG-40_15
GTTAGATCAAAGTCGGCATCAAAACCTGCTTCTGTGCCAAAAATAACGTGAATTTTTTCGTCTGCAAAAGAGCTGATTGCTAAATCGCTCAAACCATCACCATTTAGATCTCCTGCATGGCTAGATGAGCTACTTAAAGCGTACATGCCATTAATACCTGGAATCGTAAAGCCAT
>JAIMKV010000064.1:6959-29090 GCA_020692205.1 Myxosarcina sp. GA_180221_E-2-1-MAG-40_15
GCCGTTGATGTCTCCTGTAAGATCAATAGCATTACCCAATCGATCATTCTTGTTAATGCCTGGAATGGTAAAGCCATTGTTGCCGTCTAGACTGGTTAAATCAAAGCTGGCATCAAAACCTGCTTCTGTGCCAAAAATAACGTAGACTTCGCCTTGCTCTTCGCTATATTCGGCATCATTTTCTGAAAAAGTTTTTCCAGCGCTTACTGCGCCAATTACTAAATCATCAAAGCCATCGCCGTTAAAATCTCCACCACTAGCAAGAGCTTCTCCTAGCCTGTTATATTCATCGATACCTGCGATCGTAAAGCCATTGTTGCCGTCTAGACTGGTTAAATCAAAGCTGGCATCAAAACCTGCTTCTGTGCCAAAAACAACGTAAACTTTGCCTCTAACTTCGTCGCTATCAGCAGTACTAATGATTAAATCGCTAAGATCATCACCATTTAGGTCACCTGTACTAACAGTTCCGTTGGAATAAGATCCTGAACCTGGAATGATAAAACCGTTCTCGCCATCTAAATTTGCTAGATTCAACTTAGGAATAACCATCAGTAATTTCTCCGAATGCAGCGTAACTTTTGATCAAACAAGCATTTACGCTTAGATTTTTTCTATGTTATTCGGAAAAAAAAATTCTTTAGTTACAGAAATTTCTTAGATCGTGTTCTAGATTTTATCTTGACAGCATTCTTAAGATATATGTACACTTTTTAAGTGCTATATTTGTAGACTTTAAGCTAAATGTTTTTGAGTTTATTTAAGTAAATAATCTTCAATAAAAATTTTCTTGATTGCAGCATTACTAGAAAAACAATTAAGCGATCGCCTTCATTGCCTCAATCGAAAAATTACGCTTGATAAAGAAGCTCATCGGATTGAAGCTGAAAATCTCGATTCAACCAAACTAAAGAAATTTCAGCCACGATTCCCTGACGTAGACTTACTAAAGAGAAACTGCGTTTTGAACCCGAAGCATTTTTAGTTATACGGGGTACACAGGCTGCATTAAAGTAGACTGTTTGAGCTTTTACCTCAACTAAGGTTCTACGTTTGCCACGAGGATTTTTTAAGTCGTGGTGCATATGTCCAAAGGTAACTAAAGGGATCGACTTACCTAAATTACGCACCTGAGCGATCGCCTCAGTCAAATCGGGATCGCCATAATCTCCGCCTTCGGTTTTCCAATCGCGACCACAAATTGATTCGGTTTTGTTCCCCAAACCGTAAGGACCATTGTGAGCAATAAAAATTATGGTTTCGTGAGCCGCATTTTGAGCAGATTTGACAATTTGCTGGGTAGATTCCTCAAAGCTATTGATGCCATAGCGATCGCGATAAAATTGACTATTTCTCCAGGTAGATCCTCCCCAGCTAAAGGGACGACTCCCAACAACGGACAGATCGAATTGAGGAAAATCCAACCCAGAAAAGCCAACATGGGCTTGCTTCAATAGCTCTAACTGCTGCTGCACTCGATCTTCTTTTGAGCGATCATAAGGAGCTTTTTGTTGTCCCCAAGAAGATGCGCTGTACCAAGCATCATGATTACCCATGATGGCAGCTTTAGGTGTTTTAACGGCGGCAATTTGACGGACTATTTCGACTGCTTCGTTACCAAAATCTCCGACAAATAAAACTAAATCTATACCCAAGTGCTGTAAAGCTATCTTGTCTTCGTGTTCCCATAAATCATGAACATCGCCAACTACAGCTATGGTAATTTCTGACTTATTCTGCCTCATTAAAACTGATTATTATCTGCGATTCTTTAAATACATTTTAGGCGATCGCTCAGTTAAGAGCTAAATCTAGCTTGAAAATAATTAAAATATTACTTTAAAAGTATCAACTAATCATGAGCAAGTTTTGTTGAGTGTCAACTTAAACCGCGCCGTTATTTTTACTAAAAATCAGGAGCAGAGTTTTTAAAATCAGCTTCAGATCGTAGCTTAAACTCCAATTACGCTGATATTGCAGGTCCAGCTTAATTACGTCTTCAAAGTTGCGCACCTGAGAACGACCATTTACCTGCCACTCTCCAGTCATGCCAGGTTTGACATCCAGTCTTTGCCACTCAGGTATCTGATAGACTTCTACTTCTTCAGGGGTTGGGGGACGAGTCCCGACTAAGCTCATATCCCCCTTAAGAACATTCCAAAACTGAGGTAACTCATCTAGGCTAGTGCGGCGCAGAAAACTGCCGATAGGAGTAACGCGAGGATCGTTATCATTTTTGAAAAAAGCTCCGACCGCCTGATTTTCAACCTGTTTTTTCATCAATTCAGCATTAGCGTACATGGAGCGAAACTTCCAAATTTGAAACTTCCGACCCATCCAACCACAGCGTGTTTGATGAAACAGAATTGAACCTTTGCTATTTAACCTAATGGCGATCGCAATCGGGATAAAAATAATCCCAGTAATAATTAGCCCCACAATTCCTCCAGCAATATCTAGTAGCCGTTTAACTACGGATCTTACTGAAGGATGCGTCTCTGGCGATTCTTTAAGCGACCATTTAGCCGAAGACCTAATGCTTAGAACATCAATTAATCCCGTCATCGACAAAGTTGCCATTACCGGAGGCTGAACTGATTCTAAAATAAGTTCTATATTCCTCGCTTGCGCTGATTTTAAGTTGGCAACCAGTGCACCAATGCCACTACTATCGATAAATCTGGTTTTACTAAAATCAAGAAGTATCTGATGATCAGGAAGATTTTGTTGCAGCAGTGTACCTACAGTTTGCTTGAAGACCAAAGCTTCCAAAACTGTCAAGCGTTCTGGTATTTCTATAACTGGGCGGTCCTGAATAGAAGACAGGGGAAACAAGATTTCTGGTGTCTCGTCAATCATTAATTGTCAATTTTTAGCTATCAGCAAAATCATCTGCTTTGAACCAGAAAACTGAATTGGAGGATTATTAACAGTTCGTTAAACTGCTAATTAACTTACCCAAATGCTTAATGTTACAAGCATCTATTTAGTTTGGTTAATCTAATTTAACATTAAATTGCCTCAATGAAATTAGTCTTGTTAGCTTTTGAGAAAATATAATCAGGTAGTTGCTAAATTGATCTCAAAGACGATTTTCTCTTCTACCAATTGGTTCTCTGCCTTCATTTGTTCTAGCTTTGTCTCTAGATGCACTACGCCGTAATGCTTGAAGTCGTTCCTCGTATTTTTTTCTTTTGCGACGACTCGGAGTCATTTCAATTAAAGTTTTCAAGGCGCTACCGAGACTTTTATAGGCATTGGGCAAAGAATAACCAAAACGAGTTGCTAAAGCGATCGCTTTTTCATCTGCTTCAATCGCTTCAGTAATGGTTTTTTCGCTACTATTTTTCTGCCATAGCCGATAGCCCGAGATCCCGCATAATGACATAGCCAACAAGAGTAATAAGCCGTCTTGTACCCACAGTTCACCGACTGCACCACCTAAGCCAATTGCCAAGGCTGCCATTTCCCATCCTTCTTTAGGGATGGTATCGTTCTGTACCCTAGCAACCTCATGCCAAAATAGTAAATTACGCTGATCGATTGCCAAGCTATCCCATTTAGCTAGATCGATCTGGATTTCAATCTCATCTTTACCAATTTCTTCACTACGTACTAAAGGCGGGTTGACTTCGGTTGATCCTTCGACAATTACCCAGCTTTGAAGTTCTGGGGGAAGCAAAGTTTTCAAACGACGCAGTTCATTAATTTCTGCTCTAGCGGAGGAGGTTGCATAACTCATACGTCTACCAAATTAATACTCTGATTATTAATAATTTCTAAGTGTACTCACTTTCTTATCATATCTAAATTTATTTGTTGGTTTAAAATACTTGGGTTCTGGAAGATTCCCAGATAAACTGAAGACTTAACAAATGTTTTAGATTTGGAATCAACATAATATTATGTTTAGGCAGACCAAAAAATGTTCCAGCCTGATTTATTTCTTAGGCTTTGGTCTTATATTTAGCTTAATTTCCTCTGGACTAGATCATAGTGCAGTGGCGAATACTAATATTTTGGCTCAAGAAGCAGGCAAAGTAACTCAAGTAAATTTATTTCAGGCGATCGTTTTGGGTTTTGTTCAGGGCGCGACGGAATTTATTCCGATTAGCAGTACGGCACACCTCAAAGCAGTTCCCATATTTTTTGGTTGGGGAGATCCTGGAGTGGCTTTTACCGCAGTGATTCAACTTGGTAGTATTGCAGCCGTTATTTGGTATTTTTGGTCTGATTTGGGGCAAATTACCGCGGGAATGTTTAAAGCAATTCGTACTTCTGATTATGAATCTCAAGATTTTTGGTTAGCGGTAGGGATTGCAGTCGGAACAATTCCCATCATGCTTTTCGGGTTGGCAATTAAAACTTTTATTCCCGATTTTGATAATTCTCCTATTCGAGGTATGACTTCGATCGCCATTGCTTCCATCATTATGGCTTTATTATTAGCATTGGCTGAGTATTTAGGGAAACAAAAGCGTAATTTTGAAGATTTGACCGTAAAAGATGGAATTATTATGGGTTTGGCTCAAGTTTTGGCGTTAATGCCCGGGGTTTCTCGTTCTGGCTCGACTATGACGGCGGGATTGTTTATTAATCTTGATCGCGCCTCCGCAGCTAGATTTTCTTTTTTGTTAGGAATTCCTGCCATTACTATAGCTGGCTTAGTAGAATTCAAAGATTTAATTGAAACTGATGCAGCTAGTTCAGGATTTTTACCGTTGATTGCTGGGTTAATCTCTTCGGCGGTGTTTTCTTATTTAGCGATCGCCTGGTTATTAGAATTTCTTAAAAGGAGAAGTACTTGGGTGTTTGTTTGGTATAGATTAGGATTTGGAGTGTTTATTTTAGTTTCTTTGGCTTTAGGATGGATTAAAGGATAAAAAAGGCTGAAAACGCCAAAATAATTGGTTGAACTATTCATTAAAACAACCAATTATTTTTGATCTTAGTAACTTGGTCTTGTCGAGTATAGCTTCGCTTACTGTGCTTTGCAGTTGAGTAGAACACACAAATTAAGCTTTAAAAGCTGATAGCTGCTCTATCTCTATCTTGATATTCTAATCGGGGTACGGTTTGGTTTGGCTTCGTAGACTGCTGGCTCAATTAGTGATGTTCCAGTCATCTCTTCTGGTTGGGGAATTTGCAATATTTCCAGAATAGTTGGCGCAACATCGGCTAGGCAACCATCTGTTCTCAAAGCTACATCTGCGCCATGTCCGATAATTTTTCGCGACTCTCCCTCAACTAGAATAAACGGTACGGGATTAGTAGTATGGGCTGTCCAAGGATTGCCTTCTGCATCGCGCATATACTCAGCATTGCCATGATCGGCGGTAATTAAAAGTGTCCCGCCTGCTTTAGTAACCGTTTCTATTACCTTACCTAAACAATGATCAACAGTTTCAATTGCTTCTATTGCTGCTTCGAGATTGCCTGTATGCCCAACCATATCAGGATTGGCGTAATTAACTACAATTAGGGAATAAATGCCTTGTTCTACTGCATGGCAAACTACATCTGTTACTGCCTCGGCAGACATTTTTGGCGCGCGATCATAAGTTGCTACCATTGGGCTTTGAATTAATTCTCGATCTTCGCCCTCAAAAGGCAGTTCCAAGCCACCATTAAAAAAATAGGTGACATGAGGATATTTTTCTGTCTCGGCGGTGCGAAATTGGCGTAAGCCCTGATTGGCAACTACTTCACCCAAAATATTAGTTAGATTTTGCGGCTGAAACGCTACTTCTACTGGGGCGTTGGGATCGTATTGAGTAAAGGTAACAAAATGCAGAGGAGCGATTTTTCCTCTAGCGAATCCATCAAATTTATCATTGACAAAGGCATAGGTGAGTTGTCTTGCCCTGTCTGGTCGAAAATTATAAAAAATCACTGCATCGCCTGCTTCAACTGCTCCAGGTGCTATTCTAGTAGGGATAATAAATTCATCGGTAATATCTTGGGCATAAGAGCTTTCTAGTACTTCGGTAGCGCAAAGGCCATTTATCTGGCGATCTTGGGTCATAATATCGTAGGCTAGCTTAACCCGATCCCAACGGCGATCGCGATCCATGGCATAATAACGACCACTAATTGTTACAATACGACCTACACCGACTTTTTCAATAGCCTCTTGAATCTTACTTAATGCCTTGATGCCTTCTGTAGTGTAAGTATCTCTGCCGTCGGTAATCGCGTGGATACAGACATCTTGGACATTATTAGATTTTGCCAGGTTCAATAAACCAATCAGGTGCTTGAGATGAGAATGAACCCCACCTTCGGAACAAAGACCGATCAAATGCAGCTTTCCCCCTGAAGCATTGACCTTGAGGCAAGCATTAATTAATACTTCGTTTTTTAACAGAGAGCCATCTTCAACCGCATCTGAAATCCTCACTAGCTCTTGAGGAACAACTCTTCCTGCACCTAAATTAAGGTGTCCTACTTCCGAATTTCCCATCTGACCATCGGGCAATCCTACATGCTTGCCAGATGTATTAATTAATGTATTGGGATATACAGCCTGCAAGCTACTAAATACTGGTGTCTTAGCATTAGCGACAGCATTAGCGTCTGTTGACTCACGATAACCCCAACCATCTAAAATAGTTAGGACCACTGGAGAGACAGGTGCTTGAACCATAATTGTTACCCTATAATAATCTCTGGCACATTGATAATAGCATTGAGAACTGCTTTAGTTCGATATTCAAATAAAACTAATGATTAACGCCAGTTTATTAATCATTAATTTACCCTACATCTTTTTGAATTGAAACCACTAAGTTTTTTTTGTCTTTCAGTAATAATAATATCTAGATCTGGTCTTCCTGTAAGCTTTAATCTCCAGTCTGCCCAGACTCCATAAAGCCAATTGGCGATCGCGCCTATCAGCGGCACTTTGGTTATGGCATAGACCCAACCCATACCCAGATGTTCATAAACTTGTCTAAATACCTCAACGTTTTTGATTACTTTGCCATTTGGTAAGATTGCATGTATTCTTCCCATCGCAGTAGCAAAATCAATTCCCTCATTGTCCTGGGGATCGTAATCGATCCTGGCAATATCGACAAATTTGACAATTCCTCTTCCTGCATCTTGCTTGGTTAAGAAGTTGACTTCTCGGACACAAAGAGGACATTCGCCATCATATAATAGCTTGATTTTCCAAGTAGGTTTAACTGATAAATTAAAGTTAGATTTTCCTGACACAGAAGTCATTATTGGTTAATTAGTTTTATGGGTAAGCTTGAGACTTTAGTTCTTTTTATTTTATTTTGCTCAAAGCGTATTTACACCGAAGATTCCTGCTGTTGATAGAGATAACAATAGCGTCCTTTTAACGCCATTAGTTCTTCATGAGTACCTCGTTCAACAATTGAACCTGCATCCATCATGACAATGGTGTCGGCATTTTTAATTGTACCTAAACGGTGAGTAATAAAGAACACGGTACGACCTTTAAGAGCTTCTTTCAGGTTACGAGATACTTCTTGCTCGGTGGAGAAATCCAAGGCACTAGTAGCTTCATCTAAAACCATCATCGCTGGGGCTTGTAAAATAGTTCGAGCGATCGCAATTCGTTGTCTTTGCCCCCCAGATAGTGATGAACCCCGTTCTCCTACCCTAGTGTTATAACCATTGGGCAGAGTCATAATAAAGTCATGGGCAGCAGCAATTTGCGCAGCAGCAATGATTTCTTCAGTGGTGGCATCAGGGTTAGTCAAGGCAATGTTGTCTAAGATCGAGCCTTCAAACAGCAGGGTATCTTGAGGCACAACACCAATCTGACGGCGCAAGGAGTATAGTTCCACACGATTAATATCGTAACCATCAATTAAAATTCTGCCTCCCTCTGGTTCATAAAGTCGGGATAACAGTTTGGTCATCGTACTTTTACCTGCACCACTTTCGCCCACAATGGCGACAAATGTACCAGGAGTAAATTCGGTGGTAACGTTTTTTAGCTGTAGAGGACCACTGGTTTTAAAGCGGAATGAGAGATTATCGTACTTAACCCGCCCTTTGATTGCGGGCATGGGAATATTATTACGATCTTCTTCCCCTTCTTCGGGATGATCGACGATGTCAGCCAAACGTTCTAATGATAAAGCCGTTTCTTGGAAATTTTGCCACAGAGTAGCTAGGCGCATTACTGGAGAGGTTACATAGCCAGCAATAATTCTGAAAGCGATTAATTGACCCAAAGTTAGTTTGCCTTCCAAGACCAAATAAGCACCCATCCCGATAATAATTACCCTAGATAGCTTGTTTAAGAAATCACTGGCAGATTTAGCTAGAGTTGAGGTTATAACAGTTTTAAATCCAGTAGAAATATAGCGGGCGTAACGTTCTTGCCATTTCCACCGCGATCGCAATTCAATATTTTGCGCCTTAACAGTTTGGATTCCCGTTAAGATCTCGACTAAGTAAGACTGGGTTTCAGCATTGCGTTCGGCTTTGGTTCTTAATTGCTTGCGAATTGTGGGCGAGAAAACTAAGGTCAAACCAATAAATACAGGAATGATTGCTAGAGATACTACGGTTAAAAGGGGACTGTATGCCAGCATTACCAGGACATATAGCACCGAAAATACACAGTCGAGAACTACCGTTAAAGCTGTTCCTGTAAGAAACTGACGAATCTTTTCTAGTTCGTTAACGCGAGTAGAAATTTCTCCTACTGGTCGTCGTTCAAAATAGCGCAGGGGAAGTCTTAATAGGTGATCGATAATCTCCGAACCCAGACTCAAATCAATCCGATTCGTTGTATCTACAAATAGATAGGTGCGCAGAGTAGTCAACAAAGCTTCAAAAATATTAATTATGACCAGAAAACCAACCAGCCACCACAAAGTATCAGGGCTATTTTGACTGATTACCTTATCGATAATTACTTGAATCATCAAGGGATTAGCCAGTTGGAATAGCTGAACAAAAAAAGAAGCCACAAATACTTCAATTAGTACGCGCTTGTATTTTTGTAAGGCGGGATAAAACCAATTTAAGCCAAATCTTTCCTGAGGAGTATCTTTGGTTTTCTTAAGTAATAATACTTCTCCGCCCTCACCCCAACTGGCGATAAAGTCTTCTGGCTTATAACGGCGTACTCCAATCTCGGGAACTGCAATTACCAGCTCTTTTTCACTTAGTTCATAAATTATGGCTAAACTGTCTTGCCAAATTATCAAACAAGGACCTTCTAAACGAGTAATCGCCTGAGCAGGAACATTAAGTAACTGAGGGCTAAGCCCCATCAATTCTGAGACTCCACCACACAACGGTAAAGATAAATTCGGGGTTCGCTCCAGCTGTTCTTTTAAGACCCGCTTAATTACCTCTTTGCGAAAAGGCATCCCAAAGTATTTACTCAACATCTGAAAACAGGCTACTCCTGCTTCTAAAGGAGTTTTACCTTTAACAAAAGGATAGTCTTTCTTTTCTGCCTCAATTACTTCTTCTTCTGCTTGGAAAGTATAACCTTCTCCTAAGCCTTCCTCATTATCAAAATCTCCCTCGCCCAAATCTAACCGAGGAATGATGTCGACATCTTCTTGGAGAAGTTCATCAAAGAGATCAGATCCAGTATTTTGCTCAGCTTCATCGTCAAACCAATAGGCTTTGGGGATAGAAATAAGACGAGCGGGTTGATTGCCAGCAACGGTAATAATTTGACGATTTTGAGTTAGCTTCAGGCGATCGCCTACGCTAAATTCATCGATCGCCCCTCCGCTGACTAACCAAACTAGGTTTGGATCTTGTAATGGTCTAGTGGCTTCGCCGTTTAGCTCGTGTTCTCCAGAGGCAAGATAATACACCTTAGCAACTTCGGTGATTTTATTGGCTAACTCGACAAGCTCCCAATCTCCCTGGGCTTGTTGTTCTAACTGAATACCGAGTAGATCAAAAATTTCAACTTTGGCTGGTTTGAGCTTATATTCTTCGGCTAGCTGAGGATAGCGCTCAATTAATTGTAAAAAATATTCATTATCCAAAGCCAAACAAACTACCTCGGTACTTGCCATGGCAGTCTCACAAGGCAATCCACGAGCTAGATTTACCCAGCCAATAATTTGTCCTGGCTTGAGCTTATCTAGGGTAGTGGGCATTTTGGTGCGGGGGTCATAACCTAATAGCCTTACTTCTCCCTCAGAAATAATTGCTACCTGTCCCTGCATTTTTTCCCGCATGATCATTACTTTACCAACTCCAAACCGTAAGGGTTTAAGATGAGGAGCAATTTCAGCGATCGCTTCAGCAGGAAGTTGATTAAATCGTGGAACTAGAGACAGGAACTGCTCGACAATTTTGATCGTGTTAGTATTAGTCATAAGTCAAGTAAGCTTTAAGGAGTGACTGGGCTAGATAAGAAAGATACTTTGTGCTCGATAGCTTGATTAAGCCAGCGATTAAATAATTCGTCGAGCATTCTTTGTCGCATCGGCTCATCAAGTTTTGCCGAAAGATAATTTTCCAGTCTGACAATCACAATCCATTCTCCGACACGGGTTGGAGGAACTAACTGACCAGGCTGACAGGTAGCAAGTATTTGGGCAATCTTAGGATGGGGAGCATTAATTTCTACAGGTCCAATTAAACCGCCTGTTTGAGCCTCTGACCCTTGAGAATATTCCATTGCCAACGCGCTGAAGGTATTCTCATCATCTTTAATCCGGAAATATAGCTCTTGGGCTATTTCTGGTTTTTCCACTCGAATCAAAGAATAAACCACACGGTCTAATTGAGATTTGCGCTTAATAAAGTGGGCATCTACCTGATCGTTCCAGGTTTCCTGTTTGTATCTGTCTATTCTGAGTCTTTTGGTAATTAAGTTTTGTAGCTGATCTCGGCTTATTCCCTGCTTGTCTAGCCATTCCCGAACCTGCTCTTCTGAGTTAAGCTGATTTTGTTGACAAAACTGATTATAAGTTAGATTATTTTCTTCTTCGCTACACTTAATTTCGGCGATCGCTTTATCAATTAAAATTTCTTGAGCCAGTTTTGGTAACATCTGGTATTGAGTCAGCAGAGGAACTAAATCTTCTGCGGTATAAACTTGGTTGTCTATTTCTAAAACTACACTCATATTCTTTTGAGTTATGGGGACGATAGGCTAATAAATACAAATAATTACAATTAACTTTATAGCTGTAACATTAAGACTAAATTTTTTTGGCGTTTTCAGCTTTATATTTGAGATCAAGCTAGCTTTAGCTTTTTCTGCGAATTTGCTATCTTAACTTAACCTACTTTGCCTAGAATGACACATCGTTGAGGGTTTTTTATCGGCTTTAAAAGCGAACAATATTTATAGTTGTTTAGCCACTAATAAAACTACCGCATAGGCACAAATGCCTTCTTCTCTACCAATAGGACCAAGCTTTTCATTAGTAGTTGCCTTAATGCTGATTTGTTCAATAGCGATCGCTAATGTTTCAGCCAAGCTGGAACGCATCTGTTTCAAATGTGGCTTGAGTTTGGGCTGTTCAGCAACTATAGTTGAGTCTATGTTGCCAATTTCCCATCCTTGAGATTGAATAATTCTTAAAACTTGTTCCAATAACCGTAAACTATTTGCTCCTTTCCATTGAGGATCGTTAGGGGAAAAATAATGTCCAATATCTCCCATGCTTAAAGCTCCTAACAAAGCATCCATAATTGAGTGAGTCAAAACGTCGGCATCGCTATGTCCTAATAATCCCTTCTGGTGAGGAATTTTAACTCCTCCCAATATTAAAGCTCTACCTTCTACTAATTGATGAATATCGTAGCCATTGCCAATACGAATGTTCATTGTTTGAATGAATTATCCTAGATTAGTTGTGTATTTGTTTTTAGTGTTGGAGTGTTAAAAATATGCTAAATCGTCTTCGCATGATTTCTCAACAAACTATTTTGACCAGTATTGTCACTGCTTGTGTTTCAATAACATGTGCCTCTCCTGCCACAAGTCAAATCTTACCTGAAGTTTGGGGAACGGTTGGCTCTGTAGATGATCTCATCAGCTATGGTGCTGGAGTAAGATTTGCTGGGACAGGTATAGAGATTGGTACAGGAGAAGAAGGTGCTACGGGGGGAGATTTCCTGACATTTATTGGCCTACCTATTGTCTCCCCATATTTAGGAATTGGCTACTACAGTGGCGATGAGAATATTGCTTACTCAGGAGGAATTCATTTGAACGTTGGTAGCCGTTTAGTTATAGGTGGCGGATATCACTCTGTAAGAGGCCCCAATGGTAAATTGGGCTTGAGATTTTGATTAAATTTAGTTGAAAAATGAGCAAGTAGTGAGAAATCTCACTACCTAACTCAATGCAAATTGATTTTTTAAAATTGTTATCTAGAAATTCAAGTACCAAAGTTAAAATAAATTAATCAATAGTTTACTTATGAAAAGATTTTAATTTATTCATATAGCTTAAAAACTAATAATAGTTAAAGAGCTGCTGCTAAATAAAACAAATTGACTTGACATCAGTGGCACTTTAAAAATTTGGTTACGTCATGTTTTCTGATACCTTGATCTTAGCCAGAATTAGACTGATTTTCGGCTGAACCGAACAAAATGTTTGACGACGTTTACTCGGTAACGTTAGTATTGCGCCTTCAGTCAACGTTACACTGCATTAGGCGGTAAAACTTGTCTTGCTAAAAGTTACCTCAATTATCCCTTTGTAGTAATCAATCTTTAAAATACAATAATTACAATTATGTTTTCTAATAGACCTTGCTTAAAAACTTTATTGACTACTGTTGCTTTGGCTACTTGCACTATAGGTGGAGTTCATAGTATTGCTGTTGCTCAGGGAACTCCAGGCTTAGTTATCTTTGGCAATAAAGATACTGATATCTTGAATTACTATCTCGATTTTGGCGGAGTTGCTAAGAATCGCGATCGCTATCGGTTCAGAATTCCCAAAAATAAATTAGCCAATGGTGCGACTCAGTTTGTAATTTCTTATCCAGACTACTTTGATGGCAAATTTAATACTGAGAAAATTGAAGTTAGATTAAACGGCAAAAAAGATCAGTCTTTAGCACTAAAAAATGTAGTTTGGGATCAAGAAAACCGATTTATTCAGATAGATCTTGCTGAACCTCTGAGAGAAGCTAAAAGAGTTGAGCTAGTTTTTTCCAACGTTAGAAATCCAAAGGTTGGAACATATTATTTTTATGCCCAAGTAGTTCCCGCAATTAATACCCCAGTTCCCGAACGAGTAGGTGCTTGGGTTTTAAGTATTAATCCATAATTTTGTAGTATTATTATGGATTGTGGCATTTTGCCTAGCAGTTTAAATTGAGTTTATCGAGGAAATAAGCAGTGACCCAACGTACTTTAGGCGGAACTAACCGCAAACAAAAAAGAAAGTCTGGCTTCCGCACCCGCATGCGTACCAGTAATGGCAAAAGAGTAATTCAATCACGTCGTAAAAAAGGTCGTCATCGTTTATCAGTTTAGTTTGATTGTTTAATGTGGGATTGCCAAAGACCCATAGATTAAGGGATAGAAAAAACTACAGGGCTGTTTACGAACAGGGTATCCGTCGTTACAGTCCTCACCTAACCCTAATTGCTCTTTCTAATGAGAGTCAGGCAGATGCTCTTTCTTCACCAGAAACGAAGATCGGCATCTCAATTAGTAAGAAAGTTAGTAAAAAAGCTGTAGTTCGTAATCGGCTCAAAAGACAAATCAAAAGCGTAATTAGAACCAATCTACCGTGGATTAAACCTGGTTGGAAAATTGTGATTGTGGTTAAACCAAAAGCAATTGAATGCAAATATGAACATTTTTTGCGAGAATTAGAAGAGTTATTAAAACAAACAAAAATAATCAATGGGTATTAAAGAAGAAGTTTATTACGAAGGTGGGCCCCACGTGGGAGATTTAATTTTCAATATATTATTAGCGTTCACCGTAATCTGCATTCCATTAACTGTTGGTGCAATTGTCAGAGCTTTATGGCTGCGCTATCGTATTACAGATAGACGGATCTGCGTCATTGGTGGCTGGAGAGGTACGCAAAGAACAGATATTATTTATTCTGAAGTAATTAAGATAGTTAAAGTTCCTAGAGGAGTGGGTCTATGGGGGGATTTAGTGATAACCCTAAGAGATAAAAGTCGTTTAGAAATGCGCGCGGTTCCTCAATTTCGCGACATCTACGACTATATATCAGAAAAGGCAGCAGCCAAGACAGGTAGACCCCTAGAAGCAATTCAGGTTAATTAGTTGCACAGATAGTAAATTTAGTAAATTACAGTTTAGATCGGTTTTCCTCATCGGCGATCGATTAAACTGAGTTGAAAATTAAAATTATTCTATAAAAAGGCTGGACAGATTAGAACATGGATTTTGGTATCGGCTTTCTTTCCAACAACATCATGCTCCCCATCCTGGATTTTTTCTATGGACTTGTGCCGAGTTATGGTTTTGCGATTATCGCTTTGACGATTGTAATTCGTTTGGCGGTTGTTCCTCTGAGTGCGGGACAAATTCGTAATATGCGTAAAATGAAGATTGTTCAACCTTTGATGAAGGAGCGACAGGAACAAATCAAGCAAAAGTATAAAAACGACCCAGAAAAACAGCGTGAAGAACAAGCCAAGGTAATGCAAGAGTTTGGAAATCCACTGGCGGGATGTTTGCCGCTAGTGTTGCAAATGCCAATTTTGTTTGCTTTGTTTGCTACCTTGAGAGGATCACCATTTACCGATACTCCTTACGATATTAACGTTCAAATCTTACCTCAAGAACAAATTGAACGAGTTGATCCCCAACCATTTGCGACCAAGCCCAAAAATATTTATATTGAGGATGGGGTTCACAACAAAATTGCAGCCATGTTGCCTGGTGGTAACAAGCTAGCGGTAGGGGAGACTACTAAGGTAGAATTGCAGACGCCAGAAGGTAAATCATTGAGTACTGTACTCGCAGAATATCCCCAGAGCAATATTGAACCTACTTTAGAAGTTACCAAAGGCTCTGAGAGAATAAAGATTAATGAAGACGGTACGCTCACCGCTTTAGAGCCTGGAGATGCCACAGTTCAAGTTTCAGTTCCTGGGATTGCTGCTAATACAGGATTTCTATTTATTGAAAAACTGGGTAGAGTTGGTGTGACGGATGAAAATGGCAACATCAACTTTGATATTTTAGCCATGGTCTTAATGTTCGGCGTAGGTATCTATGTCAACCAACAAATGAGTGGAGCGCAAAACGCTAGTGCTGGTGCAGAACAGCAACAGGCAATCAATAAAATTACTCCTTTATTGTTTAGTGGGATGTTTTTATTTTTTCCCCTACCTGCTGGCGTATTAATGTACATTGTCGTAGCTAACTTCTTCCAAACTGGTCAGACATGGTTTTTGATGCGTGAACCTTTACCAGAAAATTTACAGAAAATCCTTGACGAACAGGAAAAAACCGAAGCAGCAACCAATAGAGAAGCTTTACCGTTTGAGCGCAAGCGTTCTAAGAAGAAAGAAAAAACTTCAGGTTAATAAATACCATTGACTACTGTGGAAAATCAATTAGGTTTAGGAAAAGAATGGTTACAGCAGCTATTGACTTTGATGGGTCTAGCTGCTGAGGTTGAAACAGAAGGATTTGAGACAGTAACAACTGACTCTCAATCCTGCTGGCTAAATATCGGCTGTAGTGATTTAACTTCAGAACAAAAGCAGCTGCTAATTGGTAGTCAAGGTGAGAGCATTGATGCAATTCAGTACCTTGCTAATACAATTCTCAACTTGGACAGTGATTTAGAAGCGCAAAGTTCTTTTATTGTTGAACTCGATGGCTATAGAGTCAAACGTAATCAAGAATTGGCTATTTTGACTCAAGAAGCGATCGCCAAAGTAAAAGAAACCGGACAAGAAGTAGAGATAGCAGGGTTGTCTTCAGCAGAAAGAAAACAAATACATTCTCTACTGCAAGATGTTGAAGGCTTAGCAAGTGAAAGTCGCGGTCAAGAACCAGATAGAAGGTTAGTAGTGCGACTTCAGTAGTTATAGCTTTAGGCACATAAGCACGTCACGAGGTACTGCGTCAATATCAAGAAAACCATGGAAGCAATATATATCCCTCATCTGCTTAAATCATCAAAACGGACAGCAGAAATTATTGTTGACGATACTATTACTGGTTTAAATACTTTAGTTCCCGTAAAAGGATCGGTAATAGTGCGTCATGGAGGCAATTTTTTAGAGGTAACTTCTCAAGCAGAGACAATTACTACTTTAGTATGCGATCGCTGTCTACAGCATTATAATCATCGCCTGATGGTCAATATCTCAGAATTGATTTGGCTCGAATCTGAGTTGCAAAATAGCGCTGACATTCCTTTAGAAAGGGAAGTTTCAATCGAGGACTTATCGGAAACCCTTCCTCCTAATGGACACTTCGATCCTGAAACCTGGCTTTTTGAACAGCTATCATTGGCTTTACCCTTAAGAAAAGTCTGTGGTACAAACTGTCCAGGAGCTAATATTAAACCTACTCTAGAAGATAATTATACTGATAGTCGTTGGTCTTCTTTAGCAGCTTTAAAAGAGCAATTAAACAGCAGCCAGGATTAACTGTTGATCCCTGAACGCCAAAAGTTATTTTACTAAGTGATTTTTTAATAAAATTCCCAGCCAGATATCGATTAATTTATTAATTTAGTTTCGTTTGACTTCTGAGAACTTAAAAGAATTTACTGGTGAAATTGTGGCAATTTCTGGATAACTAGAGCCAATTGTGGATCTTCAGGCTGACATTTAAACCACATCGGTGACTAAATAATTTATTACATAAAAAAACAAGCATCTGATGTAGATACTTGTTATATAGACTGTTAAAACTATATTTAGAAATAATCTAACGACATTCATAGACTAGAAAATAAGCAATAATCGATTCATCAATATTTGTAAGTTTTATGCGGAATAAAATTAATTATGACTGACCCAATTTAGCTTCCTCTTATGCTGCTTGGGTTTCAAGCATTGTACCTAATTGTTCTATACCCTTATGCAAATGTCTAGTGACAGTCATCGGACTAATGCCAATATGTTTGGCAGCTTCTTTGCGGGGCAAATCCCAGAGAAATACGCATTCAATTGCCGCTTTAGTTTTGTCTTCTAACTGATTCATTGCTCTTTGTAGTTGCAGTTTATCATCTTCTAATCTACGTTGTTTTTGATAATTTGGATCAGCGATCGTATCACCAAATGTAATAGAAGAATCCATTGAATTATTGACTATGGCATCCAAGCTAATTGGTAAGCGATTTTGCAATGCTAGTTGACACTCACTCCATTCCTCTAAAGGAATGCCTAAGCCTGCGGCTAATTCATTATCTTTGGGCAAACGTCCCAGTTGTTCAATCAGATCCTTGCGTAGCTTTTTACCTTTAGTATAAAGTTCTTGCCATCTACGAGGAATCCGCATCATGCTACCTTTATCTCTTAAGTAATGTAGCATTTCTCCCCGAATATAAGGAATTGCAAAGGAACTAAATGCCGAACCCTGTTGTGGATCGAAACGTTCAATTGCTCTAATTAAACCTAAATAGCCAATTTGTTCTAAATCTTCATAAGGTTCTGCGCATTTACGACATATTTGATGAGCTACCTTTCTTACCAAACCAGCATTTAACTCAACTAATTTATTACGCAATTTTAAGGAAGGGTTGCGATGATAATTTTGCAAAAAATTCATGCAACGATAACTAAGAGTTTGAGTAGCCATAAAAATAAAAGTTTTTCGGGATCAACAATCTATTTATGTGAATCTAAATCTCATTTTCTGATGAGAAAAAGAACTACACCATAGTTGTTTTACGGAAAAACTCAATCAAGCTTTTTATTTCTACGAGCAAATACGCATTGCAAATTTAGTGGTTTTGTAAACAATTAAGTTAATAAACTATTTATTTTAAATACCATAAATATACGATTTAATGAGTCAAATGACTTGTAAATTATAGATTATATTCATAATATAATTTACCTATTTTATTAGTTAAATTGCCTATATTGATCATAAATATATTAAAGAGATAAAACTATTTATAGTCAGAGTAATTTTAAATAAAAACAGGAATAGAATAGGCTATTCCTGGATGATTTAGAATACATAAAATTTAAAATGGAGCTACAGTTTGTTTAACTCTTCAGCAAGAATCCTTATAGTTAAACGGATTTGTTCGACTGTATGATTGCAGGTAATAAAAAATCTTAATCGCGCACCATTTTGAGGTACAGAAGGATAAATCATAAATGGAACATTGATTCCCCGCTTAAATAAATTTTGAGATATTTGAATAGATTTAAGAGAATCCCCCACGATAATCGGAATCACTGGTGAATCTTGGCTCATTCCCGTATTCAAACCCTGTTCTTTAGCTAATTTTAAAAACAATTTAGCTCTGGCTTGAAGCGTAATAGCTCTTTGTGGCTCTATCTTAAGAACGCGAACCGCAGCTAATGATGCTGCTGCATTTGGTGGAGACATCCCCACGCTAAACACAAAACCAGGAGCGGTATATTTTAAATATTCTACTAAAGCTGAAGATCCAGCAATATAGCCTCCACAACTGGCAAAAGACTTGCTAAGCGTACCCATCCACAGATCGATATCATTGGGATTAATATCATAATATTCACTGATACCGCGACCAGTTTTGCCAATCGTGCCAATAGAATGGGCTTCATCCACCATTAACAAGGTTTTGTACTTCTGTTTAAGCTTAATAACAGGGGGTAAATTTGCTATATCACCATCAGTGCTATAAACTCCTTCAATTGCAATTAAAACTCGCTGATAGCGGTGACGGCGATCGCTCAGAATTTTTTCCAGGGCTTCAAGATCATTATGCGGAAAAGCAACTAAACTTGCTCCAGAAAGAAAACATCCCTGAAGAATACTGTTATGGCTTAAAGAATCATAAATAATTAAATCATCGTTACCAAACAAATGACCAATCGTGGTGACGTTGGTAGCATGACCACCAACCATAATGATGCTGTCTTCGACACCAATAAAATTGGCAAGTTCTCGTTCCAGTTCTCGATGGAGGGGTTTTTCTCCTGAGATTAAACGACTAGCACAGGCAGAAGTGCCATAAAGCTCGATAGCATCTTTTGCAGCTTGAGCTACTTGAGGGTCGCCACACATCCCAATATAGTTATAAGTAGCAAAATTAATTAATTCACGACCATTAATGGTGGTGCGATCATTAACTATAGTTTCTTGAGGGACAAAAAATGGATTGCCATTACCGAGGTTTTTGACTTGTTCTTGTTGGGCTAATAATTTTTTATATTCAGGAAATTCAGCAAATTTATAGTTTTCTATCGGTATTTCTGAAGGATAATTTTGGGCTAGCTCAATTGGAGACAAACCCGTAATTATCTCAGGAGAATTGAGTTCTACGTGAGAACCAGCTTGTATCTGAGTTAAATTACCATGACCTAGATATTGAGCTAAAGCTTCAATGTTTTGATAATCCCATAGTAAAGTAGGTGGAAGACGACAACCGAGAAAGTCTTCTAAATCTCCAGACAGGTTAATTGCTTCAGCTGATTCCAAACCATATTCTTCAAAATCTTGTCCAACATCAATTTGATTTGGCTCAACTTCTAATAGTTCTGCTAGTTTGTCAATTAACCAACCCTGTATCGCTTCAGCTTTAGAAGCAGCATTCAGAGCGGTCGTCTGACCATTTCTGTTAACAGGCAAGTTTTTACTTTCTTTGCCATTTAAAGTTTCATTGAATAGTGTCATTATTTACTCCTACACCACTTAATTAAGAATTCACTGAGGAGAATTTGGTTCCCAGCAGAGAATGAATAGTCTTCGCTTCGTTGATTTTCTGGTCTAGCCGACACCTTCTGAACCAGAACGATCGCACTCGATGGTTATTTTGCCACGAACCCCCACCAAAATACTAGAGTATTCAGCAGGGGTCAGTTTAAGTTGTTTAGTTGGTATGATTAATATAATGGCGACCTCACCTTCTGTTATCAACATACAGATCTATAGATTAATAGATCGAATTTATAACAAACTGGTGGAGATCGCCAGTAATTGGGGAAAATATCTAGAAAGTTTAGCTAGCCATATACTCTCGAACGTAGCTTCTACGTCTTCTAAGTAGTGCCAAAGCCTGATGTTCTAGCTGACGTACCCGTTCGCGACTGAGGCTCATTCTTTGACCAATTTTGGCCAAAGACAGCTCCTTACCATCATCTAAACCAAAGCGCAAAGCAATAACTTCTTGTTGCTGAGGCGATAAATCCGCCATCAGGCTGTACAAATCATTACGCAATAGCTGCTGAGTTGCATAGTGGTCAGGAGACATGCCATCGTCTTCGAGCAATTCTGATAACTCAGTATCCTGATTGTCACCTACCCGAACGTCTAGAGAAATTGGCTGACGGGCAATACTTAAATACTCGCGAATTTGTTCGGGTTTCAAATCTAATTCTTGAGCAATTTCAGCTACTTCTGCACTACGTCCAAGCTTTTGAGCCAACTCGCGTTGAGTTTTTTTGATTTTGTTAAGCTTTTCGGTAATGTGAATTGGCAAACGAATGGTACGTGCCTGTTGAGCGATCGCTCTGGTGATAGCTTGACGAATCCACCAGTAAGCATAAGTAGAGAACTTGTAACCTCTAGTGGGATCGAATTTTTCTACACCCCTTTCTAGACCAAGGCTACCTTCTTGTATTAGATCGAGAAATTCCATATTGCGCTTTTGATATTTTTTGGCGATCGCCACTACCAAGCGCAAATTTGCTTCGACCATTTTTTTCTTAGCTCTTTGTCCTTCTCTAATAATCCTGTTAAGTTCAATTTCACTCATTTGGGCAGTTTTTGCCCACTCCTTCAGGCTGAGTGTAGTCTCTAGCTGACTCTCTAACTCTTCTTTTGCCGTTAACAGGATCATCATTTTCTGTACTTGTTTCCCATAAACAATTTCTTGTTCGTGGGTTAACAAGGGTACCCGACCAATTTCATGCAGATAAGTTCTAACCATATCTGCTGAGTAGTTTCTTTTAGGGGTTGTTTTTTCGATGTTGGCTTTAGGCATCTGTACAGTTATGACTCCTTATAAACTTCAAAAGTCAGCGATACTTCTTAATTTTTAATTTGAATCCGACTGTGTGTTTAGACGTTTAGTCTCAGATAAAGGTTCAACTAAATTTTTGGGGTTAATCTACCTACAATTCAATGCCCTAAAGCAGTGTTTAATTACATAAGATAGTATTGCTATTTACTTACATGATGAACCAAAAGCAATTATGCAAGAACCTTTTAACAGGTGGATTGCCGAACTTGATCATGGGGTATTCGCTCGATATAGCGTAGAGATCGCCCTTGGCAGCCAATATTGAGTTTCTTGCAGTGGCTAGCGATCAAGCGATCGCTCTAAAACCTGGCAAAATTGGCTATAACGGTTACAATATATCTCAGAGAAAGCTATGTATAACAATCTAGACTCGATTATTCAAATGCACTATCGCTATCGTTTTGACTCCAAGGTATTAGCGTCGAACCTAGGGAACAATTGCGCTTTGCTTGCCCATCCTGGCTAGAGCAGTACCATAGATCAATACTCTTAGGCAAAATTGAGAGATAATTAGCTATCAGTGATTTGAGTCAAATCTCCAGCTTGATTGTTCAGTTATACTTATATGTTGACCAAAAAAATAGAAGTTATAATATCTTAATACTAGGGTTAATGACCGTTTAAATTTTATAGCTAGTCGCAACAGTAATAGATGGAAGCGAAGCTTGGTTTTTGATAACGGAAAATGCACCACAATGTAATAATTAAGAGGAATAATAAAATGCTCACCCTTTCATTGGTGACTCTGTTCGTTGCGGCGACCGCACTATACATCAGCTCTAGAATCGATGACGATGTTTTTCAAGCTGCGATGCGATTTACTTGTGTAGCGTTTTCATTGGTGACTCTGTTTTGCGCTCCTTGGGTACTCAAACTATGCTTAGTTGCTATACCTTTGGTCATTAGCTTAAATTCTTTATCAACTGAGAATCTTAATTAAATCAGGTTAAGTTCTCGATTCATTATTTTAAGAAAATATAGCATTACGTATAAAGGTTAGGACA
>JAIMKV010000005.1:0-32912 GCA_020692205.1 Myxosarcina sp. GA_180221_E-2-1-MAG-40_15
ATCAATAAACTACCATTTTACCTCCAAGGTCTTAAAGCGATGAAACTTATACAGAGTCTTGTTTAGCCTGGTTGTCCCCCCGTCAGCTTTTCTAGTTAATTCGTTGTTAATCTTTTTGACATTTCCCATTGTTAAAATCCTAGATAAAATGTTGAAGTAATTAACGTTAAACAGACTAACGTTGCATACAACAACCACTCCACAACGGAAATCCATCATTATCGCGAAGCGTCAAAATCTGGTCTCCTTGTTTGACTTGAGCAGCAATAATAGTTGATTTGCCGTTCAAGTTAACTTTTGAGCCTTTAATTTCTACCCGATCATTTACTTGAAGCTGCATATCTTGATTGGTAATATACCATTCTGGCCCTAAATGGACGGGAATAATTTCTTTGTCTGTTTGTACCATCAAATGTACGCCTTGAGACATTTTCGGCATAGGACTCGTGCGCTCAATACTGACGATCTTGCCACTGATGGTTTCGATGGTTTGAGGATTATACATTCGGCTATATTGGGTGTCTTGTCCCCAGCCTTGACTCCCTTGCCATCTCATCATTCCTCCTGGTTGACCAAAAGACTGTTCGGAAATCAACAACAAGAGCGAAGTAATTAATAAAATCGAGGCAGTAATCTTGTTCATAGCTTCCTCCGAATTTTAATAACCGCTTGATTGAAAACGAAGCTGAATCGAGTCTTGAAAACTAAGAAGCAAACATTTATATACTGTTAATCCGAGTAACAATCTTCGGTAAATGAGTCAAAGTATTGTGAATTAAACAAGACTTAACGGCTGCTTCTAAACCTTTTTGATGGTGAGCATCCAGAGCAATCGGCAGGCTTACATTAATTTGAAAATTGTCAAGACGAACGAATGTCTCTGTTATCTTGGCTGCCGAAACATCAATGTTTAGTCCCGTAGCATCTAGGTTTCTAGTTTGTAAATATTTAACTGCATAAAAACCAACACAACTACCGAGCGAAGCTAGAAACCATTCTGGTGGAGTCATGCCAAGGTTATCGCCACCATTATCTAGAGGTTGGTCACCCAAAATTTCATGACCTCTAGCACTGGCTTGAAATTGGAGATGATCCTTGTAACTTACATTGACTAACATATTAAGTTTTCCTCGTAAGTCTATTCTTTTACAATAGTCAGCGATTTCGGTGGTCGCCAACACCACTTGGTCTTAATTGCTATACCTCGCGCCTTTTCTCGAACTAAGTCTTCAACATAGCCAGGCTGGTGAATTTTTGCTTCTTGTTTACTATCAAAAGGGCCGAAGTAATAAGTACAAGATGGTTTTGCCGTATTAATTTTTATCCACCAGTGGTTGTTTTGCTTGCTTAAAAAAGGTAAATTAGGAGGTAGCAACTTCATTAGCCTAGAAAGTATTTAAACTCTACAGTTTTCAATCTAAAAAAACTATGTGAGTAATTTGTGAGGGGTTGTCTTTTGGAGCTAGCGTCAAACATACCAAATTTCAATTAAATGCTAGGTTCAGCCAAACAGAGTTTGCATCTGACTATTCGAGGGGTAGTACAGGGGATTGGTTTTCGTCCCTTTGTCTATCGGCTGGCAAAGGAAATTGGATTGGTAGGATGGGTTAATAATTCAACCGCAGGAGTTTTTATTGAAGTTGAAGGTACAAAACAACAATTAGAAGATTTTGTGTTGCGTTTGAAAACAGAAAATCCTCCGCGATCGCAAATTCAAAATATTGAAATTAATTGGAGAAAACTAAAAGGTTTTAAAACTTTTAAAATCCTTCCCAGCACAACAGGAAAAAAAACAGCAATTGTTTTACCCGATCTCGCTACTTGTCCCGACTGTCTACAAGAAATTTTTGACCCCAATAATCGCAGATATCGCTATCCTTTTACCAATTGTACTAATTGCGGCCCTCGTTACAGCATTATTGAAGCACTACCATATGATCGCGCTAATACGACCATGAAAGCATTTTCTATGTGTCCTAGCTGCGAGACTGAATATCAAAATCCGAGCGATCGACGTTTTCATGCCCAACCCAATACCTGTCCTCAATGCGGCCCTAAAATAGAATTATGGGATAGTATGGGCAAAATTGTCGCTCAAAATTATCATGCTATCTGTGTAACAGCAGCAGCAATTCGCCAGGGAAAGATAGTTGCAGTAAAAGGTTTGGGTGGTTTTCATCTGATTGTTGATGCTAGAAATAAAAAAGCCGTTCAACTTCTACGTCAACGCAAACACCGCCCTGATAAACCCTTGGCTTTGATGTATCCAAATTTAGAATTAATTAAAGAAGATTGTCAGGTTTCAGAATTAGAAGAGAAATTATTGCGATCGCCTGAAGCACCTATAGTAATTTTAAGACGTAGTAGGGGCGAATGGCTATACTCCTTTCAGGAGAACTTCGTTAACGCCCTTACCATTAACTGTGCGATCGCACCCGATAATCCCTATTGGGGAATTATGCTTCCCTACACACCTCTTCATCATTTATTAATGGCAGAATTGGGATTTGCGATCGTGGCAACTAGTGGGAATCTTGCCAATGAACCTATATGTATAGATGAACATGAAGCAATTAAAAGATTAAATGGCATTGCTGATTTATTTCTCATTCACGATCGCCCAATTGTTCGCCCAATTGATGATTCGATCGCTCGTATCATTATGAGAGAAGAAACCATTATACGCCGTGCCAGAGGTTATGCACCTTTACCAATTTCTATTTTAAAAAGCAAAAATTCCCATCCTGCCATTCTTGCTGTCGGCGCACATTTAAAAAATACGATTGCTATTGCCATCGATCACCAAATTTTTCTGAGTCAACATATTGGCGATTTGGAAACTTCTCAAGCTATTGATGCTTTTAGCCAAGTTATTGCTAGTTTTCAGAAACTATACGATTTTGAACCAGAAATTATTGCTGGCGATCGCCATCCCGATTACTTTTCTAGTCACCCGTACACCTCCGTAGAACGAAGGTGCCTGCGGGTGACCGTTGGTCAATATGCTCAAAACTCAGGCAAAAAAGTAATTCCCGTACAACATCATTATGCCCATGTTCTGGCTTGCATGGCAGAAAATCAAATCTTGGGAGAGACAGTTTTAGGCATAGCTTGGGATGGTAGTGGTTATGGTTTGGATAGCACAATTTGGGGAGGAGAATTTTTATTAATTCCTGCTATAGAATCGTTAAATTTAACGTCAGGAGAACAACCATTTCAAAGAGTTGCCCACTTACATCCTTTCCCGCTACCAGGAGGCGATCTCGCCATTAAAGAACCCAGAAGATCGGCACTTGGATTGCTTTACGAAGTGTTTGGAGATCAGCTATTTTCAGAAAAACAATTTCAACCTTTACTTGTTGCTTTTTCTCACCAAGAATTAACAATCTTCGCAAAAATGCTATCAAATAAAATCAACACGCCTTTAACTTCTAGCATAGGTAGGTTATTTGATGGTATTGCTGCCATTACTAACTTATGTCAGATTGCCAGTTTTGAAGGACAAGCAGCCATGCAACTAGAATTTGCACTTGATTGCGTCTTGACTGAGGAATCTTATCCATTGTTATTTCAAAATACCCAAATTGACTGGCGATCAATGCTTTTAGCTATTCTAGAAGATGTCACCAATAAAGTGTCAGTAGATATTATCTCGGCGAAATTTCACCATACTCTAGTTGATGCGATCTTATCAATTGCACAACAAGTAAAAGTAGCAAAAATTGTACTTACTGGTGGCTGTTTTCAAAACAAATGTCTAACCGAAAAAGCGATCGCCAAACTCCGAACGGCTGGTTTTCAACCCTATTGGCATCATCGCACTCCCTCTAACGATGGTAGCATTGCTTTAGGACAAGCGATCGCAGCTATTTTGGAAACTACCAATAATTTGAATTGTATAAACAAAGTCGTACCCTAGGCTATTTTGAATTTTTTATTATGTGTTTAGCAGTACCAGGAAAAATTCTCAGCATTACAGGCGAAGATCCTTTACTAAAAACAGGTAAAATCAGCTTTGCTGGTGTAGTTAAAGAAGTAAGTCTAGCTTATGTACCCGAAGCAGAAATTGAGCAATATGTAATTGTTCATGTTGGTTTTGCGATCGCGATTGTTGATGAGTCAGAAGCCCAAAAAACTCTAGACTATCTTCAACAGATGCAAACTTAATTAATCAAAACTTTTGATAGATTGACTTTGGTGGTGGCTCGATTCAAGCTTTTAATAGTTTAGTAACAATTTCAACTGGCTATGTTAGAGTAATTTTCTGATTCAGACTGTGGCTTGGCAAAAATCATTCTGCCGGCGGAGGTTTGTAAAGAAGAGGTAACTACTACCTGTATCTCTCCGCCGACGCTACCGCTTCCCTCCTCTACCACTACCATCGTGCCATCATCTAGATAACCGATTCCTTGTTCGGGTTCTTTCCCCTGCTTGAGAATTTTTAACTCTAAATAATCCCCAGGAAGATAGATCGGACGAAGCGATCGCGCCAGATCGTTAATATTCAAAATCTGGACTTTTTGCAGATTTGCTACCTTACTCAAATTGTAGTCATTGGTTAACAAAGTACCGCTAATTTCTTGTGCCAGATTTATCAGCTTAGCATCTACGGTTTCAATCTCTTCATAATCTGCTTTATTAATAATAATGCGATCGGGATAATCTTCCTGCATTTGATTCAGAATATCTAAGCCTCTTCTGCCGCGAATTCGTTTTTGAGAGTTGCTAGAATCGGCTAAATTTTGTAGTTCCTGAAGCACAAACTGAGGAATTAAGATCTGTCCTTCCAAAAATCCAGTTTTAAGCAGTTCTTCAACTCTACCGTCAATAATGCAGCTAGTATCCAGAATTTTAGTTGGCATAGCCTCTAGTGTGCCTTCTGCCACCAACATGGATTCAATACTATTAGGATTAATCAAGCGCAAAAAAGTCCGTCCATGAGTATCAGCTAAACCAATGCCCAAGTAAGAAAACATAATACTTCCTAATATGGCAAAGGTAGGTTTGAAAAAGCTAAGTTCTTTGGGGATAGGCAATAAAAAAACTGGCGCTAGCATCAAATTAGCGACTAGTAAGCCCATAACTAAGCCGATCGCTCTAGTAATAATAATCTCAATCTTAGTGTTACGGATTTGATTTTCTAAACGACGATAGCTAGTTTGTACCGCCACTCCGATACCTAAACCAATAATGGCAGCGAATCCAGCAATTACAAAGCGCAAAGCTTCGATATTGGATACTCCTTCTAAAATATCGCTAGGTAGCAGCTGTAATCCATCAAATCCGATGTTTACGGCTGCGATAATGCAAATGATAATTATGATGGCATCAACCATTGTTTTTAGTTGAATTAAATGATATTTAAATAGATTTCTTCTTTACTGTAGTAAATTCTCGGTGATAGTGTAAAAAATCTCTGGGAGTTCTTAATATTACCCAAGTCAATTTGATGTCTAAAATTAGTCTCTATAATTTAGATATAGGTAGATTTTTACCGCCAATTAACATCATAAAATTATGTTGATAAATCATCTTTAACATAATTATTTAAATGTTGGAATATTTAGCAATGACTAAAAATATATCTTTAATTAATTCTCATTTTTCAACTAATTTAGTCGACGATCTAGTTCCAGGAATTCCTCAGGCAGCTTATATACATATTCCTTTTTGTCGTCGCCGTTGTTATTATTGCGATTTTCCCATTTCGGTAGTGGGCGATCGCGGTAAATCGGCAGCTAAGATGATTAAAGACTATCTTGCTGCTTTAATTAAGGATATTGAATTAAACTCATCAACCCAACAGCCTCTAAATACAGTTTTTTTTGGCGGTGGGACACCTTCATTATTATCTCCTCAACAGTTAGGACAAATTATTCGGGCGATCGCCTTACATTTTGGCATTGCTAATCAGGCTGAGATTTCTATGGAAATCGATCCAGGTACTTTTGATCGCGATCGCTTAGTGGGATATTTAGACGCGGGAGTAAATAGATTTAGCTTAGGAGTCCAAACTTTTGATCAATCATTACTCCAAGTTTGCGGTAGATCTCATACTCTGGCTGATGTGATGCAGGCGGTAAATATTATCAAACAATTAGAAATAGATAATTTCAGCTTGGATCTGATTTCAGGCTTACCCCACCAAACCCTAAAACAGTGTCAGGAATCTTTAGCACAGGCGATCGAGATCGCGCCGAAGCATTTGTCCTGTTATGACTTGGTACTAGAACCCGTTACTGCTTTTGGCAAACAATATCAGCCAGGAAAAGCACCTCTACCTAATGATGATGATACTGCCCAGATGTATCGACTCACGCAAAAGACTTTGACTGCTGCTGGATACGAACACTACGAAGTATCTAATTATGCCCGATCAGGCTATCAATGTCGTCACAATCGAGTATATTGGGAGAACCAACCTTATTATGGTTTTGGGATGGGTGCAGCTAGCTATGTGGCGCAGAAAAGATTTACTCGTCCCCGCACTCGTAGAGAATATTATGCTTGGCTAGAAGCTGGGGCAATTATTGAGCCACCAGAAATGTCTGCCACAGATTATCTGCTGGAGACGTTGATGTTAGGTTTGCGTTTAGCCTCAGGTATAGATTTAACCCAATTTAATCAGCATACCCTAAAAGTGATCTGGTCATGCTTAAAACCTTACTATCATCGAGGATGGGTAGAGGTAGTAGATCCTGATGGCAATCTACTTGATTTAAAGCATCGGGACTCAATCAGTAATCTATCGGGAAGATTACGTCTAAGCGATCCTGAAGGATTTCTCTTTTCCAATACTATCCTGTCTAGTTTGTTTGAAAAGCTAGAGTAAACCCTACTCAGGCTGGCAATAAATACACAAAGGCGATCGCTTTACAGGTTAAGGCGATCGCCCAATCTAATTAATCTTTGAGTTTTTCAACTACATTACCTGAAAGCTAAAAGCTATATGCGTAGCGGTATGGTAAACCACTAGCTTCGCGTCGTCCTTTAGGAAAAGCTAAGAGCTAAGAGCTATAAAACTACATTACGACTTTCTTCGCCAAACCCAAAGCACGCAATACTTGAATTGCTCCCCAGGTAGCGTCTATTTCCCACCAACGTTGACCAGCTTTAGCGACGCGGGGATTATAGTGGTGATTATTGTGCCAGCCTTCACCGTAAGCTAGGATACCAACCCACCAGAGATTAAGCGAACCGTCGTCACATTCAAAGTTTTTGTAACCCCAGAAGTGTGTTGCGGAGTTGACGAACCAAGTACAGTGCCATAGTGTTGCGGTACGGACGAAGATACCATAAATAACCCAAGACCAACCGCCCAAAGCTAACAGAACGAAGCCAAGAACTACCTGAAGTAAGATAAAGTTCTTGTTTAACCAACGGTAGTAAGGATCTCTGTCGGTGCGGGGTGCATATTTTTTGTACTGGTCATAGTCGAAGTACTTGTCTTCCGCGTATACCAACCAGCCCATATGACTCCACCAAAAACCTTTTTTCGCCGAATGAGGATCGCGATCGTTATCTTCGGTATGAGCATGATGCAGGCTGTGTCCTGCTACCCAGAAGATTGGGCCACCTTGTAGTGCTAGTGCGCCACAGGTAACTAAAATGCGTTCTAGCCATTTGGGAACTTCTAAACTGCGGTGAGTCAAGATGCGGTGGTATGCCAAACAAATACCAATACTGCCCGTTAGCCAGTGGAGGAAAACTGCTACTCCCAAGGCAGACCAAGAAAAAAACCAAGGCGCACTCAAAGCGATTAAGTGAACAGCTCCGAAGACGAAAATATTTAACCAGCTTGGCTTTAACTTTTCTTCTGGCTGAGCCGATGCCTGGCTCTTGGGAGCAATTAATTGCTGTGTCATTTACTAACTTGTCCTATAAATATTTTGAGGTTATCAAGCCTTAGAGCTTTAGCGATTACGCGCTTAGCGTACCCTGTAGGACTCCTACTTAGCCTATATCAAAGTTATTAACTAGGTTTTGCAAGTGTCGCTTACATATCGTAGTGTAGCAACTATTAATTTTTTCTGCAAGCGGTACTTACATTATTTCGGTTTAAACTTGTAAACAAAGATGTAAACGCCGAAAATATCCGTACAACTAAAATAGAGACAAATAGTTGAAATTAATACTGTTAGAGCAACTCGGCATCAGTAGAATTAAACATTTAAAATTGTCAGTTGAATATCTATCATTGGTTAGGTATTTGTCGTATCACTTCTGAGCCAGAAAATATTGAAAAATATTGATTAACTAAGATTAACTAAGTTGCGACTATTTTGCCGATTTTTCCCGTAACGCTTTGCTTATTTTGCCTAAATATCGAGTCAATTTTTATGTCTATTCCCCGAAAGTCCACCAAAGCGCGTTTGATTGAAGCTGCCCTAGATTTATTTGCTGAAAGGGGGGTGACCGAAACAACCACCAAAGCTGTTGCCGAACGCGCTCAGGTCAACGAAGTCACGCTGTTTCGTAATTTTGGCAACAAGTACCGCTTACTTTTAGCAGTAATCCAAGATTCCGCCGTATTTGCCAAGCTAGTTCATGCTTTAGTTGAGCAAGCCAATGCCAAAGATAATGTCGCCGATTTTTTGCGAGAATATGCACGAGAAAGTCTGCGTACTTTGAATAAAGCACCAGATTTAGTTCGTTCTATTGTGGGTGAAGCAGGTAATTATCCTCGAGAAAATAGAATGGCGTTGGGTAAAGGGTTGAGTGAAGCTAATCGCTATGTAGCAGAATATTTAGAACAAGCGATCGCAGCAGAAAATTTGGAGAGTGATTTAAGTCCCGAACAGATAGTTAATCTATTTAATTTCTTATTAATCGGCTATTTTGTCGTTGAATCGAGTACCGAGGATTATACTTATTGGTCTGAGCAAGATGATTTGTTAGAAAGCATAGTAACTTTGTTTTTACAGGGTTCTTTCACCTCATTAAACAGGCAGCCTGAAGTTAGCCAAACTAGTATTATCAAGCATCAGCCAGAAGAAGTAGCCGATCTGCCAGCCAGCCTGGTGCGATCGCTGTTTCGGAAAGCCAAAAGAACTGGTAAACAAGAATATGCTCTAATCTATGTGCTGTTTGGGGCGGGGCTATCTCCAGCCGAAGTTTTGCATTTAGAGCGATCGCATTCAGTAGTTGAACCGCAGCAGCATATTCTCCAGATTAATTATGGTGCAGAGCGTCAAGTACCCCTAAATCATTGGGTGATGGGTTTTCGCTATGGCTCAACCAGTACCAATCCTCTGATTCAATGGTTAAAAAGTCGCAAGGATGAGCAGCCAGCAATTTTTATTAATCAAGTAAACAACGCGCTCACCGCCGCCGAATTAGAGGCTATTTGGCAAAATCTGACTGTAGATCTATTAACGCCTCAAGGAGAAACTCCCGTAATGGAACAAGCCAGAAAAACGTGGTGTGTCGAGATGTTGATGCGAGGTATAGAATTAGAAGACTTAAGTATTCTCAGCGGCATCGACGTTAGACATCTAGAGCAGTATGCTCAAAGAGCTAGAAACAAAGCAGCATTAGAATCAGCAGCACGTCTTGATAAAAAAGCCTGATGATCTAGGAACTTAAAGCGATGAAAATACTAACTAATATTAGGATGGCGATCGCAATTATGCCTCGATAGCAATATATCCAGTTTTTGATTCCTGCCCAACCCAATTGACTAGCAGGAGAATCTATTTTAGCAACCAAAGGTTTAGCAGCATCATGAAATAACGTACAGCTTTTAGCATAGGGGCGTTGAGGAAAATTACAGGTATCGTCGAGATGATAGGTACAGCGATCGCATAACCAAGTCTCACCTTCAGACTGATACAGGGGAATACCAGGATGACCAAAAGCTTTTAAAGGATTATTACAGTGAGGACAAGTTACTGCCTGAGAATCTACAGATTGTTCACACTTAGGACAGCTAGGCATTACGGCAAAGATAAAGAGATCGGGGATATAATAATCAGGAATTAAGCAGCCAGCATTGGCGATGACTGATTTACGACACATTTTTACAACATATTGCTCATCGATTGCTGTTTTGAGGGAAATTTACGAATCTGAAATTCTTTACTTTCAGTCATTTTATAATTAATTTTCATTTCTCTCATCTTGGCAGAAAATTTGTGTTCTGTATTAGCCAAATCTTTGGCAGAGATGGACTTCCATTGCTCGCGAGTTTGCCAACGAATCGTAAAAATTACTCGATCTGCTGCCTTAGGCTCGATCCAAACTTCTTTACCCAAAAAACCAGGATAAGTAGCTAAAAAAGCAGTCCAAATTGCCTCATCTTGTTGAATAAACTGTTCTCGCGATTTTGAATCTACTGTAAATTCAAGCCATTCGATAACCATATAATTTGGCAAAAAGATCGATAATATTTATATTGAAATATTCTACGATCTAATAGCATAGTAAATAAACTTCAGGAAACAAAATAATGAATAATAATAATGACTGGTTAAGACAGCTATTAATGTTAGGCGTAGGCACCACCTCTTTGGTGGCGGAGAAAATTAGAGAGGTTAGCGACGAGTGGGTAAAAGATGGCAAAATTAATCCTGAGCAAGCAAAATCTTTTGTCGATGACCTTATGTCTCAGCTTAATACAGAATCAGGCGGCGTTCAAAAACAAGCCGAACGACAAATGAAAAATATGCTGCAAGATTTGGGAGTCCCTCGTCAGGCAGAGATGGATGAACTACGAGGGCGAATTGATCGCCTTGAACGTCAATTACGAGATTTAGAAAACAAAAATTGGCGTTAGCAAGCTGCGAGATTTGACAGAATTTTTGATGCCTAAAATTGGCTAAAAAAGGGACACAATTGTTGCCATCGGCTAGGATTAAGACTATAAATTTGATCATGTTTTAATTTTCCTGATTAAAGTACGACAGGCAAAACAAACACAATGCTTTGAATCTATTGCTAGTAAGAATTTAATTCTTATTGGTTCTAGATCATATCCCCTTTAAAGGACTAATCTGTGATTACATTAACTTTATTACATCCTCTTCAACCAGTAGCGGTTCAAAGCTGGACATTTAATGACGAACCAAGTATTACCATTGGTCGTGCAACCAATAACGAGGTGGTTCTTTACAGTGCTGTAGTATCCCGACATCATGTTGAGATTAGAAAATCTGGTGAAGAAGGGTGGGAAGTTATTAATTTAGGCTCTAATGGTACTTATATTGACGGTAAACCCGTCGAACAGACTAAAGCAATAGATGGGATGATTTTGCGTTTAGCTAGTTCTGGACCAAAAATTTTGATTAAGCTTGAATCCGAATCAAATCCAGATCAATCTGATTTAGACCGACAAGCCAGAACTAAACGGCAGCCTAAAAGCGCGAAAGATACTCTAATTAGCTAAAAGCAAATTTATCGGTTATGGGATAGCGATCGCACATCAACGATTTCCTCGGCAGTCTTAAACTCCAGTCCCAGCCAAAAATTAAGGCACGAAACTGATCAAAGAATGATCATTGGTTACCTGCGTCAGAACTATAGTTATAGTCATTCTAAATAGAACCCATGTAAATCACAAAAACGCTTGATAAGTCGCCGTAAAGCCTCTGAATTCTTGAAGTATGAAGTATGAGGTATGAGGTATGAAGTGCGTCTGGGCGCTACCAGAAGAAACTTCTGACTTTTCCTGTCCAGCAGGATATCCGAAGGTGTATGCTTTAGCGCAATGTGACTTTTAACTTCTGACTTTTAACTTCTGACTTTTGACTTCTGACTTCTGACTTTTGACTTCTGACTCCTGACTCCTGACTCCTGACTTTCGCCTAGCGTAACTAGTCTTTCGACAACAGCTTTTTCTGTCCATATTCCCAAATAAATGGGGCTAATACCAGCAAAATTACTAGTAACAAAGCAGCTATGCCAACTTGAGTCATCCAGCTAACTATTTGTTCCAAAGAAACCGCTTTTCCTAAGAAAAAAGCAATACTGACAATCGTGGTTGCCCAAACCGCAGCACCGCCAAAATTACACAGCAAAAATTGCTTATATGGCATTTGAGTAATACCAGCCAAAGGTCCAGCAAATATCCTCAGTAAGGTAATAAAGCGACCAAAGAAGACAGCCTGAACGGCATTTTTGCTGTAGCGGTCTTTGGCTTGTTCTAACTGTTGCTCTTGAATCCGAAAAATGCGCCCAATCTTGACCAAAAGTTGCCAACCACCAAATCGACCAACCCAATAGCCAAAATTATCTCCTAAAACTGCTCCAGCGATCGCACTACTCAAAACTAACCAGTAGTTTAATTCGCCACTTCCCGACAAAAAACCACCTACGATCACAATAGTTTCTCCAGGCAAAGGAATTCCCATATTTTCAATGGCAATACCGACAAACACTGCCCAGTATCCATACAGGCGAGCGAGTTCTTGTAAAGTATCTAGATTAAATAGCTCAATCGGCATTCAATATCTTAAACCAAGATTAGCGTTATTATTTATCTTGGCTCGAATCAGGCAAAAGTGTCAATAAAGGAATGACAACGGCAGTAACTTAATTTGAAAGCTTTAAGCTTGCTCTACCCTGTTATACTTTTTTTAAGTCGGGACAGCTACGCCTGGACGCAATTTTGACCATTTTCCCGTTTCTTGAACGAAGCTTTGACAGCCGACAACATCCCATTCCATTTCAATATTTTCGCCTTGGGTACGAATATTGACGTTGATGCTGGGTTCGGTTGGCTCAAAGGTAGGGTTTTCGGTTAGATGGGGTTGTTGGTGCTGACTCTCCACCGCATTATAAGTTTCGCAGCGGTCAACATAATGGCAGTTAATACAGATACACATATTTTCTAACTGAACTTCATGCTTTAATTGTTAATCTAGCTCAGACTGCAACTGAATGGAAAAGTTTAGTTAAATAAATTTAAATGAACGTAGCACAAATAAAAACATATTTAGCCACGGTCAACTTTCCCTGCGATTTAGATCAATTGCCGTCCGCTGCTTATTTGGTGGGGGGGTCAGTGCGAGATGCTTTACTGCAACGTTACAAAATTCCTCTAGATCTAGACTTTGTATTGCCCCAAAAAGCGATCGCTACTGCCCGAGAAATTGCTAGTCAATTTAACAGTGGTTTTGTGGTATTAGATAAGACAAGAGAGATTGCTAGGGTAGTATTTCCGCAAGGGACGATGGATTTAGCCCAACAAGAAGGGTCAAGTTTAGCCACAGATTTAGCCAGACGAGATTTTACAATTAATGCGATCGCCTATAATATTCAATCACAAAAGTTAGTCGATCCCTGGGGCGGATTAGCAGATTTAAACCAAGGTATCTTACGGATGGTTGCTGTTAAAAACCTAGAGGACGATCCTTTAAGATTGCTGAGGGCATATCGTCAGGCAGCACAGCTAAACTTTACGATTGAAGCCGAGACGAGAATAGCTATTCGCGATCGCGCTTCGTTATTAAAAACGATTGCTGCCGAGAGAATTCAAGCCGAATTAAACTACATCTTTACCGCACCCCAGGGGAACAAGTGGCTAGCAGCAGCAATAGAAGATGGGTTGCTAGAGTTTTGGTTGCCCAATACTGATCGGGTAAAACTCAAGCAGTTAGATAGTGTTGCCCAAGGAATAAAATATTGTCTTGAGTTTGGTTTAAAATTACCCGAATTACCGATCCTCGCTAAATTAGCCACCTTGGTTTCTGATGACCCCAACACAGCTGAAGCCGAGTTAACTCAGCTAAAATATGCCCGCGCTCAAATTAAAGCCGTAACCAAGACGGTCAAATATTTACCACAATTACAGCAGATGACTAATCCTCTCAGCCTGCGGGAACAGTACTTTTGGTTTTTAGAGGTTAAGGAGATCTTTCCTATTTTGATCTCAAGAGCGATCGCTACGGGAGTACCTTTAGAAACGATCGATCCTCTAATTCAACGTTATGTAAATCCAATAGATCAAGTTGCTCACCCGAAATGTTTGGTGACAGGTAACGATCTAATCCGCGAATTAAATCTTCAACCTTCTCCCGTCATCGGCCAACTGCTAACAGAAATTCAGATAGCTCAAATTGAATCAAAAATATCAACCCCGCAACAGGCGATCGACTTTGCTGATTCTATATTGCGATCGCTTAATTAACCTCAGTTCGGGTTAAGACAATTGATCGCTTAAGATAGCTATTGGCTTCTTAGCCCTTCGGGTTCAGCATTTGCTCTTAGCTTCAAACCTCAAACTTCAAACCAGTTCTAGTAACTCTTGCCTCAAACGATAAATAATCGTATTTGGTTCAACTTGAGCTAGTATTTCTTGAATTAGGGTAGAAGCACCCATTTCGCCCCAAGTACAGCCTTGTTCTAAATATACTTGAGCAACTCGACCAATGACATAAGTTCCATATCCCGCGATCGCCCCCTGTACGGTGGCAGTACCTAAATAAGCGGTAATTGCGCCTGTACTATCAAATCCACTCGACAAAACTGCCCCGCTTTTACCAACCCCTAAAAACAAGCTGCTGCCAAACTCTCCTAGTAATAATCCGCCAGAACTGGCGATAATTCGCCTCAATAGGTTTCCCGCCTCATAAGTAGTGATTGGCAGACCATATAGCTTTGATAACGCACGAATTAGGGCTAAATCGGCGATCAGACCGCCAATTAAATCGACAATGATAATCGGATTGAACGCAACGGCGATCGCTTTATATCGGGCATAGCGATCAATAATTTTCTCAGCCTGGGACTGACGAAGCTCAATTGTCTTGTGAGCGATATTTAGCTGTGCATCCCTAGCCTGTACAAGAGCATTTAACGCCAGCAAAGATTTACCCTCCTGTTGCAGAATTTGCGCCAAGGCTGACTGTAATTCTTCGATCTGAGGCTCTGGATGTTCCCAGGTATTTTCTACCGTACCGTCTAGGGATTCGGTTCTAACCTGTATCGGTTGAGGTTTAGCCGCTACCATAACAATTTCATGGGGCGCAATAATATCCTTTAAACCACCTCGGCTGTGAGTAGCATTAAGCTGCTGTAGCTGTCGATAAATCTTTTGCCGATCTTGATTGGGATAAAGATCGATCTTATTAAATACCAAGATCAAAGGCTTTTGAGTACTTCTCAACTCGCGCAGGGCTTCATACTCGGTTCGAGTAATATCTCCCGCTACGACAAACAAAATTAAGTCTGATTTTTGGGCAATTTCCCGCGCCATAGTCGCTCTAGCTTCTCCTGCCACTTCATCCAAACCAGGAGTATCAATTAACTCAGCGTTTAGCCCTACCTCTGGCAAAGGATTCCAGCGCAAAATAGTCAGAGATTGCGTCACCCCGTGAAGTGGACCAGTTGCCACTACTTCTTCTTGTAGCAGAGCGTTAATTAATGATGATTTACCACAGCTAACCAAACCAAAGGTGCTGATGCGAATTGCCTTGCGGTCTAACTTATCTAAAGCATTTTGGAGAGATTGTAAATCGCTTCTGACTGAAGCTTGAAGGCGATCGTCTGGAGGAGAATTGCCATGACGGCGAAAACCAGAATACCAAGAAATTGCCTGTTGTAGACTAGCATGAGCCTGATTTAATTGAGCTGACTGCCTCGATGTTTTTTTACTCACGGTAAAATAATGCGCTTGATGTGAATTGACGCTAACTTTTATTTGGCTTAGGAGTTAAATCTAAAGCTCCTTGAGGATAAACAATACGCTTGTGATTAAACTGTTCCCAAACACGGACAAAAACTTCAGCAACAATTGGTAGCTCATCATAACTCAATCCGCTATCAATTAGCTGGCTATCTTGCCAACGAGACTTAAAAATCTTTTTTACTGTAGCTAAAGCTTGTTTTGGAGTCGCATCCCGCAGCGATCGCAACGCTGCCTCGCAGCCATCTGCTAGCATCATGATTCCTGCTTCTCTGGATTGAGGAACAGGCCCAACATAGCGAAAGTCTGATTCTACTAACGTTGTTCCTGCCACCTCAGCTTGTTGTTTTGCCTGATGATAAAAATAGGCGATTAATAAAGTTCCTTGATGTTCGGGAATAAAATCACGAATTGCTTTTGGCAAACCATATTTACGAGCCATAATCAATCCTTCGCTGACGTGCTGTTTAATTATTGCCGCACTAAGCCAAGGATCGCCAATTTCGTCGTGTTTATTTGGTCCACCCATTTGGTTTTCAATAAACCCAAGAGGATCGTGCATTTTGCCAATATCATGATATAGAGTTCCGGCTCTAACCAGTTCAACATTACAGTTCAATTCTCGAGCAGCAGCCTCCGCTAGGGAAGCGACAAACATTGTATGTTGAAACGTACCTGGTGCTTCGGTTGCCAGCCTTTTAAGCAGAGGCAAATTAGGATTAGATAGTTCTGCCAAACGAATCGGCGTAATCAGGTCAAAAAAGCGTTCCAAGTAAGGAGATATCCCGATCGCAATTACGATCCAAGCAACTCCAAATAAACCACAAATAATGGCATCGGGTAAAATTACTGCCCAGACAGTAGCAGGGCTGCCACTTATAATTAAATTGGTGATCAAATAAACGGCTATTTGCGATAAGCCGACAGCAATGCCCAATCTGGCTATAGCTTCGCGTGAGCGCAATTTTCCTGCAAACATAGCGGCAATCAATCCGCCAATCAATCCAGCCAAGAGATAAGTAGACCCTAATGTTTGATTACTAAACATCACCAGTCCAGTTACCAATGCAACCTCACACATAGCCAAACTAGGGGTATAAAAACTACTAACCAATAATCCAATAGCTGGCAGACTAGTAGAGGGAATTTCAAAAACACCTATTAATGGTGCGCTCAAGCTCAGCAAACACAACAATAAATAGTCACGATGGCGAATCGAGGGATAAATTTTTCTTTGAATCAGCAAAAATATACCGACAATTACAGTAACGAAAACTACCGACTGTCTTAGTCCTTGCCAGTTAATACCGCGCTGACTTAGTTGAAAACCGTCCAAGAGTACAAAATCTGCTTGAGAAATTCTTGCTCCTTCCTCGACGATAACTTCCCCCTGTTCAACTTTGACTAAAACTGAGTTAATCGCCATAGCGGCTTTTTCTGCAATGTTACGGGTAGCATCTTTGTCTTCTTCTAAATTTGGCTTAAGAATTGCTAGTAGTAAATTACTCGACAAAAGCTTGGCTTCATCAGGCATATCTGGATCGAGCTGTGCTGTAACTGCTTTTTCTAAAAGGTTTGAGGGCATCCCCATTGGAATTCCCTGACTCAAAATTCGCTCAGCAGCCAGCAAGATTGCCTTTTTGGTTGCTTTCCATTCTTTTTCAGTCAAATCTAAAAGAATGATCGACTCTTTTTGATCTAAATACGTAATTTGTTTTCGCTCCAGCTTTTTCTCAGCTTGAGAATAGCGATAACGAGTCAAAGTAATTTGAGCGATGAGAGTATTAAATTCAGTTTCTGAAGTTCTAGCTCGATATTGTTGTAGCTCTGAAGCGGCTTTTTGCAAACCAGTATTAAAGTCTGGACTTTTCTCTATGGACAAATTATCGCTACTATTTTGCTTGGTTAATTCTGAATCAATATTTTCTGTTACCGAAGCCAAGACTGCTTTAAATTCTACTTCAGAACACAAACGAATATATCTCTGGCTGGGCAAAGATAGGGTGTCTGGATCGATAAAAGGAAAAGGAGCTGTGGTTTTTCTAAGTTCGTCAATGCTTTTAATATATGAATCTAGCGTGTTTTTGATTTCCGCCGTTGATGATTCATTCTGCTGGAGAATCGGAACAATGCCTGTTTGTACTTCTTGACGTTTTTCTAAGGTAGTTTTGGTATCTTCAAATTCGGCAGTATAAGGAGCTTTGATCGTTAGAGGGGAAATTTTACCTACGGTCAACTGTGGCTGATTATAAAATCGATAGCCAACTACGCTGGTTAAAGCAATGATACCTAAAACCAACATCAGCAAACAATTTTTTAGATTGGCTTGATGATTTTTTCTTCTTAACTGCCCAAAACTAGAGTTGTCACGGAATTTTAGCGACTTTCTTTTCTGAGAGTTTTTTCCCCACCAAAAGACTCCTTGGTGTTGATACCTGTATCGCCATCCCTCAATTTTTTGGATTAGTGAATACCAGCTTTTCATTATAGGTGAGGATTTTTAGAAGCTATTGAATTGTCATGTTTAATTTTAATCAGTGAAACTTGTGATCCTGATGCCAGAATACCTATAAGCTATTGATTAATACTTTTCTCAGCTCGATCTAATGTTAATTTAGCGTCACTTTTAGTGAGAGCAAATGCACCGTCACACGAAGTATACTTGATGCTCCGTAGATTCACTCCCAAAAATATTTTTGAGAAATAATTTTTAAAGCTTGACGAGGCTGAATTATTTGGGGACAGGCGACAGCTCCAAGTTGGTAATTAAATGACTCTTGGTTGCTATTTAGCGAATATATTCCTAGCCACGACTCAAACAACTTTAGGGCTATTTGACTTTCTAAGCGGTAAATTGAGTTTTGATTAGCAATTGCTCTCCACCTCCAGGGAATTCTTGCTATACCATTATATGCTCCAGACACAGTACCTGTAAGAGCAGCTGTTAACCAGGCTATATTTGGCTCAAGGCTGGCAGCTTTTTTAATCGATAGTCTAAAATCATGAGGAGTTGTCGTAAAACAATACCAGGATAAAGCGATCGCCATTTGCCAAGCATTACCCCCTGACGATAATTCTTCTGCCAGTTGATGCAGGCTGGTTCCACTTTGGGCTGCCTGGATAACTATCTCTAACATTTGAGTTAACAAAGTTTCTTCCACCTTAACAAAATCTATGGTGCGTCTAATTATCTGCTTAACGTTTGTGTCTGGCTGAAATTTATGATTTAAAATTGTAATTAATAGACAGCTCCATATTAATATGCCTGTTCTAATTTCGGTATTTTTTGGCGAATTTGCTGACTTTAAGTTATATTCACCGATAATTTTGTCCAAGAAACTCGGATCGTTACCATAAAAGATAATTAAAGATAACAAAGAAAGTAGAATGCTACCGTGTTCGTCTGGCTTAGTTACTTGTACTTTGTTTTTCGCGATAATTTCTCTCAAGCTGGAATTTTGACCAAGATCTTTAGCTTCAAGATTTTTAGTCGGCAGGAAAATCTGGGCTATTTTCTGGCGTTCCACTAACCAATTTTGAGCTGGAAAATTAATGATTTTAGTTTGAGCGCAACCGCTTTGCTGATTGGCTAAAGCTTGTCCGATGATGCTGCCCAACCAAATTCCTTGAAATTGCTCAAAAGTACTACTGTTCATTTGATTTAGCTGGAAAATTAAGAGCTGTAATCTTTAGCAATGGTTGAACCTCCCGTTACCAAAAGCGCGAGGGAGGCAGAGGTTTCCTCCTATGAGTCCAATCAATCCAACTCATTAGGGATAAGCCCCGTCCCATCGCTCTCCCACGAGGGTCTTCTTTTGAAAGATGATAAAAATCAATATAATGTATTTAGAAACTAATCATAATTATCATAAACTTAATGTTAGTTACCACAACCGATACTATTCAAAACCAAACCATTAAAACCTATCTAGGGGTTGTTACTGCCGAAGTGGTTTATGGTACTAACGTTCTACGCGATTTTTTCGCTGGAATTAGGGATACGATCGGTGGACGCACTGGAAGCTATGAAAAAGTGTTTGAGAAAGGTCAGCAAAAAGCGATTGATGAACTGATACAGCGGGCAAGCAGGTTAAATGCAGATGCAGTTATTGGTATTGAGATAGATACGGGGACAATTAACGTTGACGACAAAGGAGTACTGCTTTTGATCACCGCTACAGGAACAGCAGTCAAATTAGGCTAGCAATGATGCGATCGCCTGTGTGTATTACTTGTTTGTTAACAATTAATAAGCCAAAATCTAAACTAGTCTTTATTGGCTGAGCAAAATTTATGTTGTCTAGAGATAGTAATTTGCCCGCTCCCCCTACCTTTCCGATTCTCAACCTTCAGGTTCATCTGCTTGATAATTATACAGATTGGCTGATCGCCAGACTGGATCGAAGAATTGGTACTCATGTTGTTACTTTAAATGCCGAAATGACGATGATGGCAGAAGAAGATGCAGCCTTGAGTCAAGCCATCAAAGCAGCAGATTTAGTGATTCCTGATGGTGCTGGTATTGTAATTTATCTGCGTCTGCGTGGTCGTCAACAACAACGCTGCCCTGGCATTGAGTTGGCTGAATCATTAATCGAACAGTTGGGAACATCGGCTGAACCCAATTCTGTATGTTTTTTTGGCGGTACTCCTAAAACTGCTGAACAAGCGGCTCAAACGTGGCAACACAAATTTCCACACCTCTCGATTTTAACTCAGGATGGTTATGTTGCTGGAGAGGCAGAAACAAGCTGGAAACAGACTTTACAAGCACAACAGCCTCAAGTAATTTTGGTTGGCATCGGAGTACCCCGACAAGAACTATGGATTAGAGACAATCGCGCTTTATGTCCTAATTCAGTCTGGATTGGCGTTGGTGGTAGCTTGGATATTTGGGCAGGAAACAAAGCTCGTGCGCCAGAGTGGTTGAGAAACAACAATTTAGAGTGGTCTTATCGTCTTTATCAAGAACCTTGGCGTTGGCGCAGGATGTTATCTTTGCCCAAGTTTTTCTGGCGTTCTTTGTCAAATTGAATTTTAATTAATAATTGGTCGATTAGCGATCGCTTGTTTGCGTTGCTGACTTAACCAATTTTTAAATAGTTGCTTAGTAATAGCTTGGCACAAAGACCGATCTAAAGTAGGCTGAATAATTTCTTCGACATCAACTAAGTGAGTCTTTTTCTCAATCGCGATCGGCTTTAAAAAATGATATCTTTCTAACCAATTCCGAGTAATTCGCTTTTGTCGCTCTGCCGCAAACGTTGACTTGGCTCAACATCGGTGTCAAATGATTGCCCAAGCCTTACTTACTGCTTGGCAACAGGGCAAAGCTTTACCTGCTGATCGACTAGAATGTATTCGCGATCGCTTTGTACAAGCTAATATTAGTTTAGAATGCACCTTACCTTAATCTTAACTCTTCAGATATTTATCGTTATTTGCAATAGATCAATCTAATTGTACTGGGGTCATTGATAATTTCCTCTAACAATAATAATATTTTCAACAATACAATCTTCAACCAAACTGAGCTTACTGTAATCAAATCTCAATAATCGTTTATTTTGAATTAGCATTAATCAATCTGGAGCAATTTTAGTTATAAAAAAGCTGAGATGCCAGTAAAAAATAGAGGATCTCAGCTATATTCAATTATTTGAGGAACTTATCTGATGTAGGCAATTTTTCTTGGCTACGAAAGCTATTGCTTAAATGAACAATCATCCATCTAATCTTGATTTCATCCGAGATTTGAGCTAGTTTGGGCGTAATTTTAGCATAATCATCCTAGTCTAAAAATAACCAGCGGGGGCTTCAATTAATTCCGTTTCAATAAAAGGTTTGAATGCTAATTCTTCTAATCCAACTGATTTAAGCATTTCTGACCATTTTTGTCTGATCATTGGCTGTTGAGCAATGGAGTCATGATTTTCTGCTAATACAGATAAAGCGTTGTACCAAAAACCTTGTTCACTATAGACTTCTGCTTGCTCTACAGAACTAGCAGTATGCAACTGCTCTTTGGTGGCAGTATCGATCGTTTCTTGACGCATCCAACCCTCAACAACAATGTCACGAGAACGCTGTTGACTGTCACAGATCATTGATAGGTACCAATGATAATTTTGCTCAGTTGCTAATAAATTTGAGTGAACATCAGCGGGAATTTCTACGCTGATGATGCCATTGCCTTCAGTAGAAAGGAAAGCTTCATATATCAGCTGATCTTGTTCGTTGCGAAGTACAAATTCTAATGTTCTTTGATGATTAACCTTAGGCACATAAAAAAACAATTTAGGAGCAGTAGAAGCATTTATTCCTACAGTTTTTTCGGGAATTAAAGCCATTAAATTTTGATTTTCAGCATCAGTAACACAATCATCTCGGCTACCTCTACTACCTCCATCTCGGCGATGAGTTGGTAAACCGAAATCTGAATTACTGGCTTTTACCTGACCTTTTTTCTCCTCTGCTGTAGCTGGGATAGCAGAAACAAATAAAACCACATTTAGAACTATTAATAAGCTAACAAGAGTATTAAATCTATTTGATAGATACTTTATGTTCCACATTATTTTATATTTATTTGCTGATAAATTTCCATGAAATATCTTTATCATTTTAACTATTAAACATAATATATGCCACATCTATTGATTTCAACTATACTTGATTAAAATCTTATGTTTAGATTAATTTTATTTAGTTGTAATTACTGAATTTTGCGGTCTATTCTAATAGTACTTTAGAAAATTTACTGAAATCAAACATATTTATCTTATTTATTTAATCAAACTAATAAAAGTATTTAATGAAATTTGCCATTAACGAATTAATAATTAAATATCAAAAAATTACCAAAGTCAAAGATTGGGTTGGCACCTATACATTTTCTTTACTACTATTAACCATTTTTGTTACCACGATAGTATTGGGTATTAGGCGCTTTGGAGCTTTGCAGGCTTTAGAACTGCTGGCATACGATTGGATGGTAAATTTACATAGTAAAAATGAGATTGACCCCAGACTACTAGTAGTAGAAATCACTGATCAAGACATCGAACAACAGAAAAATTTTCCGATCGCAGATAACGTAATTGCTCAATTGCTAAAAAATCTTCAGCAGCATCAGCCTAAAGTAATTGGTTTTGATCTCTATCGAGAAGTTGCTTATCCTCCAGGAACAAAAGCCCTTAGAGAAGAATTGCAGCGAGATAATGTTGTGGTCATTCAATTAATCGGCAGCGGAGACAACAGTTTATCTGCACCACCAGGAGTCGCCCCAGAACAAATCGGCTTTAACGATCTGGTGATTGATGTAGACGATGATGTGCTGCGTCGTAATTTGATGTATGTCCAGTTTGGAACAGAAAAAGTTCAAGAAATGTATTCTTTTTCTTTACGCCTCAGTCTTAAATATTTAGAAGATCGACAACTTGAGTTTAAAGTTGAGGATGATTATCTACAGATTGGCGAGACAATATTTCCTGATCTTCAAGCAAATTCTGGCAATTACCAGCTTCAGCCTTCAGAAACCTTAGGTAAGCAAATTTTAATCAACTATCGATCGCCAAATATTGCTCAAACAGTCACTTTATCAAAAGTATTAGCAGGAGACGTTCGAGCTGAATTGATTAAAGATAAAATTGTGTTAATCGGCACCAGTGCGCCAAGCGTTAAAGATATTTATCCAACTCCTTACAAAGGCGTACCAGGCTCGATGCCAGGAGTAATGGTTCATGCTCAAATGGTGAGCCAAATTTTAAGTGTGGTGTTAGATGACGCATCCTTGTTCTGGTTTTGGTCTGAATGGGTTGAGGAGCTTTGGGTTTGGGGTTGGTCATTACTAGCAGCGGTAATCGCCTGGAAGTTAAGACATCCTTTATCAATTATTACGATTGGCATGATTGTTGTCGGCAGCCTGTGGGGGATCTGTTTTGTAACTTTTACTGCTGTAGGCTGGATTCCGTTTATTCCTGCTGCTATTGTCTTTGCCGCCACCACCGCTAGTGTTTTGGGTTATAAGGCGCTATACAATCTTTTTTATGACTCTTTAACTAAATTACCGAATCGCACTTTATTTGCCCAACAATTAAAAAAACTTAAGCAAAGACATAAAACTAGAGCCGAAGGCTTTATTGCAATTCTCTGTCTCGATTTAGACCGATTCAAATTAATTAATGATGGTTTAGGATATCAGGCAGGCGATCGCATTTTGATTGCCACAGCTAAACGTCTCCAAGACCATTTACAATCCAAGACGATCCTTGCTAGAGTTGGTGCTGATGAATTTGCGATCGCTTTTAAAACTTCAGCCGACACCGCAGAAGCAATTGATGTAGCAAACCAGCTCGAACAAGTCTTGGCTGTACCGTTTAAACTTAGCGAACAGGATATCTTTACCTCTGCCAGTATTGGCTTAGCATTTAATCGACTTAGTGAAGATTTTCAGCCAGAAGAGTTATTACAAGCTTCCAACACGGCAATGTATCAGGCAAAAGCATCAGGCAAAAGTAGGCATGAAGTATATGCCACCAAAATGCACGAACAGTCATTGAAACGACTGCAACTAGAAGCCGACTTAAATCAAGCAATCATTAATCAGGAGTTTGAACTTTACTATCAGCCCATAATTTGTTTAAAAACAGGTGCTATCAAAGGGTTTGAGGCTTTAGTGCGTTGGCACTCACCTAATCATGGTTTTGTTTCTCCTGGTGCGTTTATTCCTATTGCCGAAGAAACAGGCTTAATTGTACCCATGGGAGAATGGATTTTAGCTACTGCCTGTCGTCAGATGCAGCAATGGTGCGAACAATTTCCTAGTGCCGCATCCGTCACGATGAGCGTTAATCTCTCTAGTAGACAGTTTGCCCAATCCAATCTGATCGCGCAAATCCAAGATACGTTAATCACTACTGGTTTGGATGCAGCAAACCTGAAGTTGGAAATTACTGAAAGCATGGTAATGGATAATGTCGAAAATACGATTCTTTTGCTCAATCAGCTCAAAGAATTAAAAATTAAAATCAGCATGGACGATTTTGGGACGGGGTTTTCTTCTTTTAGTTATCTACATCGTTTTCCTACTGATACCCTAAAAATTGATCGCTCATTTGTGAGCAATATGATTCAAGGAGTTAAAAACAAGAAGATTGTTAGAACCATTATTATTTTGGCTCACAGCTTGGGAATGGATGTCGTTGCTGAAGGTATTGAAACAGAAGCTGAACAGAAAATTTTGCAAGGTTTTAACTGTGAATATGGTCAAGGTTATTTCTTTGCCAAACCATTATCCAAAAATGATGCGACTGAATTATTGGCTCAGTATAAACAGTGGAAGCTTTAAACTTCATACTTCATACTTACTTTGGTAACTACAACTAGGGAATTGGGAACTATATGAGTCAGCCTAATTTTTATTCAGGTTTACTCTTGTTATGTCTTCCAAGTTTAGACAGCGTTGTTTGCTAGTGTTTATCTTGATCATCGTCGGCTTGTCGATTGGCCTATTTTCCAGTAGCGACAAAACTTTTGCTGTTCTGGCTACAGCTTCGCCTGTTAAGCAGGTAATGGAAAATAATCCTGCTGAAGAACTGGAAGCACAAGGAAAATATTTTTACTCAATTGGTCAGTTTGAACAAGCAGTAGATTTATGGCAACAGGCAGTTAAGATCTATCCCCGTCAAGATACTATCAGCCGAGCAAGAGTACTGAGTAACTTAGCTTTAGCTTACAATCAGCTCAATAATTGGTCACAAGCTAACGAAAATATTGCTCATAGTTTAGCTTTAGTAAGTCAAGATGCTCAGCTGGCATTCGATGATAAAGTTCGTGCCTTGGCACAAGTATTCAACAACCAGGGAATTTTACGACTGAGCGTTGGGAAGGAAGAAGAGGCGATCGCGCTTTGGTCACAGGCCAAAGATAACTATGAACAGGCAGGAGATCAACTGGGGGTAATTAGGGCTTCGATTAATCAAGCTAGCGCCTTTAAACAACTCGGATTCTATCGTCTCGCCCTCCAAACCTTAACTGAGGTAGCAAGCAATTTGGCTCAACAGCCCGACTCGCCGCTCAAGGTAGCAGGGCTGAGAACCTATGGTGATATTTTACGCCTAGTAGGGCAGGTAGAGCGATCGCAAGCGGTCTTAAAACAAAGTTTAACTATTGCCTCTCGCTTAGAATCTTCTGAGGAACAAATTAAAGTTCTGTTGGTACTGGGTAACCTCTACAAAGTTAATCATCCAGACCAAGCTTTAAAACTTTACGAGCAAGGGTTAAAAACTTGTCAAAAGCAACCAAATTGTCTGCAAACTGATTTACCGTTACAGATTTATCTGGCTCAATTAAATGTCTTATTAGATACCTCCGGGCAAAAAGGCAGCAGTTTAATTCCCATGATTCAACAAGAATTTGCTCATTTGCCAGCCAATCGAGCTAATATTGACCGAAAAATTAATTTTGCTCATAGTTTAGTCAAGCTACACCAGTCAAAGACTCATAATCAACAAAAATTAGCCCTTCCTAGCAAATTGCAAATAGAGCAGTTTTTGTCAGAGACAAATAATCAAGCCAAAGCAATTAACTATCAAAAAGCCCAGTCATATAGTCTAGGTTTGCAGGGGCAGATTCAAGCAGAATTGGCAAACTGGAATACTGCCAAACAGTATACGGAGAAAGCATTGATTTTAGCTCAAAGCATTAATGCTCCAGAAGTTAGTTACCTTTGGCAATGGCAACTAGGGAAAATTAATCAGGCTTTGGGAGATCGTCAAGGTGCGATCGCTCATTATTCCCAGTCAGTAGATTTACTTAAGTCTTTAAGTCGAGATTTAGTCGCGATCGATCTAGATGTACAGTATTCCTTTCGTGACAGTGTTGAACCAGTCTATCGAGAACTAGTCAGCTTGTTGCTAGATGATGCAGGAGAAATTAGTCAAGCCAACTTAGAAAAAGCCAGAGCGGTGATTGAATCATTACAGCTAGCGGAATTAAATAACTTTTTTCGGGAAGCTTGTTTAGATGCTCAGGCTGTCAATATAGACAGCATAGACCGCCAAGCAGCAGTAATTTATCCCATTATCTTAAGCGATCGCTTGGAAGTAATTCTCAGTCTACCGAATCAATCGCTTCAGCATTACACTACTAAAATTCCTCAAGCGCAGCTAGAAGTAATAATTGAGCAGTTTCGCCGCAACATAGTTGTACGTAGTCGCCGTGATTTCTACCGCCCCGCCCGTAAACTATATGATTTAGTAATTCGCCCTGCTCTAAATGAGCTTGCCACCAGCCAAATTAAAACCTTAGTTTTTATTCCTGATGGAGCGTTGCGTAATGTCCCTTTGAGCGCCCTGTATGATGGTAAACATTATCTAATTGAAGACTACAATATCGCTCTCACTCCTGGGCTACAGTTACTTAACCCTCGTCCTTTAGAACAAAAGCAGCTAAAAACAATTGCTGCGGGATTAACTAAAAGTATCAAAGGTTTCTCGGCTTTAGATTACGTTAATTTTGAGATCGAAGAAATTCAAAAACGAGTTGATAGTATAGTTCTGCTCAATCGTAATTTCACCACCGAAGCCCTAAAACACGAGATCCAATTTTCTAACTATCCCATCGTCCATATTGCGACTCACGGACAGTTTAGCTCTAATCTCGAAGATACATTTCTGTTAGCTTGGGATGAGCGAATTAATATTAATCAGTTAGATAGCATCTTACAAAGCAGAAATCCTGGACCAGAAAATGCGATCGAGCTATTAGTTTTGAGTGCTTGCGAAACAGCGACAGGAGATGATCAGGCTGCGCTAGGACTAGCAGGAATGGCGGTGCGAGCAGGAGCAAAAAGCACCCTAGCGACTCTTTGGTCAGTTAATGACCGCGCCACCGCTGAGCTGATGAATGATTTTTATCGAGAACTATCAGATCAACAACTGCCTAAAGCCGAAGCAGTACGTCAAGCACAGCTGTCTCTATTGAATAATCGCTGGTATAGACATCCATTCTATTGGGCTCCCTATGTGCTATTAGGTAATTGGCTATAATTTTTAAAGCTGTTTTAAGTTAATTTCTGCATTATTTTGTGGCTCTTGGGAGCTAGATGATGTTTGGCACTGTCTTCCTGTATGACCAAACCAAGATCGTTCATTTTGTTCCTGAGTATATTTAGACTCCAGCAACACAGTAACATCTTGCACTGTTCCATCAGCAGCAACCCACTCATTAACTACATCAGGAAAGTCAATTTGGCAATTTTCGCATTTTTTAGTCGAATAAAAGCGAATTGGACACCAAAACGATTCAACATTACGCAGCATTTCTGTACCTAAAGACCAAACGCCAGTCATCCAATCACAGTATAGACACCAGATTAAATCGTAACCGACTAAGCCTTCAAACTTATGTCTTGAGACATTTACCCAATCTTTGGCATTGTATTTTGGGAGTTTAATTAATTGAGTCAGGGAAGGATAGACGATTATTTGAGTTAAGCGGACTAGCCAAAAAAGAGGAATCGCCAACGCCGTAATCCATACTGCCAAATGATTTTGCCATTTACCTACGATTACACCTAGGCTACGGTGAATGTTTGCCTGACGCAGTTGTTCCCGATGAGTTGATTCATGAATTGTAATCCACAGCCATAAAGTGCTTAATTGGGCTAACAAAGCTGTTCCAACTCCCAGCCATCCTGAAGCGATCGCGCCAACTGTAATCGGCATCAACATCAAATAGACTAGGGCTAAATCTATACCTGGAGCATAACACAACCAGTCGCCAATACGATTACCTAGCTTGCCGAAACGGGGAAGTAAGTGAAAAAAACTAACTCCAATAATTAGAGAAATAGCTAAACCGAAATACAGACTGACAATTTGATTCACTGTAGTTGTTCCTCTTAATTTTTATCTAAATAATTCTGCACCAGTAAGCCAGAACTTGAGGTATTTTAGCTAAATCATCAACTACAGAGCGATCGCTCTGCTCAAGTTTTCGGGCGATCGCTTGGTTCTGCTAACAACAATACTAAAAGACAATTGCTTAACTAGACACGCTGCTTACTGCACCTTTAAGAGCGGCAATTCCTTGTTCGACGCTAGCCCAAAGTCCCATATCAGGCTCTTTACCAGCTATTTCTCTCGTACCAACAAAATACAGCACACCTTTGAGAACTTCTTGATGAGCGCGATTCTCAAAGTTGACTTTGTTCAGAGGCTCTACTGCATTTTGAAGTTGATCGTCTAGAGATTGAGCGACTTTGTGAATTACTAAGCCAGTCATGGTTTGTTGATGCTTGAGCAACTCAAACTGGAAAAACTTATCATACACTGTCAGTTCAGATCCACCCATCATTTGGCTAATCTTTTCAACGTGTTTTTGAGTAATATCTCTAGGTTCGGCAATCTGACCAGATTTGGCAATAGCTTTATCAATAGAGCTAAGATTTTCGCGATCGCTGGTCATGATTTTTTCTAACCGTTCGCGGATTGTATCGTCATCTGTGACTGTAATTAGTTTTTGAGCGCATTCAATCAAAACGGTTTGTAGAAGCTTTAGATCGGCAAGCTTGGTTGCCAGGTTGGTCATATCAGCCATTGCTGTAGTCTCCAAATGAAAATGTTAATTGGTTACAGTAATTTAAACTGTTTCCTTGCTTCGATCATTGCGCGACATTGCTCCAATCCCCTCCCTCTCCAGAGAGATTGATCACTAAATGCAGTTAATCTGACCACTCAACAATTCCAGCAGATTTTACAGTATCTTATAGTTCTGATGTTTTGGATCGCGTCAGGTTTTAACTTGAACAAATACTTGTTTGGACTGGCAATTAAATCTCGAATCTACTCACTCTGTATTTCAGCTTCAAAATTATTTTCTGGGGCTAAAGTTTGAGCTACTTTTAATAGTAATTGCTCAATATCGATTGGTTTGTAAATTAAACCGTTTGCTCCTGCTGCGATCGCTTTATTATTGCTAATGTATTTATCCGCAGTTACCAAAAATACTGGAATAGAGGATAGAGTTTGATCTTTTCGTAATCGGTCAACTACTTCATATCCATTCATTTGAGGCATCATTACATCTAGTAAAATAAGATCAGGAGGAAATTTTTTTACTTGATCTAAAGCTTGTTCGCCACTCTTGGCTAAGCCAACTTGGTAACCTTGAGTTTCTAAAATAAACTGCAATAAATACAGGTTATCTGTAGAATCATCGACTATTAATATGCATCTTGGCTCACTATTTTTTGCTAAGGTCATCTCCACGCTATCTCAAAGTTATTTATGATTAATATGTGATATATGTTACACATTCTAGGAAAATATCCTCTCAGTATATCTCTATCAAATGATATAGTGTCAGTCTTTTTGCTCTAGAATAATCAAATAGATGTATTATTGGTTTTTTTTGAGCAGAAATTAACCGTTTGTTATTCAAGAGAAATTAAATCTGGAAAATCAACCCCGAGTTGATGCAATGATAGGTGCAAAGTTACATAGCTTTACACTTTTATAATTACCAAGTTCTTGAGCGCGTATCTTATGTCGAAAGACGGCAGTATATGCAAATCGATCCAAAACAGGCTCAAAAATCAATTAAAAGATTGAAGGTAATAGTAGTTGATGATGTTTTGGATTCGATTTGAAGATTTAATCACTTTAATTACTCAAATAGGTAATTAAAATAATTTTGTGACCTAGGTTACAAAAAATTGGTTGTTTTAATTATTATTCAGGTTTTGGCTCAACTATTTATCTGTAAATAGTAATAACTCATCAAATTACTATAAACTAGGTTCTATTTATAACTAAAGACAGAGAACATTTAAATTTATTTTACTTATCTTAAAGGTAATTCATTTAACTTAATGATAGAGGAATAAATAACATGGAACAAACACCAAATCAACATTACGATGTTCAATCTGAACGCAAATATGGTGAATTTGCAACTAAGTTTCAATTTGGCTCTAATCCTAGTGCCGAAATTTGGAATGGTAGATTAGCTATGCTCGGATTTTTAGGTGCGTTAGTAGTAGAATTGACTACTGGACAAGGCTTTTTTCATTGGCTAGGTATAGCCTAAAAACTAAAATTTCTGCAACCAAATTTAGTTTTTCGCCCTGTTTTTTAGCAGGGCTTTGGTTATATACTTGGTTGTTTGCAACCAATTTAATGCATTTGACTGTAGGACTTTTTGGTATTGCTGCTAGTGGCGATCGCATAATCGCCCATAAGAATTTAAGCCTATGCTTAAGCTGCTTTTGACATGCCTAACTCGTCTAATTCCGCCTTAACAAAAGTCCATTTAAGGTATTTGCGTGGTGCAGCTTTTAAAGCCTCGATTAAACTTTCATTGTCAGTAAATTTAATTTGGCTCAAATAAGAAGCCTCAACTTCAACCGTAAATTTATCCTGAGCAAAACACCAAGGAGAAACAGTTAACCATCCCGCTGCCGACTCCGCTACATAGTAAGTCTTGCCGTCTGCACCCTGATTAATTTCCAAAGCTCTTTGATTGGAGGGTAGCTGACGCTGACAGAGAATTAAAGACAGGCGATCGCACCACTTCATGAACCGATAAGCAGATTCTGCTTCCTCTTGGTCAATTTCCAGCTCTTTACACCATTTTTGCTGTAAATCCTTTTGTTCTGAGATAAATTCTGTCACTTCCTTGGTTTGCTCCGCTCCTGCCTGATTTAAAAAACATAGGTGCATTGAAGTTAATAATGCTACCCAACGTCCGCGATAAAGAGAATCTTCAATATGTTGACGTAGTTTCTTGACGGGGGTTTGTTTCTCTAGGGTAAAATCCATCGGCGCACCCGCAGGGGTAAGCTGATTTTCTGACCATTCTCGTTCTAGATCGTCATGGTGAGAAATCGCCGCAATCGTATCAAAGATGCGATACGAATCATCTCGTGTGGCATTAGCAATCTGCCCTGCTAATAAAGCATGGGCGCGATGATAAATAATTTCCCAACCATCGGACTGTAAATTGACAATCATATTTTCTTGTAGTGTGGTGATTGATAACTAAAAATTTTGTTGGACGTACTCAATAACTAAAGGCGTGGTTTGCTCGCTTAAAGCAGTGATTAACTCCCGATCAGATCTTGTCCAGATACGGGGTGCGCCAAACACAGATGGTTGCAAAACCCCCCAAAGTTGGCGATCGCGACAAAGATGAGCATGAATTAAGGCACGATGCCCGAAATGCTCCTGTTCAAATTCACGATTAACTACTTGCGCGTCGGCAGTCTCCACGTCTTCAACAAAAATACTGGGCTGACAGTTTAAGGCTGCTGCAAACATCGGATCTTGCTGTTCGAGTCCACTAGACTCTTGTTCCCACTTGTCCTCAGCAACATTGACAACACGATCGTCGCGACAGTAACAAAAGGCTGCTTTGCCCAGGCGAAGATTAGGCTCACGCACATAAATAAAACAGCGATCGCAATTTAGCAGCCTAACTACTTCCCCCGTTAAACCTGATAGTTTGGCATCTAAATCTTCTATTGCCAAAGTTTTTTTAAGGCTTTCTGGTAAGCTGGTATTTTTCATCAATTATCTGTGGCTTTATTTAAATAGCTGAGTCGCATTTTCTATTATCTGATTCAACGGCTTTTGCTTTTGTAAAAAGATATGGGCGCAGTTACGACCAGGCATACCAGAAATAGAGCCTCCTGGATGAGTGCCAGCACCAGTAAGATAAAGCTTATCGATGGGAGTTGTGTAATTAGCGATCTCTGGCAGAGGTCGCAAAAAGATCATCTGATCTAGAGTCATATCGACATGATAGTAATTGCCTTTGTACGCGCCTAATCTCTCGCCTAATTCGGCAGGACTTTCGACCCGACGGGCGATAATTGCATCCTTAACATTGGGAGCATAATCCGCCAGCTTGTCAATCACGCGGTCTGCTACCTGATTTTTTAGTTCATCTGTCCATCCTGTACCCTTAAGACCAGTTCCTTCTTTCCCAGCAATCTGATAAGGAGCAAAAAATTCAATCCACATTGTATGTTTTCCCTCAGGAGCCATAGAAGGATCTAAAACAGTGGGAATATCGAGATACATTGAGGGATTGGCATCGGGTATTTTACCCATTGAAGGTAGGGCGTGAGCTTCTTCAACATGGTTAACCGAGTCGGCAATCAAAATTGAACCGACTAAGAACTCTTCACGATGGTCAAATCTCTCAAAGCGTGGCGGTTCTGAGAGGGCGCAGTCTATTTTAAGGATAGTTTCGTTGTTGTTAACAATTCTTCTTTCCAGTCTTT
>JAIMKV010000005.1:32919-117532 GCA_020692205.1 Myxosarcina sp. GA_180221_E-2-1-MAG-40_15
GTTTGGATCAGCTCGATCAGTCGTGGCTTCGGGAATTAGCTGCAAAAATAAACGACGTGCATCAATATTGGAAATTACGCCGATTTTAGCCCGATATTCTGTCCCGTCGGCGACTCTAACTCCTTCGGCGCTGCCATCATTACCAACTAAGACTTCTGATACAGAGCGATCGCATAATACTTCTCCCCCTTTATCCTTAACCAAATTTAATAAGGCTTGAGTCAATGCTCCTGTCCCGCCACGGGGTCTTGCCATTCCAGGATGGTGACGCATCGACATCATCATTGAGCCGATGCCAATAGTTTTTTGCGAAGGAGGCGCGCCAAATTCTGCTGCTAGTCTAGCTAGAGGAGCTTTGAGAAATTCTGAGTCAAACCAATACTCTAAGCTATCTTGGGGACTAGTAAGCATCGTCCGCACCAAATCTAAGGTCTTGTCAACTCCACCTAAGGTAGAGAAAAGATTTTTGACGTTGCTCCAGCCATAGTTACCGATAATATCAACAACCGATTTTGGGGGTGCGTTAAATACGGGCGTAATTCCTTGGGTTAAACGCTGCCAAAAATCAATAAATTCGCGATATTTGGCAGCATCTCGTTCGCTGTAGCGAGCAATTTCGGCACAGGTTTGATCAATCGAACTATGCGCCAGAAAATATTTGCCGTCAGGATGGGGACAGAAAGTTACAGGGTCACAATAAAGATATTCCAGACCATATTTAGTTAATTCTAGTTCTTCAACTACGGGACCTAAATGAATAAACTCATGGTCGATCGCACAAAGATTAAACTTAAATCCAGGTGCTTCTTCGGGCAAAGCTTCTTCTGTGGTTGCTCCACCACCAGGAATAGAACGCTTCTCCAATAAAAGAACGCTGTATCCTGCCTTGAGTAAGTAGGCTGCACAGACCAGTCCATTATGACCTGCACCTATGATAATCGCATCGTATGTTTGCATCAAAAGCGTTTGTCGACAGTGAGCTAATAATTACTTTTTAATCCTAAATAAAAAGTCATAAATACTTTATCTACCATTGGGAATACATTATTCAGTAGTTCACTTGATACAGTAAAACATTAATTATGAAATAAGCTATTAGCTTCTTGATGCAGTCCTAAAGGATACCGCTTCGCGACACGAAGTTAGTGCTAAAGCATACCGCTTCGCATATTCTTTAGGGCATATCGCTCATGAGGGAAACCCCCAAGACCGCGCTGCATCGCTTTTAGCTTTAAAGTTTGCTATCCAAAAAAAAGAACGAGTTGATTAGTTCTCGTTCTTTTTAAGACTATTTATTTTTCTAGCTTGTACTAGTTGCCAGATTTACTTCTTGGTTAAGTTGGTCAATACCTGATTAGAACGTTCGACAAAAGCTTTCATTCCGTCGGCATCAAAGGCTTTTTGTGACATTAATGCTAGATCATAAATATGATTGCACATTAAGTTAACCATCGAATTAGAATTGTCAACGCTTTGAATAATCGTGGTTTTGTTCAAATCTAATAGATTCTGGATCAGAGGATGTGCTGTATTAATCATCAAGACATGATCTTCAGGAAATGTCATGGTTTTTTCCTGCATCAAGGCTGCCATTTCCTGCATCCGACGCATTGCTTCTGGTAGTAACACCATTGCAGGAGGAGTTCCTTGAGGATCGTCTGATTTGATTGCCTGAGTTTTAATATTTACTCTGGGTTTGTTGAGTGCCTTTTCAAACAACTCTTTGATTAGTTCACTACGAGTTTTGTTAGTGGTAGGATCGACAATTTCTTGTGCTTTATCGTCTTCGACTAACGTGTCATCTAACTCAGAGTCAACCCGAGCAAACTTAACTTCCGAATATTCTCGTTCGAGAAACGGAATAAAGTAGTTTGCGTCAATAAAAGAATCGAGGAAGAGAACTTCTAAACCTTGATTTTTATATAATTCGACGTAAGTATTTTGCGTACTAGGATCGCTACAGTAGTAAACTTGATTTTCCCGTTTCTCCTTGTTGCGTTCTAAATATTCTTGCAGGGTAGTATAGGGTTCGGTAGGCGGATTATTTTTGTCTTCATTGACATTAGACCAAGCATCATCACCCGCAGATTGAACTTCTACTTTGGGTGCAGCTTCGGTAGCTGTGTCCGCTTGATAAGTAGTGCGGTAGATAATTAGATCTTCTACCTGTTTCTTGAACTTGTCGTCTCTAATGGCACCATATTTAACAAATGTGCCAACATCAGACCAACAGCTAATATATTTACTGCGGTCTTCATCGTATAGTGACTTGAGACGATTACCAATTTTCTTAGTGATAAAGTCAGCAATTCGGCGTACAGTGCGATCGTTGGTTAAGGCACTACGAGAAACGTTAAGCGGAATATCGGGACTATCAATCACACCCTGCAACGGCATTAAGAATTCAGGAATGATTGCTTCGCAATGTTTGCTGACAAATACCTGGTTACAGTAAAGCTGAATTTGTCCTTTAGAAAAATCAACGTCTGGCTTAAGTTTGGGGAAATAAAGGATGCCGTTGAGTAAGAAAGGATAATCAGTATTCAGATGCACCCATAACAAAGGCTCTTCTTGAAAAGGATATAGATAACGATAAAACTCTAGATAGTCTTCGTCGGTTAAGTCGCGGGGGGACTTTTTCCACAGTGCATCTTGCTTGTTGATCTGTTCGTTATCTAGAACAATCTTGACTGGGATAAAATCGCAGTAGGTTTTCACTAACTGCCTAACTCTTTGGGGTTCGGCGTATTCTACTTCATCGTCTTGGAGAGTCAGGGTAATAGTTGTGCCGACGGTAGTGCGATCGCTTTCGGTCAATTCAAATTCTGGAGAACCATCACAAGACCAATGTACCGCAGTTGAGCCTTCTTGATAAGAAAGAGTATCGATCTCAACTTTTGCTGCCACCATAAAGGCGGAATAGAAACCTAAACCAAAGTGACCGATCAGATCGTTAGAATCTTTCTCATATTTTTTGATGAAATCTTCCGCGCTAGAAAAAGCAACCTGGTTGATGTATTTTTTGACCTCATCGGCAGTCATGCCAATCCCGTTATCGGAAACGGACAGAGTTTTCTTGGTTTTATCGACGGCAATTTTAATTTCTGGTTCGGCAATTTCTCCCTGCATTTCTCCTGCAAGAGATGCCATTTTTAGTTTCGAGATCGCATCTACTGAGTTAGAGATTAATTCCCGTAAGAAAATTTCGTGATCTGTATAAAGAGACTTCTTAATGATCGGAAAAATATTCTCGGTATGGATCGTAATGTTGCCTTTTTCAAGTACAGCCATATTTATAATTGCAGTATCAGTCGTAAACTTCTTTGTGATAACAATATTGTCTGATCGCACCCGAAAAAATATTCTAGGATACCCCACCTGTAACCATGCGGATTACCCTACCTCTTTTGATTATTGATTAGTGATCGTTAATTTACAGACGATCTGGTTCAAAATCGTTAATCGCTTTTTCCCAGTACCAAACTTCTGGTCGATTTGGGTGCAGCTGCATCAATCTTTCGACCAGGCTTTGGGCGATGTGCCAATTGCCTACCAGAACATAAAGTCGATGTTGAATGGCGTTTTGAGGATGAAGGGTGCGGACTAAGTGAGGAATTTGTGGTTTTGCAGGAGTATGTTGATAAACATTCTCTAGCTGTAATTCTAAACAGCGTCGTTCTAATTTGGCTGACTCAGCTATGTTTCCTTGAGTGCGGTAGCATTTTGCTGCCTGGCGTAAATCTTGTTGCGCCCGCTCGTACTCTCCTAGCTCCACACTGATATTACTCCGACACTGATAAGCTTGGGCATCATAAGGATCTAGCTGTAACAGCCAGTTACAGTCTCGATACGCTTCTGCTAAATTACCTTGACTTACCTTTTGCTGAATTTGTTGGAGAAAAACCCGATTAGTCATCCCGCCTTGTGCTGCTACCTTTTGTTGTTCAATTTGGCGAATACGAGCAATGCAGAAGCGACAGCTTTCTTTATCTTGACGTTCTAAATATATTTTTCCTGCTTGTTTGAGATAGTCGATCGCCTGATCGTATTCTTTGAGTTTAAGGCAGATATTAGCCCGTAATTTATAGGCTTGTTCGCAACTAGAATCGAGGCTAAAGACAATTTGGAGATCGATCAGACTGTTTTGAATATTATCTACCGACCAAAAAGCCTCTGCCCGACTGAGGTAGACGTTTATCTGTTGGTCATCAAGATTAAGACTTTGATTATAATCGGCGATCGCCTGTTCTATATTTCCCAGGTCATAGTATGCCAAACCTCGACGATAGTAAGCTTCAGCCGATTTAAGCTTAGAGGCGATCGCCTGGTTGAAAGCAGCAATTGCCGTTTCGTAGTTACCTTTTTTAGCTAGGGCAATACCCTGTTGTAAAAAATCTTCCATACCAGACAAATATTTTGGCTCGATTAATTAAGAACCAAAAACCTCACCTTCTATACCTTTCCACCATTCTCCTAACTTTAGCAAATCTGCTTGAATATCTGCTAGTTCGCTCATGTATTCTTGGGGAGAAGTTTGCTCTTTGCGTTCTTGTAGCTTACTTAGCCTTAACTGCACCAGCAACCAGGGTTTAGATATCCCGCCTGTTGCTTCAATATACTGAGCTAATTCTTTGCTATCCATTAAGTTATTTAAAAATATTCTAGATTTCTTTAACCATAACGTAATTGTCATAGTTCATTTTTTTAGCGAACAAACATTACAGCAATGCCGCCCAGAGAAATCACTACACCCAATATTGCCCGAAGACTAATCTTTTCTCCCTGCAATGCTACTATGGGCAAAATAAATAAAGGACTGGTGGCTAACAAGGTTTGGGCAATTCCTGTCGGGGCAAACTTAAGGGAGATTTGCTGTAGCCAAATACCAAGATAGGTACTTGCTAAAGCAGCGATCGCAATGATCATTAAACTACGTTTAGATAAGTGCCAGTTAATTTTGGACGGTTGAGCAATCGGTAAAAACAATAGGGCGAAGGTAATTACAATACCGCCGACTAAACGGATTAAAGTACTTTCGAGGGGACTAATATCCGACTGGATTAAGGCATAACGAGAAATGACTGCCCCTATAGCTTGAGCGATCGCCGCTAAGATGCCCCAAATAATACCCTGTTGTGAGCCGCGAAGATTATCTAGAGGATTCCGCTCACTAATTACCCAGGCTATCCCCAAAATAGTTAAAATAATACCGCTCCAGGCACTATTAGTTAATTGTTCACCAATAAAAATTAACGCCAACAATGCGCCGATGGGCGGGGAAGAAGTTTCTAATAAGAGAGTGCGTCTAGCGCCCAAACTGTTTAAGGCGGCAAAATATGCCGTATCTCCTAAACCAATGCCGATTATACCGCTGAGGGATAAAAGAGCGATGGTAGAAGTGGATAGATCGCTAAAGGCTGTACCCTGAATCAATAAGGTGATGATGATTAGGGCGATCGCAATTATGCCTTTAGAAAAATTAAGCTGTAGCGGCGCAATTTTTAACCCCAGGTGACTGTAAACGACAGAAGATATCGCCCAAAGTAGCGCCGCACTTAAAGCAGCTATTTCTCCAAGAAAATTATTGACTAGAAAATCCATTGAACAATTGTCTATTCTGTTAAGCAAGTCTTCTGGTCAATATCTCACTGCTTTGGGCGGTGAACGGTACTTTGCCGTTTACTTCGATAGCGCGATATTTGCTGTCTTAAAGTTGAATATAGATCAACGTAGCCGTCCTCAGAGACAATTAAAGCCAAGCAGTTAACCTGGCGAGATCTTTCTCCATCAACATAGCGAATCGCCGAGTTAAACCTTGCTCCCCTAGTGGAATTGCCATTTTCCGAAGCTTTACCGTCAAGTATTACCCCAAATGAATGGACAATACCATCGGGAGAAATTAAAATTGCGCCGTCAACACTGGAGACATGAGAGATAATCTCTCTAGAAATCATCACTGGCTCGATAGGAGTGCTTTGAGACGCTAATCGTTGAGTTTCCCCTGCTGCCTCAGTGGTAATAACTAACATCGTACCGTGGCGTTGTTCTACTGCTGCCTCAACTGCTTCAACTAATATATTTGCTGTGGTTAGGTTGACTTGGAACAGTTGGTGTACCTGAGCGTGAAATATTTCTCGTTCAAATCGTGGTCTAGGTAACCTCGGCTGTCTATATTTAACCCGCAGCATAATATTTTCAGCATGCACTAATTCCCAGGTATGATGTTCGACAAATCTAATTTCAAACAAATTTTCTAAGCTAGGTTGATAGGTGTCTGAGGGAGTTCCGAAACCCCAAACGCTCTCTCCATCGCATAGTAAAGCCATTTGAGTGCCAGAAATTTCCAGTAATTTTCGGATGCCTCGATAGTTATAAATCTCGATAGGAACTTTGAGCCGAACTTTGACGATGATATCTGAATGATTATGGCAGATAATTAATCTACCTTTGCTGATCGTACCCTCATAACGTTCGGCAGCGATCGCATTAGCAAAGGATAGTAAATCAATCTTATTCCATTGATTCACATGAACCTTAATCGACCTCAGTAAACTGGATGCAGCATCTTCGATCACTCGCTCAGGATTAGCTAGAGACGAAGTATTCCCCGCCGATGCTCTTTGTAGTTCGAGTTCGCTCTCCTCTAATACTCGATAAATTACAGCTTCGAGAAAGCAACGATCAATGCGGTACTTGTGCATCGGATGTATTTCATGTATTTCTTGGCTTAGCCGATATTGACGATCAAAATCTTGCTGATTGATTTGAATAACTGTCATCACCCAGTGTTCATTTTTTTCGATGGGAAAACTACAAAAGGAAACCCGTTCTTGTTTAAGATCGTGCTGTTTGAGAATAGACTGAACCGCTTGTCGTAGAGCTTTGGGATACAGAGAGTCTTTATGGGCTTGATTTAAATGTGCAGCACCCATAAAGAAAAATTGTTCAGGATCGTGATCAAAGTTGTCTTTGGCTAGGTCAAAAACTTGCTGGAAATCATTGGCGACAAATTCACAGTCTTCTGGCTGAAAGAAAAGCTGATCAATCTCGTTCGTGGTAGGAATTCCGATTACAAATATGTTTGATTCCGTTGGCAACTCCAGAATTTGCAATATACTTTTGATCAGATGTTCCACTATATCTTGAAAAACGTGTTGCCATCGCCACATAAACATTTTGATTTGCAAGATGCTATTTTCCTGATGACTTTTGCAATTGCTCGACTCGACTTTTGATTTGAGTTATTTAATTAATTTATCTTACTTAGAGTGACTCTTAAGTTCAAATCAATAAGTTTCATGTTTAACTGCTATACCTAAATAAGATCCTGAAGGATTCGATCATTAATTAACCTGACTCGTATTAAGCAATTTTTAGCGACCAATTCTGGCTGGTTCTGCTCCTTAATTACCGCTGGAGATTCGATATAGTATAAATCTATGTTGATTGCCTGATACAGGAGATTTTAAATTTTGACTCTTGCTTTCCCCAACCCCATTGATTCAACGATCGCCAAACCAGCAAGATACCTGGGTAATGAGCTTGGTGCAGTTCACAAACCCTGGACAGCAGCAGAGGTGCGTTGGGTACTGACTTATCCCGAAGTTTATGAGGTAGGGGCATCTAACCTGGGTCATATTATTCTCTACAATATTATCAATGCTCAACCGCAACAGCTATGCGATCGCACTTATCTGCCTGCGCCAGATCTATCAGCCAAGCTGCGATCAACTAATACACCCTTATTTGCTTTAGAGTCCAAACGCCCGTTATTGGACTTTGATATCTTAGGCTTTAGTCTCAGCTATGAACTTGGCGCGACCAACATTTTGGAAATGCTTAGTTTAGCAAAGATTCCTCTTACCTGGAAAGAAAGAGATGCAGGTGCTTATCCACTGATTTTTGCGGGAGGACAAACCGCTACTTCCAACCCCGAACCCTATGCAGATTTCTTTGACTTTATTGCTTTAGGGGATGGTGAGGAATTATTGCCAGAAATAGGCTTAATTATTCGCGAAGGAAAAGCAGCAAAACTAAGTAAAGCGGAGCTATTGCTAGATTTAGCCCAAGTTCCTGGGGTATACGTACCAAGATTTTACGAAATGGCGGCAGATGGTTCAGTCCATCCGCTTACTGCCGATGTCCCCAAACGGATCTTACGTCGAGTTGCTACCCCGATACCTGCCTATTCTATTGGTCTAGTGCCTTTTATCGAAACCGTACACGATCGTCTTACTGTAGAAATAAGACGGGGTTGTACTCGTGGCTGTCGTTTTTGCCAGCCAGGAATGTTAACTCGCCCCGCCACGGATGTCGAACCAGAAAAAGTCGTAGACGCGATCGAAAAGGGAATGCGGGCGACTGGCTATAATGAGTTTTCGTTACTCTCCCTCAGTTGTTCTGATTACTTAGCTTTACCTGCGGTAGGAATGGAGATTAAAAACCGTTTGCAGGAGGAAAATATATCTCTTTCTCTTCCCAGTCAACGAGTAGATCGCTTTGATGACAACATTGCCGATATTATTGGTGGGATCAGAAAGTCTGGGCTAACTTTTGCCCCCGAAGCTGGTACTCAGCGGATGCGGGATGTCGTTAATAAAGGGTTAACCAATGAAGAGTTACTGCGAGGAATCCAAACCGCCGTTACCCGTGGCTGGAGTAAGGTCAAGCTTTACTTTATGATTGGTTTACCAGGCGAAACTGACGTTGATGTTGTTGGTATTGCCGATACGGTGCGCTGGTTACGTCGAGAATGTAGTCAGATTAGTAATAAACGCCTAAACTTTAATATCACGATTTCCAACTTTACGCCTAAACCTCATACTCCTTTTCAGTGGCACTCTGTCTCCACTAGCGAGTTTAGACGCAAACAAGATTTATTACGAGCCGAATTCCGCCGTATTAAAGGAGTTAAAATCAACTACACCGATGTCCGTATTTCAGCGATGGAAGACTTTGTGGGACGAGGCGATCGCCGTCTGGCAGCAGTAGTCAAACGGGCTTGGGAATTGGGTGCAGGCATGGATGCCTGGTGGGAAAATATAGATAAAGCTTATGATGCTTGGTCACAGGCGATCGCGGAAGCAGATTTAACCTGGAAATATCGTCAGGTAGAAAACGGCGAGTGGAATCTGTTTCTAAATCCCGACACAGCAACCTCAATCGCCGATGCTACGGGCGCACCTCTGCCTTGGGATCATCTGAATACGGGTATTGATAAACAGTGGCTTAAAGAAGACTTGCAAAGAGCTTTAGATGCGGCTACTGTGCCTGACTGTGCTTTTGATGGCTGTTCCCATTGTGGTGTCTGTGGGACAGATTTTGGACATAATATTGTGGTTGAACCACCTAGCATTCCTAAGTTTGAGGGACATTTTAAACCCAATCAAAACAAAGAGCAAAAGATCAGAATGTGGTTTGGCAAAATAGCTGAAATGAGTTTAATTAGCCATTTAGATCTAGTACGTCTATTTGATCGCGCTATTCGCCGCGCTGCTTTACCGATTTCCTTTACAGGAGGATATCACCCAGGGCCAAAGATTTCCATTGCCAATGCCTTATCTTTGGGGATTACCAGCAATGGGGAAATAGTCGATTTTGAATTGACTGAAGACATGGAGATAGCAGAATTTCGTAGCCGTTTAGCTGCCCAGTTACCAGAAAATATTCCGATTTACAAAGTTGAAGAAGTAGATTTAAAATCTCTTAATGCCAGCCGTATAATGGAGCGAGCAGAATATGTAATTACCGTGCAAGCAGAGGAAGATAAAGAAACTTTATGGCAACAGTGGATTGAAGCGATTAACAATAGTCCAGAAATTGCCTGGGAGAAATTTACCAAGTCGGGGAAAAAGCAGGTAGTTAATTTGCGCGATCGCCTCTTCTCTCTCTCTTTAGAATCTGATAGCGATCTCACAGCAGTCATTCACTTTACTGGTAGCTGTCGCAATGATGGTACTAATTTATCTCCAGACAACTTAGTGTATATGTTAGAACAGGTGGCTAGGATTGAAGTGCAGTTGCTTAGTGTCCATCGTCAGCAATTGATTTTGAACTAAGAATAATATTCTTTTAAATAAAAGATTAATATATTGTAAAAAAAATATTATAGAGAAAATTGGAAAATTACGATCTCGGTTTTATTAGTGACACAGATTTTTTTAATCACGTCAAAGATACCGTTATTAAGTATCGTTTTCAGATAGACTTGAAGAAATTTAAAAAAAACTTAGTCGATCCCATTAAATTGACTTTTGATTCTAAAGTTTATAACAAACAAATTAACGATGTTATTGAAAATGAAATAATTAGACAAATGGATAAATCCAACACTAATCACATTGGATATTTCCATCAAAATATTTTTAATTATATTGGAGAAGGCTGGAGCGTTCCCAGATTGGGTTATGATGTCGTAAATTTGGACAAGAATTATTTTGTAGAGATGAAAAATAAGCACAACACAATGAATTCATCTTCATCTCAAAAAACATATATGAGAATGCAGAATACTTTGCTGAATAATTCTAATGCTACTTGTATGCTGCTTGAGATTATTGCTAAAAACAGCCAAAATATAGTAGATTTTTCTAATTACAAAGAAATTGATTTTGTATCAGGAGGATTTCCTTGTCAGGCATTTTCTTATGCTGGACATAAATTAGGGTTTGAAGATACTAGGGGAACACTGTTTTTTGAATTTGCTAGAGCAATTACAGAGATAAAACCACAAGTATTCTTAGGTGAAAATGTTAGAGGTTTGTTAAACCATGATCAAGGAAAAACAATTAAGGTAATTAAATCGGTAGTAAAAGAATTAGGTTATACATTAATTGAACCTAGAGTTCTAAAGGCTATTTTCTATCGAGTTCCTCAGAAAAGAGAAAGATTATTTCTGGTTGGTATTAGAAATGATTTAATCCAGTATGCTAATTTTACCTGGCCAGAACCTTATTTTCGAATAATGACTGTTGCAGATGCTTTAAAGAAAGGAGAACTATACGCAACCGATTGTCCTCATTCTCAAGGCAAATCTTATCCTACAAGAAAAAGAGAAATTTTTTCTATGGTACCTCCAGGTGGATGTTGGGTCGATTTGCCCGACGATATTCAACGCGAATATATGCAAAGAAGCTATTTTCTTGGAGGAGGAAAAACTGGTATGGCAAGAAGATTATCATGGGATGCACCTAGCTTAACTCTTACCTGCTCTCCTGCTCAAAAACAAACGGAAAGATGCCATCCAGATGAAACTAGACCTTTATCAATTAGAGAATATGCCAGAATTCAAACATTTCCAGATGAATGGAAATTTATAGGTTCAGTCAGTAGTCAGTATAAACAAATTGGTAATGCCGTCCCTGTTAATTTAGCTGTTGCTATTGGAAGAAAGGTTGTTGCATTACTCAATAGCATTGTGCTTAATTTAGAGGAAACTAAACAAAAGCATACTAATTCTAATTTTTAAGCTCACCATGTACCAATCTAGTCTGGAAAAAAGGCGATCGCATCTAAAATATAATAAGTACCAAGTTAAATTTAGCTTTCACTTCTCCAATTAATTACAACTAAATCTTTAACTCGTTGAAAATGTTTGATGTTGTTGGTAACAACTACTAAGTCGTGCTGTAATCCAATTGCTGCAATCATCGTGTCGCAATCGCCAATAGACTCACCTTTTTTGATTAAATAATCTTTAATTTCTGCTGCTATTAATGCAGACTCCGAATCAAAAACTAGTTCTTGTGCCTGGTTAAAAAGTAATCGTACTTGATCTCCATATTTTTGATGAGCTTGAGGATTTTTTAGCAATCCGTAGAATAGCTCATACTTAGTAATGCTGCTGATTGCTACTTGACTGTGATGATGTTTTTTAAGATTTGCCAGAATGCCTTTATTTCCTCGCAAATAATCAGAAACAGTATTTGTATCTAACAGATACATCACAATGATAAATCTCTGCCAAATCCTGTAAATTGTTCTCTTTCTATAGGTATATCAGCACCTTGCCAATCTAAAATTTCTTTTGACCAGTTTCCTTCAATTTCAACTTGATTTAAACGCTGTTCGATCGCTTTAACGATAAAAGCATTTCTACTATTATCTTGGCAGTTATTAGAGTGTATATGTTTGTCTAGTCTCTTAGCTATGTCGTCAGGAATGTGAATAGAAGTGTTCATGATTATTTCACTTTTACAACATACCATACTAATATACCATGAAAAAAACTAGAGGCGATCGCTATCTATACCGATTAAGAATTCGTAACGTAGCGGGCAAGCAGATAAATCATTTATGCTAATCTGCCTGTTGACTTTGCTAACATTCAAAACTAGGTTTCCAGGTTAGAAATCAAACCATGCCCGACTTTAATCTCAATCGGCTACAAAAATTGATCTTGATCGCATTAACCATAGCTTTTTTGTTTGTGTTGGTGTTTACTAAAAATCCTTCAGTAAAAGCTGAGGATACTCAATCATCTTGCACAGATAACCAACTATCCTGGCTGCATACAGATGGCAGATGGTTTAAAGACGAAAGAGATAATCTAGTTACCTTGAGAGGAATCAGCTTCTGTGGGTTTAATAATCAGTGGGGAGAAAAGATGTTGCCAAATTTCCCCGAAAAAATTGCTAAAGTAACCAACGGAACTAATGGTTGGTATCCTAATGTACTGCGTTTACCAATCAAGGATTATCATTTAGAGACTTTTAGTTTAGAGCAAGTTTATCAAACTCTCAAAGCTGGGGTAGATGAATGTGTCGAACAGAAAGTTTATTGCATTGTTGATTGGCACGCAGTAGACGGCGAGGAGGGTACAGACTGGCGATCGCCACAAACACAGCAAAGAACCAAAGACTTTTGGCGTTATATGGCACCTCGCTTTCGCGACTATCCTAACGTTATGTTTGAGCTTTATAATGAGCCTGGTTATCCCAAACTGGTAACTGCACAAAATTGGCAAAATTGGCGCAATGTGGCGCAAGAGTGGGTAGATTTAATCAGAGAACAAGCCCCAGACAACATTATTCTGATTGCTTCGCCTCTATGGGCGCAAATTATCCAATTTGCGCCTGAATATCCTTTTGAGGGCAACAATCTCGCTTATGTCAATCACACTTATGGGGGAATGGAAAAAAGTTGGCCCAAAGAACTAGGTTTAGAATATGACTGGGAGCAAGTATTTGGTAAAGCAGCCGATCGCGTTCCCATGTTTATGACCGAATTTGGGTGGCAAGCGGATTCTGAGTGGGAATTTGGCAAGGCGACAACGGCGGAATTTGGTCAACCAATGCAAGAATTTTTAAATAAACGACCGAATATCAACTGGACAATTTGGACTTACGATCACTATTGTTCTCCCAGGCTGGCAGATGAAAACGATCAGGTATTAGAAGGCGAGAACATGGGGCTTTTTGTTCGTGACTGGCTTAAAGAAGAGTGGGCAAAGAATACTAATCCAGTGCGATCGACCTGTGACAATTGTGAATAGCGGGTTCTCTAGACTTTGATTTAAACTGTTTTAATTGCCACACCTTTATACATATAACCTATAAATTTAGGCGTTTTTTCGGCATAAAATTCTGACAAACTTACCTGACTAAATTGTTGTTCGATAATTTGCCGAATATTACGATTTAAATGGCAGCCATCAGCAATTATTTTTTGTAGTGGAGTTAATCGATTTTGCCAGGTTTGAATATTAGGTTCATTACTTAAACCATGTTCGATGAAAAAGAATTTTCCACTTGGTTTTAATACTCGATAAATTTCTTTAACGGCTTGTTCGACTTTCTCAATACTGCACAATGTCCAAGTACTCACAACGCTATCAAACGTGTTGTTTGCCATTGGTAGATTTTCTCCACTTAAAATTCGATGATCTACAGTTATGGAAGATTTTTTAATCCGCTTTTGAGCGAGTTGATGAACTCCTGGATTATTATCAACGGTGACAATTTTATGAATTTCTTCGGGATAGTAGGAAAGATTTAAACCCGTACCAAAGCCAATTTCTAAAACTTCTCCTTTTACTTCTGCTAAAACTTCTTGACGATATTTACTAATAGTAGAATCTGATAGCGACCAATCGAGAAGATAAGGAAAAATTTTTTCTGAATAAAATTTCATATATTTCTTCTAAAGTTTATCTTAACAATAATTTTACTGCGCTTTTGGGTTGGGTAGAAGACTAAAAAAGCTAATAGCTAATAGCTAAAAACTATTCAATTGAAAATTCCCCTGTAGGAATAGAATTAATTAACTTACGAGTATATTCAGTTTTTGGATTGCGATAGATTTCTTCTGAAGTATCGATCTCTTCGATTCTGCCCTTGTTCATCACGATAATGCGATCGCTCATAAATTTAACCACACTGAGATCGTGGGAGATAAAGATATAGGTTAATCCCATATCTGCCTGTAATTTTTTAAGTAGGTTTAATACTTGTGCCTGTACTGAAACATCTAAGGCGGAAACGGATTCATCACAAATAATAAACTGTGGTTCTAAAGCTAAAGCCCTAGCAATACATACCCGTTGTCTTTGTCCCCCAGAAAACTCGTGGGGATAACGATTAATCATGCTGGGGTTTAAACCAACTCGTTCTAAAAGTTCCGCTACTTTCTTTTGGCGATCGCACTTGATCTTATGCACGACTAAAGGTTCGGCGATCGCTTTGCCAATATTGATGCGAGGATTAAGCGAATTATAGGGATTTTGGAAGACAATCTGCATTTGTCGGCGTAGCGATCTCAGCTTTTGGCTTCTGAGCGATAAATTAGTAATATTGTCTCCGTCAAACACCACATCCCCTTGCAGCGGTTGAATCAAACGTAGCAAGGTTCTGGCTAAAGTAGATTTCCCACAGCCAGATTCCCCGACTAACCCTAAAGTTTCTCCTGGATAAACTTCAAAAGAAACGTCGTTTACCGCCATCAGATATTTTTTAGTTTTGCCAAATACTCCCTTCATCGGGAAGCCAACCCGTAGCTGCTTGACAGACATCAAAGGATCTTGATTCAATAGTTGTTCTAATCTGGCTTTTTGTTCAGCTTCAGTAACAACTTGATTCAGCTTACGATTTAGATCTGTTTGCTTCTCAATAATCTTAATTTCTCCTTCTGGGGTGGTAGATACATCCATAAAATCCACTACTGTAGGTAAAGTTTGCAGCCGACGATCTAAAAGAGGGCGGCAAGCAAGTAAGCCTTTAGTGTAGGGATGCTGGGGATATTTAAACACAGACTTAATCTCGCCGATCTCTACTACCTTGCCGAGATACATTACCGCTACTGAATCAACTAGTTCAGCGATTACGCCCAGATCGTGGGTAATAAAAATTAAAGCCATGCCTCGTTCTTGGCAAAGATTACGCAACAAATCTAAGATAGCCGCCTGAACCGTAACATCTAAGGCGGTTGTAGGTTCATCGGCAATCAAAACGGCAGGATTACAGGAAATCGCCATGGCAATTGTTACCCGTTGTAATTGTCCTCCAGATAGTTCATGAGGATAGCGTTTGAGTATTTCTTGCTTATGCCGATTAATCTGGTTTGATAATTCGCGATCGCTAGATCCAGGATGTTCTAGACTACACTGCTGTTTTAACTTGTCATCACTGGGTAAAAGCTGAACTTCTTGTAACAGGGCGATCGCTTTTCTTCTCGCTTCAGCAGCAGACACCTTTTGATGTAATAAAATAGCCTCTGTAAGTTGAAACCCAATGTCATAAACAGGATTTAAGGCACTCATTGGTTCCTGAAAAATCATGGCGATTTCTCCGCCACGATAGCTTCTACGTTCGGCTTCGTTTACCTGCAACAAATCGACTGTCGATCTGCCTTCGGGGGTAAAATAAATCTCGCCTTTGGTAATGCGCCCAGGAGTAGGAACTAAACCCATGATTGCTAAAGACGTAACCGACTTACCAGAACCCGACTCGCCAACAATGCCTAACTTTTCTCCTTTCCTAAGTTGAAAGTTGAGATCCTCAACGGCAACAATAGGTTTACTTTCGGTAGCAAATTGGACTTGTAAATGGCGAACATCAAGAACTGGTTCAGTCATAGTTTGCAGGATGAGGAATATCGATTTTTTGTCCCTTTAGGGAAATTTTTAGTCAAAGGTTAACAGAATTTTAACTGATGAATCGTTTAGTTGAATCTTATTAGCAAATTACCAAACCACTAAAATATTTTTGTAACAACTGTTTCAGCTGTGTTGTATTTCAGCCTCTGTTTTTTGTTTTGAATGTGATCGTTAAATTAATCGCGCATCCTACCATTGATCGGTTATTCGGTTTTTACTCATAATTAATGAGTAAAACCGTAATTTTGAGCTGTTGTAAATAAAACAAGTTATTGTTACATTTATTCACATAACAACAATAAATAACTTAACAAAGTGGAGTGTCAACTATGACTACCTTATTAATTGCAGTATGCTTAATTGGCTGGATGGCAGCAGCAGTGATTGGAACTCAAGCTTATTTTCGTGGGGAACAATCTAAGCCAATCCATGAACGTAACCTTAAATCCGAATCATTTGAATTACTAGCTAAAACATTTACAGGAAGAGATACAGATCATGGCGATCGCATTCCTGCTTTTGCTTTAGATACTTACGCTAGCAATAATCTGACTCAAAAATAGATCCCTGGCTTCTCTTGCCGCATAATCTTGAACTCAAGGATTGGTGTATTTCGGTACAATAATCTGTAAATAAAGACGAATCAGAACTAAATGCTGCCGAGAGAAGACTTATTAAAGCGTGTAGAAAATAAAGAAGAAATTGCACGCGTTATTGACCAAGCTGAACAAGCAATTAAAAACTGGGAGGTAGTCGTTACTGATTTTCTATCTCCCCCCATACTTGCGGAAATACAGACAATCTTTAAAAATCTAACCGAAATTGAGGCTGTACCCTGGGGTGGGTATCCCCAAGCTGAAAGACAGCGGGTAGGATTATCTCGTCCTGATATTGCCTTAGATGAGTCACAAGTTGAGTTAGCGGCTTTAGATATTGCTGGTAACTTCCTGTTTGATCCTGCTACCCATCGAGACTTTTTGGGGGCAATCTTAGGTACAGGCATTATCAGAGAAAAGATCGGCGATATTATTATTTTAGGGGAAAGAGGCGCACAGGCGATAGTTGTTCCAGAGATGGTGGATTTTTTAACTTCTTCCTTAACTCAGGTGCGATCTGTAGCGGTTAAGACTCAGCAGATCGATTTTAGCGAATTAAAAATTCGTCCACCGCAAAAGAAAGAAATGACTACCGTAGAAGCCTCAATGCGCTTAGATGCGATCGCTTCGGCGGGATTTGGCATGTCGCGTAGTAAAATGGCAGATGCCATTACTGGCAAAGATGTTCGAGTCAACTGGAAGGAAATAACCCAGTCTAGCTACAATGTTAAGCAAGGCGATCTAATTGCCGTAAGAGGTAAAGGTAGATTAGAAATCGGCGAGGTATCTGTAACTAAGAAACAACGCTATCGAGTTAACTTAGTGCGATATAAATAATTAAATTCCCAACATTAATAATATTACTCAGCTAAAGCTATGACGACAACTCCTCCATCACCCACAAGCGATGAACTCAAATATGGCGAAAGAGCGATCGCCCAAGGAAAATTGATTACTTTTCCTAATCCCAGAATTGGGCGTAAATATGACGTTAGTATCACTTTGCCAGAATTTACCTGTAAGTGTCCTTTTTCTGGTTATCCTGATTTTGCCACTATCTATATTACCTACTCTCCTGACCAAACCGTAGTCGAACTCAAAGGTTTGAAGCTATATATTAACAGCTATCGCGATCGCTATATTCCTCACGAAGAAGTCGTCAATCAGATCCTCGATGATTTTGTAGCGGCTTGCGATCCTCTATTGGCTACAGTAAAAGGTGATTTTACCCCAAGAGGCAATGTTCATACAGTAATTGAAGTACATCACCAAAAATCATAAATCTACAGCTTGAGCGTAAAAATCGATTACAATATGTTGGTAAAGATTTGTTAATTTAACTAGACGATAGGATAAAACTATGAAAAGCGAAGAAATTAAGCCTAGCGTAACTCCTGATTTAGAAGATCCTAAGTTTGGCTTCAACTCTTACGCTGAACGTTTAAATTCTCGTGCAGCTATGATTGGGTTTGCGGCAATTTTAATCATTGAGTACACCACTGGAAAAGGGTTGTTAGCCTGGCTTGGTTTGCAGTAGTCAGATGAAATTTATCAATTAGATAACTTAGTTTTGTCAGTTGAATCGCGAATTGTGATAGTAGTTTTAATAGCAAGACTAATCACTTTAATAGCGATCTGCTATTCAGGCAAAACTAATGACCGAATCAAGTATGCAAAATAATTCCCAAGATTCTAGTGATGTATTAATCTCTCCTAATCTGGCATCAATACCCTCTCCATCTTTTCCCCTTCAGTTAGGATTAATGGCTTCTGGTAATGGGACTAATTTTGCAGCAGTAGCAAAGGCGATCGCGGATGGTAAACTTAATGCAGAGATCAAAGTTTTAATTTACAATAATTCTCAAGCTAAAGTAAGAGAGCGTGCCGAGAAATATAACATTCCCACCATCTTGATCGATCATCGCAACTATCAGCAGCGCGAAAATTTCGATCACGAAATTGTTGCCGTTTTAAAAGCTTATGGTGCAGACTGGGTAGTGATGACGGGATGGATGCGAATTATTACTCAAGTCTTACTTGATGGTTATCCTAACCGCGTAATTAATATTCATCCCAGTTTGTTGCCCAGTTTTAAGGGGATCAAAGCGATTGAACAAGCATTAGCAGCTAAAGTAAAGCTTACTGGCTGTACCGTGCATCTGGTGAACCTAGAAGTTGATAGCGGTGAAATTATGATGCAGGCTGCCGTACCAGTCTTACGGGATGATAATGTAGCTACGCTTCATGCCAGAATTCAAGCACAAGAGCATATTATACTGCCTCGGGCGATCGCTTTAGCTGCTTCAGTAGCAGACAATGATAGGCTTGGTCGCATTGGCTAATTGAATTAAAAGTTTACCTTACAGTAAAGTGCAGTCTTCAAATACTAACTTAAAATCTTTACGTCGATTGCTATAGTTAGAAACGAGACTGCTAAACCTTGATTTCATCCCATTTTTTGTCAATCAATTAAGAGCGATAATAAGCTTAATTGCTATTGAAATTTAATTTAGCGTTTATTAAGATTAACCCCAGCTTCTTTTGCCATTGCACCAATACCTCTTTTTTCTAAAGTCTTAATTGCTTTAGTAGATAAGCGTAATCTTACCCAACGATTACCTTCTGCCCACCATACTCTTTTCCACTGTAAATTAACGTCCTGTAATTTTTTGGTGCGACGGTGAGAGTGAGATACTGCCATAGCGTTATTGGCTTTTTTACCCGTTATTTGACATTTACGACTCATGATTTACCTCAAAATATGTTCCACGATCCATTATTATAGCCAAAGTTAGACCCCGAGCATAATTTTATTAACTGCTTAGACCTTTATATTGGTATAGTGCAACATCATTCATAGAGAGCGATCGCCGAATCTGGTTCCACAACTACAACTCGATCAGCGGTAATATTACCTGTGGCCGCCCCTGCTGCTGCCCCTGCATCCCCGAAAACCTCGCCTAAAATAGCGCCGCCCGCTGCACCAATGCCTGCATCTTCAGCGATCGCTCCTGACGAAGTATCGCGAGGATCTTTAACATCTTTCAATTATTCCAGAATAAGCCTCAATTGTATAGCTGTAATCATCATAGGTTACCGCTTCGGCGACATAGCGCAAGCCACCTTCGGCGGTGATATATTTACCGACTATAGTTGCACCAGCTGGAACAAGCTACATCACCAATAACTCCGTCTTCTTGAGCTATTAAATTATAAGCATAAGTGCGATCGTTGTTTAGGTAAAGTGTTTCTTCTTGCGCACTTTCTGCTTTTAAATCGGGTGTATTTTGAGAGATTAATAACTGTGGTTTATGTTGACTTAATGCTGTGCGAGGATATAGTGATGTGCTACCGATTAAAACTGCTGCTGTAGATATCAAAGCATGAATTTTGCAATGATCTTTTCTTTATATTACTATTACTTATTAGTAACATTTGAGATAATTAATTTTGCCTCAAATACGGTGCAGCTTAGCTGCAGTTTGAACCATACGAGCAATAATTTAAGTTAACTCATTTCACTCGAAGAAAATCGGGAATCAGCAATAGCCTGATTTAAGCGCGATCGCGCTTAAATCAGACAATAGGTACTAAAGATTACTGATAAAGATCTGCTTCTTCTATACCCAACTCACCAGCGAGGGTGCTTTGTAAATCTAGTGGTAATAAAACTCGATTTATGCCATGAATAACTCCATTACTCGCTTCGATATCTGGGGTGACAACGCTAGCATTGTTGACCACAACTCCTTCGTCGGTAACATCTGCTACCAAACCGCCATCTAAAGTTTCTACTTCACCACTAGAAATTTCGCTTGAGCCTACTTGTTCTGGTAATACGTGATAAGAAAGTACACGCTGTAATACCTCTTGGTTTTCAGGCTCTAATAAATATTCTAATGTCCCATCTGGCAATTGATCAAAAGCTTCATTCGTTGGTGCAAAAACTGTATACGAAGAGTCAGAGTCAGATAGAGTATCAGTTAATCCTGCTGCCTCGATTGCCGTAGCTAATGTACTAAAGGATTCGCTGCCAGAAGCTATATCTACTACATTTCCTGGTTCGGCACTGGACTCATCCATTGGCGTTTGTTGCATTTCGGGTGAGGTATTCATCTGGTCTGTACCAGACTCATCCATTGGTGTTTGTTCCATTTCGGTTGAGGTATCCATATGGTCTGTATGGTTATCTGCTAATGCAGGAGATACAGATAAAGTTCCTAAGCCAAAAATGCTAGTTAGTACTAATAGTTTTTTCGAGGTTTGTGTAAGAAAATTAATATTCATCCATTTCAAATTATTAAGTTACATTTATATATTAGTAATAATTACCTACTTAACTCTCTTACTTTGGTCATAAATGCAAAAAGATGACTTACATCATTAGTTAGATAGCAACATAAGTGATCGCTATGGATTAAGTGCTAAAAATTTGCTTACAGAGCCAAGATTTTGTTAAGTTCAGATATTTTTGGAGCGTTATCCGTTCCATGCTAAAAATCTCTTGTCGGTCTACCTGTCGAGAATATTAATATTGAGTAGAACAATTAATTATCTTGAGCGAGCATTACCTAGTAAAAGCGGTTTCCAGTGTGACAAAGTTCCCAAAACAAAAGACAGTCCGCCGTAAAAGTAATAAAGCCAGTGTATGGGAACTACTTTAAGCGCGAAAACTAGTCCTCGCTTCTCATAGAACAAACAATAAATATCCCAGTTTAGATACAGCAGTAATATTGCCAAAATTAGACCAACAATTATCGCTGCTGGATTGAATACGCTCGTCAGCAAACAAAATATCAACCCATAGGTAGCAATAACGCTTACTCTACTACTGGTTTGTAGATTTAAATCATTAACTAGATAAGATTTATTGTCTAGCAACAGCTTCGTCCAAGGAATGCCACGATCAAAAACGTCAGTTTTAACCAAACCAACTAATTTCCAGGCTTTGTGATGTTTTACCTGTAATTCTTTAGCTAAATGAATTTTAGCTCCAGCTTGTTTGAGACGATATCCCAATTCAATATCTTCAATGCTGGGACGAGGATAACGCACAACATCAAATCCGCCTAATTTTAAGAATAGTTCGCGCTTTACTACCCCAAAGCCAGACCAAAATGTTGAGGCATCTTCGCTACCTTGTTGATGAACATAATGGTGCAGCAAATTTTTATACTGAGCCACAAAATTTGTGGCTGCGGGTGCGTCATCATAGGAACCAAACAACGCATCTATTTCTGGTTGTAGCTGGAGTTTTTGAGCCAGCTTGGTGATCACATCTTCACAAACTTCGCAGTCTGCATCAATGAAACATAAATAATCTCCTGTTGCGATCTCTGCACCCAAGTTTCTTGCCGCTCCTGGCCCTTCTCTACCTTTGGTTTGGATGACTTTTGCCCCAAATTGATCGGCAATGGCTGCCGATTCATCCGTAGAGCCATCATCTACTACTATTAATTCCCAATCCGAAAATTGCGATCGCGCCATCGCTAATAAGCAGCAAACAAAAGGATAGCCACCATTGTAAACAGGAATAATAACCGATATTAAAGGAACTTTCTTCATGTCATTTGCAATAAGATTTTTGTTGATTTTAAGCGATAAATTCCTAGTCGGATTGTTCTGCTGTTCGTTAAATCTTTAAACTGTAATCATCTTAGAACGACGGAGCAATCCGTGCTGTTGCTCAAATCTTAAACTATTAGATTCAACATATATGAAAATTGCGTAAAGTAGAGTGCTATCCTACCTAATTATTCTTTTTCTCAGTCTATAATAACTAAACAGAAAAAACCTGTATCTACAGCACAATGTTGAATATCTTGACTGACCTGGTACAATAATCATCATTCTAAATTATCTTGATAAAGTCTCGATGATTTTGCTAACCTAGCTCAATTAAATCTTCAGACTTCATCACAAATATAAAATCAATGCTGTAATGCATTTTACCAAGTCAATCTAATATGATTAGTCTGAATATATTCACTGTTCAAAAAATATTCAGTCGATCTAGATCTTAAAAAAATTCTGAATGTTTATTGACTTTGTTGCTTAATCTTCATGCCAACTGCTTACTTGTCCAGAATTTTCGGCTCTTATCAGGTAATTGATTGCCTCCACGAAAAGAATTGACCAACATAAATAGTAATTAACACAAGTTAGAGAAGAATCTAAAGGTAAATTATGAACAATCCTAATCAAACGGTAATTATTGGTGGGGGGCCTGCTGGTCTTACTACAGCTTACGAATTAAGCAAGCATGGTCGAAAATCAGTTGTGTTTGAAAAGGCAGATCGTGTCGGCGGAATATCACGCACTGAAACTTACAAAGGATATCGTTTTGATATTGGTGGACATCGATTTTTTACCAAGGTAGGAGAGGTAGAACAACTCTGGCAAGAAGTAATGGGGGATGAATTTATTAAAGTTCCCCGTATGTCAAGAATCTACTATAAAAATAAATTTTTTAGCTATCCTTTAGAGCCATACAACGCCTTAGCAAATCTAGGCTTGATTAATAGCACCTTAATTATGTGGAGCTATTTTAAAGCCAAAATCAGACCAAATCCAGTGGAAGAAAATTTTGAGCAGTGGGTTTCTAATCGCTTCGGTAAACGCCTGTTTGAAACTTTTTTTAAAACCTACACAGAAAAAGTCTGGGGTATACCCTGTACAGAAATTAGAGCAGATTGGGCAGCACAGCGGATTAAAGGATTGTCGCTTAAAAAAGCAATCACGAATGCTTTGTTTGGTAGTAACGATACTAAAACCTTAATCAAAGAATTTAACTATCCTGTATATGGTCCAGGGCAGATGTGGGAGCGGTTTCAACAAAAACTAGACACTAAAGGTTCTCCTGTATATCTTAATACAGAAGTAATTGAGATAGAACGAGATGGCGATCGCGTCAACAGCGTCACGATCAAGCAAAACGGGGAAACTAACAAGGTAACAGGAGAGAACTTTGTTTCAAGTATGCCCGTATCTCTGTTATTAAAAAAAATGAATCCCGCTCCGCCAGAAGCTGTACTCAAAGCTGCCAATAGCCTTAAATATCGGGATTTTCTGATTGTTTCGCTGATAGTAAATCAAGCGGATCTATTTCCTGACAACTGGATTTATATCCATAGTCCTGAATTCAAGGTTGGTAGAATCCAAAACTTCAAAAACTGGAGTAAGGCGATGGTTCCCGACCAAAACAAAACTTGTTTGGGAATGGAATATTTCTGTAACGAAAGTGATTCCTTATGGCAAATGCCCAATTCTGAATTAGTCAAACTAGCCAGCCGTGAAGTTAAAGCTTTAGGATTAGTAGATCCTGAAGTTAAGATCGAGGACGGAACCGTAATTCGTCAGTTTAAAGCCTATCCCGTCTATGACGACGAGTATCGCCAGAATGTGGCGATTATTCAGGAATATATTCAAAAATTTGAGAATTTACAGACCGTAGGACGCAACGGTATGCATCGCTACAATAACAGCGATCATTCAATGTTGACTGGTTTGTTGGCAGCCAAAAACATTCTTGGGGAAGAACATGACCTGTGGAATGTTAATGTTGAGCGTTCTTATCATGAAGAGTTTACTAATAGCAAAGACGCTTATGCCAATCTCAAAGATCAAGAAGCAGAAGCTTTCATTCTATCCAAGTAAATAAAGTTAGATCTAACTTAAACTTGCGATCGCATTCTAGACGAAAGTTACAATCTGTGGACACCGCAAAAATACTAAAGCTTCTATTTAAATCGATGACGAATTTAGAGCGAATAGATCTGAGCAAAAGGCGATTCGCGAATATGGACAATAATTTGCTTTTATTAGAGGAGGTCAGATGATTACCGATATTCTTGATCTTGGCGAGGCAACCAAGCTTAGGGGACAGGTGGTTGTAGTCGGCTCAGGAATTGCGGGAGCCGAGATAGCCACGCACCTCGCACGTCATGGACGAGACGTGATCCTCCTCGAAAGCGGGCGCGCTCAATTCGATCCATCGATTCAGGCGTTAAACGATGTAATCTTTTTAGGCAAACGCCATCGCGAATTAAACCCCAATTCTTACTACCATCAATACCTACCAGCAGAGCTGCGTGGAGTCAGTCGCGTACGCCAGTTTGGTGGCACGAGCAACGTCTGGACAGGCAAATGGAAATATTTGCAGACCTCGGATTTTGAGCCAAGGTCTTGGGTTGCTAACAGTGGTTGGCCAATTAGCTTCACCGAACTAGTAGAACACTACCGTTCCGCAGCCAAAGATTACGGTTTCGGCGATTTAGAGGCAGAAGCCATACGTCCTGAAATTGTGGCACTTCGAGCCAAGATTGCTGTACACGGTTTGAAGATGAGCAGTTTTTATTGGGAGCAGACACCTACACGCACGGCAGTGCGCTTTGGCGAGGAGATGCGTCGCTCCAAAAACTTGCAGGTGGTGTTGGGCGCGACCGCAACTGAGTTAAAGCTCGATGCTTCAACTCAGCGCGTAACAGCGATCGCTTGTCGCTCCCTCGAAGGTCGAGAACTGATCGTCGAAGGCGAGACGATGATCCTGGCGGCTGGAGCGTTTGAAACCGCACGCATCCTATTAGCTTCTAACCGTCAACTGCCTAATGGAATCGGCAATGCACACGATCTTGTTGGTCGCTTTTACACCGATCATCCCAAACACCATACAGGCGTGCTACACCCAGATTTTCTAGCTCAGCAATATGCCCAAGAACTGCAATACGCGCCCAAGCCACGTTTCTGTGTCTGCTTTGCCCTCGACGACGCGACCCAGGAAGCAGAAAAGCTGCTCGAACATGTTTTATACTTGAAGCCGATCTACGAGAAGCCAATAAATCGTTTGTGGCGAACCTTGCGAGGTCGTCCCGCTTACCAGGATGACAATGGTACAATTGCTTCTTACCGAGTCAAGTTTGTGACTGAGCAAATCCCACATAAAGACAGCCGCGTTAAGCTGGCAACAGAATGCGATTCACTCGGCAACAAAAAGCTGGAGGTTGACTGGTGCTTCACTGATCTTGATCGCCAATCGATGGCCAAGACGGTGCAACTGTTGACAGATCGCTTCCAAGCAGCAAGACTAGGAACTTTTGATTTTGCAGACAAGCCGCCGAATTTAGAAACTATGACCGACGCAGCTCACCAAATGGGTACTACTCGTATGGGCAGCCGACCCGAAGAGGGTGTTGTCGATACGAATTGCCGAGTGTTTGGGACTGAAAATCTTTATGTAGCTAGTTCGGCGGTGTTTCCCACTGGGCCATCCTACTCACCTACCTTCACAATTTTGGCACTCGCACGCCGTCTCGGTCAGCATTTGCTTCAGACGACATTAGTCAAGAAGTGAATAGAGCAAAGGCATCGAACATTTATTGATGTCCTTAGCTGTAACATAGGGGAAAGAAATGTTTAACTTTCCCCGATTTATTTTGGTTGATAGTGTAGTTGTGGCAACAGTTATTTAGTTTATGACGGATATATTATTGAGCATCATAATTCCTACCTATAATCGTCCTCAGCTTTTACTCCGCGCCGTTAAGAGCGCTTTGGCTCAAACCATAGAAGACTTTGAAGTGATTGTGGTAGATGATTGCTCATCTGAACCAATTAATTTACCAGAACACCCCCGCTTGCAAATTATTTCCTTGCCCGAGAATCAAGGTGGCTCGGCAGCTAGGAATATTGGTCTTAAAGCAGCCAGAGGTCACTGGATTAATTTTTTAGATGATGATGATGAATTACTGCCTCACACAGCAGAAATGTCTTTAGAAGCACTACGAAATACCACGCTACCAAAACCTGTAGGAGTAATCTCGGGAATTGAAGTTATCAATCAAGAGGGCAAAGTAATTCAGACTCGCATTCCGCCAACTCTGCCTCGTGGTTCTCATTTTGGCTTAGAGGAGATCGACCCTACTCAATCTTTCTTGTGTAAACAGACGTTAATTGTAGAGAAAGAAGTTTTACTATCGATTGAAGGCTTTGATGAATCTCTTTCCTCACGAATTCACACAGATTTGTTTTTGAGATTAAATCCAGTTTGTTCTATACTGGGCATTCCGCAAATAGGATATCGGCTATACAAGCACAACGACTTTCAAATTTCTTCCGATCCCACTCGAAGACAGGTTGGTTTTAATCGCATTATTGAAAAGCACCAAAAAACCTTTCAAGCCCATCCTAAAATGTTTGCCGACTTCCTCTACAATCAGGCAATTGTAACTTATGAATTGGGTCAAAGTTACTCCGCTCTAAAAAACTTGGGTTGGGCAATGAAAGTTTCTCCTCAACATACTTGCGGTCGTATATTCTATACGGTAATCAATTCAATTAAAAGAAGCTTTACGTAAATTGAGTTTAATTGTTCTGGCGTTGAGTAAAATTTCATGAATCTCAAACAAAAAGCATTTACAGGTCTAATCTGGTCGATAATCGAAAACTCTGGCACTCAGGTTTTTTCCCTAATTATTTTCCTGTTGCTGGCGCGGTTACTCACTCCAGAGACTTTTGGGCTAATTGCTTTGGCTAATGTGTTTTTAGCTTTTATGCAGATTTTTCTCGATCAAGGATTTGCCAAAGCCTTGATTCAACGTGAAAACTTAGAACCAGAACATCTAGACGCTGCTTTTTGGAGTCAGGTAGGTTGTGGTGTTCTACTGACTACAATTACTTTTTTTGGGGCAGGATTGGTAGCAGAGGTTTTTGAACAGCCCAAGCTAATTCTGATTTTGCAATGCTTGTCTTTAATATTTATTATTAATTCTCTAAGTCGCGTTCATAATGCCTTATTAAGTCGAAAATTCGCCTTTAAAATTATTGCCCTGCGATCGCTTTGGGGAACTGTAATTAGCGGCATGGTAGGAATCAGCATGGCTTTTACTGGCTATGGCGTTTGGAGCTTAGTTACTTTAAATATTGTTTCAGAGTTGGTTTCGGGAATCTTTATCTGGTGTGCAGTTGACTGGCGACCAAAATGGCGATTCTCCGTTAAGCATTTCCAAGATTTGTACAGCTTTGGCATCTATCTTTTCGCCTTAAAATTTATTCAGTTTTTTGACAAACGTTCAGATAATTTGTTGATTGGGTATTTTTTAGGTGAAGTCGCTCTTGGTTACTATGCGATCGCCTATCGTATATTGGAAGTCATGACTCAGCTATTAATTAAAACAGTTGATAAAGTAGCTTTGCCCACGTTTTCGCGACTACAAACCGAACCTAAACGCTTTCGCCGATTATTTTATCAAACCACTCAGTTTACTAGTCTGATCGCCTTTCCCACTTATTTAGGTGTTGTCGTGTTTGCGCCCGAATTGATTGTGACTTTATTTGGGGAACAATGGATACCTGCAACAGTTGCAATGCAAATTTTGGCTCTTGAAGGTATTGTGCTGTCGATTTCTCTGTTCCATAAATCGGTATTTATGTCTGTGGGGCAACCTGTTTGGACTGTGAGAATTAGCATCGTTAATGCTACAGCTAATCTGATTGCTTGTCTGATTGCTGTGAGGGCGGGTATCGTCGCTGTAGCGATCGCCTATGTAATTAGCAGCTATTTAGTTTTTCCTGTTAGTCAATGGGCAGTCAATAAGTTAATTAAAATTAATTTGAGGACTTATTTACAGCAGTTTGCGACTCCCTGGGTTAGTTCGGGGATTATGGTAGGGGCTATTTTCACCGTCAAACATTTTTTAGCGGCGACAATTGACTCTAAATTACTAATTATAGTCGGAACGCTCGTCGGCATATCGGTTTATGCTTTATGTGTCAGAATCTTAGAACCGCAACTATTTAAACAAATCTGGAAGTTTATTAAATCGACAACATTTAAGAAGAACAAGCAGCAGACAATCAATTAAAAACGCTGTAAGGCTCTAGCTAAAGCTTCCCAGGCTAATTTAGGAGCGAGATTATGGTCTAATGGCAAAGGTCGAACATTGGCCTCATCCATACGGGGACGGTATTTTTTGAGCCAAGTATAGCGATCGCTCAATCCCCAAGTAATGACTGCAATTACCGCAGGTTGGGTTAAGACGATTTCGAGATACTCGCGGTAGATATTAGCCACGGCGCGATCGCGAAAAATACTAGCAGCTTCTAAAGTGCGATCAACTACATCTAATTCCGAAACTATTATTTTTAACCCTAAATCCGCTACGTTCTGCATAAATCGCTGGAGTTTTACTGCATTAAAGCGATCTGATCCTGCATATAAATGACCCTGCATCCCTAAAGCCTGCACTGGTATATCTTTGGCTTTAAGTCTTTCTAGCAGTTTTAAAGTTGCCGTTCTTCTGGCTTCTTGTTCTGGGGTATCATAAGCCAAATCAAAATCATTGTAGGTTAATAAGGCTTGTGGATCGGCAGCAGCAGCGGTTTTAAAGGCTAGTTCAATATATTCCTCTCCTAAATACTCTAGCCAGGGACTAGTTCTTAAACCATCATTTCTTCCGTCTTTGGGTTCAACTGCTTCGTTAACTACATCCCAAGAGTGAATTTTTCCCGCGTATCGCTCAACTATGGTGGTAATATGATTGACCAGATGTTTTGCTGCATTAGTCTGATTAACTTCGGTTGTAAACCATTCTGGCAGTGCTTTGTACCAGACCAAAGTATGTCCACGCAGCTTTAAATTATGAGCCTGAGCAAAACTGCTTAACCAGTCAGTTTTAGTAAAATCAAAGCTTTGGGGCGCGGGACGCAGCTTTTCCCATTTAAAATCATTTTCTGGTACTAAAATAGCGCATTCTTCAATAAAACGGCGAGTAAAGTCTCTGTCTCTTTTGAGAATCGAATACTGGGTTGCTGCGCCATAGAGTAAATTGTTTTCCGCCGCATAATCTTTTAAAAAGGCTGGGCGATCGCTAGCCCAACTTTTACTGGCTAAAGTAGTACCAGTTAAGCTGCCTAAAACCCAGGATAGAAAATCTCTTCTATTAAGAGGCGGCATGATTAATTATCAATCGATAACTTCTTTTTTTGCGATCGCACGTGATTATCGGTCAAAACTCGATTTACGCCGTTATCGATAGTGGCGATCGCTCTTGCCATAAAATCTGTAGCGACACCAAAGGTTAAGCGGCGGGCGAGAGGTTCAATAATTGTGCCATAACGTCGCCAACAAAGACGCTTGTATTTAGTTGTGAAATAAGCATCTTCTGCTAGATTCCACTTTTGCCGCATTCGGTTTAAACTTGCCATTTGCCAGGCGTTGCTCCAGCGCAGCATATAGTAGTGTAAATCGGCTGTTTCTAGAGGAGGCCCTGGTAAATAAGTTACCACACAGTCTGGTTCAAAGTAGACTTTTTCTCCTGCTTCTCTAACAGTCATACAAAAGTCCAGATGTTCTTTGGTATTTAGGAAAGCTTCGTCTAACATTCCCACTCGTTCAAAGATATCTCGTCTCACTAAGACACAGTGAAATTCTGCTAGTTCGGTTTCAGTTCGCTGTAGTTGTTCTCTCACATCAGCAACGCGCTTACCCTGAAGATACATTTTCTCTCGCAGTCTTCTTCTACCTTTCTTGTCAACAAAAATATGCGATTGTCCCCCAGCAAAATGAACTACTTCATGGAGTGGTTCGTACTGGCACATTAAAGGGCCAACCACAGCCGCTTTAGTAGTTTCGGCACAGCCTACCAGATTAGTTAACCAGCCTGGGGTAACAATAACGTCATTATCAATAAATACTACATATTTAGTATCTACTTGTCTTAAACCAATGTTCCGTGCCTGATTGGGGTATAGATAGCATTCAGTACGAATTAATTGAAAATTTTTTTCTGTTGCCTGTTGTGCTAAATAAGACTTAGTTTTGGCTGGAGAGTTACCGTCTACATAAATTAGCTTAAAAGGAATTTTAGTATGTTCGTAAATGCTCTCTAAAGATTGTTGTGTGCAGCTAAATCTTTCTCGGGGAACGCTAACTATAGTTACTTGTGGATCTAACATAAAGTTCATCATCAATCTAAAATTTGGGACTTAATTTGAATAGAATAAGCGATCGCCTATCGTTCATGCTTAAGAATTTAATGTTATCTACAATACCAACAGTTTTTTGAGTAATATAATCAACTTGAAGTTTTTCTAGTCATTATCTTATCTGAATTAATTAGGGAACGATAAATATTTATTAAATCATCATTTATCTGGTCTAGATTATAATTTTGCAAGACAAATTCTCGACCCGATTTGCCCATAGCTGACCAAAGTTGGGGATGTTCAATTAAGTAACCCAATTTATCGGCTAAAGCTGCGGCATCTTTTTCTGGAACCAGAAAACCAGATTTACCATTTTCTACTAACTCGGGTATACCACCATGATAGGTGCTAACTACGGGTAACCCAATCGCCATTGCTTCTTTTAAGACATTTATTGGTGCATCTTGATTGCCATCGGCAGCAGTAATGCTAGGAGCGACAAAAATCTGCGTACTGTTTAAAATCTCGACAATTTCTGTTTCGTTGCGCCAGCCCATTAACTCAATGTTCTCAGTGAGATTAAGCTCTTGGATTAACTCAGCAAAATAAGAGCGTAAAGACCCTTCGCCAATGATTTTATAGCGTAAATGAGGATAGGTTGGAACTAACTTGGCTATAGCGCGGATTACGTATTCAATGCCTTTTTTCTCTACTAGTCTACCCGTAGTGGCAATTTGAATTGAACCGTCTTCAGGTAAAGAACGAGACTGATAGGCAAAGCGATCGCAATCTAAACCAGAACGATTAACCTTAATTTTATCTGGGGGGCAACCAATCGAGATGGCTTTATTACGGAAGAAATCGCAGTTAGTTAAAAAAAAGTCACCGTAACGAAATAGCTGTTGATAAACATTCTCTCCTTTTTGCTGCACGAAGCTACTAATATCATGTCCTCGAAAAGTAGTAATTAGTTTGGCTTTTGGGGCGTTGACGTGACGAAATGCCATGCCACGATAACTTTGTGTCCCAAATTGACAGTGAATAATGTCGTAATCTTGATTTAGATTGGGAATAACTGTATGTAATAACCACAAGGAAAGAGTTAAATCGGTTAAAGGAAAAGGATAAAGCGATCGCCATAGCTGTCGGGGACAAACCAGAGCATAATTAAAAATTAGTCCGATACCTTTGATTAATCTCAGCAGTAAATTTTCTGGTAGTTCTGGTAAATAGTAAGTCCGTTCTTGAAGCTGGTATTGTTCAACCACAGGATGAACCTTGTCACTATTACCGCGAATTTCGGCATAAATATCTACTTCGCAACCACGATCAATTAGTCCCGCGATTTGATTTAAAATAAATGTCTCCGAGAGAATGGGAAACTCGTAGACCATGAAGGCAACTTTTAGGCGATCGCTCATTGTCTGGCCGAAACTCCCCCTAATTTTAGTCTTAATAGCTCTAATACGGTGATATAACGCACTAAAGTCATGGTTAAAATCACCTTCAGTTTATCGGTGAGGTTTTTTAGCTGCGGATCTTGGTAATTATTAATAGCAAAGAAAACTGGTGGCATTAAATTAAAAGCGATCGCTTCAAGAAACAGCCAATTTGCTTCCAGCCAATTATATTCTGGCTGGTGTTTTCGATCATAAGCACCTCCAGCATAGCGAATTACTTTTTGGCGCAGTTGTTTGAAAGAATAAAGCGCGGGATGCGCCACTCGAACATCCTCAGCGTATACCTGTTGATATCCTTGGGCATAAACTCTCTTGCCCCATTCAATGTCGCCATTAGATTTAAGCTGGTCATTAAACACACCTACTGTTTCAATGATTTGTTTCCAGGTAAAAAGATTAGCCGTGACGCTGTAATGATGTTTTTCGATACAGTCTTGTTGACGAAAAGCTAAGATACTTTCATAAAGCTCAACAGTTGAAGGCTGGTTAGGATCGCGCCAAAAAATCTCAATCTCTCCCCCCACCAAACCACAATTATCAACTCGCTGTAGATGATCAACGCCTGTTTCAATCCAGTCTGGTGCGGGGATACAGTCAGCATCGGTAAAAGCTATAACCTCTCCCTGGGCGACGCTTAAACCTTTATTTCTAGCTGCATAAGAGCCTGGCATTAATTCTGATTGGGCGATCGCGTTGTCAAATTGTTGGACAATGCCCTTAATATTGGCGGTGGCATCCGACCCATTATCAACTACGATTACCTCATAGCGGTCTTTTGAATAGGTTTGTTGCTCTAAAGCCTCTAGGCATAAACGCAACCGCTCTCCATCATTGTAGACGGGAATAATCACCGAAACCAAAGGCGGTAAACGCTCGAACATTAGCTATAGATTATCAGTAAAATTAACTAGTCATTCTCTATATATTCTGGATCGTTTTTATTCTACCCAAGTTGATCAAGTTTAAAGTCGGCAACAGCTTACGGCTATCTTAACTTTTTTAAGATTTAATGATACAACCAGGAAATAATTTTTGCTTTACAGTAATTAAGATTTTAACAATTTAAAAATTTTCATTAGTGGTAATGTCTCAGAAACCTTTTTTCTCAATTGTAATTCCCACCTATAATCGTCCCCAAAGACTAGCAAGCTGTTTGCAAGCGATCGCCTCTAGCGACTATCCTCGCGATTGTTTTGAAGTTATCGTGGTTGATGATGGCAGTAAAACGCCTTTGGATTCTGTAGTTGAGCCATTTAAACTCAAGATTCATCTCCAACTATTACGTCAAGAAAATGCTGGCCCTGCTGCTGCTAGAAATCGTGGTGCTACAGTTGCTCAAGGAGAATTTTTAGCATTTACCGACGATGATTGTCAACCCAAGGCTGATTGGTTGACTAAGTTTGCCGCTAGCTTGGCAAATGCACCCCAAGCTATGCTGGGCGGTAAAACCATCAATGCTTTGGCTAATAATCCTTTCTCTGCTGCTTCGCAAAAGCTGATTGATTATCTTTATGAATATTACAATCCAGCTAAAGGTAAAGATGCCTTTTTCGCCTCCAATAATATTGCCATGCCCACCGCTAATTTTAGAGCTTTGAATGGGTTTGATGTTTCTTTTCCCTTAGCCGCCGCCGAAGATCGTGATTTTTGCGATCGCTGGAGTCAAGTATATCCAATGGTATATGTACCTGAAGCACAAATCGATCACTATCACAATTTAGATCTGGCTTCATTTTGCAAACAGCATTTTGGGTACGGTAGAGGAGCTTTTTGTTTTCATCAAATACGTTCTCAAAGAGCAGCTAAAGAAATCCAAGTTGAGCCATTGTCTTTTTACTTTGATTTACTTTCCTATCCTTTTTCTCAAACTTCAAAACAGCCCAAAATACTAATCTCAATCCTATTTTTTCTCTCGCAAGTTGCTAATGTAGCAGGATTTTTCTGGGAAAAATTTAGGGTTCAATCGCTCAAAACTACCTAATTTAAGTATTTTCGGTTGACATGCTCAAAATAGATAATTCTGGTGAATTCGGATTGAATAAGCTTAATAAAGCCGATTTTAGACTTTATTTACTATTGCTAATCGCGTTCTTTATAGTCAGTGCGATTGGCATAGTCAATCATGAAATGTGGCGAGATGAATTAGAAGCACGGTTGATTGCTAGAGATAGCAATTCTGTTGCAGATTTATTACATAATTTAAAGTATGTAGGTCATCCAGGCTTGTGGTACTTATGCCTATATTTTTTGGCGAAGTTAACCAATAATCCGACAAGTATGCAACTCCTGCATTTAATTATTGTTACGGCAGTTGTATTTGTTTTTCTCTACTATTCAACATTTAGTAATTTACAGAAAACTTTATTTTGTTTTAGCTATTTTCCTTTATATGAATATGGAATCATTAGCAGAAATTATAGTTTAGGTGTTTTGCTTATTTTTACCTGTTGTAGTTTGCTATGTCGAGAAAAACATAATTATATATTTTTGGCAATTATTTTGGCTTTATTATGCCATGTCAATGCCTATAGTTTGATTATTAGCTTTACGTTTGCTTTAGTTCTGTTTACTGAAGCTTTAATAAAAATATTTTGGTTTAATATAGTATCTGTACGCAAATCAAACTTGTTTATTAGCATTACAATTTATTTGTTCGGTTGGATCAGTGCGATTAGGCAGATAATTCCCCCAAGTTATCTCCAAGATGAACCAGAATTAGTTGGAGTGGTTAACCAAGCAAGTCAACCAGACAAATCAATTTTGGTCACTGTTATTAAAAATAGTTTGCCAGAAGATTTAGATATTGACAGAGTTGTCACAGGGATTTGGCGAAGTTATATTCCTATTCCTAATTTTTTCACTCAGCATTTATGGGGAACAAATATTCTAACTGAGAACCAGCAGTTTCCTCGTATAGCTTCAGTAAATTCAGCTCCTATAATAGCAACATTGTTATCATTACTATTGTTGTTAATTTTTGCAGCTGTTTTTATTCGTCAACCCAAAGTATTTTTGATTTATACAGGCGGTACTTTATTAATTAATATATTTGGTTTGCTAGCGAAAATGCCTGACTTAAGACATAATGGACATCTGTTTATTTTGTTGATAGCCTGCTATTGGATCTTTTTTTATAATTCTCAAGCTGATTTTACAGCTTTTAACCAAGCTCACTATAATTTAACCCAGCATAGTATATTTCATTTTGTCAACAGACACAAAAGTATCCTAATAACAATTATTTTGTGTATCCAATTTTATGCTGGAGTTAAAATATATATTCTAGATTTAATTAAGCCTTTCTCGAATAGTCAAGCTGCTGCCATATTTATCCAAAAAAATGGTCTAGAAGACTATATTATTATTGGTAGCCAAGATGTTAAAGTTTCTCCCATATCTGCTTGGTTAAATCGTAGAATATATTACCCAGAAGTAGAAGATTTTGGTACATTTACTGTTTGGACACCTAAAAGTACCAAGCATAAGACCAATATAAACCAACAAGAAATTATTGAGCAAGTTGAGAAGTTAAGTAAAAACAGCAATAAGCTATTATTATTACTGGACAAAAAATTACTAGAGACAAATTCTGCTCTGAGTTTTGATTTGATTGCCTCGTTTGATGATCCTAGCTTAGTCGAGGAAGATTTTTTTCTTTATTCAATTAATTGACGAGTTTTGAACTATCCACCAATCAAAATAGGTTAAATTAAGTTTTTTTGTGAATTCTGAACCTTAAAAATAACCATAAGGTATAAAATATTTTAAGTCTCAAAAAAACTATTTTGTCTTCGATAGATTTATGAAACCAGCTAAAAACATTAAAATATTAAATGTACTATTTATCTTGGCTTTAGCATTTACGGCGATCGCTTTAGTAGTTGATATTGACAGTACTCTTACTTATATTGGCACAGATTTAAGAAATAGAGTTGTTGCCGGCAGATTAGTTTTACAGGGAATAGATCCTTATTTTTTTAAATGGCAACCTAGCTTATCGGAGCGACTTTACGATCCATTAGATATTCCTGGTGAACTACTGTCTAAAGTTAGCGTTCCTCCTACAGTTATAGCTTTGCATTCGATTATTGCTCCCCTTTCTTACCTACAGCAAAAAGTAATTTGGCTCATAGTTCAGTGGGTAGCCTTTATCGCTACAGTAGTTATTTTTCTGAAAACAAGTGATTCTAAGCTAAAAACCAATTCAACTATCGCCATCGGTTTTTTTTTGTCAACGGTTTATTTTGGCGTTTTCACGTTAGCTCTGGTCAAATATATATAGTTTATATATTTCTGCTAGCAATTGCCTGGTTCTTATTGAATAAGTTACCTAAATACAATTATTTTTTCAGTGGAATTTTGGTGGGCATAACTACAAGTTTAAGACCTCCATTCTTATTATTTTTCATTCCTTTTTTAATCTTTCAAAGATATTCGTTTTTGTTGGGCGGGTTAGTTGGCTTATTATTAACCTTTGTACTATCTTTTAGCGTAGCCAGCTTATTTATCTGGAAACAATATATTTTAGCGATGCTTGGTATGACAGGCTTTGTCAATTTAAATGAATATTTATCCTTACCTGAAAAAAGCATCGCTGGCTCGAATATCATTTATCCCCAAACCTTTGAAGGATTTAATATATACAGTAGAAACCCTTTAGAATTCCGTAATCTATTTAACACTTCTATTTATGATGCTTTAAATGCTTTAGACATACCTAAGAGTCGAGAGATTTTAATTATTGGATTTATTCTGACTATCGCCTTTTTAACCTTTTATCTAATTAAATATAATTCGAGGATTAAAGATGTTAAATTCATGTTTTTGTTTGGCACTTTAATATGCTTAATTGGTGAATTTTTTATTCCTGTTGCTAGATACTCATATTATGATGTGCAGTTTATGTTACCGCTATTAATCATAATTAGTAAAGCTAATGTGATTGAGCTAGTCTCAAATAAACTAATTATTGTGTTATTGATCGGATTACTTTTAAGTTTAGGATGTTTTGTCTGGATCGATAAATATTTGTTTTTTAGTAGTTATTCAATAGCTTTTTATACTACTGTTACTTCACTAATTCTTCTCAGACAAGAGGCTAAACAGTAAAAAACTTGTTTAAAAATTCAAGAGATATACCTGAAGGGTTCAAGATTAAGCAAATTCAAATCATCAAGAAGGCTAGTGGTTACTCTAAGTACCGAGACTTTTGTGTCCAAGTCTGCTTCGCATTTTGGATTTAACACCATCATAATGAATTATTTAAACAGATTAAAATCAACATTCATCGCGGGTTACTATAATTCTTAGAGTTTTCTCGAAAGTATTGTTACTTTCCCTAAACATGGTAGATACATTTCATTCAGAAGCAGCGGCCAAGCGTTTTAGACAGCTACAAAATCAGCTACGAGAATGGACAAAATCACCCGAGGAGGGGAAGCTTTGGCAGAGTATTGATATTTTTGACCAAGATAACTTTGACATATTAGTTATTCCTTCGTTTAGCGTCGATCAGCAGGTAGGAGATAAAGTAGCGGGATTTTTACACTATGAAGAAAGGTTGCTATTTTCTTTGATTCGCTTACGTAATCCTTTAACTAGGGTAATTTATATTACGGCTTTGCCCTTATGTCCGATCGTAATTGATTATTATCTGCAACTATTACCAGGAATTCCCTTTTCTCATGCTCGCGATCGCTTATTATTAATCAGCACCTACGATGGTTCTCTCAAACCTCTAACCCAAAAGATTTTAGAGCGTCCTCGGCTGGTAGAGAAAATTCGCCGTGCTTTGCGTCCTAACAAATCATATATGGTCTGCTATAACTCCACCGATTTAGAGCAGCAATTATCTTTACAATTAGGTATCCCTCTGTTGGCGGCATCTCCTGAAGTGCTGACTTGGGGTTCAAAAAGCGGTAGTCGGCGAATTTTTGCCGAGGCGAAGATTCCTCATCCTGACGGCAGCTACACCGTTACCAATACAGCGGATTTGCTTCAAGAATTATGGCTACTCTGGCAAAGACAGCCCGATCTGCAACGAATTGTTGTCAAGCTCAACGAAGGTTTTTCTGGTGAAGGCAATGCCGTATTAGACTTAAGACCAATTCAAAACTACGCTCCTGATCTATGCAGTAAGGTAGAAACCAAAACTGCTTTAAGTAAACAGCTAGAAACTATGAGCTTTCAGGGTACAGGAGAAACTTGGTCTTCTTTTTCGACTCGTATTCCCGAATTAGGGGCAATTGTTGAGGCTTTTGTCGAAGGAGAGCTTAAACGATCGCCTAGTGTGCAAGGTTATATTCGACCATCAGGAGAAGTAGAAATTATCTCCACCCATGATCAAATTTTGGGGGGTACAAATGGACAAGTCTATGAAGGGTGCTATTTTCCTGCCGATGCTGCCTATCGCTATGAATTACAGGAACTGGGCTTGAGAGTAGGAGAAGTCTTGGCAGCCAAAGGTGCAATAGAACGTTATGGAGTAGATTTCATTGCAGTACAGGATAGCGAAACCAAAAAATGGGAGATTCAGGCGATCGAAATTAACTTACGTAAGGGTGGCACAACCCATCCTTTTATGACCTTGAGATTGTTGACTAATGGCACATTTGATTACGATACAGGAAAATTTTTCAGCCAGCAAGGTCAGGAGAAATACTATATTGCTACGGATAATTTACAAAAGGAGCAGTATCGGGGTTTATTGCCTAATGATTTGATGGATATTGTTGCTCAGGAAAGACTACATTTTGATAGTAGCAGTCAGACGGGAACGGTCTTTCATCTTATGGGTGCGTTGTCAGAATTCGGCAAGTTAGGCTTAACCAGTATTGGTAACTCTTTAGCAGAAGCTCAGCAGATATATGACCGCGTTGAAGCCGTCTTAGATCGAGCAACTGAAGTTAATCCTCAAATCGAACCAGATCAAGAAACTTTCTTACCGTTACCGATTAATTGGAGCAGTAATCAGTAATTAATTAGTCCAGAGTTTAATACCGCCCAGTAAGCCGTTAATGTTAGGAACAATCGTGGCATTATCAGGCAAAGTAAAGTCAATATTTTTAGTTTCTCCGCCACCAAGATAAAGTTGGTCATAGTTAAACAGATGTTCTAGATTAGCTAGGGCTTTTTCCAAACGATCATTCCATTTCTTTTGACCTTCTTTCTCTAAGGCTGCTCTACCTAATTGTTGTTCATAAGTTTCTTTCTTACGAAACGGATGATGTCCCATCTCCAAATTTGGCACTAATTTTCCGTCGACAAATAAAGCTGAACCAAATCCCGTCCCCAAAGTCACCACCAGCTCTACTCCTTGACCAGAAATCGCCCCAAACCCCTGAATATCGGCATCATTAGCTACCTTTACTGGCTTAGATAATAACTGCGACAAATTAGTCGCCAAGTCGTATTCCAGCCAATCAGGGTCTAGGTTAACGGCAGTTTTAATTAGACCATGTTGCACTACTCCAGGAAAGCCCACTGACACACGGTCAAACTCTTGGGATTGGGCGAGGGTCAAAATAGTATTAATTACCTGTTTTGGTTTGGCTGGATCAGGAGTTTTTAAACGTTGGCGATCGCTAATCGGTTGACCTTGAGGATCTAAGACCATGACTTTAATTCCACTACCGCCGATATCTACTGCCAAAGTATGTAATTGCTGAGACTGATTCATCATGCTTTCTTGTATAGAGCTATCCAGATTATAAAAGTTTCAGGTAATTTAATTAAGCCTGATTCGTTTTAGTTTTAATCGGGAACAATAAGTATTGATAATACTTTTTTCGACATAAATATTATTCAAACGATTTTAAATTGCGATTCTTGGCTTGTCTGTCAACACTATTTTAATTATGAATCTTCAACAAAATCTTAAATTAACATTGGTTTTACGCTGCTTAATCACTTTAAGTCTAGGCTTATCAGTTTTAGCCTTTAGATCTAAATCGGCTTTGGGCGCAGAACAAGTAAAGTTAATTTATGGACCATTTCAGGGCAAAATTTCGGTCGAGTCTTTAGCTAGATATGCAGCTACAGGAGAGATGAGTCGCGAATTTCGCCTTTATGCTCAATTTGTAGACGAGGAAACTTTAGTGCAATTACGTTATTGGTTAAACAATCGTTTTGAAGGCGATCGCGTGGCGATACATCAATTTGCTCATACCCCCGAGGGAGAACAGTTTTTGCAGCAATTAGGTTCGGTAATTAAAACTCATCCTCAACATAATGGATTTTATGCAGTTCGTTCTGCTTTACTTAAAGCTGCCGACTTACCCAGTGATTCTGATGGTTGGACGGTAATTGAGGCAATGCAAAACTTCCCTACCGAGGATTTGCAGATTGATACTAAGGATTTGTTTGAGCTACAGCAATTTTGGTCAAATAACCAAAGCTCATATCGCGCTGCTGTAAAGGTTTTTGCGCCTCAACCTCAACCTTGATTAAGCTTCATCTCAGAATTCAGCTAACTTGAGCAAGCGTTCCCTGTGCAAGCTTTGCACAGGGAACGCTTGACGCGGTAAACAAAATACTTTTACTCCCAGCGAAAAATTGCTCGCTCAAGAATGCTATCTTAAATTGTTGCTATCTTGACCAATCCGCACCAACTCAACATCATGATTCCCCTGATTTCAACCATAGATTTATTAAAACTGGCTTCTGGTGATGTTTTGTCCTTACAAGTATATAAATTTGTGGGTAAACAGTCGGGTAAAAAAGCCTACATACAGGCAAATCTGCATGGTGCGGAAATTGTGGGTAATGCCGTAATTCAGCAATTAATTGCTTATTTAATGACTTTAGACCAATCCCAGTTACAGGGAGAGATTTGCCTAGTGCCTGTGTGTAATCCTTTAGGGGTAAATCAGCGATCGCACTTTTTTGCTACGGGGAGGTTCAATAGCTACGATGGTAAAAATTGGAATCGCATTTTTTGGGATTATGAACAAGAGATCGAAGATTTAACCGAGTTTGCTCAATCACAGCTTAATTATGCTCCTGAGGTTATCCGTAGTAATTATTTAGCTAAAATCAAACAAGCCTGGGCAAAAGAACTCGATCGCATCAATCAACCCAGTAGTCTCCCCATCAGTCGTCAATACCGTTACCAACTACAGTCTTTGTGTTTAGATGCCAATTATGTAATTGATATTCATAGTTCCAGTAATCAGGCGATCGACTATACTTTTGGTTTTAAAGAAAGAATTGCTAGCACTAAATATTTATTGCTGGAATACGGCGTTCTGATGGACAAATATGATGGTGATGCTTTTGATGAGGCATTTCTCAAGCCATGGCTAGCTTTAGAAAAAGAATTAGCTAATTTGGGTAGGGAAGTTAGATTTGACGTCGAATCTTGGACTTTGGAATTGGGTGCAGGCATGGTAATGAACCCCAAGTCTGTAGCCAAAGGGGTAACTGGAATTAAAAATTATTTGGCTCACCAACAGATTTTGTCTTGTTCTCAGGAAGTTACTACTGCCGAAGTTACCATAATATCCAAGAGTAAAATAAACAGTTACTATGCCCCAACAGGTGGGATGGTTCAGTCTAGATTACCGCTAGAAGCTAGAGTAAATCCAGGAGATCGAATCTATCAGCTACTCAGTTTTAATAAACAGGGAACAACGCCAGAAATAGTTGATGTTTGCGCCGAAACTCCAGGAATAGTGTTTGATATCGCTACGAATCAATGTGTCAATCAAGGTGAATATGTAATGGATATTTTAGATTGCTAGTTCAGTAGTTATCGTGTTTTGGTAAGCTAGATCTTTACCGTAAAAAAATCAGCGATCGCCGATGAGCGATTAGGGAACAGATAATTTTTGCCCCACTACAGACAAATTACGAAAGTAAACAAATACCTCCTAACGCTTCATGAACCCAGAATTAAATTTAGATAATCAACTGACGACGATCCCGATCGCACCTCCAGGATTCAAGTCTGGCTTTGTTGCCATTGTCGGTAGACCTAATGTAGGCAAGTCTACCTTAATGAATCATTTGATCGGACAAAAAATTGCCATTGTTTCTCCCGTGGCACAAACTACCCGCAACCGACTACGGGGAATTCTCACTACCCCTGAAGCGCAAATTATTTTCGTCGATACTCCAGGAATTCATAAACCTCATCACGAATTGGGAAAAGTATTGGTTCAAAATGCCAAAACCGCAATTAATTCGGTAGATTTGGTTTTGTTTGTCGTCGATGCTTCTACTGAAGCTGGGACAGGTGATCGCTTTATCTTGGATATTCTCAAGCGAATAGACACTCCCGTAATTCTCGGCTTAAACAAAGTCGATTTGCAGCCGAGTAATTATCAGTTTATCGATGATACCTATGCCGATCTAATTGCCGACACTAATTGGTCTACAGTTAAGTTTTCTGCAACTGCTGGTATAGGAACCGAAAATCTACAGCAGACATTAATTAACCAGTTAGACACTGGCCCTTATTACTATCCTCCAGACTTGGTAACCGATCAGCCAGAACGATTTATCATGGCAGAGTTAATTAGAGAACAGATCTTATTGCACACTCGTCAAGAAATTCCCCATTCGGTGGCAATTACGATCGAAAAGATCGAAGAAACAGCCAAGCTAACTAAAGTCAATGCGGCAATTAATATTGAGCGTAGCTCCCAAAAAGGTATTATCATTGGCAAAAAAGGCAGTATGCTCAAAACTATCGGCACAGCAGCACGTCAACAAATTCAAAAGTTAATTTCAGGCAAAGTTCATTTAGAATTGTTTGTTAAAGTTGAACCTAAATGGCGACAGTCTCGACTACAGTTAGCCGAGTTTGGCTATCAGGTTGAAGATTAGATCGCTCATAAAACCAAGACAATGTTTTTGCCTGTATAAAAGTCAGGAGCAATACTTTTTATGACGCAAGAAAATATAACTGTCAAAGTTAAATTATTTGCGATTTATCAAGAGATTTTGGCAACTCCAGAATTAGAGATGATGCTTCCACAGCAGACAACTGTAGCCAATGTTTTAGAGTCTTTGATCCAGCAACAGCCTTATTTGGCGAAATGGCGCGAAGTTACGCGCTTTGGGGTCAATTTGCAGTTTGTTGAATCTGATACCATACTCCAAGATGGAGATGAGCTAGTCTTGATTCCTCCCGTCAGTGGTGGTTAAATGACGCTTAATGGACGAAATTAGCCAGATCATCAGTAAAATCGAGCAAGCTCAAGACTATCTGACTCAGCAAGCTAAGGCTGAACCTGCCTACTGCAAGTTGATTGAAACTTTGAATGTAGCTGTATCTAAGCTAAGAACTGCTAATAAACCAGTAGTTAAAATCGTCAGTCCGTCAGTAACTTTGGCCAAAAACCTCCAAGCCAAAAATCGAGCAAATCTCAAGCTGCGATCGCTTTATGAATTTGAAGTTGTCGCACCAATTAGTAACCTACGTCGCATCGTTCAAAACTGCGATTTAATCTGTTTAATCTATTATTTTAAGCAGAATATTGCTAAACATCATTGGCGATTAATCAAACTTGCTCAACAAGAAAATATTAGCTTCGTTCTTTTAGTTAAACAGCCAAAAAAAAACCTCCAAGATGCTTATTTATCCAACTGGCTAACGACCCAAAATTATCCCTTAGACCAGTGGGTACAATTACCAGTAAATAATTTTATCGACTTGAATAATCCTCAGCAACTTAGCATCTATCAACAATTGCTGATTCAACTATCAAAACTAGCTATAGCAAAGTTGAGTGCTAGAAGTAAGCAAGAAGCACGAGCTACTATTGAGCATTTTGTTAATCATCAAATTACCGAGGTTAAGCAAGAATTAGAGTATCTAAAAAGCACATATCTACAAAATTTACCGCCTGATTATTATCAGCAACAGTTTAGACAAAACATCAATCACTTGAATAAGTTAAAACAGCAAATAATTACAGCAATCAAGCTGGAAATTAATCACTCTAAAGCTGATTTACTCAATCCTTTTCTGGCAGATGGTTTGATGTCTAACGTTCAACAGCTAATTTATAGTTCTCAAATTAAGCTAGTCAAAGAAACAGAAGCTACTTATGTATATCTCACCTTAACTAATTCATTTGAGACTAAATATATTCATGATTATATATTTGAACTATGCCAGCAAAAAGTTAATGAGTTTATGGTTTTTCAATGGTCACAAATCAACTATGTCTATGCAGAAAATGGTCTACAGGGTTTGATAGCTAAGATTAACGAAAGATTAGATATTATGCCGCTGCTAACTTCAGAACTCGAATTGCCATTAGTTATTTCTGAAAAATATCCTGATTTAGATTTAAAGCAAATTATTGATGCTAATTGCCTTAAATTTAATAGTAGAATCAGTTTTGACTATTATTTTACTCAAAGCAGCTGGTTTCGTCTCTTAATTTCATTATTAATCGGCTCGGCAATATACTTATTTACCTGGATATATTTTGGTGAGGGAAAATATATTGGATTTGTAATTGTAGTTTTCCAAATTATTAATTTAATGACTGGTCAAAATATCAAAACAGCAAAATTAAAGCAACATTCAAAAGAGCTTAAACGAACTGTTGATCGTAATTATCAAAACTTAATTCGTTTAGTCATCGAACAATCAATTCAAATCTTGATTATCGCTGTGGAACGAGAAAGCCACCTGTATGAGAATGAATTAGAAAAGGCGATCGCGATTGTCCAGAATAAACTAGAACAATTAAAGAATACTATAAGTCAACATAAATATAGAATCGATAGTCTTGAGCAAGATCGGATTAAAATCTTATCCTGGTTTGATTAACACAGGTATTCTAGCCTCAAATAACCGAGGCGATCGCTGAAAAATCGAGCATTTGAAAACTACCGTTCCTCGGAGCAGGCATCAAATTATTTTCTCATCCATAGAAACAAGCTCGTAACCATGAATGCGCCAACTGTAGTCGCGTTGATGTTGGACGATAAAAATTCCTTGAGCTAAACTGCCATCTCGATCCATAATCATTGATACTAACGCGGGGAAGTCGTTAACCAAAGTAAACCCACGAAACATAATCGAGCGAGGCTTGATGATCGCGCTGTATTTATTGCTCACCATGGTCATAAAATCTTGCTGAGCAAACTTTCTTTGGATAGTTGGACTGGTTAAAGAAAAAGCTGTTTCTTCATCGTTTTCTTGAAATGCTTGAAGTTGTTTTTCGATCAGCTGACGAATGATTGCTTTATCGCTTTCGGATATATACATGAGGGTCTACTTCACAAATAGAACTGGTCAAATAAAAGGTTTAGCTGTAATCAATTGTCTTGGTTTAACCTTTTACTGCACCTGCTGTTAACCCTTGAACAATCTGACGCTGAAAAATTAAGACGAGAATTATCAATGGTAGAGTACCCAAAACTGTCGCCGCAGCGATCGGTCCATAGGGAATATCAAACAAACTTGCTCCCCCTAATTGTGCAGTAGCTACGGGAATAGTTTTTTTAGCTTCTTCAGTGATAAAGGTCAGAGCAAAAATATATTCATTCCAGGCAAAAATAAAAGTCAAAATACCAGTGGTTGCTAATGCTGGTAGAGTCATAGGCAGCAAGATATTAATTAGCATCCCCAAAGTTTTGTAGCCATCCATTTTGGCAGCATCCTCTAAGTCTCTGGGAAGCTGCTGAAAAAAACTTCTCATTACTAGGATAGTTAGAGGTAAATTGATGGCGGTGTAGGGAATAATCAGAGCGAGATAATTATTGCCTAGACCAACAAGTTTAACTATTTCTAGTAAGCCTAAAAATAGTAGCACATAAGGAAATAAAGTAATAATCAAAACTCCTGTCAGGATCAATTTTTCTCCAGGCAAATTCATTCTGGTTAAAACATAGGCTGCGGGAGCACCGAAAACCAAGCATAAAATTGTCGAGATACTAGCTACTAAAGCACTGTTAAAGATATAGGTTAAAAAAGGACGACGGTTAAACAGCTCGGTGTAGTGTTCGGCGGTAATTTTGTTTGGTAAATAAACATTAGGAATTGCCGAAATATCTTCGTTGACCTTCACAGAAGTAAGTATTTGCCAGAGAATCGGTGCCAGAAAAAAAACTATGATTGAGAAAATTCCCAACCAGAACAAGAGCGCAGAGAACGATAGATTAAGCGTCTGTTTCTTGGGCTTGGCTAACGACATGGAGGTCTTGGGAGTCTAGGTTAAGGTTATTACTGAAACTATGTTACATTCTTCAGGGACTGAAACTATTTTTTAAATGCAACCCAGTTAAAAAAACCTGTATTTATTTAGAGCCAAGTTCAAATTTAGCTTGACAAGATGGAATGGAAAAGGCGATCGCCTATGTTAGTCATGGTTAGTGATGAAAATGCTCGTCAATCCCTCAATAACAGTGCAACCGCTAGATCGTTAATCTTTGGTTTGAGCCGAGATAACTCTCGGCTTTTTTAAAATTATAGAGATAGATTTGCTCCAAAGCTAAAGCCAGCTCATTAATTTCGCTAACTCACTACCATTTAAGCAAATTAAATTGTTCCATATCAACAGTGTTGCGATTACGATAAATAGCTAACACAATTGCTAAACCTACAGCTGCTTCTGCTGCCGCTACTGTAATGACAAAAATCGTAAACACCTGACCTCTAATATTACTTGGATCTAAGTAATTAGAAAATCCGACTAAATTTAAATTGACGGCGTTGAGCATCAACTCAATTGACATTAAAACTCTTACCGCATTACGGCTAGTAATCAAACCATAAATTCCAATACAAAACAAGGCTGCTGCTAACAGCAAAAAATATTCTAACTGCATCTAATTCTTACTCCTTAATTATTGATTACTTATTGGCGATCGCTATCACCACTTAGGCTGGCTAATTCGCGAGGACGCTCTGGCAAAGTCAGCTTAGTCGTAACAGTTCCTGGGGTAGATGAAGATTCAGGAATTAAATCACGACGAGCCAGAATAATTGACCCGACCATCGCCATCAATAACAGTACTGAAGCCAATTCAAAAGGCAATAAATAATCACTAAAGAAATGTTCACCCAAAGCAACAATCGTGTTATCAATTACAGCAGGAGAAGTAGTGTTTAGTGACCAAGGCGTTGCTAAAACCATTGTTCCCAACAAAGCAAACAAACCAAAACAAACCACCGCAGTTGAGACTTGACGCAGCCTACGACCAGGCAGTTCGCTATAATCTTCTTGTTTGTTAACCAGCATGATGGCAAACAAAATTAGCACATTAACTGCACCAACATAAACTAAAATCTGCGCTGCTGCTACAAAATCTGCATTGAGCAGAATATATAAACCTGAGATGCTAATAAACACCCCAGCCAATAAAAAAGCAGAATGGACAATTTTGGGTAATAGAACAACTCCCAGGGCCGTTACGATCATCATCACCCCCAGGATGCCAAAAGAAACTATCTGTACTCCTTCCGCTAAATTCATCTTGCCTCTTTTTATAGTTATTTAATCAATCAAACTGAGGATAAATTATCAATTCTGAGTTCAGAAGATAGTATTTAATACTCTTCCTCATCTCTCATTCCTCATTCTTCAGTGCTTTCTGCCTTGGGTTTAGCAGCTTCAATTTCTGGTAAAATGTCTTCTGGGCGTTGGCCAGCACGCTGAGATCCTTTAGGTAATCCATGGGGATCGACTACACCTTGAGGCAAGTAAGCAAACTCTTTAAGAGCCGTAACCATTGGATCTTGGGTTACTTTATAGGGCAAGCGTCCTAGAGCAACATTATCATAGTTAAGTTCATGGCGGTCATAGGAAGCTAATTCATACTCCTCTGTCATCGACAAACAGTTTGTCGGGCAATATTCCACGCAATTACCGCAGAAAATACAAACACCAAAGTCAATACTATAGTGATTGAGCTTTTTCTTCTTAGCTGTTTTATCAAACTCCCAATCAACCACAGGTAAGTTAATCGGACAGACGCGAACACAAACCTCACAGGCGATACATTTATCAAATTCAAAGTGGATTCTGCCACGATAACGTTCCGAAGGAATTAGTTTTTCGTAGGGATATTGAACCGTTACGGGACGACGCTGCATATGATCGAAAGTAACCGAAAGACCTTGACCAATATATTTTGCCGCTTGCCAACTCTCGCTGGCATAGTCTTGTACTTGTTTGAGAATATTAAACATGATTTTTGCGCTTGTTTTGTTTAATTACTTTTAGTCGGTGAAGCTAGCCACCAAATGCTAGGGGAAAAGACAATTTCAAGGCAGCAGTGATCAAAAGATTAGCCAAGGAGACTGGTAATAGAAACTTCCAGCCTAGGTCTAACAATTGGTCAATACGGACACGAGGTACAGTCCAACGCAGCAAAATCGCGATAAAGACCAGAAAGTAAGCTTTTACCAGGGTCATAATAATGCCCAATGAAGCAGTTAATACCTGTAACCAGGGAGTAGTTTCCGCAACTCCAATCCAATCTGCTAAACGATCTAAAGGAATAAAGAATTCCCATCCACCTAAATATAGGATGGCAAACACTAACGCCGATAGCACTAAATTAACGTAAGAACCTAGATAGAAAAGAGCAAACTTCATTCCTGAATATTCTGTTTGATAACCCGCGACTAATTCTTCTTCCGCTTCTGGTAGATCGAAGGGTAAACGCTCACATTCAGCTAGTGCTGCAATCCAAAAAATAATAAAGCCGACTGGTTGTCGCCAAATATTCCAGCCCAAAATGCCGTATCCAGCCTGTTGCTCGACAATATCGATAGTACTGAGACTATTAGACATCATTACAATCGCCAGTACTGATAATGCCAAGGGAATTTCATAACTAATAGATTGAGCTGCTGCTCTTAAACCACCCAGCAAAGAGTATTTATTATTGGAAGCATAGCCTGCCATCAACAAGCCAATGGGAGCAATACTAGACAGAGAAATCCAAATAAATATCCCAACATTAATATCGCTAATGATTAAATTCTGACCAAAAGGTACAATTAGATATGATAAAAATACTGGAATTACCACTAATATTGGCCCGAGCGTAAATAGCCAGGGATCTGCTTTGGCGGGAATAACGTCTTCTTTAAAAACTAACTTGATGCCATCGGCAACTGGCTGTAATACTCCCAAAGGTCCTGCATATTCAGGTCCAATTCTCTGTTGAGCAGCAGCCGAAATTTTTCGCTCTAGCCAAACTACTACTAAAACTCCAATTGTTGCGCCAATAATCATCAATAACATCGGTAATGGGAGCCAAATAGCTTTAGCCAAACCAGCCGAAAGCCCAAAATCCTTTAAGGTTTGGACAAAACTTCCTTGTAAGTCGATTCCTGAATTCATATTTTGTATTTCGTATTGGACTAAGCTAATCTCAGACTAATAAGAGAGTTTATACAATTTTTTACTGCTTACCATTGATAGTATATCGCTGTCCGCTAATCTATAAATTTTGAATTAGTTATAAAAACTTAAAAGAAACCAATGATAACTGCATCTAAACTGAAAGCCTGGTCAAAAGCGATCGCCCAACCCGCCACCGAATTTGATTTGACTCCTTTATCAATTATTGCTGGAGAAATCCCCTCAGATTTACGCGGAACACTATATCGCAACGGCCCTGCTAGGTTATCGCGAGGTAAACAGCAAGTCGGGCATTGGTTTGATGGTGACGGTGCTATTTTAGGGGTTCATTTTACCGATGCAGGAGTTAGCGGAGTGTATCGCTATGTACAAACTCAAGGATACTTGGCTGAACAGTCAAAAGATGCTTTTATTTATCCTAACTACGGCATGACCGCTGCGGGAGCGTTTTGGCATAATTGGCTTAAATCAATTAAAAATTCAGCTAATACTTCAGTTTTAGCCTTACCCGACCGTTTATTAGCGCTTTGGGAAGGGGGAAAGCCTCATGCCTTAGATTTAAACGATCTATCTACTCTTGGTCTTGATAATTTAGCTGAGTTGAGCGACAAACAAGCTTTTTCGGCTCACCCCAAAGTCGATCCCGTTACGGGAAACATTTTTAATTATGGAATAGGTGCGGGAGTAAATGCTACGCTCAATCTTTATCGCTGTGACGCTACAGGTAAGCTAGAGCAACAGAATACTCATACTCTCTCGGGACTACCTCTAATTCATGATTTTTGCTTTGCAGGAGAATATCTAGTCTTTTTAGTCTCACCAGTACGGGTAAATCTTGCTCCTGTGGCACTAGGGCAAAAAAGCTATAGCGACGCTTTAAAATGGAAACCAGAGTTGAGTACAGAGATTTTAATCTTTGATCGCGACAGTTTAGCTTTAATCAGCCGTGGTCAAACCGATCCTTGGTTTCAGTGGCATTTTGCTAATGGCTATGTCAACGAAGACGGCAATATTGTGACTGAATTTACTCGCTATGATAACTTTGATACGAATCAGTATTTAAAGGAAGTCGCATCTGGATACACTGAAACTCCCGCACCTGGAACTTTATGGTCACTAGTTATCGAACCTCAAACTGCCAAAGTAATCAGCAATCAACAAATAGCTGATGCCTGTGGTGAGTTTCCTCTGGTTTCTCCCGCCAAAGTCGGGAAAAATTGGTGTTATACCTATCTTAACGTGCATCGTACTGGCGTAACTCACGGTGAAGAATTGTTTAATGCGATCGCCTGTTTTGATCGGCAAACTGGTAAAATGGCGATCGCCGATATGGGTGAAAACATCTATCCTTCCGAACCGATTTTAGTCCCCACTCAAGATCACCCCGAACAAGGTTGGTTACTAACCGTAGTCTACGACGGGAATACTAATAGCAGTGAAGTCAGAATTTATCAAAGCGATCAACTAGCTCAACCACCCGTATGCCGTCTTGCTTTACCTGCTGTCATTCCTCATAGTTTTCATGGCACTTGGAAACCGCAATAGTATTCCGCCAGCTTTTAATTCTAAGATCATGGATAATAGTCTAATTAAAGTTAGAATTGCTACTTCTGATGACGTATCCTTAATTTATCAATTTATTCAAAAAAAAGCCGAATTTGATCGCAGTGTTGGAGCTTACTCGGGCATAATTCAAACTTCTGAAGCCAAAATACGCGCAACAATATTTAGCAATCATCCCTTTGCTTATGTCCTGTTTGCGGCAGACAATCGAGATGTAATTGGATTTGCGCTATACGCATTTAGATATTCTTCTTTTGCAGGACAACCGAGTATTTGGCTAGACGATCTATATATCGAGCCAAATATGAGAAGCAAAGGTGCAGGAGCTTTATTAATGAATAAATTACAGCAAATTGCTGATGAGAATAACTGCACTCATTTAGCATGGACTGCGGATGCTAGAAATATTGGCGGATTAAAGTTTTATCGACGCTTGGGTGCTGAAATTAGCGAAAAAAAGGGCGATCGCTGTTACTTTAAATGGACTATATCATCAATAAATAATCAACTTTACGATCCAGATAGCAATCATTACGACTCAGGCATAATAATTTAGTGAACACTCAAGCATCGACTATTAAGCAGAAGCTTACTTTAATTCAGCTAGCGGATTCGTTTTTCCCCTCTGGATCTTATACTCTTTCCCATGGGTTAGAATCTTTGATTCAACAAGGACAAATACAGCAGCCTGAAGATTTAATCGCTTTTCTACAAATACTTTTAGACAACAAAATTGCGCCCTGTGATTTAGTAGCTTTGATTCATGGCTATCGCGCTAGTGCAGCAGATGATTTAGAACAGGTAAAACAAGTCGCAGCGCAACTATATGCTCAAACTTTAATAGAAATCACCCGCAAAACTCAGATCCAAAGCGGAAGAGCATTACTGATGGTGGCGCAGTCTACCTGGCAACATCCACATTTAGAAACTTTAGAGCGATCGCGCGCTTTAAATCAATTTTACTGTTTGCATCCTATTATTTTTAGCGTAGTCAGCAACATTGCTGGTTTAAGCGTTACAGATACTTGTCTAGCTTTCTTACATAGCTTTATTACAGGAGTGTTAGGCGCAGCAATTCGTCTGGGAAGTTTAGGACATCTGCAAGCACAACAAATACTTTTACAATTAGCACCAGATATCGAGGCAGCTTATCATACAGCAGCTTCGCTCAGGCTAGATCAAATGTGGTCTTGTACTCCAACAATTGACCTGGCTCAAATGCATCATCGTAAATTAACTAGTAGACTATTTGCTAGTTAAAAAAAGGCAAACTTTAGGCAGTCTCAATCGAAAATATCATGTCACCCGATCTTCTTGGAAACTACCGCCAGAAAAGTCACGTTTAACTAAATAAATACCTCAATATGAGCCGAGAACTGTGCCCCTGTGGCAGTAAAAAGCAATATCAATACTGTTGTGGGATGTACTTATCAGGTAAGAAAAAACCAGAGACAGCAGAAAAATTAATGCGATCGCGCTACACTGCTTTTGCTCGGAGTAATGTTAATTATCTCATTGCAACTCTGCATCCAGATCACAGAAAGCCAGATGATGAGCGAAAATTAGCTAAAAGTATTAACAATACCAAGTGGTTGAGATTAACTATTATCAATACTGCAAAAGGCAAAAAAAATGATGCCACAGGTATTGTCGAGTTTGAAGCAATTTATCAGCTAACTGAACCAGGACAACTCCACGAACGTTCTAAGTTTATTAAAACTAATGGTCAATGGTTTTATGTCGATGGGGACATTTTACCTGGAACAGCGCCCAAACCAAACAAGCCATGTTGGTGTGGTGGCGGGAAAAAATACCAGCAATGTCATGGAGTTTAATTGATTATTGGCAAACCTGTAGTTGTAATTCGATTGCTAATTAATCAGCTATTACTTATTTTCGACCAAGCGAAACAGCAATAGCTGATTAATCTGTTCATCATTAAAATTATCATCGCTAATTAGCAGTAAACTCTTACTGCCATCAGGTAAACGAGGCCCAGTAGTCATCCCCTCCAAGTTATCTAGATCAATGCCTAAATCTGCTAAATCAAATAAGAGTTTTTTCCGCAAAGGCTGCACCTGAGATATGTTCCCTCTTAGACTAGCAATATTTGTCGTGTCTGTAGCATTACCAATCACGACCTGAAATAATTTTGCTCCTGCCCCCTCAAAGCCAAAAGTTCTTTCTAAACTGAGAAAATACCCCTCCGTTGGCAATGCTAATAGTTCAGTTAATCCATTAGAAATAACTTCTACTGGTGCCGATTCAAGTAAATATAAATGCTCTGCCACTAAAACAGGATCACCTACAGGATTAATGACGTAGTGTAAAAAACGAATCCTGGCCTGTTCTTCCGCTGCTAAAGATTCGTCCTGAATTAATGCCGATTCAGTAGCACTAAAGACGCGAAAAGGATCTTCTGGTAATCCTGTACGATTAATAGTTAAAGATTCAAACCCTAAATTTTGTTGTATTCCTTGAGATTCTGCGCCAGATAGGTAGCGTTTTGGTAAACGAATATCAGCTAGTTTCTTGCCTGTTTCTAATTCAAATTCGGCTATAAAAGGCTTAACTTCTTGATTGGGATTGCCTTCACTAGAGATAAAGATCGTGTTGCGAGGAGAAATGGCTAGTCCTTCGGGATCAATACCGCCTGGCTGATATTGCTTACCGTTTTCATCGAGCAGGATCGTTACATTTTGTGGCTCAAAGCTTTCTAGCTTAATTTGAGCGTCATCGGTTTGTTTTACCTTGAGTTTAAAAGTATAAAAACGAGCTGGAGAATATTTGCTTTGATCGTCTGACAATACATAAAAAATATCTTGCTCACGATTATAGGCGATCGCCGATAATCCACCAACTAAGGTATTTTCATAAGTAGCCTTGGGTATTTCGTAGTGATCAATAAATTCCAAGGAAAAATTACGAAACATTCTCTCTTCGGCACTTACCCTTCGCGGTGGGCTACATGATACCAGGAAAAAGAGAATCCAGACCACAAACAAACTGACTGAGAATCGGGAAAAAAATTTGGCTTGGCGATCGCTCACGGTTTTTTGACCACAAAACTTACACTATTCAATCTATCAGGTTAGTGGCGGTAAGAGTTTGGCAGAAAATCGTTGAGCAATTTTTTGTCGATAAGCCACAGCCATCACATTGGCAATCAAACAGGTTGTGCCTAACCCAAACAAAATAAAGGTTACAGGGGTAACCACGCCGATCATAAACCAGGTAGAAACGTGGAGGAATAGAGCAACAGCTAACCAAGAGGCGATGGTTTTAGACCAACGCATTTTTGATAATGATTGATCAGTAGCGACCAAAACTAAGGTAGTGAGCGTAACGATTAGGTTAGCAGGTATGAGAAAAGAGCAAATTGCCACACAATTAAGCCGAGAAAATTCAAAAAATGATTGTAAATCAAGCATAAACTTAAAAAATCTGTTTATTTGACTAATTATTGCTATTTGAATATTTTAATTGTAACGAAAATCATCATGACCGCAGCTCAATTGTCAACAACCGTAACTTAAATTAGCGGACTTTTTAGATAAATTTGCTGACATTTTAACGGACTGATTGGGAAATATATGACTAACTCGCTGACTTGGTGAGACTACTACTTTTTTCGTAAAATTAAAGTAAACCAATGCAAGTTTAGGAATGTCTTTTGATGGCTGAACGAGTCCAAAAAGTTTTGTCACAGTGGGGAATTGCCTCACGACGCAAAGCCGAAAAAATGATTATTGCGGGGAGAGTTCAGATTAACGGTCAAATAGTCAAGTTGGGTGATCAAGTCGACTTAACTGCCGATGTTCTTCAAGTAGATGGCAAAGCAGTCAACCAGACCAATCGCCCTCAGCTAATCTACCTATTGTTAAACAAACCAACGGGAGTAGTTTCTACCTGTTTCGATCCTCAGCATCGTTCCACCGTCATCGACCTATTACCAACAAGCTTGAGGTTCAAAACAGGAATTCATCCTGTTGGCAGATTAGATTTTGCCTCCAGTGGGGCTTTAATCTTAACTAATGACGGCAATCTAACTCTTGCTCTGACTCATCCCCGCTATCATCTGCCTAAGACCTATCTGGTCGAATTAGATCGTTTTCCTGCTGCCCAAGATTTAGCTTGCTGGAGCAATGGCGTAGTTCTAGACGGAAAAAAGACTTTACCTGCCAAAATTGATTTAATCAGGTCAGACAAAGCTAAAACAATCATCAAAATTGTCTTGACTGAAGGCAAAAATCGACAAATACGCCGTGTGGCTCGACACCTTGGTTATGAGGTAAAAAGGTTACATCGCATTGCCATTGGTTCAATTACTTTAAGTATGGTTAAGGACTTGGAACTTCCTCAAGGTAAATATAGACATTTAAATCAAGCTGAAATTAACTTGTTAAAAAAATCTTCTGTTAACGCCAAGTTTCTTCAAGTAGCTGCACAGCCTAGGAGGGCAGTGTATGACTAACCCTAATTCAACTACAGATCAACAAAAACTACAGGATATAGGTGCTAACCTAAATCGGATTCGCGTAGCTAAAAATATCTCTCTTGATGCTGTAGCTAATAAAACACATATTTCTAAACGATTGTTAGAAGCCATTGAAGCAGGAGATCTTCAAGAGCTACCAGAGCCTTTTTATATTCAAGCATTGGTGGCTAAATTTGCCCGAGAAATTGGAGCAAATGAGATCATGTTTCAGGTCGAGCCGCAGAGTGATCCTAATACAGTAAGCAGTAGTTTACCTCAAAAAAACAGTCGTAAATACTGGCTCAATTTTCAGTTGCGATCGCTCCATTTATATCTGTTATATATTCTATTAGTGATTGTTTCGGCTAGAGGGATTACTACTTTGGTAGAACGCCCAGTGATTATTAATCAAACGCCACCAGAAAGCCCAGCTTTAGCTCCCAAAGCTGAACCAAAACAATCCGATGCTACTGCTGAAGTTCGCTCACAAGCTACACCCCAATTTGTTTCCCAATCGAATAATTCTGAAGCGGTAAGTGTAGGCATAAATTTGCAAGAGCGATGCTGGCTCAAGGTTATGGTGGATGGAACAGTGGCTTTTGAGGGTATTTTGCCTGAAGGTACTCAGCGTCAATGGACGGGAAAAGAACAGGTGACAATTAGAGCGGGCAATGCTGGAGGAGTTGTAATTAGCTTTAATAATGAGCAGCAAAAGATCTTAGGCGCACCAGGACAAGTTGAAGAGATTACCTATCGGATTAATTAGAAACTGGGGATTGATGTCTCAATAAATATCTTGTATGGCTTTGGTTCAAATATTAAATTGTCTACTTAAACTCTAAAGATCAACACCTAACTGATTATCATTTATTTATCTATTTAGGGGGAATGTAGATTAATCATGATCAATCCAGCAACTAATGCGATCGCTAACCACGCCCAAGCTATCACTTTTGACTATATTAATCTTGGATCTATGCCTGAAATATGGCAGATAGCAGCTCAAAAGTTTAGCAACACCATTGCTTTACAAGATCCCCACGCCAAACCAGAAGTAGCAATTAACTATCGAGATTTGTTTGCCTACATTCAACAGTTTGCTGCGGGACTACAGGCTTTAGGTATTCAGGTTCAGGATAAGGTGGCGCTGTTTGCCGACAACAGTCCCCGTTGGTTTATTGCCGATCAGGGGATTATGACATCAGGCGCAGTGGATGTGGTACGTTCTGCTGGAGCAGAACAGCAAGAATTAGCTTACATTTTAAAAAATAGCGATAGCACGGCTTTGGTAGTCGAGAATCTTAAAACTTTAACTAAACTAAGCTCTGAACTAGCTAATTTGCCCGTCAGACTAGTAGTTCTGCTGAGCGACGAAACACCCCCTGAAGTTACATCAATTAAGACAATTAACTTTCAGCAGTTAATGGAGTCGGGACAAAACCATCAGCTACAGCCCGTGTCCCAAAACCGAGATACCTTGGCTACTTTACTTTATACCTCTGGAACTACTGGAAAACCCAAGGGAGTAATGCTCAGTCATGGCAATTTGTTACATCAGGTAAACTACGTTAAAACGGTGTTTCAACCTGAACCAGGGGATGTACTCTTGTCAATTTTGCCTAGCTGGCACGCTTATGAACGGGCTGCGGAATATTTTTTCTTATCTCAGGGAGCAACTCAGGTATATACTACTATCCGCTATTTTAAACAGGATTTAAAACAATTTCAGCCTACCTATATGGTTGGCGTACCTCGTCTTTGGGAATCTCTTTATGAAGGGGTGCAAAAGCTGTTGAGTGGTCAGTCTGCGTCACAACAAAAGCTGGTCAAGTTTTTCCTCAAGCAGTCAGAGCGTTATATTATGGCGCAACGCATTGCTAATGATACTAGCTTAGAACATTTTGATGCTTCCCCTAGCGAACGAGCGATCGCCAGGCTTAAAGCAGCTTCTCTTTATCCAGTTCATGCCCTAGCAGACAAGCTAGTATACCGTAAAATTCGTGATGGGGTCGGCAATATCAAAGCCGTATGTAGCGGTGGTGGTTCGCTAGCCAAATATCTCGACGATTTTTATCAAACTATTAACATTGATGTCTTTGTTGGCTACGGACTGACAGAAACTGCTCCAATTACTAATGCTCGTACCCCCAAACACAACGTTCGAGGCTCGGCAGGACAACCGCTACCAGAAACCGAAATCAAGATTGTCGATCCCCAAACTCGTCAAGAACTGACTCAGGGGCAGCAAGGATTAGTTTTAATTCGCGGTAGTCAAGTAATGCAGGGCTATTATAAAAACTCAGAAGCCACCGCCAAGGCGATTAACGACCAGGGCTGGTTTGACAGCGGTGATTTAGGCTGGTTGACTCCCTACGGCGATTTAGTTTTAACTGGAAGAGCTAAAGATACGATAGTTTTAACCAATGGTGAAAATATTGAACCCCAGCCGATTGAAGATGCCTGTGTCCGTAGCGTCTATATCGACCAAATTATGTTGGTAGGGCAAGATCGGCGAGCTTTAGGGGCATTAATTGTACCTAATCTAGAAACTCTACAGCAATGGGTTACAGAGCAAAATCTTAACCTCAAGCTGCCCGAACTTAATAGCTCGACAGAAGAAGCCGCTCAAAGCGATCTCAATAACCAGGCAATAATTAATTTATATCGTAATGAACTAAATCGCGAGATCCAAAATCGCCCTGGCTATCGTGCAGATGATCGCATTATCTATTTTCGCTTGATTACCGAAGCATTTTCTCAGGAAAACGGCATGATGACTCAAACTTTTAAGATCAAGCGTCCTCAGATTACAGACAAGTACCAAGCTTTGATCGACGCAATGTTCGCCGAATAATTGGTTATTTCTCGATCTCCAATCACTATTTATAATCAATCAGCTGACAAATTACTTCCAAAAAAGCTTTTTTGAGCTAAAACTAAAATGATTAAAAATTCAGGGAAAATCTAATCAGATTAGCAAACAACCTGTAATCTTTAAGCTGCGAGCAAAATTAAGAATTAACCAAGGAATCGAGATTATGGATTATTCCAACGCCAGCCTACTTTTAAAACGTCCAGTAACTGTAAAAGCTATTGTCACGGCTCAGTGGAAAGAAGAAGTAACCCAACAACTACAAAAACAGTTGACACAGCTAGACAATCAGATGCAGCAGCTAGAAATGCAGGGAAAAAGAACCATTGAAGAAATTACTAAGCAAGCAGGAGCTGTTAGTCCTCAGATAACCAAACAAACTGAGAATATTCAGGGACAGGTCAATCAAAAAAAAGCCGAAATGCTGGAAAAGAAAAATCAGTTCTTACAGCAGCTACAGCAAATTCAGCTATTAGAGCTAAACCAAGAAGTTGTTCAGGCACAAATGGAAAGTTTCTTTCGCCTCGAACCAGGGGACAATCTGGTTAAAAAGCTAAATGTGGAAGTGGTTTTACGCGACGGAGTAGTTGAAGAAATTAGAGGTGAAGTTTAGACTTCGCAGTAAAAAGTTACTTTATTAAACAATTGTCCAAGTGAAGTTGGCAAAAAATATAAACCTTCTTAAACATGGTTGTTTTCAGGAAACGATACCCTGAGAATTAAAAATAGAGGAAGTTGGTACGTATTTGAGGGAGCAAGTTGAACAATAAAGCGATCGCCCGTCGCCCTGCTAAAGTTATCTGTCTAGGGGAAATATTATTTGATTGTCTTGCTAACGAGTTGGGCAAGTCTATATCTGAAGTTGCATCTTGGACTTCTTATCCAGGAGGCGCACCAGCAAATGTTGCCTGCGCCTTAACAAAATTAGGTACTCCTGCGGCATTTATTGGTTGTGTTGGCAAAGATAAGCCAGGCCAGCAACTAGTCAGGCTCTTAGAGTCAATTGGAGTTGATATTTCTGGAGTTCAACACCATGATATAGCTCCCACCAGGCTAGTTTACGTTACTCGCAATGAACAAGGCGATCGCACTTTTGCTGGTTTTGGCGACCAAAGAGCTGATCAATTCGCTGATGCCTATCTTCAAGCTGAACTACTGCCGACAGAATTGTTCTTAGAAGCTGAATATTTGGTATTAGGAACTCTTGAGTTAGCCTATCCTCAAACCAGAGCTGCCGTGTTTCGTGCTTTAGAGCTGGCAGTTGAACATCATCTAAAAATTATCTTGGATGTTAATTGGCGACCAATGTTCTGGCTCAATCAAGAAGAGGCAATCCCTTTAATTAAGCAGCTTTGGCAATACGTAGATTTCCTTAAGCTGGCCGAAGAAGAAGCAACCTGGCTGTTTGATACTGCTGATGCGGGAGCAATTGCTTATCGTCTCGGCTCTCTAGAGGGTGTTTTAGTAAGTAATGGAGATGCTCAGGTAAGCTACTGTCTCAGCGATAACGAAGGAACAGTCAATCCGATGAAGGTATCGGTTGAAGATACTACGGGAGCAGGAGATGCCTTTCTCGCGGGCTTTATCCATCAACTCTGCCAGCACGGTATGCAGCAATTATCGAATCCTCAAATAGCTCAAGATATTGTTAGATATGCTTGTGCAGTAGGTGGTTTAACTACGACAAAATCAGGCGCGATCGCGGCTCAACCCAGCCCCGCAGAAGTAGAGGCTTTACTTAAACAAGTTTAGTTTAATCAGCTTAAGAGAAAAGAGCCTAAGACAATGCCGTCTTGTGTCTTGGCTCTTAAATTTTGTTTCCGAATCACACGTCGGCAATCATAATCAAGCAGTTTTGGTTTGTCAATAATTTTTTAGGCCCTCAGCCTCAAAATATTTTAGACAAATCTTCTTTACAATGCGCTCAAGTTGAATTATCTTGGATGAGACTTGATTGATTTTCCTTTCTTTTGGGCTTAAAACTAATAACACTTGACTGGTTAAATAATAGACTTAAACTCAAATTTCTATTTTTAATCAGCATCTCGCTATGACAAAATACCGAGTTAAAATTATTTTAGTTCAAAAAAACAGCAGATAAATTAGCTAAGTCAGATATCCCAATCAACATAATTTAAAAATAATGTTTTCTCCAGTCGGCATACATAATTAACAAACTGTATGCTGTCTTTTGATCGATTAAAAGTTCAGCAAAATCCTTAAATTTAAGAATTAGTTGCTGTCTCTTTAAAGACAAACAATTAGAGTTTAAAAATATCGTAATTTACGTATAAATACAGAAAATAATAATCTAAATCAAATTGACCTGAGTCAATTACTAATATTTTCCAGTTCTTTTTACTAAATTTGGAATTGATAGTCTATACATCTGTATTTTTACTGATGTGTCAGCATTAACGCTAAAAAAACTATTGTTTTTACTTAAGCAAAAGCCGTTGACATTTGGTCAATTACAGACAAAATAGATAAACAAAGACATGAAAATTACTTAATTTGTCTTTTTGTATTCTGTCTTACTAGAAATAAATTCAATGTAATTTATGATAGTTTTTGATGGTTTTATTACCTAGTTATTAACGACAAATTTGGGTCGAACTAACATCATAAATAGTGGGGATTAATTAATTATGTCAAGTATCGTTACACTAGAAACTCCTGATTCTATCTTTGAATCAACAATTGTTGGTAGTCACCTAGAAATAGTTGCTCAACAGGGAGAAGAAAACATCATTGAAGTTAAGGGGGATTCGCCAATAACTATTTTTGGTGGCTCACTTAGTGATGAAATTACGACTGGCGCCGGGGATGCTGCAATTTTCGGAGGAGATGGAGATGATTCAATCAAGACTGGTATCGGCGACGATATTATTCTTGGTGGAGAAGGTAACGACATTATTAGTTCGGGAATTGGTGCCGACTTTATTTTTGGTGGTGCTGGCAACGACACCATTAGAGGTGGTTTACCTGGAATAGATTCAGATGGTAATCCGATTGGAGATACTCTCCAAGGAGGTGCTGGCGAAGATGTTTTTGAATTTGCTGCCAGTGAATTTGAATCAGGAGCAACCGATAAGATTGTCGACTTTCAAGCCGATGGTTTTGCCGACATTATTCGAGTTTTCGGAGTCAGCGACGGTGATATTAGTTACGATGCAGATACAGGAATGGTATCGATCAATGGAGAACCAGCAATCGATATTGGTACTGGTTTAGATATTGAAGCCTCTCAAAAGGGCGACAGTGATACTTGGGAATTGTTTTAAATAAGCAGCCTGATTGCCTATACGCGGTGATATTCCAAAGACCCATGACGAAAAGTTGTGGGTCTTATAGTATATGTAGGTACTTAATTTAGAATTTTAATTAAGTTAACTTAAGAAAAAGTGAGCTACCCAAACTAGCTTTAATCCATGTTTGAAAGTGGTTCAATTTTCCGAGTTTTATCTGTATTTTGTAATTTGAACTAGGGTCATTCCCACTACCGTCAATGATAAGAGGCGAATCCGATTCCTCATTCAAAAAGATCAAGTTTCACTTAGCGCGAGGAGAATGGGAACAGGTTGTTGAGCTTTGTCAACAAGAGATCGACATCAGACATGGCCTTGGTGATGTCAGCAATCCGCAAAAGATCCATTTTTATGCCTATCTAGCCAGAGCTTATACTCAGCAGGGAAAACTCGCCGAAGCCATTAGTTCTTATGAAAACATTCTCGGTACTTCGATTAATCAAGCAGAAATACATGCTGAATTAGGCTTACTGCATAGCAAACAAAGAAATCCCAGGCAAGCAGCGTGGCACTATCGGCAGGCTTTAAACTTTAAACCAGATTGGACAGAACTACAATACAATCTGGGAGTAGTGCTGCATGAATTAGGTAATTGGGATCAGGCGATCGCCGCTTACGAGCAAGCGATTCAAATCAAACCTGATTATGCTGCTGCCTACTTCAATCTGGGGGTACTGTACGATCACCAAGGAGAGCTAGAAGCGGCGATTTCTAGTTATCAGCAGGTAATTGCCATTGAACCCAAATTAGTCAGAGCCTACAGTAATTTAGGCAGTACTTTTGCCAGACAACAAAAATATGCTCAGGCGATCGCTACCTTGAAACAGGGTCTTGCTCTTGATCCCACTTGGGCAACCTTACATAATAATTTAGGTCAGATATACTGGTTTGATCGGCAACTAGGATTAGCTCTCAGCAGCTTTGAAACGGCGATCGTCTTAGATTCAAAGATGGCCTTAGCACATCATAATTTGGGCAGACTATGGCAACAGCAGGGTAATTATCCTCAAGCGATCAAATGTTTTCGTACCGTAATTGAGCTAGAGCCAAAAAATATCCTAGCTTATAGTAACTGTGCCGATGCGCAGCAAAAAATCGGCGATTTAGCATCTACCTTAGACTGTTGGCGTAAAATAATTGAGCTACAACCCAATTTTATCGAAGCTTATTGTCAGGGAAAGTTAGCTACTAGTCCTCAAGATCTCTTAGAAATAGCTAAGCTAAGCTGCGCTCGTTTTCTTTTGGCTTTGAAACAGTCACAAAAAGACGAAGCTTATTATCATCTCTGGCGAACCTACAGCTATATGGGAGATGTGCTGTTTGAGTTTGGTGGGGTAAAGCAAGCTGAAATTTATTATCAGCGGGCATTACAGATCGAGCCAGAAAACGTTGAACTATATTTTAAGTTAGGTAATTGTCTCGCCCGACAAAAAAGGTTAAATGGAGCTATAGCTGTTTACCATTATGGTTTGTCATTGCAACCAGACCATCCGCAAATTTGTTTTCAATTAGGTAAGGTTTTAGAACGTACCCAAGAAGCAGAACAGGCGATCAATTACTATGAAAGGGTTCTAAACGGGCAGATAGAGCGCGCTCCTAACTGGAAAAATCTACCTAATTTGTTTCCGATAGAAGACAATTTACCTTCGTTACCTGCCGAAATTTATCACCATACTCAGGACTGGGTTAGAGACTGCAATCTTAAAAACTTTGATTACGTTCAAGTATCTTGGTCAGACAAGAAAACTACTACCGTTAAAACAAACCAAACCAAGCGTCCAGAAGTTATCAAGATTGCTCCTGGGGAAGTATCTTATCCAGACTGTGGTGGAGTTAACTGTCATCAGTGTATGAGCAAGTTAATCGAGCAGTTTAAACCGTTGCAAATTGGGCAAAACGCTTACAAATGTTCCTTAGAGAAAGCTCCGATCATTCGCGAGCAACTTCCCTTTGTCGTGACTATTCCCCAAGGTAGATGCTGGGTTGCGCCACAAAAAAATTCTTGGGTGATTTGCCATAGTTTAGCGGTAATTACTCCAGACAATTATTTGCTGGGAGATCTATCCCGAGATTATCCTTGGTTTCTTCCTGGATGTCCCTATCAAGAGCGAGCCGAACACAGCATTTTTGAGCAGGAAACTATTCCTGCCGTAGAAAAAATCGAGGGCAAAGTTGTCCTCTTGTCGGGATTAGCAGGTCACGTTTATTACCATTGGATGTTTGATATTATTCCTCGACTGGAATTACTCAAACGCAGCGAAATTAAACTTAAAGAAATTGATTGGTTTGTGGTGAATAGTCTTAGTAAATCCTATCAACAAGAAACCCTGAGTCTACTGGGGGTTGAACCAGACAAAATTATCGAAAGCGATCGCCATAGTCATCTTCAAGCTACAGAGTTAATCGTGCCTTCTTTTCCTGGCTATCTAGACTGGGTTCCTGAAGGTACGATCAAGTTTTTGAGACAAACCTTTTTACCTCAAGTCAGTTCGGCTAAGAGCGATCAACAACAAATCTACATTAGTCGAGCCAAAGCCAAAAATAGACAGTTAATTAATGAACTCGAAGTTAGTCAATTCTTAGCTAGTCAGGGATTCCAAACCGTATTTTTGGAAGAGATGTCAGTCTTAGAACAAGTGGCAACCTTTGCCAATGCCAAAATTGTGGTTGCGCCTCATGGCTCTGGACTGACCAATTTAGTCTTTTGTCAGCCAAATACTAAGGTTGTTGAACTATTTTCACCCAACTATGTCAGAACAGATTACTGGATGATTAGTCAGCAGCTACAATTGCAACATTATTATGTGGTCGGACAAAGTTTTGACTGTTCGTCCCTACGCAATTTAATGTATCAGAATGCTCTAACCGAAGATATTTTAGTTAATATTGATTCTCTCAAGCTAGTTTTGCAACATTTATCGCCACAGAACTAGAGTGGATTCTTGTGACTCCACATGATACTAATGGCGAGAAAAGACTATGAGGATCGACTATTGACACTCGATCAGCAACAGTAAACTGTACAAATGAAACATATTTCAGCCGTGAACTCTAGCTATTTAGCTCAAGCAATCATTCAGTGTGAACGAGCAATTAAAACAGAAACGAACCATCCAGAACAATGGCAGACTGCCTTTAGAAACTTGGGTAATCTGCTTCAGGGAAGGGGCGATTTTGATCGAGCGATAGTGTGGCATTCTTTGACCCTAGAAAGCGAAGTAAATCTAGCCGAAGCATACTCTCAACTAGGAGAATTACAGGCATTAGAAAAAAATTGGTTAGCAGCCCTAAACTTATTTGAAACCGCTTTACAATATTTGCCAGATTCTCCCCTTATCTATTCATCCTTGGCTCAAATCAATGGTCAACTACAGCGTCAAGATGCGGAGATGGAGTGTTGGTACAAAGCAACCCAGCTTAACCCTAACTTGATGAATCAGCAGGGTTACTATAAATTGGCTAGAGCCTTGGAACGACGAGGAAAAATGAGCGAGGCGATCGCCTGTTATCAACAAGCTACCGCAGGAGGCGAGGGGGTAGTTGCGGCTTTTTTCGATCTCGGAGAAATTTATCAACGGCAAGGTAAGTTAGATCAGGCTCAAGATATCTACCAGAAAATTTTAGCTGCCGAACCCACCGAAGCTAGGGCTCAATATAAGCTCGGCACTGTTTATCTGCAAAAAGGCTGCTTCGAGCAGGCAATTGATTGTTTTCGTCAGACGATTAAAGATGCTCCTGACTTTCCCTGGGCTTATCGTGATTTGGTTAAAACTTTTTTAATCCTGAAAAGATGGGACGAGGCGATTTCAACCTGCTACGCTATTCTCAATTTAGTGGAAGAATATCCCTGGGTTTATAGTCATTTGGGTAATGCTCTGCGAGAAAAAGGTCGATTGTCTGAAGCGGCAGTAAATTTTCAAAAAGCCTGTGAGCAGCGTGGATGGCATCAGTGCGTGGCAAATAATTACTTTTTTACCGTAGATATTTTTAGCCATCGTATTTCGATTTGGTTGGATCATCTCAAACCGCTAATCGGCCAAGCGATTAAGGTTTTAGAAGTAGGCTGTTACCAAGGAATGTCTAGCTGTTGGATGTTGGATCGACTATTAATTGAGCCAACAAGTCAACTTACCTGTATTGATCGCAACTTCGACCCTAAATTTACCGAAAACATTACCAAAACTGGTGCAGCAGAACGAGTAACTTTTCTTGAAGGAGATATTTTTCAATTAATGTCAGGCTGCGCTGCCAATAGTTTCGATCTGATTAATCTTCAGAATCGCGTTCAATCTAGCCAACACAGTGAGAAAAACACGGAATTAGCCTGGAAACTAGTCAAGCCAGGCGGATTAATTATCTTCAGTCATTATGGCTGGCATAATCCCAAATCTGCTCCAGAAAATCAACGGGTAGGAATCGATCAGTTTCTGAACTCAGTTACGGATCAGTGGCAACGAGTTCATTTATCTGTGCCAATATTTCAATTAATTATTCGTAAGCTTTAGATAATCAGTCATAGGTCGAGCAGATGAAATGAAGTTCGTTTGAATAGTTTGAATTAAAGCTCGCGCAAAGACGCAAAGGCGCAAAGAAAAAGGCAAAGATTTTGTAGTAAGTAATATAAGCGGACTTCATATGAAATGAAAGAACAACTTCAATCTGAATTAGATTCAGTCCAAATTGAACAAGCGATCGCTCAATATGTCCGCCAGATAACAGTTAGCCCTCAGCCAGCGGAGATTTATACCGATCTGGGAAATTTATATACTCAGCAAGGACAGTGGCATGAGGCGGTGAAGAATTACAGGCAAGCCATTGCCCTCAAGCCAGATTTTGCTGAGGCACATCGCCATCTAGCGGTAGTTTTGGATCAAAGCGGCAAAGCTAGCTTAGCGGCTAATCATTTATTTGAGGCATTTCAATTACAACCTGAAGCTGTTAGCGCCCAACAGCAATATAAGCTTGGCCAAACCTTACAAAGACAAGATAAACCCGCCAGAGCGATCGCCTGCTATCGTGCAGCAATTGAACTGAAACCTAACTTTTGGTCTGCATACAATACTTTGGCTAACTTGCTTACCGAACAAGGTAAAGATCGCCGTGTAATTGAAGTTTATCGTCTGGGAGTGAGAAATAATCCCCAAAACTCTCACTATTATTTTGCTTTAGCAGCGGCATTTGCAGCAAGGCAAAAATGGGTTCGAGCTAGTAATAATTTTCAGCAAGCTGCGGAGTTATCACCATCAGCTAAAGTATATTATCATTGGGGTCTAGCCTTATCCCAGCTAAACAAGTATGACCAGGCGCAATCGTGTTGGCAACAGGCGATCGCCTTACAGCCAGACCATATAGCAGCTCACTATCAGCTAGGTTTACTATGGCAAAATCAACAGCAGTGGCAACAGGCTCTTGTCGCCTACAAACAAGTCATCGCCATTAATCCTGATGATGCCGACACCTTGGTTAATCTGGGTTTGGTCTATCGACATTTGCAGCAAGATGATTTGTCTATTAACTGCTATTGTAAGGCGATGGGGCAGATCTCGAAATCATCATCCCTCGAAACCGAAGCGATCGCTGGGTATCAGCAGACGTTAGCCGAACATCCCCAAGCAACAGCTAAACTCTATTATCAGCTAGGTAAATTGTTGAGAGCGAGAGGTCGTTTTCCTGAAGCGATCGCCGCTTATTGTCAAACTATTCAGCTTGACCCTAACTTCAAAAATGCCTATATTGACCTGCAATATACCCCGATCACTAAGGAACAATCAACTGAGCTAATCGAGTTTTATCGTCAGATTGTCACTAAATATCCTGAGATAACTATTGCCTGGGGTAATTTAGGAGATGCCTTGACTCAACAAGATCGTGTCCCAGAGGCAATAGACTGTTATCGCACTGGTAGTTATCACAAGGTAATCCAAACCTATCCCCATTTAGCGAAACTGTCTTGGCACAAACAAAAACAATCTGGCCCCGACTTTATCATTGCAGGAGCATCAAAGAGTGGTACATCATCGATATACTACTATCTGAGTCGTCATCCCCAGGTTTTGCTTGCCCACAAAAAAGAAATTGATTTTTATCAGCAGAATTATCAACGAGGCATTGATTGGTATCTGGCACATTTTCCAACTATTACCGATCGCGCCGATTTTCTGACAGGAGAAGCTACTCCTAACTATCTTCGTTTTCCCCAGGTGGCGCAGCGGATTAAGGCAACCTTTCCCCAGGCAAAAATTATTATCTTGCTGCGAAACCCTGTAGATCGAGCCATATCCTGGCATTACCATAAGTTAAACACGGGCTTAACCAAAGATAATTTGGCAACGGCGATCGCCACTGAAATCGATAGATTAGCCACAGTAAGTGAAGCAGAAATTACTAATACTGGCTTTTACGATCCAGACAACATTATCAGTAGTCTCTATATTTACAAAATCAAACCTTGGATTGAACTTTTAGGTCGTAAGCAATTTTTAATTCTTAAAAGCGAAGCATTCTATCTCAATCCACTTGAGGCGATGGAGCAAGTATTTAAGTTTTTGGGTTTGCCCAACTGTCCCTTAGAAAACTATCCCAAAGTTAATGCTGGTTCTTATAATCAGGTAGATTTGAGCTTGAGAAAAACATTGTCTGAATATTTTGCACCCTATAATCGACAGTTAGAAGAATATTTAAATATGGACTTTGGCTGGGCATAAAAAAGCTAAGTTGATTATTTGAAAAGATCAATAATTGCTCGTTCAATTGATCGCTCTACGCCTCTTTGCAGAGTGTTTACCATTACTCTTTGAATCCCAGAAGAACCGTCTTTTTGTTGATTTGCCTGAGAATTTTGATTATTGGCAACGTTCTCGCCAATGAAAGTATAGCTAAGATCTGAGCGAGGATGATCTCCACTAATCACATTATTTTTACGGCTTCCTGTATAAAATTCTTGACCTTTAAGTAGTTCGATACTCACTACTCCTCCTGCTTGAGAAATTATGCCTGAATGAACTGCGCTAATACAGATAGCAGAATTTACAGTATAGGTATTAGTTCCCCAGATTAAAGCCTCAGGTAAATTATCTGAAGCAGGTTGACAATAAAAATCATAGGTTTTACCCACATGATCAACTTTGTTTAATCCCATCGTGCTTAATTTGCTACTCCAGCCAATTTCAGCTACTCCATCTCGATTATTTTGAGCATTCGCTGGTGGTAAAATTGTTGCGGCAATCGCCATCATTAAACTAACAGTAATAAATTTTAGATTTGAGTTTAATTTAATAATTTTCATTTATTTATCTGATTATTCTTAAACCTAATTGATCGTTGTTTTAATTTATAGATAATTTATATTTGCTGTTTTTAGATTAACACTAACTTTATCAAAGTTAGGTGATTTTTTATCTTGAATATAAAAACTTATTAAGATATTTATAGACATCTAAAAATATTTTATTGTCAGTGATCTCTGTCACTTTTAAATACAGTTTGTGATCACAACAATTTTATCTATCACTGATCTTATCTGGTGGCTTTTAAGTCAATTATCAATTAAAAATTGTGATCTCACTCTCTGAATCAAGCAGGTTTGCATAGCATACTATCATGATTAAATTGATGCTTTAAGTTAGTATTTTTTAGTCTTTAGTCGGCATAATTATGGTCGCGTAACTTACAATATTCATCGAGATATTCAATCTCTACAGTAATATGTTCGAGATGTAAACTATCGCCTAAATGCTGAATAGTACCTTTGATTCCCTGTATTTCTTCCCTGGTAGTATCATTTTCAATGACGACATGAGTAGTTAAGACATGATGTTCCCCGTCCAAAGACCAAACATGAGTGTGGTGTAGTGAATTAACTTTATCTAGAGTCACAATACTTTTTTCTAGCTGCTGGATATCAATATTTTCTGGTACAGCTTGAAGAAACAATAACAGAGTTTGGCGTAAATTGGCGATCGCATTAGACAAAATATAGACAGCAATTAAAATTGATAGAATCGGATCGAGAATATAAAGATCGCTAAACAAAAGAGCAATACTAACTATTAATACAGCTATCCAACCCAGCGCATCCTCTAACAAATGCCAGGCTGCGACACGAGCATTAAGAGAGTTTTGTTTAGACAAACGCAACATAGCTAATCCGTTGACTGCTACACCTAAAATGGCAAATAAAATCATTCCCTTCGCATCCGTCGGTTCAGGATTTAATAGTCTAGGTATCGCCTGGGAAATAACATACAGCGAACCAACAAACAAAATCAAAGTATTAATTAAAGCTGCTAAGGAAGAGAGACGACGATAACCATAAGAAAAAGCCGCGTCACTTTTTTTATTTGAGTATTTTTCTAAGTACCAAGCCAATCCTAAAGACACGCTATCACCAAGATCGTGAACTGCATCAGAAACTATAGCTAAACTATTAGTCCAAAGTCCACCAAATATTTCTAAAATGGCAAACCCCAAGTTAAGCCAAAAAGCTAGTTTGATATCTTCAGTAACTTGATGAGAATGAGAGTGATTATGGTTATGATTATGAGCCATTTTTTTAAATCATTAGATAGTAGCGATCGCCAACAAATTAAAGCTAATAGCTTTTAGCTTTTAGCCGTTAGCTTTTTATTGAACAACAAGGAATTATCTATACTAATTGATATTAACTAGTAAAAGTATTATTGATGGTTGTACTTTCTACCGTAAATGAGCGATTTATTGCCAGCTTAAAACAAAGAAGAGATAAGTTAGCTCAATTAATTGAGCATCCAGTTATATTATGGTCTGGTAATTTAATCGGGCGCAATTTTCAGGCTAACAAGTTACCCTTTCGTGCTAGCAGTCATTTTCTCTATTTTGCGGGCATACCTTTAATTAATGCGGTGATTCGCTTAGAAGCTGGCAAGTTAGAATTATTTATGGACAATCCGCCACCAGAAGCGACCTTATGGCATGGCGCAACGCCTCAAAGCGAAGAAATTAGTGCAGCAATTGGTGCAGATCGGGTTTATCCTCTGGCTGAATTAGCAGCAAAAACAGCAGGGGCAGCCACTATAGCAGTACAAGACTTATCTACCTATCAGCAGCAATCCCACTTATTAAATCGCCCTGTAGCTTTATCTAATCAGGCAGAAAGTATCGATCTAGAACTGGCTCAAGCTTTGGTACAATTGCGATCGCGCCACGATGACCTGGCATTACATGAATTACGCCACGCTGCTGCGGTATCAGTTAAAGCCCACAAAGCTGGAATGATGGCTACCAAACATTCTACAACCGAAGCTGAAATACGCGGGGCAATGGAAGGGACAATCATTGCTCAGAATATGTCCTGTGCCTACAACAGTATTGTGACAGTGCAGGGAGAAGTTCTGCATAACGAGTCTTACGATCATCAGCTACAGGCTGGGGATCTTTTACTGGCAGATGTTGGGGCAGAAACCCCAAACGGTTGGGCAGCAGATATTACTCGTACCTGGCCAGTTTCGGGCAAGTTTTCTAGTAGCCAAAAGGATATTTATCAGATTGTTCTACAAGCCCATGATGACTGCATTGCCAAGCTACGGCCTGGTGTAGAGTATCAGGATATTCATTTCCTGGCAGCTAAAATAATTGCTGAAGGTTTAGTAGACGTAGGTATTCTTCAAGGCGACCCAGAGGATTTAGTCGCCATGGATGCTCATGCCCTGTTTTTCCCTCATGGTGTAGGACATTTATTAGGCTTAGATGTTCACGACATGGAAGACTTAGGCGACGTAGCAGGATATGAAGCAGGAAGAGAAAGGAGCGATCGCTTTGGCTTGGGCTATCTTAGATTAAATCGCCCTCTACAGCCTCAAATGCTGGTTACGATTGAACCAGGGTTTTATCAAGTTCCAGCAATTTTAAATAATTCTAATTTTCGTTCCCAATACCAAAATGTAGTTAACTGGGAACGTTTAAGCCAATTCGATGATATTAGAGGAATCAGAATTGAAGATGATGTTTTAGTTACCGATTCTGGGGCAGAAGTTTTAACCGCCGCGCTACCGACTCAAATAGGAGAAATTGAAGATCTCGTGCTTAATCACTAAGAAAAACTTGTTTTGCCATGATTGTGGGAGTTAGCCAGTAACTTTCAATTTGTTGGATAATTACGTATAAAATAACAACTGTGATCGCTGCTCCAAGGAGCAGCGAGTAGGGCGATCGCCACAGGCAAAAATACAAAAATACACTTAATGATGACCAAAAAATGTCCGCAAAGTACTATTCACTTGAGATTATCTCTAGACAATTTCTCTGAAGAAATACTGACTGCATGACTTTCTGGAACGATAGGAGAACCATGTTTTCTGGCATAAACTTTAGTAAATTCAGCTCCTAAAAAGAGAATGTGAGCCGTATAATAAAGCCAAGTAATAATTATGATCAAAGAGCCAGCCACCCCATAAGCAGAACCAAATTCTGTTTGACTGATAAATATGCCAAATAGATACTGCCCAAGCAAAAACAAGATAGCTGTAATAATTGCTCCGACAAATGCATCCCGCCAAGCAACTTTAGCATCGGGTAGTATTTTATACATTGCCCCGAATAACAGCGCGATCGCCACAAATGAAACCAAAAAACTCATAAATCGCAACAAATAGCTCAAATTAGGGACAAAGTCACTTAAATAGTTGGTTACTGCCCCTAGAGTTGTGTTTACCACCAGAAATATCAGTAGCAAAAAGGCAATCACCAGTACCATAGCAAAAGATAAAAACCGCTTGCGCAGAAAATGAACGATCTGTCGGTTGGGTTTTGGTTTTACCTCCCAAATTTTATTGAGAGCATTTTGGATTTGAGTAAAAACTCCTGAAGCCCCAAACAGCAAAAAGCCAACGCTAAAAATAAGCCGAAACTCATTCTCGGTATTATCCTCTCGGATATTAGCGATCGCTATTTCAATAACTCTTGCAGCTTCTTGACCGACCACATCTTGAATACGTCCGACGATCTCACCTTTTGTTGCTGCTTCGCCAAATATTGCACCAACAATTGTAATCACGATAATCATCAATGGGGCTAAAGAAAACACAGTATAATAAGCTAGAGATGAAGCCAAAAGCGACACTTGGTCAAATTGCCATTCAGCAATAGTTTCTTTAATCAGCCGCCAAATTTTTTTCAAGTTCATGATTTAAGACACCAGCTATCGATCTTTTTTTTGCTGTGGCAAGCTTTTTGATAGCCTCGCTGATAAATGTGACTCAAAAATTACAGCCAATTAGTAGCGAAAATTCAACTGTTGGGTAATCTCTCTGAGTAATGTATACAGTCGTAAATACTCCTTTAATTTTTAATTTGTTAGCATCGGGTCAAATTCGTCTCGATCCCCTTCATATTGGCTTGGATGTTGCTTTGAATGGCAAACCATCCTGAAATACCAGCAGTTGTCCCACCCGAATTGGTGTCCAGACTTCGTTATCGGTAAGGGGAGTAGTAGCAATAACCGCAACGCGATCGCTTGGGGTAGTTAACTCTTGAAAATCTACACTCACATCTTCATCAAATGTTCGGCAACCTAAGCCTTCAAAAAAGGCAATACCCCAACCATCACGATGTTCATCTGTATTTCCACTCCGCGCACAAAATCCTTCAAAGGAAAAACAAAGATCCGTTGGTACATTGCAGTTCATTCCCAACAGTTGACACCTGTAAACTAAATTAATCCACAATTTACCTTACAATAATAACAATAAATCGTAACAGTCATCTGCCAATTCTGAATACCTCCCTAACGATTCATTAGAAGTCTTGAGAACTATGTTGAAGCATAATGCATAATATCGATCTAGAATATGATTCTTGGCTACTGGAACAGGCACAATTGCTGCGCGAGCGCGATTTTGAGCATTTGGATATAGATAATTTGGTTGAGGAGTTAGAAGCGTTGGTAAGAGGTGAAAAGTCAGCGGTAGAGCAGTTTGCCTATTTAATTATGCTTCACCTGTTACTAATTGAATACTGGCACGAACAATCTGAGTGGAATCGCAACCATTGGGAAGCAGAAATAACGGGATTCAGGCTACAGCTTAATAATAAACTGACGACTAATTTACGCAACCATCTTTTACAACGTCTTGATTTTTTGTACAGTAAAGCATATCAAGCTGCGGTTAAAAAGACTAAAAGCAGGATCCAGGGCGATCGCTTTCCGCAAAAACGTCAATACAGCTTGGAAGATATTCTTAATGATTGATTAATTATCAATTATCAATATAGCTACTCTTTTATCGTGGCGGTAAATGAGCGGGAAGAACACTAATAGATGCGATCGCAATATAGAGTAGAGCAAAGCAAGTCTCAAATATAGCAATGGAGTGAAATTTAGCTTGGCGATACCAATTCTTAAATTCAAAAACTGTTGCCAGCTTAATTAAAGCTACCGTAAAAGATAAAGCCGTAACTAAAGATAGATAGTCCAGACACTAAAGACTAATAATTATTAGCGTGGCAATGCCATGATAGATGACTCCTGGTTTAAAAGCTGCCGTTTTTTTGCGACGTAGCTTAATCGTGTACACTGCGCTACTAAAAAATAACGTGTTAAGTATCCACATCGCCATCGCTTCTGGAGATAAACTTCCTGTAGTTGCGCCATAAGCTAAAGGTGCAGCCAGACAAATAGCGGCAAAACCAATAATTTCATTGACTCTAGATTTGTGTTTGCCTTTGATTACAGCGATCGCATCAGCAATCAAGCCAATTACTGCTAGGAGATAAAGCCATAGTAATACTGAAGCTTGAAGCCAAAGAAATACAGCTAAGCAAAAAGCGATCGCGCCATAAATTCCTCCCCAAACTAGATAACGTGATTTTAAGTTTTTCCTTAACTTAATTTGAACTACGTGCTAACAACTGAACCCAACAATTTTTATTCCTAAAAGTTATTGCAATTAGATTCTCAATAAGCTTTTTCGTGCTAAGTTGATATTGTCAAGCAACTTTAGTTTAAGAGAGAGCAAGATTATGTCTACCACTACAGGTTTACTACGTCCTTTTGGTCACGTAGAAGCCAATCCAATTTTGTTAGATAAAAGCGTAACTGAGCCAGTATGCGAAGGCTTTAATGCTGTTTTATCTAGTTTTCAAGGCTTATATTTGCAATATCAAAAACATCACTTTGTAGTCGAAGGCTCAGAATATTATTCCTTACACGAATTTTTCGCCGACAGCTACGCCGAAGTACAAGAACACGTTCATGAAATAGGCGAAAGACTCAATGGCTTAGGTGGTATTCCTGCTGCTAGTTTTAGTAAGCTAGCTGAGTTATGTTGCTTTGAGCCAGAAGAAGATGGAGTCTTTAATGAGCGTCAAATGGTAGAACACGATTTAGCAGCAGAACAAGAAATTATCAAGCTAATACGCCAGCAAGCAGCACAAGCCGAAAGTTTAGGCGATCGCGCTACTCGCTATTTATATGAGCAGATTTTGCTTAAAACCGAAGAAAGAGCTTATCATTTACATCACTTCCTCGTTCACGATAGTTTAACTCTGGCTTTTGTTGGTAATGGCGCTAACGGTTCTAACTAAACTAAAAGCAAAGATGATCAATCTCTTCTAATTGATAATTTTGCAGAAAAGGGAAAAGCAAAAGATCAGCTTGACTAATTGCAATCGGATGCTTTTCCCTATAGCGTAAAATGCGAGGAAAAATCTTCTTCAATATCATGCAGTCTATTAAGATTAATTTGCAATAAACTTTTAAAAAAATTTGTCCTCATATATTTCCACTCAAAACTACCTTTAGCACATCGAGGTGATCGCAACTATATAAACCATAACGAAATCTCCTTAATTTAATTGTTTGAGTAAATATATTGTTGGTTTGCAGTTTGTTTTCTAGAAACGTTTTTACTATTCAGTACGCGCTCTAAAATACGTTCTACTAAGGCAGCAAACATAGCATCGCCACGTTGACGGGGACGAGGCAGAGGTACGGGTAAATCTAACTCCACGCCACCTGCTTCTAATAAGACAACGCGATCGGCTAGGGTTACTGCTTCTTCAACATCATGGGTAATTAGTAAGGTCGTGAATTGTTGTTTCTGCCATATATCCTCGATTAAACGCTGCATTTCGATACGGGTTAGTGCATCGAGCGCACCTAACGGTTCATCTAACAAAAGTAAGCGCGGTTGGCTAACTAAGGCTCGTGCTAAGGCAACTCGTTGACGCTGTCCGCCAGAAAGTGAAGCAATCCAGTCATGAGCGCGATCGGCTAGACCAACTTGTTCTAACGCCCATAAGGCTTGGGGTCCCCAGTCACCTCGCTGTCCCAAACCTACGTTTTCTAAAACTCGTTTCCACAGCAATAGTCGCTCATCCTGAAACATCATACGTGCGGACTGGTTTAACTTGCCTAACGGTTCACCGTCAATTAATACACCTCCACTGGTAGGAGTTTCCAGCCCAGCAATTAATCTGAGTAGGGTACTTTTTCCACAGCCACTACGTCCGACGATCGCCACAAATTCTCCTGGCGCAAGTTCTAAATCTAGTTGTTGCAAAATCTTTTTGTCACCAAAGGCTTTACTTAACTCTAAAATTTTCAGGTCTACTCCCTTATAAGTCATAGTCATATACTCATTACTCAAATTACTTAAAATTGATAACTGGGATGCCATTGCAGCAATTTCGTTTCTAGTAGACGGGCGATCGCATCTGCTAATTTTCCTAACAGGGCATACAATAAGATGGCGAATACTACGACATCTGTTTGCATAAACTCACGGGCGTTCATTGCCAGATAGCCAATTCCCGAGTTAGCAGCGATCGTCTCTGCCACAATCAATGTCAACCACATAATCCCCAAAGCAAAACGCACACCCACCAAAATCGACGGTAATGCCCCAGGCAGAAGGATTTGCCAAAACAGCTCCCAAAATGAAAGTCCATAGATCTTGCCCATTTCTAACAAACCGCGATCGACAGTACGAATACCAAGATATGTATTGATATAAATGGGAAATAAAACCCCGATCGCCACTAAAAACACTCTGCCAGTATCACCAATACCAAACCAGAGAATTACTAAGGGGATCATCGCTAGATGGGGAATGTTGCGTAACATCTGTATCGAGGTATCTAATAAAAGTTCCGACCAACGAAAGATACCGTTTAACAAACCCAAGCCAAAGCCGACTAAACCGCCGATAATAAATCCCCACATCGCCCGAACTGTACTGATATAAATATGTTTGTACAGTTCACCTGTGCTAGCTAAATGAATACCTGCTTTTAATACGGCTATCGGTGCAGGCAAAACCCTAGTCGAAATCCAACCGATCTGTGCCAATACTTGCCAAATCAAAATTAGGAGAATTGGTACTATCCAAGGAGCAAGTAAATTTATTTGTTTCTTGTTTAAAATCTTATTCATCTATAAAAAGTCAAAAGTCAAAAGTTAAAAGTTAAAAGTTAAAAGTTAAAAATAACTTTCTGTTTAACTAGCTAAAAGCGAATACCAATTCTCTATGCAAATGCATTAAATCAGATTTGATCCCTTTGCCCCCAAATGCGATGGGGATAAACGTCTTTGAGTCTTTGCGCGAGACTTACAATCAAAATATTAAGTGCAACTTTACAGAGAAATGGTATGAGAGCTATTAGCTAATCTCCTTTAATCCACAGTGGTTACTACTTGATTCTTAATCTCCTGCTGGGGAAAATTATTATTCGCCACAATTTCTCCAAACGGACTAAACATTACCTGCTGCTGGAGTGCGGGCAGATTTTCTAGAGGTAAACGGGGGAACAACAATTCCGCCACTCGATATGCTTCTTCCAAATGGGGATAACCAGATAAGATAAAAGTCTCGATTCCTAAGTCGGCATACTCGGACATTCTCGCTGCTACTGTATCTGGATCGCCTACTAGGGCAGTTCCTGCCCCGCCTCTAACCAAGCCGATACCAGCCCACAAATTGGGGCTAATTTCTAACGCTTCACGGTTGCCCTGGTGCAGTTGACTCATGCGCTTTTGTCCTTCTGAGTCCATGCGAGAATAGGCTTTTTGAGCAGTGGCGATCGCGTCTTCGTCTACATATTTAATTAACCGATTAGCTGCATCCCAAGCTTCGCTTTCTGTTTCCCGCACGATAACGTGCAAACGAATCCCAAACCGCAACTTCCGTCCCTCTACTTCTGCCAGACGACGCACCTGGGCAATCTTTTGAGCTACTTGTTGGGGAGGTTCTCCCCAGGTTAAATAGACATCTACGTGTTTGGCTGCAATCCGCTGGGCGATCGCCGAAGAACCGCCAAACCATAAAGGCGGATAGGGTTTCTGTACGGGAGAAAACATCAATTTGCCACCGCGAATATTAAGATAATCCCCTTCAAAATTGGCTTCATCTCCACTAATAATTTCTCGCCAAGCAGTAAGAAATTCATCTGTTAGTCGATAATGTTCTGATTGAGCTGCTAAATAAAACTCCCGATTGGCTACTAAACCTGCTCCGTCTTCGAGAATACGGGCATTTGTCGCCCGTTTAGCTGCCGTATAGAAAGGATCCCAAATCGCCCAAGCATCAACGCTACCTTGCTCGAAGGCAGCCCTCGCATCGGCAGGGGGTAAAAAGACAGTTTCGATCTCTTCATATTTAACACCTGCTGCTTCCAAGGCTTTGACTAGCAGAAAATGCACGTTAGAACCCTTATTTAAAGCAATTTTTTTGCCTTTGAGATCCGCTACTGTTTGAATATCTGAGTCTTGATTTACTAAAATCCCCTCAGCTTTTGGGTTTGGTGTTTGATTGGCAACATACTCCAAAGGCGCGCCAGCAGCTTGAGCAAACAAAGGAGGTGCTTCTCCAGTATGTCCGAAGTCGATACTACCTGCATTCAGGGCTTCTAGTAGTTGAGGACCTGCTGGAAACAAAATCCACTGTACCGAAATTCCCTGATCTGCTAGACGTTGATCTAAATTCTCCCGTGCTTTGAGAATTGAGAGAGTGCCAAATTTTTGGTAGCCAATCCGAATTACTTGACTTTCAACGTTGCTATTGGAATTAGTCGTATCAACAGACGAAGCTGTATCAGTTAAGTTGGCAGAATCATTAGGCAGACAGCCCGATAAAGTTGCGCTCAATCCTAAGCTCAGGGCAAATAGAAGCGTAACAGGTCGAAGGTAGACAGCACGCTGCCAAGTTTTGTAACTACCGTTACTGGGAGAGCTGGAAATAGTTTTTAGAACTGATTTTGAGCAAAAAACCACAATTTAACCCTCTTTATTTGAGAGTGGAAATAGATTATTTGAAAAACTGTGTGTTTATATTAAAACACAGATTAATCAAAATTGTATTTTAAATGATTTAAAAATCATTTAAAATACAATTTTGAACAAACAAACTCAAGTTACTACTGTCCCGTCTTAAGTTAGTTGCCTTATCTCTTATCATTCGACCCCTAATTCAACAACGCCAAACAGGCTCAATCGATTAAAACCGAAACTAAATCGGAAAAACAGAGATCAATAACTTAAACTTGCCGTTTAATTAAACCGAGTGCAAAATAGAAATGTATTTAAAATTAAATAAAATACATTTCTATTTTTGATTGCCTGCAAAAATTAGCTTGAATCTCAATTTAATTGCCTATGAACCTTCTCAAACGCCGATTTACCCTCGACGACTTGATCTTGGCGATGATGCAAGTTCCTTTGACTGAACTTCAACTGGCACAATTACAAAACTGGCTAAGCAAACTCGATCTTAAGGAAGATTTGTTTCGACAACACATTTCCTTTTGCTGCCAAAATTATCAGCGTAAGTTGTTGTGTCGCACTTCTTGTTTTGATCTGCTGATTCTCTGTTGGCAACCAAATCAGGAAAGTACGATTCATCATCATGGTGATTCCCTGAATGTGACCAAAGTTTATCGAGGTATCCTGACGTCAAGAACTTTCAGTGATCATCAATCCCCAACGAAAAAAGCCCCACTTGTCAAGGTTAAAGAAGAACATTTGCATAAAGATGAGTTGGCAACAGTCGATCGCCATCAAATTCATCAGTTAGCCAATACTTCAGCAGAAAATCTGGTCACGCTTCATATTTACGCGCGACCTTTAAAAAACCTCCAGGTCTACTCTGAAAATTCAGGTAGATCCAAATTGATTCCCGTTCAGTATGCCCTTGAAGAAGAATTGATTTAAATATGGTTATTTCTCTCAATAAAAATGCAGCGATCGCCTACGCGCCTGCGCAGCAGAGTGCACAGTCGGCACAAAACACAATTGCCATTATAGGTGGTGGATTTAGCGGTGTAATGGTTGCAGTTCACCTGCTCAAAAACGCTACTTTTCCACTAACGATTAAACTGATTGAATCTAGACCTACTTTAGGACAAGGAGTTGCCTACAGCACTGATTCAGACTGTCATTTACTTAATGTTCCCGTTGGCAAAATGAGTGCCTTTGTCGATCGCCCCGAACACTTCTTAGACTGGTTACAATCTCATGAGGATTTAAAATTTGAGGCTAAAGCAAATACATTTGTGCCGCGTAAGCTTTACGGTCAGTATATTCAAGCTATTTTAGCTCAAGCCATAGCCAATGCCGATCCTCAAGTCAATTTAGAATGTTTGACTAACGAAGCAATTGCACTCAAAACTGATTCGGCAAAAATTAATGTTTACTTGAAGGATAGAAAAGTTTTAGCAGTCGAGCGAGTAGTTCTGGCTTTAGGTAATTTTCCCGCTACTAATCCACCCGTTCCCGACTCAACTTTTTATACAAGCGATCGCTATATTAGCTGTGCATGGTCATCCGTTCCCCGCCTTTCAAAGGCGGGGCTTGCGGATGACCGCATTCCGCGGTCACAAAACAGGTTATCTTCACTAGCAAGTAAAACTCCGATCATGTTAATTGGTTCTGGTTTGACGGCGGCTGATTTAGTCGTTGCTCTACACCAACAAAGACACCAGGGCCAAATTCATCTTGTTTCGCGTCGAGGCTTATTACCTCAAGCTGATAAATCTACCGTAGCTTATCCTGCTTTTGTTCAAGCAGAGCAAACTCCACAGACGATTCGGGCTTTATTACGCTTAGTCAGACAAGAAATTAACCAAGCACAAGCCTTAGGATATGACTGGCGTACCGTTATCAATGCTCTTCGTCCTGACATTCAGACACTCTGGCAAAAATTACCTCTAACTGAAAAGCAAAGATTTTTGCGTCACGTTAAACCCTATTGGGAAACTCATCGTCATCGTTTGGCTCCAGCGATCGCCGAAATTATTGAGCAGCTTAGAAAATCAAAGCAACTATTGATTCATGCAGGTCGAATTCAAGCTTATGACGAAGATACTGATGGAGTAAATGTCTTAATCCGCGATCGATGTAGTGGAAAATCCAAAATTTTAAGGGTAGGAGTTGTGATCAACTGTACTGGTTCGGAGTACGACTATCGCAAATTAAAACAGCCGCTAATTTTAAATTTGCTCGCATCAGGTCAAATTCGTCTCGATCCCCTTGATCTTGGCTTGGATGTTGCTTTCAATGGCGCACTAATCAACAAAAGTGGCAAAGTTTCCCCAAACTTTTTTACTCTAGGCGCACCACAGAAAGGTTGTCTGTGGGAAACAACAGCGATCGCTGAAATTCGCGAACAAGCAAAAAATTTAGCCCAAGAATTGCTCAAAACTTATGTCAGAGTTTGATTTCAACTCTTGATCGACTAAAGACCAAAATATTTACTCAAACTTGAATGGCAAACCATCCTGAAATACCAGCAGTTCTCCCACCCGAATTGGTGTCCAGACTTCTTTGTCAGTGAGGGGAATAGTAGCAATAACCGCAACGCGATCGCTTGGGGTCGTTAACTCTTGAAAATCTACACTCACATCTTCATCGATTAGATGAGCAGCAGCAAAAGGTGCTTGACGTACAATGTAGCTGAGTCTGGTAGAACAATGAGCAAACATGTGTTCTCCATCCGACAGTAAATAGTTAAAAATTCCCGAACTAGTCAGTTGTTGGGTAATCTCTCTCAGTACTGAATACAGTTTTTCTAAAGGTGGTTTTTGGTGGGGAAAATTTTGGCGTAAGGTTTCGCAACAGGTCTAAGGATTAATTCTGATCCCACACTTAGCCACTTTAGGCTTAGGCGTTGGTGCAGGCGGACAGGTTGTAGATACTTATCTTATGTTTGTAGTGGGTGCGGTACACTTAATTTCCTCGGCTGTATTGGGTGCTGGGGCGCTATTCCATACGTTTAAAGCCCCAAGCGATTTAAAAGAGGCTCAAGGAAAAGCTCGCGATTTCCATTTTGAATGGGGCGATCGCAAACAGCTAGGAATTATCCTGGGTCATCATTTATTGTTCTTAGGGCTAGGTGCATTGGCATTAGTGGCTAAAGCGATGTTTTTTGGTGGCTTATATGATGTCAATATTCAGGATGTAAGAGTCGTCACTGATCCTACTTTAAATCCTGCAACTATCTTTGGCTATCAAACTCATTTTGCTTCTGTAGATAACCTCGAAGATTTAGTTGGTGGTCATATTTATGTAGGCTTTATGCTTATTGGTGGCGGTATCTGGCACATTATTACTCCGCCTTTGAACTGGGCAAATAAAGGTTTATTGAAAATAAAAATCAATTAGAATAAATCTAGTTTAGTCGAGATTTACCCTATGATTACAGCACAGCCTCTAGTTTCTGAATTTACTGTTGTGGGCAAGTTAGAAGATTTGGTTATAAGTTCTAAGGGTTGCGTCAAATATCTCTATCTATCAAGCCAAGAAGAAGACTACTCGATTGAAGTAGCCAAACAAAAAAAGCTTCTAAGTCAAAATTTGCAACCTGGCTGCCATTTAAAAGTGACAGGAATGCGAAAGTATAAACTACATCAAGAAAAGGTTGAGTATAAAGCCTATAGAATCGAGTTACTTCCAGAACCAGCTACCGTTGATAATGTAATTGCAACTACTAAATCAAAAGCTAAGGTATTGATTTGTCAAGGTTCAAGCTGCTGGAAAAATGGCGGAAAAACTGCTTGTGAATTGCTACAGATTGAATTACAAGCTAAAGGAATAACAGACAAAGTAGAAATTAAAACTACTGGTTGTTTGAAGCAATGCAAGCAAGCACCCAATCTAGTTATCATGCCTGGAAACAATCGTTACAGTAGAGTGCAGCCCAAGCAATTATCACAGTTGATCGCCAAACATTTATCATGAAAAAAGTTGTTTAGAATCTAAACTTTAACCCTGATGGTGAATTGCTAGAAGCTTTGATCGCTACTCCTAATTTTACCAATTTAAACACTCTCAACGGACAAGATCCTTTAGTTATTGCCCACTGTGGCGCCAGCGGAGTCTTACCAGAGCATACCCTAGGAGCTTATCGTGTAGCGATCGCTCTACCTTGTACCCTCTTTTAGAAGGAACAGTGGCTGGCGATCCTGAAAATACGTTACGTATCTATGAATTTGATGTTGCCACAATCAAACTCTAATTATTTTAGTAGGGGCAAAAGGTCATTCGTCATTACTACTTTTGACTTCTTGCACCGTCCACATGCCGTGGGCGGTGCGCTTTTAACTTGCACGATATCTGATTAATTTTGTGGCAATCTCACAGGTTCTTCAAATTTCAACACTATGATCTACATAAGATTGGAGGGAGGCTGTAAAGAGTAGAAATTATGACTACGCTATCAAAAGATGTCAAACAAAGCGCACTACTAAATCAATTAGTCCTAGATTTTGATACTACTGAAATAGTTGGTCGCGTTAAGAAGCTGTGGCTTGATGTCAAATCTCATCAGGTAAAGGGTTTAACCTGCGCTTGTGGACTATTTGATCGAGAAAAACGTTTGTTCTCTTGGCATAAAGTTGTCACAGTTGGTCAAGATAGTATTCTCGTCAATGCTGGAGAGCGAGAAATTGAACAACCTGAATCAATCAATAAGGTAATTGGACTAAAAGTGTGGACAGATGCAGGTAATCAAGTAGGTAAAGTTGTTGATTACTGCATAGATCCCAAAACTGGTGCGGTAGTTGCTTACCTATTTGCCTCAAATGGTTGGCGTGGTATTGCTAATGGAACTTATATTTTGTCTCCTGAGGCAGTAATTACTGTCGGCAGCAAGCGCATCATTGTTGCTGAAGAGAAGATTGAAAACGCTCAACAGTATGAAGAAGGTTTAAGCAAAAAAATTCAGCACGCTAAGCAATATATTCAGGAGGACATCACCAAAAGTCAGTCGGATTTTAATGTAGCATGGCAAAATTCTCAAAGAGCTGCTTCTCAGTTACAAACAAAAGCTCACCACGCAACTGAAGTAACTAGAGAAAAGTTGTCTGATGTTACTAAGCAGCTACAGCACAAGTATCCCAAAGTAGCTAGTCAAGAACCAGAAAAATCAGCCGAATCTGAGGTACAAAACCTCAAAGAGACTGATAAACAAATATTATCCGATGTAGACTCAGAACTCGATCCTGAAAACACTTCATATATCTAGTCATGATCAATCAACCTTACTCCCGCTATTTTCTAGCGGGATATCGACAAGCTCAAAATGCACAATAGCTTTTACCGTGGACATGAACCAAGTTAGGAGAAAACATTATGAGTACCAAAATCACATCAAGGAATCGGCGTTTCTGCATCTTCGATTATTTTTTGGATGGAGTTTACCTAACATGGGAAGAAGTAGAGGGACAATGCCCAGTTTTAATCCCTGGAGATGATTGGGACATTCGTCTTGAAGATGGAACTCAAATTACTGCCAAAATTATTGAGATTGAAGATGTTAGCGAAAATGAATGCAGAATCTATCTTAATTCAAATTAAGGGGCGTTGCTGATTTAGCGAACGAGCGCGGTCTTGGGGGTTTCCACCATGAGCGACTCGTTCAAGAAAGTAATGACGTACAGAGTGTTTCTGTTCGGAGCTTCGGAGCTTTTAGCTTTGGAGCTTTTAGTTTTTATAGCATTACGCGAATACGTTAGGACATTGAGCAAAG
>JAIMKV010000065.1 GCA_020692205.1 Myxosarcina sp. GA_180221_E-2-1-MAG-40_15
TGAGCAATTACGCAACGGCGAAACTGTTTATAATTTCACTGAACGAGGAGAGAATGCTGCGGAAGTTTTAGCCGAAACAGCAGCAGAGCTTGACGTTAATCAAGGGGAGAAACTTTTTGGTCTTTACGGTGCTAGAGGTCAGGGCGGTAATTTACCTTGGAGTACTGCTAATGGTGATTACAGCAACCTTGGTTTAAGTAGCCGTCTTGATGCAGAACGTCCATTAGAAGAAGGGGAAACTGATGAAGAGTTTATCGCCTCGGAAATCGATGCTAATCCTACGCTAGCTGGACTAACTTCTGCTGCTTTAGATGTTTTGGGAGACGACGAAGATGGTTTTTGGGTATCTATTGAAGGTGGTGATATTGACTGGGCTGCTCACGATAACAACCTAGATAATATGATCGGTGCAACCCTTGATTTTGCTGATGCAGTAGAAGAGGTTCAGAATTGGATTGCCGAAAATGGTGGTTATGAAGAGAATATGCTGGTTGTAACGGCTGATCATGACCATTACTTAACTCTTAATGAAAATTTTCCCGAATTACTCCGTGAATTCGGTGCAGAAGCTTTAACTACTGAGGTGGACGAAAATGGTGATGTTTTATCTACCGAGGTTGATACTGAAGGAGTACCTTTAGTTGATGACGAAGGAAACCCTTTTAGCCAAAAAGTGGATAATCTCGATCCGATCGCGTCTGGACACTATTGGGGTAGCGATCCTAATGTGAAAGTAGGTTGGTCACACCATACTACTATCCCTGTTCCTGTTTACTATGAGGGTGCTGGTAGCGAATATTTAGATAATTCCGTGGGTCAAGGTTTCGAGCAATACGGCTTTGAAGTCCCTGGTGTGGAAGGTTTAATCGATCAAGTTCAGATTGCTGAAGCTCAATTTGCTGCTTTTGGGACAACTGAAGGGGAAAATAGAGACGTGATCAATCTTGTGGGAGAAGAAGATTTAAGCATTAACGTAAGTGCGGAAGTAAATACTGACTCTGTTAACATTGGTGGTTTTTATCAAGCGGTTGATACTGAAGGAACAGTAATCGATCCTCTTACTGGTACAGAAATCGCTGTCGGGGAGGAAGGCTATGAAGCAGCAGCTTTAGCTAACAGTATTACTGAATTAGGTAATGGTGAAAGTGCCACCGTAGACCTAGCAGGAGATTTTGCTTACGTTCCCTATCTCTTAGCTAATGAGACCGAATTCTTTTCTTCTTTTGGTGGTGCTAATGCTGATTATATAGATGACGTAGTACAATCTTCTGGAGAAAATAGCTTTGGTTTTGAAGATTTACTCGGCGGTGGTGACAGCGATTTTAATGATTATGTAATCAGCTTTGAAGTTGTTTAGATAGCTCTCAATCTATGCATCACAAAGTGTTCAATAATTACTTAGTTGTCTGAGGCATATAGAGGCGTGGGTTTTCCCGTCTTTTGATTCTGTTGCAGAAAAATCAAACAAAACCCATTTAAGTTGATTAAGCAAGAAGGTTTGCCGAAGTATCAAAGCAGAGGAATAAAGTACGAAGCGCGAAAAATCAAAGCAAGGAGGTCTTGGGAGTTTGACGGTTAAACTACTCCGAGACCGCCTGATGCGGTAACTTCTTCACACTTCATTCCTTTGTTCAAGACATACAGCTAAATGTTTTGTTGACGAACAGTTTTTTTAAGCCATTTTTCAACTCAGACGCGCTGCGGCATCCTTAGATCTAGGAAACTAATACGCAACAGCGATTAATTAACGACGCAACCATTTTGATGCCACTGCCCCTAAAGCAGCACCCACCAAAGGATTGCTGAGGAATTTCAACAAGGCTGGCTGATCCGCCATTACCTCTTGAAAAATATCAGGATGAGAATGATAGGTAAAGCCAGCTAATTTGCTAACATCATCAGCATTCATCCGACTAGCGTGACGAGTGGATAAACCTAGCTGTTTTTCTAAATCTCTGTCGCTAAGTCCTCTTTTCTTGAGCTGCTGGAGAAACTCTTTGGCTACATCATCTCTTTCGTTGGGCTTAATTTGCGCGATCGCCTGTTGTAATTCTGGTTCCATTTGCTGCGGTGGAACATTATCATGATGAAAGGCGCGTTTAAATAAACCATGTCTTTCATCTCTGCTACTACGATTGGCAAAATCATCAAAGTTATCGTAGCTATCTTCATTCAAAGATGAATTATCGAGGGATTCGACATTGCCACCTGCCAAATCGTTCATTATTTCTTTTTTATATTTGTCACTAGTGGACATATCTCGCTCCTAAATTAATACTTGCTATGGGTAATTACCCTTGATACTCAATGTTATTTGACTGCGCATTGTATTTCGCAGTTAAGATTCTTTCCTTATCGGGTGCATACATCAAGACAGTTAGGTCTTGATTGGGAAAATTTTTGTGAAACCCCATAGTCAACGACTTGGCTAAGGTTTTAACTTCTGTTGGCTTGACTCGCTCAGCAATTACAACACCTAACTTGTTATTGTCTCGTACATAGGCATCTTTGATTAGTCCTTGACTGGTACTAATGACCCAATCACCAAATTTCTGCCCAGCAAGACTATTTCCTGTCTCTAACTGAGTATATGCTTCGGTTCGATCCAAGATTGGACTAGGAATAGTGGCAGTAGGGCTAGAAGAACAAGCTGTGGTAGTAGAAACAACTAAGACCAACAGCGTGGTAATGATTAAACGACGAATTTTACTAAAGGTTGTTGCCATGAATATAACTCCTGTTTTTGAACGACAGATGCAACATTTTTGAATAATTAAAGAGAAAAAGAGAGAAGGAAAATATTCTGTTCCTTCTCCATAAACTTAGGTAGTAACTATTTACTAGTCAAGAGCATCTTTAGCTGCATCTTTAGTATCTTCAGCCGCGTGACGAGCTGATGCTTCGGCTTGCTTGGCTTTACCTGCTGCTTGATCTTCCTTATTTCCAGTCACCTTGCCCATTGCTTCTTGAGCTTTACCTTCAAGGTTTTTGCCAGTAGCCTTGGCTTTATCTTCAGTACTCATAAGAGTTTTCTCCTAAATTTTTCTGTATTTGTTTATACTTATTACCGTAGCTAAATTTTTATGCTTAATTAATCCACCAAAAGTAATAACTATTAACGCCAAGGCTAATTTACTTTTGTTAATAACAAATTAACCCAATAGTTATAATCATTACTAGTAGTTTCTAAGTAGTCATCAAGATTTATAACTTTGGTTATACATCCAAAGTTATTAATTATGTTTTGACCGACCTAATATTTTTAGACAATAAATTGCTCGCTACAAATTACCTATCCAAAGTAAGACGATCGCCATCAGAAGATCCATTACTGTAGGTAAAAACGAACACAATATATAGTTTAGTTGAAAATATTCAAAAGCTCATTTTGCTTTGTTTGTTCGGGAATATTTATTGTTAAAGGAAGAAATCGTGTTTTATAACGAAATGATGCTGTTAGCGCAGCAAGGGGTAATAGTCCAACCAGAAAGAAACTTGGAGGCGATACAAGATACATCTTATATATTTAACGGACCGCAATTTTTTGCCGCCTTGATTGCAGGTGTTGTTTTAGCCTTTGCTTTTCAACTGCTGTTTACCAATTTGGGCGTTGCTGCTGGAATCTCGATGGCTGGAGGTAGTTCTAACTCCAATTCGTCTTCATCTAGTCATGATCATGATGATAGTTCTGGAGGATTGGGCAGTACGATTAAAAAAATTGGCTTGGCGGTAGGATTAGGCACACTGATTAGCGTCAGTTTAGCTTTATTTATCGCCAGCTTTTTAGCGGTTAAACTTGGTCTGTTTGTCGCACCTCTTTCTGGGGCGATTGTCGGTTTGGTCATTTGGGCGGCTTTCTTTGCACTAATGATATTTTTTAGTTCAAGAACTATTGGCTCGCTCTTGGGTTCAGTTGCGAATACCGCTACTTCGGGAATACAGTCTATTTTGGGTACAGCCACAGCTGCTTTGGGTGCGGGGGCAGCTAGCAAACAAGTAGTCAATACAGCAGAAGCTGCCGCTGCTGCGGTAAGAAAAGAGCTGGGTATGGCAATCGACCCTGGCTCGATGCGTGAGAATGTAGAAGATTTTTTACAGTCGGTTAAACCCGCAGGACTTGATCTCAATAAAATTGCTCAAGATTTTGAACAGCTATTAGATGATGAGAACCTACATGAAATTGCCGACAGCGACAGTCTCCGTAGCGTAGACCGCAATACTTTTATCCAGTTAATTAGCGATCGCTCTGATATATCGAAGAAAGATGCTGAACGAATTGCCGCTAAACTCGAATCAGTCTGGAGCAAAACTACAAACAAAGCAAACAAAACCAGTTCTTCAGGTGATCCTGTAGGAAATTTTGCCAATTATCTTAAATCAGCTACCAAAGAACAGCTGACGGGTTCAGACTTTGGCGGAAAACTAAATTCTTTAGTCAGTGAGCTGGGTTCAGGTCAAAATAGTGGTTCAAAATCTGGTAATCCCATCATGAACGCTGCGACTTCCTTTGCTTCAAGCAGCTTGGTCAATATAGTTATGGGACGTGCGGATCTATCAGATTTTGACGTGGACAAAGTTGCTAATCAACTAAAGCAACTGGGTGGACAATTAGGAGAGCAAACCGATCAGGTAGCATCCCAAGTAGGATTAAAAGATGCTCCTCAGACGACAATTAAAAAAGACATTAATTATTATTTAGTTAATGCTTACCCCTGGCAGCTCAAGCAAGCTAATCTAGAGCGAGAATTTCGCGATCTAATTTACGATCCTGCCGCTGACCCTTTAGCAGTAGCCAACGAACTAGGGCAAATTAATCGGGCTGATTTTGTTGACATCCTTAAGCAAAAAGGTCTGTTGTCTCAGTCTCAGATTCGCAGCACGGCTAATATTTTAGAGACGATTCGTTTAGAGGTGATCACAACTGCTGAGGCTGCACATGCACGGGAGAAAAGCATCGAGCTGATGACGGAAGTAGAACAATATTTGACTACTACTCCCAAAGAAAATCTCACGCCTGAAAAAATTCAGCTTGAATTTGAACCGATCTTAGAAGACTTCGATGCCAGCTATGAACAGCTAAGTACACGTTTAGCAGTCCTAGATCGCCCCACTTTAACCAGAATGCTAGAGTTGCGCGAGGACATGGAGGCAATTGAAGCTTCGGCGCTCGCTGGACAGCTAGAAACAGCTCGCGATCACGTTTTGTCAGAGTCGCAGCAAAATCTAAGTCAGGCTCAGGTTTTAGCAGAAAGACAATGGTTACAGGTTCAGTCTTACCTCAGAGATACTCATCAAGCAGAACTTGACCCCGAAGGAATCAAACGGGAGTTGGGATTGCTGTTAAATGACCCCCAAGCAGGAAGTTCAGCTTTAAAAGCCAGACTGGCTCACTTCGACCGCGATACCTTAACTCAGCTATTGAATCAACGTCAGGACTTATCCCAAGAGCAAATCGAAGACGTAATCGATAGCGTTGAAGGAATCTGGATGCGAGTCATTACTGCACCGCAAAAGTTAGCCGGTAAAGCTCAGGAGCAATACGATCAGGCGACTTCTGCGATCGCCGATTATCTACGTAGAACTGGCAAACCAGAACTAAATCCCCAAGGTATTGAACGGGATCTAACTTTGTTATTTAACGATCCCAAACTTGGTTCTAAAGCGATTCGCCAGCGTTTGGCAGCAATGGATCGTGATACTTTAGTTCAGCTATTAGCCCAACGTCGAGACTTAAGCGAAGACGATGTCAATCAAATAATTAATGATCTACAGTCAACTTTACGCAGTATTGCCAAAGCTCCCCGTCGTGCAGCAATTCGGACACAAGAGAAGATTCAAGACTTCCAAAGTGCGATCGCCGATTATCTTCGTTCTACCGATAAGGCAGAATTAAGTCCTAGTGGAATCAAGCGAGATGTCCAACTACTGCTCAACGATCCCCGTGCTGGTACAGAAAGTCTTATGGAGAGACTATCGCACTTTGATCGCTCTACTTTAGTAGCTTTGTTGTCACAGCGAGAAGATATCGCTGAAGAAGACGTAAACCAAGTAGTAGACCAAATCTTGGCAGTTAGAGATAATGTCATGTCTCAACTTCAGAAAGTCCAAGATGTGGTCAAGTCAGCAATAGATCGGGTACTGGCAAAAGTTAAGGCATACCTGGATAGTTTAGATCGTCCTGAACTAGCTTATGAAGGACTCAAAAGAGACATCAATGTTTTGTTTGACGATCCTCAAGCTGGCTTTACCGCTTTAAAAGATCGCTTCTCAAGTGTTGACCGCGATACCCTAGTGGCAGTTATGAGTTCTCGCGAAGATATCTCTGAGGCTGACGCTAATCGGATCATCTCTCAGATTGAAAGAACTCGCGATCGTACCTTACAGCGTGCCGAACGTATCCAAAATGAGGCGGCAATGCGTTTAGAATCTGCCAAGAAACAGGCAGCTATGCAGGTTGAGGAAACCCGTAAAGCTGCTGCCGCTGCCTCGTGGTGGTTATTCTTCACTGGTTTAGTCTCCGCTATCTCCTCAAGTGTTGCAGGTATGCTTGGAGTCGTTGGCTAGTTGATTACCGACAATGTAATGTATTGATCCTCAAGACGTAGTAGTTAATAACTGCGTCTTTTTTTGCTTTTTGGTTGATGGCGTTATGAGAAACAAACAGTTGTTCGCCCTACTGCCTCGCCTATATCTTGCTCGCTAGTGCTTGATTAAATCTAAAACAAAAGCATATTCAAAAGCAATTTCTTTAAGATATTCATAGCGTCCCGATGCGCCACCATGTCCTGCACTCATGTTGGTTTTAAGCAACAGCAGGTTATCATCTGTTTTCAGTTCTCGTAATTTTGCCGTCCATTTTGCTGGTTCCCAATATTTAACTCGGGGATCGTTTAAACCAGCGGTAATCAACATAGCGGGGTAATCTTGGGACACAACATTGTCGTAGGGTGAATAGGACTTAATGTATTCATAGTATTCTGGGTCATTGGGGTTGCCCCACTCTTCCCATTCCAATACGGTTAGAGGCAAGGATGTATCGAGAATGGTAGTAAGTACATCGACGAAGGGAACATCAGCCACAACCGCTTTAAATAAGTCGGGACGCAGATTTACTACTGCACCCATGAGTAACCCCCCGGCACTACCACCAGAAATTACTAAGCGATCGCTTTTTGTCCACTTCTCGGCAATTAAATGTTCGGCACAGGCAATAAAATCAGTAAAGGTATTTTTCTTACGCAGAAATTTACCATCTTCATACCATCTGCGTCCCATTTCCTCTCCCCCACGAATATGGGCGATCGCATAGATTAATCCTCGATCTAATAAACTTAGGCGCACCGAGGAAAAACTAATCGGATAGGAATAGCCGTAAGACCCATAGCCTGTAAGCCACAGAGGATTTGAACCATCTCGGTTAATCCCCTTTTTGTAAACTAAAGAAATCGGTACTTCTGTACCATCCCTAGCCACGGCAATTAATCTTTCACTGGCATACAAATTGTGATCGTATCCGCCTAATACTTCGGTTTCTTTTTTCAATTCTCTTGATCCAGTCGCCAAGTCGTAATCGAACACAGAAGAGGGAGTAATGAGAGAACTATAGCCAAAGCGAAACTTGGTCGTCTCAAATTCAGGGTTGTTGCCGCCATCAAAAGAGTAAGTTGGTTCAGGAAAAGTGATCTCTCTAATTTCCCCTGTCGCTAAAGTTTGAATTCTTCCCGTCGGTAATCCTCCCTGGCGTTCGTAAATAACTAAATAATCGGCAAAGGCATCAATTCCCTCTAACATCACCTCTTCGCGATGGGGAATCACGATTTGCCAGTTGGTTTGATCAGTCGCCTCAACGGGTGTCATCATTAGCTTAAAATTAATCGCTGACTCGTTGGTTACGATATAAAAGCGATCGCTATGATGTTCAATCGAGTATTCAATTCCTGTCTGACGCGGCTGGAATAGTTGAAACTCGCCGTTAGGTTGATTAGCATCCAGGTAATAAACTTCCGAAGTAACCTTACTGCCAAGATCCAGCAATATATAAGCGCGAGAACGAGTTTTGCCTACGCTGAGATAATAAGCTTCATTATCTTCTTGATATACCAAATCATCACCAGAATTACTGCCTAAAGTATGTCGCCACAGTTGATATGGGCGGTTGGCAGCATCAATCTTGGTATAAAATGTAGTTTGATTGTCGTTTCCCCAGGCAAAGGAGTAATAAGTGTCGGCAATTGTCTCGGAATACAGTTCTCTAGTCGCCAAATTCAGAAAATACAGCGTATATTGTTCGGCACCAGTGGTATCAACGGAATAAGCCAAAATCTGCTGATTGGGACTAATTGAGATTACACCCAAACTAAAAAACTCTGCTTCGGCGGCTAATTCATTTTGATCTAGTAATATTTCTTCGGCGGCATCCAAGCTTTGATATTTACGACAGAAGATCGGATATGCCTGTCCTTCTTCGGTGCGAGTGTAGTAATAATAGTCTTGCAAACGATAGGGAACAGATAAATCGGTTTCTTTGATCCGTGACAGCATTTCCTGATATAAAGATTGTTGCAACTGTTGAGTATGCTGCATGCGCTCTTCTGTATAGCTGTTCTCCGCTTTCAAATAATCAATAACTTCTGGATCCTGTTGGCGCAACCAATAGTAGTCGTCAATTCTCTTGTCCCCATGAATTTCTAGTTCTTGAGGATGTTTGGCTGCTATGGGAGAAGTTGAGAGTTGATTCATCTTTAAAAATATATCGCGATTGCTTTACTATCATTTTAGATACTGAAATTGTTTTTCTACCTATAATAGGGAAGATTATTCATCTCAGCCATAACTAAAAATCCCTCCATCAAAGCTAGATGAAGGGATTTAGTTGATTAAATGTCAACAGCGGCTTAGTCTTTATTGGTTGGATTGACCAGCAACAACTGATTGTTGAACAGTTTGTACCACTCTTTGTTCTACGTCTTGAGGTAGAGGAATATAGCCTAGCTCTAAAGCATACTCATCGCCATCGTTTAAAGCCCAATTAACCACATCTTGAATCGCTTGTGCTTTATTGGGATCGTCGTATTCAGGATACAGCAACAACCAAGTAAAGCCAGCAATAGGATAGGCTTCAGGGCTAGCAGGATCGGGGACAGTAAGAGCAAAGTCTTCGGGAATTGTTTCTCCTTCAAATACTAAAGAAGCTGCTTCTGGAGAAGGTGCGACTATATTACCAGCTTGGTTTTCAATCGCTGCTGCGGAAATATCATTTTCTTTAGCATAGGCATATTCTACATAGCCGATACCACCTTCAGTTTGGATTACTTGGGCAGCAACACCTTCATTACCTTTAGCACCAATACCAGTAAGCCATTCTACGGTTTTGTCTGCGCCACCCTGCCAGTTAGGACAAGCCGCAGCAATATGGCTGGTAAAGAGGAAGGTTGTACCACTACCATCAGAACGGTATATCCAACTGATTGGAGTATCGGGTAAACTAGCACTGGGATTAGCTTCGGCGATCGCTGGATCGTTCCAGCTAGTAATCTCACCATTAACAATGCCACAATAGGTTTCTCGGGGTAGCTCTAAACTATCTACTCCAGGTAAATTATAAGCAAAAACCACGCTACCAGCAGTCATTGGCACTTGAATTGGAGCTTGACCGTAAGTTGATTCAAAAGTAGCGCGTTCTTCTTCAGTTAAAGGTGCATCGGTTGCGCCAAAATCTACTGTACCTTGAAGATACTGCTCTACACCAGCACCACTACCAACCGACTGGTAACTAATTTGCACTCCAGGATTGAGCTGGTTATATTCGGAGAACCAACGCTGATAGAGAGGAGCAGGGAAAGATGCACCCGCACCAGATAAGCTAGCTTCTAAACTCGCATCCTGAGCATTAGCAACTGGGGTGAAAATTTGAGAATTATTAGTCAGCTCGATATTTTGAGCAATTAATCCTAAAGATAATGCAGAAACTGCTGTAAAACAGATTCTTTTTGTAGTTTTAGAAATCATTTAATCTAGAGATTTTTTTAATTCGTTTTCTCAAGATTTCACGATATTCGACCTAGGTAAAGAGAAATTTAAGACTTAGTTATATTCACTTAAAATCTTGACTGCTTTTTGGTAAAGTCTTATGATAATTAATTTTTAGCATAAATCGACCTAATAGTCAACGCCAATCCCCAATGAATCTGCGCCAAGCACTTATGATATCGGTCGTAAGATTGCTCTTGCCAAACCCCCGTCACCGTCTTTGAGCTTAATCGGCAAACAGATTAGCTCATATTCTCCAGGCACAACCTGAGCTAAATTCAACCCTTCAATCGCCCAAATTCCTGAACCTAGCAAGGCATGATGTACTTCAATCACGTTTCCTTGGTAGCCACCGACAGAAAGATAGTCTACGCCTACAGTACGAACTTTTTTCTCGGCTAAATAATGAGCAGCTTCAGTAGAAATATGCACAAAGTCTTCGACAAACTGAGCCGATTTTAAAGCGCGATCGCTATTTTGGGTTTTGAATAAAATTCTTTCTCCTGCCTGAATATGATGAGGCTCAATCTCTGCTACCTTAATCTGCTGGGAATCTTTAATTTCAATTACTCTGGCTACGCCAATTGTGGCATCCAAAGGCATTTGGTCGATACCGATTCCCCCTTTAATAAAATGGTTTATCCCGTCTACGTGAGTACCAGTATGAGTTCCAATAGTCATTTTAGAAACATTGCAGACATCTCCATGGGCTAAACATTGACTGGGTTCAACCTTAACAGCAGGATTATCTGGCCAATACGGCATACCAGGATGAATGGTTAAAGAAATATCGATCCAGTTGTTTGATTTTTCCATCATTGATTTTTAATTTAAGATTACGCTGTCTATCATTGTTTCATCATCCAAGTTCGTAGCCCTGTTAGTAGTATGACTAGAAGCTACGGCTTCCCAACTCCAACCGTCGTTTTTAACCAAAGCCAAAAGTAATTTACGTCTTTTGCTAATCTGCTTCGTAGCTTGGCTAAAAGCGCGATCGCTCTCTGGTATGAAAATAATGTAAAACTGGATCAGCAAAATGTTGTTCGCTTACGCTTAATTCAAGTATTAATGGGGTAAGGCTAATTAAGTGCTGTTCTAAATTGCCAAAATCTTTGCCATTCCAAGTATTAGTCAAAAAACCACCACCCCGCAAAGTCAGGGTGGTGACTAAAACATCAAAAGATACAACGGCTAGTAAAACTAAGCCAAGAATTAATAACAGAGCGGACATGATACTTTCTTATTTGTAATATAAATAATAAATAAGTTTGTACCTATTGCCTCTTATCTATTACTTAAACAGTGGCGGGTTTGGGTTCTGGTGTGGGTGGTTGGGAGTTGGCTATTTCCTCTTGAACTTTGTCTGCTAGTTCAGGATAAACATTACGGAATAGCTGCATCTGATCTTTGATCACTACTTCGCTACATTTGCCTAAACTGCCAGCGATGTTGTGATATAAACGTTTTTTCTCGTCATCGTTGAGCATATCGTAGTACATCCGCGCCTGATCAAAATGATCTTCTTCGTCCAACTCAATGCGGGCTGCCATTCCCGAAACATGATAAGCAGGTTCTTCTGAACGCTTGTCTGGCTGAGGATAACCTTCATGGGAAGGATTGTAGTTGATCCGCGAACCATTGTTATCATCAGTACGCATCAAACCATCACGATAGGGCGTATTTGCTTCGGTAGCATGAGGTTTATTGACAGGAATAGTATCATAGTTGACGCTTAAACGGTGACGATGAGCATCCGCATAGGACATAATTCTTGCCTGCAACATCCGATCTGGCGACCAAGAAATACCTGGAACAACATTACCAGGAGAGAATGCAGCCTGTTCTACTTCGGCAAAATAGTTTTCGGGGTTACGGTTTAATTCAAACTTACCTACTTTCTGTAGCGGAAAATCGCCATGTGGCCAGATTTTGGTCAGGTCAAAAGGATTCCACTGAAAGTTTTGCGCTTGTTCGTCAGTCATAGTTTGAATCTGCATTGTCCAAGAGGGATAGTTGCCCTCTTCAATGGCATTATACAAATCCTTGGCTGCCCAACGAGGTTCTACTCCCTGCATCTTGCGCCACTGTTCGTCAGTAAAGAATTTGTTACCTTGATCGGTGATAAAGTGAAACTTGACCCAGATTCGCTCGTTCGCTTCATTGATCAAGCTAAAAGTATGGCTACCATAGCCGTTCATGTGTCGCCAACCCATCGGCGCACCGCGATCGCCCATCAACCATAATACTTGATGAATACTTTCAGGAGTTAATGACCAGAAATCCCACCACATTTGATCGTGTCGCCAGTATTCTTTAGGATGTTCTTTTTGCGAGCGAATAAAGTCCATAAACTTCATCGGATCGCGCATAAAAAAGATGGGTGTATTGTTCCCTACCATGTCCCAGTTACCATCTTCAGTATAGAACTTAAGGGCAAATCCTCGTAGATCGCGATAAATATCCGAACCACCTTTAGATTTGGCTACGGTAGAAAAACGAGCAAATACTTCGGTTTGCTTACCTACTTCGGAAAACAATTTAGCCTTAGTATGTTGAGTAATATCCTCGGTAACAGTGAAAGTCCCATAAGCACCCGAACCCAACGCATGAACTACTCGTTCAGGGATACGTTCGCGGTTGAAGTGTGCCATTTTTTCTAGAAGGGTATAGTCTTCTAATAGCAATGGACCTTGCTTACCGACGGATTTAGATACTGTATTGCTGGGTACGGGAATTCCAGCTGCATTAGTTAAAGTTTGTTTACTGTTGTCTACCACGATTAATCTTTCTCTCCAATGGTTACGATTACCAAGCTAGCGGTCGGTATCGCTCTTATTGCTTTCTAGATCATCCTAAAGCCATAACTAAATTGAAAGCGTCCGACTTAAGACAGATAGGTAATGACAACTCTGTATAGTGGTTTAGTAATTTTATAGTTTCAAATTATTGTTAAAATTATTAATAATAATTCAGCGGTATTTTCATCCCAAGTGCAAGGAAGCAGTAAGTACCAGAAAACGGAAAGACTAAAAGACTTATTTTCGATTATTGGCGCTCTTTTGCCAGAGTGGGTAGATATCCCTAAAGTTGTTATGAGTAGGCAAATGGTAGAATTATTACAAGTTATTAAATATTGCTGTCTAACTAGGCGATCGAAGATTAAAAAGCAAATATTAGATCGATAAGAATACTGATTATTCATAAAAAATTACTATGCTGAAAAGACTGTTGGGCGACCCCAATACACGTAAACTAAAAAAATTTCAGCCTTTGGTGGCGGAAATCAACCTGATTGAAGAGGATATCAAAGGTTTATCTGACAAAGCTTTAAAAGCGAAAACGAACGAATTCCGCGAACAGCTTGCTAAGGCAAAAAACGACGCAGAAACCAAAGAAATTCTTGATGATATTTTGCCCGAGGCTTTTGCCGTAGTCAGAGAAGCAGCAATTCGAGTATTGGGGATGCGGCATTATGACGTACAGTTGCTTGGAGGCATAGTATTACACAAAGGGCAAATCGCCGAAATGAAAACTGGGGAGGGTAAAACCTTAGTATGTACTCTGCCAGCTTATCTTAATGGCTTAACAGGTAAAGGGGTTCATGTCGTTACGGTTAACGATTATCTTGCCCGCAGAGACGCGGAATGGATGGGTCAGGTTCACCGTTTCTTAGGTTTAACCGTGGGATTAATTCAATCAGGGATGAGTCCCACGGAAAGAAGAAAAAATTATGCCTGTGACATTACCTACACTACCAACAGCGAATTAGGCTTTGATTATTTGAGAGATAACATGGCTGTCTCTATGGAAGAGGTAGTACAGCGTCCCTTCAACTACTGTGTAATTGACGAGGTAGATTCCGTATTAATTGACGAAGCCAGAACGCCGCTGATTATTTCTGGACAGGTAGAACGCCCTACAGAAAAGTATCTTCAAGCAGCACAGGTAGCAGCACAGTTAATTCGGCAGAAAGAAGATTATGACGAAGAAATGAATGGCGATGAAGGCATTGGCGACTATGAAGTAGATGAGAAAGCCCGTAATATTCTGATGACCGATGAAGGTTTTGCTCACGCTGAAGAAATCATCGGGGTGGTGGATTTATATGACCCCGAAAACCCTTGGGCGCACTATATCTCCAATGCGATTAAAGCCAAAGAACTCTTTGTTAAAGATGTTAACTATATGGTGCGCAACGATGAGATTGTCATCGTCGATGAGTTTACGGGGCGAGTTCTAGCGGGAAGACGCTGGAGTGATGGTTTACATCAGGCAATTGAAGCTAAAGAAGGAGTGCAAATTCAGAAAGAGACTCAGACTTTAGCAAGTATTACCTATCAAAACTTTTTCTTGCTCTATCCTACTTTAGCAGGGATGACAGGAACAGCAAAAACCGAAGAGACTGAATTTGAAAAGGTTTACAAGCTCCAGGTGACGATAGTTCCGACTAATTTGCCTTCTAGAAGAGCCGATCTGGCTGATGTAGTGTATAAAAAAGAAATTGGTAAATGGCAAGCAGTGGCAGAAGACTGTGCCAATATGCATGCAAGAGGTCGTCCCGTGCTTGTAGGTACTACCAGCGTGGAAAAATCTGAGCTAATTTCTCAGTTGCTACACGAAAAAGGTATCGAGCATAATTTGCTTAACGCTAAACCCGAAAATGTCGAGCGAGAATCAGAGATTGTCGCTCAAGCTGGTCGTAAAACTGCCGTTACGATCGCTACCAACATGGCTGGGCGAGGTACAGATATTATCTTGGGTGGTAACGCTGACTATATGGCAAGACTTAAAGTAAGAGAGTATTTGATGCCAAAAATAGTCATGCCCGAAGCTGATAATTTGATGGCAAGCGTACCTGGAATTAACATGGGTAAAGATGCTGCTAAAGGTTTTGGTAGCAATAGCCATAGCAAAAAAGTCAAGACTTGGAAAGCCTCGCCGCAAATTTTTCCCAGTGAACTATCAGCCGAAACTGAAAATTTACTGAAAGAAACCGTGAAGTTTGCCGTCCAAAGATACGGAGAGCAAAGTTTATCTGAATTAGACGCAGAAGAAAAAATTGCCGTTGCCTCGGAAAATGCTCCCGTAGACGATCCTGTGTTACAAAAATTGCGGGAAGTCTACAAGGTAGTTCGTCAAGAATACGAAAAATTTACCGATGCTGAACATGAAGAAGTAGTTAGCAACGGCGGACTTCACGTCATTGGTACAGAGCGTCATGAATCCCGTCGAGTTGATAATCAGTTGCGAGGTCGGGCAGGGAGACAAGGCGACCCTGGTTCAACTAGGTTTTTTCTTAGTTTACAGGACAACCTCTTGCGGATCTTTGGTGGCGATCGCGTCGAAAAATTGATGAATATGATGCGGGTGGAAGACGATATGCCCATCGAGTCGAAGATGCTGACCAACTCTTTAGAAGGGGCGCAAAAGAAAGTAGAGACTTTCTACTACGATACCCGTAAGCAGGTCTTTGAATATGACGAAGTGATGAACAACCAGCGTCGCGCTATTTATGCCGAACGTCGTCGTGTATTAGAAGGATTAGATCTCAAAGAACAGGTAATTCAATATGCCGAAAAAACTATGGGGGAAATTGTCGATGCCTACGTCAACCCTGAGTTACCTCCCGAAGAGTGGAAGCTAGACAAAATGGTCGATAAGGCTAAAGAGTTTATTTATCTTCTCGAAGATGTTGAGCCGGCGCATCTTGAAGATATGACCGTCAACGAGATGAAAAACTTCTTGTGCGAAGAAGTTCGTAAAGCCTACGACATCAAAGAAAATCAAATTGATAGTATGCAGCCTGGTTTGATGCGTCAAGCAGAACGATTCTTTATTCTGCAACAGATTGACACCTTATGGCGAGAACACCTTCAGGCGATGGATGCGCTGCGAGAGTCAATTGGCTTACGCGGTTATGGGCAAAAAGATCCGCTGATTGAATATAAGCAAGAGGGTTATGAAATGTTCTTGGAAATGATGATTGATATTCGTCGTAACGTCGTTTACTCTCTGTTCCAGTTCCAGCCTCAACCTCAACCGCCTCAACCTCAACCTCAAGCTGTGTAGAAGCAATATTGAATAATTTAATTCGCTAAAAGCCAGTATTTACTGCTGGCTTTTTTATTAATCGCAGTCGAAGCAAAAATTAAGCTCAGGTTCGGTTGAATAGTCTACTAAAGTAAGGTATGGAGTATGAAGTTTGAGGCAAGTCATTATCCGTACTTACAGAAAGGCAATCTTTTGCTACGTAATGAAAACTGCCGAGGGTGCAAATTATTTTTGATTTGGAACAGTTCGGCTAATGCCTGTTCTAAGTCTTTTAGTTTATTTTGAGTTACTTTATACTCAGATCTTGCACCTAATGAGAGAAAAATCAAAACCTCTATCATTTAACCAGGGTCTAACTGTCTCTAACTGATTCAAAAGAGAGAGAAGTAAAATATGAGGTAAAAGTAAAATTAATGCCTGTTTTGCGGAATCAAACCAGTCTAAATGATCATAATTTCCTAAATGCAAATATACCCAGTACGACAATAAATAGGAAACTAAAGAAAGAATTAACCAACGATAAACTCCAACTAAAGTCTTTTGCCCAAAACGATGAAGGCTAAAACAATGCTTAACAGTTTTGAAAAACTCCTCAATCTGCCCTTCGGGTTCGCCAGTCGCTATTAAAGTCAGTAGACGGGTCGCCCCATCTACTGCTCTACAAAACGGTACGTGAACCTTTCAATTCATACCGCTCCTCAATAAAACGGCTGTTGTCATCAGTACGTCTCTGACTTACGTGATTAACATTCCTTCTCCCCACTACTATCCTTCAATGAGGACAGTTGCTTTAGTAGGTGCTTCTGGAGCAGGTAAAACTACTTTCGCCGATTTGATCCCACGTTTTTATGAGCCTTCAAGAGGAAGTATTTATATTGATGGAATAGACTTGCGAGAATTTGATGTTGATTCCTTGCGTCGTCAACTTTCCATAGTCAGTCAAGATACATTTATTTTTAATAATTCTATTCGATACAACATTGCTTATGGTTTAGAAAATGTAGAAGAAGAATCAATTGTAAAAGCTGCCAAATTAGCCAATGCGTGGAAATTTATCCAAGAATTACCAGAAGGTTTGGATACGATTTTAGGCGATCGCGGAGTAAGATTATCTGGTGGGCAAAGACAAAGAATTGCGATCGCTAGAGCCTTGCTGCGTCAGCCAGAAATTTTAATTCTTGATGAGGCTACCAGTGCGTTAGATTCTGTTACCGAGCAACTGATTCAAGAATCTTTAGAAAATTTATCTCAAGACAAAACTGTAATTGTGATCGCTCATCGCTTATCGACAATTACCAATGCAGATAAAGTTGTAGTACTTGAACAAGGAAGAATTGTCGAACAGGGTCGTTATCAAGAGTTATTAGTAAAGCGCGGTAAGCTTTGGCAATATCACCAACTGCAGTCTGAATTAAATACTGCGGGTTAGAGATAAACACCCCTAAAATAAACTTTATTTAAAAATAGTGAAATATTTGTCATGAATAAAAGAATTGCTTGTTATGGTTTTGTCAAAAAAGGTGGCGGCAGCATAACTGGTGCACATTTTCTAATTCTTGAGGAGTTACTTAAAAGAGGATATGAAATTGATTTTTATGGAGTAAAAAATTTTAATTATCCATCAGAACTTCAAAAGTATGAAAAATTTCGCTTACTAGATGCTCCACAACCAATAACTAAAGCTTTTTTAAGAAGATTGTTTCTAAAATACTTACCAAAAAGACTGCAATCTAACATTGAATCAATACTTAATATTACATTATTCAAGCGTTTCTGTTCAAACTTATTAAAACAATCAATCATTAGCAATCATCTGGTAAATCGATACGATCTTTTCCTATATTTAGGATACTATTCAGAGTTTCAGATTGATGACATACCTATAATTAGTTGGATTCAAGGTCCGCCACAAACTCAATGGAAATATATTCAGAGACTGCGTAAAAATATTATTTCGCTTTGCGGCTTTTTCATATATTTCCAAATAAATATTTTTTACATTCTAAAAGCAAGAGAATCAAGATCAAAAATTTATTTCAGCGATGTCTTAATTTGCGGTAGTCAATGGTCAAAAGATTGCTTAATTGAATACGGACTTAAACCAAATAATATAAAAGTTCTTCCCTATCCATTAGATAATGTTTTTTTTGAATTGAAATCAAATAGTTATTACACAGAACAGAGACGAAATAATAACAAGGTATTTCTTTGGTTAGGTCGAAGCGAACCTCGCAAAAGGTTGGATTTACTCTTAGAAGCTTATGCACTACTTTTACAGGAAAGGCAAGATATTCAACTAAAAATATTTGGTGGATTTTCGTGGGCATCGGGCTATAAAAAACTGATCGATAATTTTGAATTTCCCGAATACCTAGAATATAAACCCTACATTGATAAAGACCAAGTTCCAGAATTGATGGCAAAGTGCGATATATTAATTCAGCCTAGTGAGGGTGAGAACTTTGGCAGTTCAGTTGCGGAAGCTCTTAGCTGCGGATTACCTGTCATCATTGGTCCTACTAATGGTACTAAAGACTTTATTAGCCCTTCTTCTTTTGTTTTTAAGGATTATACTCTTGAATCTCTTAAAATTACTATGTTACGAGCAATTGAAGCTATAGACCAAGAGCCAGAAAAATTAGCTTTAGATAGTAGAAAAACCGCTGATAAGAATTTTAAGGTTTCTGGAATTGTTGATAGTCTGGAAAATATTTTTCAAGAGACTATCAAATCTTATCAACTATCTTCAACAAAAACCACAAAAACAAGCCACTATAACTCTACAAAAACCCAAAATTTATCAATATTTTAAGCAAAATATAAAAAAAAATGAATATAAAAAAATTGATAATTGATTTTTACCGTATTTTACCGAGTTTTAAAGGTAAACATAAATTAGGTTCTATTTTTTTTCCTTTTCCCAAAACATATGATGATCGAGAATGTTTAGAAATAGTCAATATGCGTGATGATAGCAAACTTTTGATTGATTTACGCTGTCCAACGGAAAGATCTATATTTTTTACTGGTGAATATGACTATTTTATTATCAATTGTCTTTTAAATTGTTTAGACATTGGCAGTACTATTTTGGATGTTGGAGCAAATATAGGATTTTACACTATTGCACTAGGAAATAATTCTAAAAAAGCTTTTCAGAATTACACTATATATGCTTTTGAACCAGTAAAAGCTAATTTCGATCGCTTAGCTTATAATATTGAGCTTAATGAATTACAGGAGGAGAATATTCATATATACAATACTGCTCTTGGAAATGAAGAAGGAAAAATAATTCTTCAAGTAGGAGTAACTTCTGAATTGTCTCTTACAAATAATGCTATGTGGATCAAGGGCGAACTTGAAAAAAATAGAGGTGTATCTTGTTCTTCTCATATCACTAAATTAGATACATTTGCAGAAATAAATAAACTTAAATCATGTGATTTGATTAAAGTGGATATTGAAGGAGCAGAATTAGAGTTTTTTATGGGGGCAAAAGATACTATTAATAGATATCGACCAATTATTTTGAGTGAATTTAATCTTTATTGCGCTAATAAATTTGGGTACTCATTTAAAGAAATTTTTGAATTAGCTTCATCTTTAAAATACAATTTATTCTATATAAAAAAAATAAAAAATTATATTCATTGGACAATAACAAGTATGAATGTAATTTAATGAATTTCATAATGATCCCTCAAGAAAAAACCAAAAATACCTTGTTAAACTGGGAGTCCAAGTAGACATTATATTAAATAATTAAAAAATGATAAACCCTGAAGAACTGTCTTTTATGCAATACAAATACCAATCAAAAACTCTAGTAACTCGACTGTCTCTAGTGAACATAAAACAATATGTTTTAAACGCATATCGTCAATTTACTAGACCTAAAATTGTTGAAATTAGTGGGGTTAAAATTTTTATAACTGAAAATATTAAAGGACATATACTAAGAACTATTTATACACAAACTTACGAAGGTTCAGAGTTTAAAATCATCAAAAGTCAGCTAGAATCAGATGATGTAGTAATGGAATTGGGAACTGGTATAGGTTTTATTTCTAGCTATTGTGCTAAGCAAATTGGCTCTGAAAGAGTTTTTACATACGAAGCTAATCCACAATTAGAATCTGATATTGTTCGCAATTATCAACTCAATAATGTTGCTCCTAATTTAGAAATGTGCATACTCGGAGAGCAATCAGGAGAAAAAACTTTTTATTTACAAAAAGATTATTGGATTTCTTCTGTCATTCCAACAAGTTCCTATAGTCAAAAAATTAATGTTCGAGTTAAGTCTTTTAATGAAGCAATATTGCAAATAAAACCTACTTTTCTGATTATTGATATAGAAGGAGGAGAATACGATTTATTCAAATATGCAGATTTATCTAATGTCAAGAAGATATGTTTGGAATTACATCATGATGTACTTGGCAAACAAAAAACCAACTTTGTACTATCTAAATTGGCAAGTTGGGGATTTTTGTTAGATGAAAAAATTTCTTTAAAACAAGAGCTATTTCTACAAAAAGCTCTTGTTTAATGGTTTAAAAAAATAGAGAAACAGCTACTCGAGAAAAAAGTGTAATGATTATTACCGTTATTGTACCTACTTATCGTCGTCCACAAGACCTCAAGCGCTGTCTAAATGCCCTGAAACATCAAACTCGACCTGCGAATGAAGTATTAGTTGTTGTTCGCGATACTGATACTGAAACTTGGAGTTTTTTGGAAAATCTTAATCAAGAATATTTACCAATGCATATCGTTAAAGTAGCTATTGCAGGTCAAGTAGCAGCTTTAAATGCAGGTCTTGATAAAGCCACAGGTGAAATTCTTTCCATTACAGATGATGACGCAGCGCCACATCCGCATTGGTTGGCAAAAATTGAAGAATATTTTCTTTCTGATGACAAAATTGCTGGTGTAGGAGGAAGAGATTGGGCATATTTTGATGGAAAATTATTAGAAGGAGAAAGTGAAATTGTAGGAAAAATTCAATGGTTTGGTAGGATAATTGGCAATCATCATATTGGCACGGGAGAATGTCGTGAAGTTGATGTTTTGAAAGGAGCAAACATGAGCTATAGACGCTCCGCTATAAGTAATAAAAAGTTTGATGAACGACTCAAAGGTAATGGTTCTCAAATACACAATGATATGGGTTTTAGTCTTTCTTTACGTAAAGAAGGTTGGAAACTTATTTACGATCCAAAAGTTTCTGTAGATCATTTTTTAGCTAAGCGTTTTGATGAAGATTCTCGTAACGAATTTAATAGCTTTGCAATGTCTAATGTAGTACACAACGAAACCTTAATATTATTAGAGTATTTTTCTGGTTGGCAAAGACTAATATATATAATTTGGGCGACTATAATTGGTAGCGCACAGGCAATGGGAATTTTTCAATTTATCCGTTTATTTCCTAAGGCAAAAAATCTTGCCTTAAGAAAAACACTTGCATCTTTGCAAGGAAGATGGCTTGGCTTTATAACTTGGATTCAGTGCTAAAAATTAATATCTAGTTAATAATGCATCCAATTATCAATATTTAAAAAAAACTAACTCCAAACTTAGGAAAAGTATGTCATGAAAAGACTGCATATAGGAGCATCAAGATTTGAAAGATTATCTCTACGAACTATTGAAATGATTGCTGATTCTTCCTGGATACATCTTGGTGATGCAGAAGTAGATTGGAGAACCAAGTTCAAGACTGAAGTACAGCAAGGTAACTGGAGATTTGCTGTACGTGCCCTGTATCGATCCGTCAAACCATTACACCCCCCACAGCAATTGAAAGAGTTTTACTCAAAAACAGATTTTAGAGAATTTTACTATCAAACAGGAGACAAACTCAATTTTGAAGATAATACTTTTGACTTCATCTATTCCGAGCATTTTTTAGAACATTTTTTCATGGATGAGGCTTTGGAGTTGGTGAAAGAATTTCATCGCATCCTCAAGCCTTATGGAGTTGTGCGAACAGTAGTTCCTGATGCTGATTTGCGAACTTACGACAAGATGGAACTTCTTCCTAAACACGCTGGTTCTTGGACTCATCCCGAGAGACACAAAACACGCTGGTCTATTTATTCCTTACCATTAATAATCAAGATGGCTGAATTAATGCCACGTCCCATAATGTATTGTGATAAGTATGGCAAGTTTTTTAATTTGACTCCTTCAGAATCAGATTTAGAATACCAGCAGTCAGAGGATAAAAGATTTGTTTTTTCCTTGGATTATATGCAGCGTTTGCCTTCTCTTATTGTTGATGGCATTAAGGTTTAAATGAACATAAACGGGGAGTTGTGAGTAATTTTTCTCAAAAAAAGTTTTTAGCAGTATTCCAACCCGTATCAGCATGGGCACTTATATTGGGATTTATATGTTGCTCAATATTATTAATACTAGCAGGTGCTGGGAGAATACTTAACTTTGCTTTCCCGCTAGAGGCTTTTGTAGTGGCAGTGTTTTTGTATTTTCGCGCTCCTATTCTTTACATGGGTTTTATTTGGTGGATATGCTTCTTGTCTCCTCTAGTCAGACGCTTAGCAGATTATCGGAGTGCCTTTACTGAACCAAGCCCTATACTGCTAGCTCCTTTTTTGGTGATTTTAGTTACTCTCGTTACCCTTTATAAACATTTTCCCACAGCCCACCGACAGGGCGGGTTACCTTTTATTCTCTGTTTTGCCAGTATTTTATTTGGTCTTTGTCTGGGATTTGTTCGTACTTCACTTATTACCGTTGGCATAGCGGGACTAAAATGGCTGGCTCCAGTTCTGCTAAGTTTCCATCTATTTATCAATTGGCGAGAATATCCTAGCTATCGCCAGAATATTCAGCGCGTTTTTCTCTGGGGGGTATTGGTAATGGGAGTTTATGGAGTATTTCAGTATTTGGTAGCACCTGAGTGGGATAAGTTCTGGCTTGATAGTACAGAAATGGTGACTGCTGGCAAGGCTGAGAGTTTGGGTATACGTGTTTGGAGTACCATGAATGCATATTATACATTTGCAGTATTTATGATGGCAGGTTTACTAACTTTGATTAATCGGACAGGAGTTTTAGGTATTTCTGCCTCAGCAGTTGGGTACTTAACTTTCTTGCTAGCGAAATCTCGCAGTGCTTGGTTGGGTTGGTTTGGAGCATTGCTCATTCTTTTTTCTTCTCTCAAGTCAAAATATCAGATTCGTTTAATTATTATTTTTATGGTCATTGCTACGGTGGTTGTTGCCTTGACTAACATCGAGCAATTTTCTGACAATATCAATTCACGTTTAGAAACTTTGTCTAATATTCAAGATGACAACAGCGCACAAGGAAGATTAATTGCTTACGAGTTATTTTTTAACAATCCTTTGATAGCTTTAATCGGAGTTGGGATAGGAAATAAAGAAGAGACTTTGGTTTGGGATAGCGGTATTCTAGATATTTTTTCTTCGCTCGGCTTGTTTGGTGGAAGTGTTTATCTTAGTGGAATGCTCAAACTTATCTTTGACTTGTGGCAGTTCTCTCGCCGTAATATCGATCAATTTATGAATATTGCTAGTGCCATTTCGATGAGTATTTTATTTATGTCACCTTTAGCTTTTTCTCATGGTGATGTTCATGGCATTTGTCTTTGGGGGTTTTTAGGTGTGGGCTTGGCGGGTAAAAATTATTACCAAAACCAACGTATCATCCAAGTTGATTAGTTTTCACGAGAGATTTATATTTAGTAATTTTAGTTTAGAAAAATTTGACTTTTATAGATTAGGAAAATTACCATGCTTTGTTTCATAATACCAATTAAAAGCGCACAAATTTCAAGCTCATGGGAGCTTGTATCTAAGTTATTTGAGAGAACCATCAAGTCAGTTTGTAATCAGACTATTCCAAATTTTAGAGTCATCGTTGTTTGTCATGAAAGACCAAATCTTGAATTTACTCATCCTAACATTACTTATGTCGAAGTAGATTTGCCCATACCTATTCGCAAAGATAGCATAGATCATTCTAGTAGAAGAACAGATAAACAAAAAAAGGTATTTATAGGACTAATTCATGCCCGTCAGTTTAACCCAACTCACATCATGTTTGTTGATGCGGATGACTGCGTAAGTAAGCATTTAGCAGAATTGGTTAAGCAAAATACTAACAGTAATGGATGGATTCTTAGAAGAGGTTATGAATATAAAGAAGGAAGCAAATTAATTCTTCACAGAAGGAAAGAATTTCATCAAAAATGTGGCACGGGATATATCGTCAGACATGATTTAGTCGCTCCAGATGAACACATGAAATTGGAAGATATAGGTCAGGAATTTCTATTTCATCAGTGCATAGAAGGGGTAATGCGAAAACAGGGATATTCTTTAGAAGATTTACCTTTTGAGGGTGCGGTATATATTACTGAAAATGGAGCAAATATGACCAATCAGAAAGATTTGCACTTAAAAATGTTGAATCACAGCTATGAAAAGTTGCTTTTCTATGTAAGAAGATACGGAAAACTTTTTTTCTCTCGACCATTAACAAATTCTATGCGTGAAGAATTTGGAATTTACGATGTTTGCTAGATTTAGCTTTATTTCCACTCAATGTTTGTAATAGAAGCAAGGAAAATTAATGAAAATAAAACAACAATTTAAACAGATAATTAAACCATTGATGAGCTTTTTGGGATACGATTTCGACCAGGTAATTATATGAACAAACTAAAAGCAATCAAAACATCTACAAGAAAACTCATATCAAGACCATTTCTTCAACCTTTGTGGCAAGCCTTATATAAACTATCAATACGCGGTATGAATATTGGAGGGGGGCAAGAAATTAATTTTAGTGGCGAGCTTGAGGTTATTAATTTTTTAGCAAAAAAAAATATTAATAGAGAGCAATTAACCGTGTTTGACGTAGGTGCTCACTACGGTAATTATGCATCTGCAATACTTGATAAAATTGACAGCGAAGTTAATCTATTTTGCTTTGAACCTTCAAAACAGACTTTTAAAAATTCAAGTCACAGATTAGGGAATATTGATAATGTAAGATTATTTAATTTCGGTTTTAGTAACGAAGAAAGTCATGCCACCTTATACCGTTTCGCACAAGGAACTACCGCATTTTCTTTATATAATAGGAATAAAGGTGAAGACCTAATTGATACAGATGAGATTTATCTAAAAACATTAGATGATTTTTGTAGAGATGAAGGGATTGAAAATATAGACTTTCTCAAGATTGACGTTGAAAGACATGAGTTAAAAGTATTACATGGAGGTCAAAATCTGATCCAATCAAATTTAATTCAGTTTATTCAATTTGAATTTGGGGGTCCCAATGTGGAGTCAAGAACTTATTTCAAAGATGTTTTTTCGTATTTGAATCCTTACTATCAAATTTACAGAATTTTGAACATCGGTCTAGTACTTATAGATAAATATAGCTACGATTGTGAGATTTTTAGATGTACTAACTATCTCGCTATATCTAGAACAATTTGATTATAAATTGCTATGTATAAGCTTAGGTTAATGTTTTTAGTAAATGGTTCTGAATCCAGTGCTGCTGGTGTCCGCGCCAAAATGTTTGCAGATAGACTGTCATCGGCATGGGACATTCACTTTATTTACAGACCTACTCCTAAATGGAAAGGTATTCTTTCTTTTATCCAATCTGCCCTACGCTTTCGTCCTGATATTATTTACGTCATGGATACTGCCTATACTGGCGTATTAGCAGGATGTATTGCCAAAAAGCTAACTGGCTGCAAATTAATAACCGACACAGGCGACGTAGCTTACGAGTTAGCCAAATCTTCAGGCACATATTCAAAACAACAGTTAGCACTAATTAACTGGACCGAACAGATAGCAATTGAAAATTCAGATTGCTTGGTAGTACGTGGTAGTTATCACAAAAGCTGGTTGGAAAAGCAAGGCATAGACAATGTCGTGTTTGTTCCCGATGGTGTAGATATTAATGCTGTTAAGCCTGTTGATGCAACTGCTATCAAAACAAAATTAGGTCTAGACAACCACTTAGTTGTCGGCATGGTAGGAACGATGTTTTGGTCTAAGAAACATCAAATGTGTTACGGTTGGGATATTGTTGAAGCTTTAGCATCGCTAAAGGATGTGCCAGTGAAAGCTCTACTTGTTGGTGATGGCGATGGTCGCACCATCTTAGAAAATCGCGCCCAGCAACTTGGTATTGCCAACCGCATCGTGTTTACAGGTCGTATCCCATACGATAATTTAGATCGCTATCTATCAGCAATGGACGTATGCGTTTCCACTCAGTCTAACGATCTTGTTGGCATGGTACGAACCACTGGTAAACTGCCTCTTTATCTTGCCTATGGAAAGTATGTTGTAGCGACGGATGTAGGGGAAGCCAAGAAAGTATTACCAGATGTAGGATGCCTACTTCCATACACTGGCGTGCGAGACGATTCTCATCCCTCTCGTCTCGCTACACAAGTAAGAAAACTATTGGATCAGCCAAAGCTTTTGCAGATTGCAGAAGAGGCAAGGCAGATAGCTAGAGATAACTTTGATTATCAAATGCTAGTACGAAGAGTAGAAAAAGCATGTCAGGCACTCGTCTTTAAATAATACTATAAATACATTTTTATTACAGATTTAGTATACTAGAAGGAACAAGGTTGACCAACTCCCCTCCGTATTAAAACACTAGTCAATCAAAATTCTTGAACAGTCAGTAAATATGGATAATCCGTAGCACTCATTTCAAGAGTGAGGCTATTCGATCTTCTTTTTTTTACTGCCACAGGTACATCTGTATCCTCGATCGGATTGTAAGCCGTGACTAATGAATTACCTTCGATTCCTTTAATTTCTACCGTAAATTTTTCTGGTTTCAGAGCCTTCATAATATCGCGCGTCATTACATAGTAGGGAATAACAAATCGTTTTGCGTTCACTTGAAAAGGAAGAAAAGCAAACACATCTCGGTTATAAAGATTTGGGTAAGCCTTAGTACCGTTTCCTTTAAATTGGTAATGATTATGAGTGTCACTAATTGAGACAATTTCTAGGGAGCGAGTATTTGTCAGGTTTAGATCGAGTTCCTCGCTCATTTTTGAAACTATACGTTCTATAGTTTTCAGTGCTGGAGAAGTATAATCAGCATCATCATTTGGATAAATAGTATTTTGTTCGCTATAGTCGAGGAAATTTTGCTTAACAATGTTCCATCCTTGGTCTCCCCCTTCCCCTCCTGCACCATATAGATATAGTTGGGTAACTCCTTTGTTTAGATAAAAACAGAGATAACGAGCAGTTGTTTTTGCTTTAATGGCAAGAGCATTTTCTATAGTAATATTCGGATCGATCCACTTAGGGAGAATATTAACTTCGGTAATCCAAACGGGTACAGGATCATTGCTCCCCCTAGCGTAACGTCCGTGGTCAATTCCATTAACTTTATTGGTAATTGGTCCCATATCACGAACAAGGGTTTCCGTTGTTATGGCTGTACCAAAATACTCTGGGAATAAGGTGGAATAGGTAGGAACAAAAATGTTTTCTTTTTGACCTAGAGCATTCACTCCGTTACGACTAGCTTTGTCTTGCGAGTAATTGTTGCGACTTCGATAAGGATGCTTGCTAATAGCATTAATTCTATTTGGTTGCTCAGAAGAGGCGAGCCAAGGAATAGTATTGGCAAAGCCATTTGTTATCTGTACCCCCTGGAAGTCTGCTGAGTGTTTTTCTACATAGTCTGCGGTTTCTTCAACTAAGTTACCCCAAATGCTATTTTCGTCATAGTCATAGGTATTATTAGCATAATACTTATTGATATATAAGAAGTTAGAGCCAAAAGTCAATTCGTTCCAAATTTCCAAATCAAAGCCTTTATTGGAACTTTGAGTAGTTCCTAGAACTTCAGCCGCAAACTTAGCTACCGTGCCAACATAACGTTTCCAACCTTCCATCGTCTCTTCATAATCTTTGCTATCAGGTACTGAAAAAGGACGATATTTAAGTGTAGCGATGAGAATAGACTGTCCTGCTTTTATATTTTTAGGTAAGGGTTTAGAAAGAGTAACAGTATTTCCAGAAATATTGACAATTAATGCTTCCGCAGCCCAGTAGTCGCTTAGGTTAGAAAGACCACTATAACCAACTTTTAGTCCACTAACATCATTTAACTCAACTTTTAGTTCCCCAGAATTAGCATTTGTTGTTACAATTCGGTTAGAAAATTTTACAGGACATGGGGCCCCATGATAGGCATTTAATAGAATTAATGGACGAATACCATATTTTTTTAAAGCTAAAAGTTTAGCTTCGAATGTGCCCACATTATTGGGATCATAATCGAGTTTTTCGTCATCATATTTGATGTGCCCCCAATTAAACTCAACCCTTGCTCGATGAAAGCCATGTTTAGAGAGCATTTCTGCAACTAGTTCTAGATTTACTAATTTTTCTACATTAAATTGGATACCGATTCCATCCAAAAATGTTTTAGCTGGCACTGTTTCCATATGAGCTCGCCAAGGCTGTATCCAATGAGAGCTATAACCAAAAGGTACTTTTAATAAGTATGCTGGATTAATATACAATGAAGGTGATATAGCTTTTGAGCCAACTAAAATAAAAAAATTTAGTAATACAGTTATTGATGCAATCAAAAAAAATTTAATATATTTTTTCATGATTAATTACTCACAATTCTAAAATATTTCAATCAACCTAATGTTATTCGCTGACTAAATACT
>JAIMKV010000066.1:0-11683 GCA_020692205.1 Myxosarcina sp. GA_180221_E-2-1-MAG-40_15
CCGAATTTTTGAACGCTTTTATCGCGTGAATAGCGATCGCTCCCGCCAAACTGGTGGCACGGGATTGGGACTGGCAATTGCCAGTGCGATCGCCCATCGTCATCAAGGGCATTTAAAAGTTAACAGCGAATTAGGTAAGGGCAGTGTCTTCACCATCTATCTTCCCTGTATTCATTGACCCAAGGTATATAACCAAAATGCAGCTTGAGGTCAGTTGACTATTGATTTTCCTGAAGATATACTCGCGCATTCCCTTGCGTCTTACGCCGTCTATCACGGATACTGCTTCTCATAACGCGGGGTCGCTCGTGAAGATACCGATTAAACCTAATCAAATGCTTACGGCTTCGGTGGTGGGGAGTAGTTTGAAGTTGAATTATTGTAGATTAAAACGGGCGATTATATTTCTTAATGAACAATAAGCTGTTGGTACGGTAGAAGTAAAGGTAGTGCATCCCTTACCAAAGTATGATGTCAAGAAAATGTCTGGCTCAATACCACTAAAGAACAATATACAGAAAAATTCTGGATATTATGATCTATGGAGTGGGTATACAAAAAGTTTTTGCATAATAAATAGTTAGCCCGCTTTGCCTTGTGTGTCTGTATTCTGGCGACAAGACGGTTAGAGAGGTATCTTATGAGTTTTGTAGAAAATATTGTCGCACAATTTGCCCATCCCACAGGATTTTTAGGGAATATCGCTGGCTTCATCATGGCACATAGGCCATCAAATCTCGAACGCAATGAGTGGGCAATTTCTTTGCTTAACTTGCAACCCTCCGACCGTGTCCTGGAAATCGGTTTCGGGCCTGGAGTAACGATCCAAAAGATGAGTGAAATTGCGATCTACGGTGTTATTTGGGGTATCGATCATTCTGAAGTGATGTTCAGGCAAGCTTCAAAAAGAAATCAACGCGCTATTTCGGCTGGAAGAGTGCGATTGGTTCTCACTTCGGTATCGCAATTACCCTGCTTCGATGACCCATTTGACAAGATCCTGGCTGTTAATAACTTTCATAACTGGGATAACAAGACTGACGTGCTGAGAAAGCTAACAGAGCAGTTGCGCAAGGGAGGAATCATAGCCCTCGTTCACCAGCCCAGAATCCCTGGTGCTACAGAAGATGATGCAACTGAAGCGGGAGAAAGGTTCGCACGCTATCTGGAAATGGCGGGATTTAAAGATATCAAAGTGGAACGGAAGATGATGAAGCCTATTTCGACGGTGTACGTACAAGGAAGAAATGTTCAATAGGGATGACAACAAAAGACAGTACACGAAAATGCACCAATATTAGTGGCAGCTTAATGAACTCATAAAAAAGTAGGATGGGGACGAGTAAGATAAATGTCCGACAGTGCTTTCACGTTAGCTAACATTTCTCGTAATAAATAGGGAATCATTCCTCGCAGTCCATAAATCTCTCGATCTGGCGTTCCCAAACCAACTGCGTTTACTCCTAACTGACGACAAGTGTAGACAGCGCGAGGTAAATGATAATTTTGGGTAATCACCACCGCTCGATGTACATCAAAGACTTGATGGGCGCGGTAACAACTTTCATAGGTGCTAAAACCTGCATAATCTAGAGTAATATCTTGAGTCGGTACGTCTAAATCGTGGGCAAATCGTTTCATTGCCACAACTTCATTGTAGGAAATCATACTATTATCCCCCGTCATTAGCAGCTTGTGAATGCGCCCGTTCTGATATAGTTCCACCGCAGATTCTACTCGGTCAGCTAACATAGGGCTAGGAGTTCCATCGGCTGACAAGCCCGCACCAAATACGATAGCGACATCTTCGTGAGGAATTTGAGCCGATGACCTATAGCGATCGCTACTGGTAGCTAAATTAATATAACCAGTCGAAATTATGGGTATTAAACACGTACCGATTACTAACCATAACAGCAGCGATCGCAGCCGATAAAATATTTTTGCTAATACATTCTGTTTTCTTCTTCTCAAATTAAATTTTCGACGTTTATTTCTCAAACCATTAAAATCAGATATCTTTTTTAAAGTCACTATGTAACTCTTTTATTTTCAAAAAAAATGTTAGTCAAAATACTCTGTAAATAAAGTTAATTATTTATAGTGGCATTGTTATGACGTAAATTTCGGATAACATTTGTCGTCAGTTAAACAATCTAGCTTTTGTATTGCTGATAAAGTTTTTCTAACTCTGTTGATTCGAGTTCACAATCGATTCCGCTTATACATCTCCCTTTGCTTGGTGTTACGGATTGAATTCCTTGTTGAAAAACTGCGGTCAGAAATGCAATAAAATTGCTCAATCGGCTAAATTGAGGCTGTGTTGAAAGAAATGATTCAGTCACTTTCATTGGTGGTAATTTTGTCCCGTTAGCGCAATAGATAATTGGGTTGTTTGGCTCTAGGCGCATCATGCAGTAAATTGTCTTCTTGCCCTCCATCAAGATAAAAATAGGCAGTAAATCGATTTGGCATCTGCCGAGTTTTAAGTGGCGATGTCCTGCAAGGGAATATTCTAAAGGCAAGAATTTGGTCATAATAAGGCGATTTTCTAGTATGGTACGTACTTCATTTTCTCGACCAGTTAATTCTCCATGCCATTTACCTTTGAGCCTAAGTAGTTTCTCTCCTAAGTTCAACTTTCCTGGTTTACCAGATAACCCATTGTGCCATTGATATAGAAGAAAAGCATCTTGAGGTAGCGTCCAAGTAAATGAAACGACTTGCCTCTCAATTTCAATATGGGTTAATCCAAGCTGTAAACGACTGGCAATTTTAGGAACAGATTCAGCTAGCATAAGATTAAAACGGTCAAGTGTTTCGGGTAGTGCGGACATAATGATCGCGAAGAAGTCAGAAATTAGCTTACTCAACTAAGACGAAAAAAGCATTCAGTTTGTGACAGCTAATAATTCTAATTATCTTCTGTAGTTAAAGTTTAGCTATGCTGGTGGCGATGATGAATATCTGGCAAATGAAAGTGAGTGTGTAACATTGCTTCGTGTTCGTGCCAGTGAGAATGTAGCAGTGAAACCAATCCCTCTGAATGGTTATGGGTGTGATGCTCATCGTCATGATGATGCAGGTGTTGATGAGCGATCACTGAATGCTCGTGTTGGTGGCTATGTTGGTCTTGAAATAGTGCAAATAAAGAACCTATCTTTAGTACCAAAGCTATCTGCTGAAACAGAGTGATTTTTTCTCCTAAAATCAAAGCTGCAAACAGAATTCCAAATAAAGGAGCAGAGGAAAAGAGCATTTGAGAGCGAGTTGCCCCCAAACTCTGGGCTGAAGTTATATAAAGAACGATACTAATTCCATAGGCTAGTATTCCTATACCTAATGCAATGAAAATATTAACGACAGAAGTAGTAGAAGGTTGGATTAATATGCCTAAAGAGAGATTAACACTTCCTGCTACTATTCCTTTATAAAATGTACTTTGTGCAGGACTTATGCCATCGATTAGTGCTGTTAAATGGTTATCTAAACCCCAAGCAATACAAGCAATAGTTACCAACAAACCCGCTTCAACTCCTGCTACTCCCTCACCTACAGATAGTAAAATCGCAGCGAAAACACAGCCAGCTACACCGAGCCAACCAATACGCCCTAAATGGTCTTGAAAAAAACAATAACCTAAAATTGCCGTAGCTACTAATTCTAAATTTAACCAGAGAGAAACAGAAGTAGCTGTTGCAAACTGAAGTCCTAATAAAAGAAATATCGGTGCTAGAATTCCGCCAAAAATAATAGCCCCCAAAAGATATAATCGATTTTTATTTGATAGTTGACTAGGTAGTCTAACTTCTCTTTTTTTTACTAATAGGGGCATAACTCCGATTGCTGCTCCTAAATAAAGTAATCCAGCTAACTGAATCGGAGCAAAAGAGTCTAGCAATACTTTACTAGCAGGAGTTGCCGAGCCAAATAAAGCTGCTGAAATTAAAGCCAATAAAATAGGTAATTGTTTGTTCATGATTTTTAAATTTTTCAACTATAAATAATCCCAAGCCATCATAAACTGTTCGAGTAGTAGATTTTGATCTTGAGTAGATAAACTAAATTCAGATTGATTAATTACAATAATGCCAATAAAACTTATTTGCGATCGCAAATAAGTTTCACAAAAATTCATAGTTTCCAAAGGTGTACCAGGAGTAAAATCACCAGCACTAGGAGTAATAACCAAAACTTTTTTGTTAATTACCATTCCTTGAAAAGAATAACTTTGTGGATCGAAGGTAAAGGTGCGATTAATCCGCACGATATTATCTAGATAAGCTTTTAGGGCAGAAGGCACACTAAAATTGTACATGGGAACACCAAGTAATAAATAATCTGCCCACAGCAATTCTTCAATTAAATTTTCCGACTCCTGCAAAACTGCAATCATTTCTGAAGAACGTTCTTCTGGAGCAAGATAGTTAGCTTTTGTCCAAAGTTCGGTAACATGAGCAGGTGGTTGACTTCCTACATCTCTTTGTTTGTGTGCGATCGCTGGATGATAGGTTTTCCAGGTTGCGATAAATTCTTGACTGAGAAGACGAGAAATAGAGCCTTGTTGACGCGCACTTGATTGTATTTCCAGCAGTTTCATAAGTCTATTTGGATTTTATGAGTTACAACTACTAATTAAGACGAATAACTGCTTTAATTTGTGACCAGTTAAGATATTAGTTAATAGTGTGAAGACTATCTTTGAGTAGGGAAAAGGCACTAACAAGCATGAAAATTACTACTAAAAAACTTGCTACCGTATCTGCCCAAAGCCAGTTTAAATATAAAATAGCTATTGCTGCTACAAGTAATCCAAACGAACTTACACCATCGGCGATCGCATGAAAAAATACGCCTCGCACGTTCAAATTATGGTGACTTTCTTCGTAAAGCAAACTGGCATTTATCCCTTTAACTAAAAGCCCCAATGCTGATATTGCTAGCATCGGTAAACCAGTTCCAGAGGCAGAAGCCTGAAAATTATGCGTGATTCCCCACAGAATCGATCCTGCTACTGCTAAGAGAATCAAGCCGTTCAGTAAGGCAGCTATAGCTTCAATTTGCTGAGGTTTTAGTAGTAACTTATTTTGAGTAGAATCTTCAACTAACCAAGCAGCAACTAGAGCAATAGCGATCGCAATTAAATCGACAAAAAGATGACCAGATAAAGCGATTAGGGATAAACTATGTACTCGAAATCCCGTAATTAACTCAGCTAAAAATAATCCGCTTCGCAGACATAAAACAATCCATAATAATTTCAGTGTTTGAGTTTTAGATTCTTCTAAAGGTATTTTCTTATAGCGATCGCTCTTGATTGGTATCATTAGCTATTCTCGTAAGTCATCTAAAATAATTTTTATCTCTTCTACTTGCTTGGTATTACCCTGCTGTTTATAGAGGTTTAAAGCTTGTTGGAAGGCGGTAATGGCTTCTTGATTACGTTTTCTTTCTTTTAATGCCAGTCCGAGGTGATAATAAGACTTAGCATCCTTTGGGGCGAGGGAAATCACCTGACGATGTTCGACGATCGCCATTAGGTAATCTTGCTGTTCTAAAAGAATATCGGCGATCGCTTTTCTGGCTGCAACAAGATCGGGTTCTCGGCTTGCTGTTTTACGATACTCGGCTAACGCGGATTCTGTATGGCCTTCTAGCTGAAAAATTCTGCCAATCTGAAAATGAATCTTGCCATCTTCAGGATTAAACTCGGCAGCCCGTTCAAAAGCTGCTATGGCTTTAGGGATATTGTTTAGATTTAACCAAGCAATTCCCAATTCAAGTTGAATTGCACTGTCAGAGGGAGCAAGTTCGGCTGCTCGCTGTAAAACCTCGATCGCCTTAGTAAACTGTTCTTTCTGGAGTAGAATTGTTCCCATTGTGCGATAGGCGAGGATATTATCTGGTGCGAGGGTAGTTACTCTTACAAAAGCATCCAACGCATCATCGTAGTTTTGTTGGCGTAGCAGCACCACTGCCAAACCTAAATGAGCATTTACCAGATTCGGATTGAGTTTGATGGTTTGATTGTAAGCATTGGCAGCTTCAGCATGAGCTTGAGAACTAGCGAGGCTATATGCCAGTCCGTAATAAAAATAAGCATTGTCACTTTCTAGAGCGATCGCTTTTTGGAAAGCACTTGCTGCTGCGGAAAAGTTACCTCGAACCGCTTGTAAATAACCGATTGCCGAAAAGACTTGCGGATTTTCTCGTTCTAAACTAATTACGTGCTGGTAAGCATTCAAAGCCTCAGCCAGTTTACCCTGTTCTACCAATTCTTTGCCTTGACTTAAAAGCCGATTGACTTCTAGATCTGCTTGCCATTGTTCTAGAGTTTCATTAGGTGAATGAGCATTAACAGGTAAAATTACCCCGACTATTCCATTCAAGAGAACGAGCTTAAATATTAGTAGTTTCACCTGCATTAGTAGTTTTCGATTAACGAGGGATAATTTTAGAGGTGAAGATAAAAGAGGATGCATAAATGATTCAATCAATGTTGTTTTTCGTTCTAGCTGGACTCTGCGAAATTGGTGGGGGTTATTTGGTCTGGCTATGGTTGCGAGAGGGAAAGAGTATTTGGCTAGCCCTGATCGGAGTGGCGATCCTGGGTTTATATGGCGCAGTTCCAACACTACAACCCACTAACTTTGGACGTGCCTATGCAGCATATGGTGGTGTTTTTATTGTGCTGTCTATCTCATGGGGCTGGCTGATCGATCAGATTAGACCTGATAAATTTGACCTGTTGGGTGGTTGGGTTATATTACTAGGAGTGTTAATCATGATGTATGCTCCTAGAAACTAACGAAAGTTTATCAACAGTCTAATGTCCCTCTTCGGAACTATTTTTAAAATTGCGATCGCCTTGATAGCCAGATAAATCTGCTAACTCTGCTAAAGTTTTTTCTCCTTGATACATTTTTCCTTTAATTTCCCAGGTAGGAAAACCTTGAATATTCGCTTTCATACAAAGGTCAGTTTGGGAATTTTCTCCCTGGGGATGGCACTCAATATAATTCAATTGGGCTGCTGCATCTTTACCAAATAACTGTTTTTGATTCTGACAATGAGGACAGGTAAAAGCCCCATACATTTTTGCATCAATTTGCTTTAAATGTTGTGCTAGATCGAGTTCCGCAGCACCAGAAGTAGTAGAAATAGCATAGCCGTTGGTAGTTTCAACACGAGGATTATTGACATTGGCATACACCCCCAACGTTCCTACCAAAACTAAGATCGTTACCATAACTCCCGTAAACAAAAGTTGTCCGAGATCTTCCCAATCGCGACCAATAATGGACAAAATAAACAGACAAGCTGAAAACAAAGCCGAAGCAATACAGTAAATACAAAGAGCTTTGATGACAAAGGCAAGTAAATACATTAAATAACTACTAAACACTACCATTGCCGTTCCACCCAGAAACAGAAACCAACTCGTCCACTGCTTCAAACTGGCGCGTAGTTGCTTTTTCTCTGGAGAAGTTAGCAAAAGAGGCGCGATCGCAAAGATAATCATGCTCAAATACCCTAAAAAACCAAATAGAGTTAAGGGTAAATCAAAAACAGTGGCATAAGGACTCGATAGCACCACATCGCAACCTCCTGTAGAACAAGCTGCTGCTCCTTCGGTTAGTTTAACTACTGTTAAATAACCTGTGCCTACCGCACCAATAGTAGCTATTCCTGCCATAATTGGACGATAATAGCGATGAATCCAAGGAATAGAACGCTGACGACGTATCATATTTAAAAATCTCTACATAGTGAATTGATTAAATTTGAGCGAGTTTTAAGATGATAGTTGCTAGAAAAACTATTTCAAAACCCGACTGGCATTAAGAATCGCTAACAGTGCTACTCCCACATCGGCAAACACCGCTTCCCAAAGAGTTGCTATGCCAACTGCTCCTAGTAAAATAAACAGGGCTTTGACTACCATTGCCAGAATGATATTCTGCCAGACAATCGAGTGAGTTTTACGAGCAACACCTATTGCTTCTGTTACTTTTGACGGGGCATCAGTCATTAGTACTACGTCAGCAGTTTCAATGGCTGCATCCGAACCTAAAGCACCCATCGCTATTCCCACATCGGCTCTAGCAATTACGGGTGCGTCATTAATCCCGTCTCCGACAAAAGCCACTTTACTTTTTTTATCTGACTTACGAAGATACTGCTCGATCGCTTCTACCTTTTCTTCTGGTAGTAATTCTGCTTTATAGGTATCTAAACCGAGTTTATCGGCAACATTTTGAGCCACAACTCGATTATCTCCCGTCAACATTACAGTTTGAGTTACCCCTACTTGTTTTAATTGGGCGATCGCTTCTTGAGCATCTTCCTTAATTCTGTCGGCAATTAAGATATATCCTGCATATTTACCGTCTATTGCCAAATGAACTACTGTACCTTCAACATTGCAAGTGTCATGCTCGATATTGGCTCGATGCAAGAGGCGATCGTTTCCTGCCAATACTGACATCTCTCTGACTTTGGCACTAATACCGTGTCCTGGTATTTCTTCATAATCAGTGACATCAGATTCGGCGATCGCACCATCGTAAGCTTCCATAATCGATCGCGCTACGGGATGATTGGATTGAGATTCGGCGATCGCAGCAATAGTAAGTATTTCTGTTTTGCTATAGCCGTTATAAGGTGATATTTGAGTTACTTGAAAGACCCCTTCAGTTAACGTTCCAGTTTTATCAAAAATCACCGTTTTGACATCGGTTAAGGCATCGAGGAAAGTCGAACCTTTAACTAAAATTCCTCTTTTAGCTGCACCACCAACTCCACCAAAGTAACCCAGGGGAATACTGATAACTAATCCGCAGGGACAGGAAATAACTAATAAAACCAACGCTCGATAAACCCACTGTTGGCTAGTCGCACCAGGAATGAATAAGGGCGGCAAGATGGCAACTGCTAGAGAGAGAAAAACTACGATGGGAGTATAGTAACGGGCAAAGCGAGTAATAAATTTTTCTGTCGGGGCTTTTTTACTGCTAGCGTTTTCTACCAAATCTAGAATTTTAGCAATGGACGATTCGGCAAACAGTTTGGTAACTCGAACCGTTAAACTACCCGTTTGGTTAATTACTCCAGCTAAGATTGTATCCCCTTCTCTTACCGTGCGGGGTACTGATTCACCCGTAAGTGCCGAAGTATCTACCTGCGAACTTCCCGATAAGATCTCTCCATCTAAAGGAACTTTTTCCCCTGGCTTGATAATAATGGTATCTCCGACTTTTACTTTCTCTGGCGCAATTTCTCTAATTACCCCATCAATAACTAAATTTGCTTTATCTGGACGTACTTCTAACAATGACTTAATCGATCTGCGCGATCGCCCGACAGCGAATCCTTGAAACAATTCTCCGATCTGGAAAAACAGCATTACTGCTACACCTTCGGGCAATTCGTGAATCGCGATCGCCCCTAAAGTAGCAATGGTCATTAAGAAGTTTTCATCAAAGATTTTACCCCGCAGAATATTACGCCCCGCACTAGTTAAAACAGTCCAGCCACTTATCAGGTAAGCGGGAATCAAAACTGCATACTCCGCGATCGCCCCAGGAGTATCGTGCAAAGGCTGGTTAAAAATTAATCCAATGAAAAATAGAACTAGAGAAATACCAAGGGGGACAATCTCTCGACGTAAATTGAACTCACCATGTTCGTGGCTGTGGTCATGACCTTGATGGTTATGATTTTCATGGGTCGCACAGCAACCAGCAGAATGTTTATCTGACATTATCTAAACATTTAAATAGATTTAATTATTGAACAATTGAATAGTTGTTCAGATAATATCCAAAAAAAAGTAATTTGACAACGAAAAAAAGAATTAAACTTCGTCTAAATGCTCGGCTACTTCCCGATAAAGATTGGCAATGTGCGCGTCTGCCAAGCTGTAATAAACGTTACGACCTTCACGGCGATGTTTAACCAGACGTAGATTTCGTAGCAGACGTAACTGGTGGGATACAGCAGATTCACTCATTTTAACTACTGCGGCTAAATCACAAACGCAAAGTTCAGCTTTGACTAACGCAGAGAGAAGTTTAAGCCGATGAGGGTCTGCCATTGCACCGAAAAACTGCGCCATTTGTTGTGCTTTTTCCGTTGTAACGATTTCAGATTGTACTTGACGCACTTGTTCTAGATGAACCAGAGAAGAATCACAAGTAGGTGCATCACCTTCTGGAGAAACTGTTTTTTTTGATTTGTCAACTTTGTTCATTGTTTATACTTTAAACCCTATCAGTTTAGTTGCTTAGACAATCCTGGGTTAATAGAGTTTTGAGTTTACTTCTTTGATAATGATACTCATTTTAAGCTTGAATGTCTATTCAGATGAACAAATACGATCTTTAACAGCTAAAAAATTGATTCAATCTCTTGATCGCTACTCTAGTTATGATGCGATCGCCAGTAGACAAAAACCATCATCTAGATTTACTAACTTCACCTCAGTAAAGCCAGCAGTTGTAAGAATCTCAATCAATCCATGACTCGACTGCCCCGAATAGGGAGTAAAACCAAGCGCAATCTTGCCCTCAACCTTCTTCTGGACTCGCCGTATTTCCTGTAAAGCTTTCGCGGCATCTGACCAGACTTGCATGGAGTTAACCGCCAGTGCTTTATTGAAGGTGTTGTCTTCAAAGGGCAAGCTTTCCACCGAGCCTTGCCGCAAATCGACCAAACCAGCCTCAACCTTTTTCAAATTCATAGCTGTAGCTTGCTCGACCATTTCTTTAGAGTAATCGATACCTGCAATATATCCTGTTGATGCCAACTTAGCTAGACGCTGAATCCCCATTCCAGATCCAAATCCAATTTCCAGCACTCGATCGTTCGGTTGAATGTCGAGCAAATCGATAACTGAATAGGTAAACTCTTTATTCATACGCGCCATAATGATGCCACCAAACCTGCCCAGCATTCCTTGAGGACGACCAAACATCTGCATGAAAAGGTTGTCTACAATGCTCATCAGTTTCGTTCGCCTCCGTAACGAGTTGCCTCAATGCTATCAAACCAAATATTAGGGCTACTACTACCTTCGATAGAGACTAATTACTTTGTTGGCACTCATTTCGATAGATATTTAAATTTTTCTTTTTTACCCTCTTGACTCTCCAGTTGACTAGAGACTTCACAATAGAAGTAATTGATCTTAATAGAGTAGAAATTATGACATTACAATTTAAAGTTCCCAACATGGCTTGTTCGGCTTGTGGAGATACCATTACCAAAGCGATTAAAGCAATCGATCCAGTCGCAACCGTACAAACCAATTCCAAGACTAAGCTTGTCGAAGTTGACACACAAGCATCAGAAGCTGAAATCTTGCAAGCGATTACAGAGGCGGGTTACACCGTTGCCTGAAGAATGCTTGGCATTATTTGAAAACCAAGTCAGGAGGTATGAAGTGGAAAATACCAGTTTAAAATTACGAGGCATGAGTTGTGCTTCTTGTGCCAGGAATATTGAAGATTCAATTCGCTCGGTTCCAGGCGTAAACGAATGTAACGTCAATTTTGGTGCCGAACTTGCCACCGTTACTTATGACTCTAGGATAACCGATGTAGCAGCGATACAGGATGCCGTCGATGCAGCAGGATATTCTGCCGTACCCATGCAAGATGACGTACTTGCTCCAGAAGACGAT
>JAIMKV010000066.1:11733-28317 GCA_020692205.1 Myxosarcina sp. GA_180221_E-2-1-MAG-40_15
ATGGGTTAGCGGAATTGTTAGTGCAATTCTGGTAATTGGTTCGCTGCCGATGATGACAGGATTACCCATTCCTTTTATTCCTGCATGGATGCACAATTCCTGGCTGCAATTAGTACTGACTGCACCCGTACTATTTTGGTGCGGCTCGTCCTTCTTTATTAATGCTTGGAAAGCCCTCAAACGCCATACAGCAACAATGGATACCCTAGTGGCGATCGGTACGGGTACGGCTTACCTCTATTCCTTATTTCCCACCTTTTTTCCGCAGTGGTTTATCGCGCAGGGACTTACACCTGACGTATATTTTGAAGCAGCATCAGTAATTATTGCCCTGATTTTGCTGGGACGACTATTGGAAAATCGTGCCAAGGGACAAACTTCAGAAGCGATTCGCAAGCTGATGGGTTTAGGTGCGAAAACAGCACGGGTGATTCGTAATAATCGCGAAATAGATATTCCCATCGCTGAGGTAGTTTTAGGAGATATCATTTTGGTACGCCCAGGAGAGAAGATTCCCGTCGATGGTGAGATCGTTGAAGGTTCTTCCACCATTGATGAAGCAATGGTTACAGGTGAAAGCATCCCTGTGAAAAAACATAGGGGAGATGAAGTTATTGGCGCGACGATTAATAAAACTGGTAGCTTTAAAATTAAAGCAACTAGAGTCGGTAAAGATACTTTCTTAGCGCAGATTGTCAAACTGGTGCAGCAAGCACAAGGCTCGAAAGCACCAATTCAACGTTTAGCCGATCGCGTGACGGGATGGTTTGTACCTGCTGTAATTGCCATTGCGATCGCTACTTTTATCCTCTGGTACAACATCATGGGAAATGTAACGATAGCTTTGATTACCACAGTTGGCGTATTAATTATTGCCTGTCCCTGTGCGCTTGGTTTGGCAACCCCAACTTCAATTATGGTGGGAACGGGAAAAGGGGCAGAAAATGGCATCCTGATTAAAGGTGCAGAGAGTCTAGAAATGGCGCACAAGTTAAAAGCGATCGTCCTCGATAAAACGGGAACGATTACCCAAGGTAAACCGACTGTGACTGACTTTGTAACTGTCAATGGTATTGCCAACAACAACGAGCTAAATTTATTGCGTCTCGCTGCTTCAGTAGAAAGATATTCAGAACATCCTCTAGCAGAGGCGGTTGTTCAATACGCGCAGTCGCAAAGAGTACAGTTAAATGAAGCAAGAGAATTTGAAGCGATCGCTGGTAGTGGTGTTCAAGGGTATGTTTTGGATCGATGGGTACAAATTGGCACGCACCGTTGGATGAACGAATTAAATATAGATACGAGCGACTTACAAAAAGATTGGGAGCGATTGGAATATCTAGGTAAAACCGTTATTTGGATGGCCGTAGATCGGAAAATTGAGGGGATTATGGGCATTGCCGATGCGGTGAAACCTTCTTCTGTCAAAGCTATTCGAGCCTTACAGAAAATGGGCTTGGAAGTGGTGATGTTAACTGGAGATAATCGCCGCACCGCCGAAGTAATCGCTCGTGAAGTGAGAATTAAACGAGTCTTTGCCGAAGTTCGTCCCGAACAGAAAGCAGCTACCGTTGAAACAATCCAGTCGGAAGGTGAGGGGCTGTGGTCGGAGGTCTCCTCCGACCTTTATACGCCCCGTAAAATAGTAGCAATGGTAGGAGATGGTATCAATGACGCACCTGCCTTAGCACAAGCCGACGTAGGAATAGCAATTGGCACGGGAACGGATGTAGCGATCGCTGCTAGCGATATTACCTTGATTTCAGGAGACTTACAGGGAATTGTAACAGCGATTCAACTGAGTCGCGCTACCATTCGTAACATTCGTCAAAATCTCTTCTTCGCTTTTATTTATAACGTCGCTGGTATTCCCATTGCAGCGGGAATTCTCTATCCCTTCTTCGGCTGGTTGCTCAGTCCCATTATTGCTGGTGCTGCGATGGCGTTTAGTTCTGTTTCGGTAGTGACAAATGCGCTGCGTTTGCGTAATTTTAAGCCAAAAACACTCGGTTAGAGGAATATCGATATGAAAACAATCATCTTTTTTGGAACACTAGCAGGATTTGGATTTCTGGTTGGAGTAATTTCTGGAGCGATTGTATAGGAGGTTTGACAATGGTGAATAGAAAAGCGATCGCACGTTTTCAAGTGCGCGAAGCGATCGCAAGCGGGATCGTAAGTTTAGGAGTGGTGTTGGGGATTGCTTCGAGTAATGCAGTCGCCCAAATGCCTCACAATATGAATGAAATGCAACCATCTCAAAGGAATCAAACAGGACAGTTTCAACCCATAGAACAACCGTTAAGCAATAAGATTATCGTTACGGTTGGTGGGTTGGGACTGATTGGTTTAGAACTGTGGTGGTTTTTAGCAAGTAAACCTAAATCGGCAAGAGCAACTACACAAGGGGACATTCAAGAGATTACTGTCACCGTTGATGGTGGTTACGAACCCAGTCAGATTGTAGTTCGAGCAGGTCAAAAAGTTAGATTAAACTTTGCTCGCCAAGATGCCAGTAGTTGTCTTGAGGAAGTTCGCTTTCCCGACTTTGGAATTGCTCAAACACTACCTCTAAATCGAGTTACACCAATTGAATTTACACCCAAAACCCCTGGTAGATACGAGTTTACTTGCGGTATGAATATGTTTCGGGGCGCGATCGAGGTTTTATAGCAATTAGGAGATTTATTATGTTGACTCAAGAAAAACCAAAACTAATCGGTGCGATCGCATCTGAAAGTGGTATTCCCATTAAAACCATTCGCTATTACGATGATTTGGGTTTACTCAAAACTAATGGTAGAACTGAAGGCGGATATCGCTTATTTGACTCGGATGTATTTGTTCGTTTGAAATTTATCAAACGCGCACAAAATTTAGGTTTGAGTTTGTCGGAGATTAAAGAATTTTTGTCAGTACACGATCGAGGAAACTTACCTTGCGACCAAATTAAAGTCAAGCTGGAAGAAAAACTAGTTGCGATCGAAGAGCAAATTCAACAACTCCAAATTCTCAAGCAAGAATTAAAAGGACTTTTATCGGGTTGGGAAAAGATACCCGAAAAGCCTGAAGAAACAATCTGTCCGATTATCGAACGAGCGAAGGCTGTTTGAAAGAAAAAGATTTTGGTAGAGTTGAGGTGATCGTTTGTCTGCTACTGCTTTTCATTTAAATAACAATGACAATCTGGCTTTTCTATCAATGAATCTGCCAAAGCATTTAATGCCACTGCTGCTAACAATCCGCCGCCTAGCGATCCTCGTACAGTTAAATAAGGAACGCCCGATCGCATCAATCGACGTTTGGCAGCAGGAGCATGACTAAAACCAACGGGCATCCCAATAACTAAAGCAGGTTGCAGTTGACCGCTCTCGATTAACTCGCAGGCAAACATTAAAACGGATGGAGCAAAACCGATGGCTAAAATAGCACCTTCTGGGACTTGCTGGAGTCGCTCTTGCCATTGAGGTTGCTGCCAAAATGCTCGTTCTGCTTCTACGGCACTGGTAATATGGGGATCGTCTATCAGAGTTGTTGTAGAACATCCCAAACCCGCCAATCGAGTTTGATCGAGGGAATGAACTACGGCTGGTACGTCTCCAACTACCTCAGAGCCTGCTTGTAAGGCATGACGAGCTGCTGCGATCGCTCCTTGGCTCTTCTGCACGAACTGCACCAAACTAACGTCACCAGAAGCTAGAACAAGTTTAGAGAGAAGATCGACTTCAATTTCCGAGCGCCTAGAAAGATCGGGCAAAAGACGCTTTAGCGATTCTTCAAAAGCTTCTGGATGCCCATGAGTTGTTATGTCGAACTGTTGCCAAAATTGCTCTAGTTCGTTGATGTTGAAATTTTTTTGCGCTGCTCGTTGGGTTTGGCATTCTGAATCTTGTCCCAACATTCCTTCTAATGCTAAAGCAGTTTGACGTAATTGTGCGAGTTGTTGAATTATGAATTGATATTGCTGCTGTAACTGAACCAACAAACTATCTGAAGCGATCGCTCCTTCTTCTGCTGACAGAAGCTGACGAATGTGCTTGAGCTGAAACCCTTGCTGTTTTAGTGCCACAATCTGTTTAAGGCGTTGTACGTCTGAGATAGTGTAAAGCCGATAGTTACCGGGCGATCGCTCAGGCGTTGGCAGGAGTCCAATGTGATGATAGTGCCGTACCATGCGAGGTGTAATCTTGCCTTCGACTGACTTTGTTAGCTCTTTAATTGTTAGATGTTGAGAATTCATGCTGTGGTTAGATTTTTCTTGACTTTAACATTGATGTCAAGGTTTAGGCTAAGGAGGTAATAATTGAAAACTTTTTATGAACGTAGCGCGAGCGAAGTTATCAACCTCTATTTACATTGTTCGTCTTTTTAAAGAAAATTCAGAACTGCTGGCTGCCTCGATCTGTGGTGTGTTAGTTCTGTTAGGCTGGCTAATGCTTAATCTGAATTGGATCGGATTAAGTGTGGCAATTTTGTGTGCAGCTTATGTCATCGGCGGGTACGAGAGTGCGCGAGAAGGACTGACAACGCTAGTTCGAGAGAAAGAACTAGACGTAGATTTACTGATGATCGTCGCGGCACTAGGTGCAGCAGGACTGGGCTTGTGGCGGCAAGAATACAATTTAATTGTCGATGGTGCCATATTGATTTTAATTTTTGCCATTAGTGGCGCTCTTGAAGGGGTGGCGATGCAGCGAACGGAACGCAGTATTCGAGGTTTAATGAGCTTGACGGCTGATGTGGCAAGAATTATTCGTGGCAACCGCGAACAAATGATTCCTGTCGAACAACTTCAAGTTGGCGATCAAATTCTAGTGAAACCTGGCGAGTTAATTCCCACTGATAGTATAGTGTTGGAGGGAAAAAGTACCCTCAACGAAGCGTCGATTACAGGGGAATCCATGCCAGTCGAAAAAGCGGCGGGGAATGAAGTTTTTGCTGGGACGCTCAATGGCAATGGAGCCTTGTGGCTGAAAGTGCATCAACCCCCAGAAAGCAGTTTGATTCAAAGAATTATCCAGCTTGTCAAAGACGCTCAAACAGAAGCACCGCCATCACAACAGTTTATCGAACGATTTGAACGAGGCTATGCCAAGGCAATCGTGTTTATAGGTGTTTTTTTAGCATTACTACCGCCTTTTCTTTGGGGTTGGGACTGGGAAACGACTATTTATCGAGCGCTTATTTTTCTCGTGGTTGCTTCTCCCTGCGCTTTGATGGCGGCAATCATGCCGACTTTGCTATCGGGAATCGCCAATGGCGCACGACAAGGAATTTTGTTTAAAAGTAGCGCTACCCTAGAAGCACTCGGACAAGTAAAGGCGATCTCTTTTGATAAAACAGGAACCCTTACCACAGGTCAACTACAAGTTACCCAAATCATCCCAGTCACAGAAAGATCAAAGTCTTATTTGCTAACGGTAGCAGCCACCTTGGAAGCTTATTCAGAGCATCCCATTGGCGAAGCGATCGTGCGAGCAGCACAACAGCGAAATTTATTCAAATTAGAGGCTAGTAACGTTCGAGCGGAGGCGGGACGAGGGATTGAAGGAACGATCGAGGAAAACCGAGTTTGGGTTGGCAAGCTCGTTGGTTTAGAAGCAAACACTTCGCTACCAGCAAATCTAGAACAAACTTGCCACAGCTTGGAAGAGCAGGGCAATACAGTTGTCTGGATTATCCAAGCCGAACGGGTATTAGGAGCAATCGCCGTTGCCGATACAATACGTCCAGAAGCACAAGGCGCGATCGCGCAATTGAAAAAACTAGGAATTAAACACATAATTATGCTAACTGGCGATAATGAGCGCACGGCTCATCAAATTGCTCAAACAGTCGGTATAGATAAAGTGTATGCCGAACTGTTACCAGAAGATAAGATTCACATTTTACGACGACTTCAGAAACAGTATCAAACGGTAGCAATGGTTGGGGATGGAATCAACGATGCACCTGCTTTAGCTCAAGCCTCTGTTGGTATTGCGATGGGAGTAACGGGAACTGATGTTGCTTTAGAAACTGCTGATGTAATATTGATGGCAGACCGATTAGACAGATTAGAGCGAGCAATTCGTCTGGGTCGTCGCGCTCAAAGCATTGTCAAACAAAATATTATCTTTGCGATCGCTTTTATCATCTTACTACTGACAGCGAATTTTGTGGGTGGCATTACTCTACCTATTGGTGTGATTGGGCATGAGGGATCTACATTAGTTGTGACATTAAGTGGGCTGCGCCTGCTGCGAGGCTAAGGATTGAAAATCGCTCTCAAAATTTCATTTCCATTTCATTTTGATATGAAAGATTAGTGTGTATATATTACTTTGAGAAAAAATTAAAAAAGGATCGATCGTGCCAAAAATTAAGCGTCGCCAGTTTATCATCCTAACTGCTGCTGGTGCGATGGCTACATCAGCAACTAGTTGGGCAATTGGGAAAAACAACAAAATTTCCCCTCAAACCAAAGCCTTACTTTCCAAACTCTACAAAAGTTCTAACGGTTTATTAGAACTCGATCTCGAAGCAAGTTCGACTCGCATCGATCTAAGAGGCAAGCCAGCAGATCTGTTAACCTATAACGGACAAATCCCAGCCCCTCGTCTGGAAGCTAAAGCGGGCGATACCGTTCGCATTTGCTTTACCAATAATCTTTCTCAGCCTACTAACTTGCACTATCACGGACTACACGTCACTCCCAATGGTAATGCAGACAACGCTTTTCTCGATATTCCGCCTGGAAAGAATTTAACCTATGAATTTACTCTCCCCAAAAACCATCCATCTGGAACGTTCTGGTATCATCCCCATCGTCATGAATTTGTTGCCGAACAACTGTTCGGAGGTTTAGCGGGTTTATTTATAATTCGGGGTGAATTAGATGAAATTCCAGAAATCAAAGCTGCCAAAGAAGAATTTTTGGTTTTACAAGATTTTGCTTTAGATGATAGCGGACAGATTCAATCTCCCAATCACATGGCAATGATGAGGGGGCGAGAAGGACAATTAATGACAGTTAACGGTCAAGTCAATCCCCAACTAGCGATCGCCTGTGGTGGTTTGCTACGTCTGCGAATCCTCAATGCTTCTCCCTCTCGCTTCTACCGACTCGCTTTGGAAAATCATCCTTTTTACTTAATTGCCACAGACGGAGGAGCAATAGGCACACCTATAGAACTCAAAGAACTACTGCTTTCACCTGGAGAAAGGGCAGAAGTGTTGGTACGAGGAGATAGAGAATCAGGACAGTATCGTCTCTTAAATTTACCCTACGATCGTGGCGGAATGAATATGATGGAAATGATGGGTGATGGTGGTCACATGATGGGTGACGGTATGGCCATGATGCAGGAAAATACCCAAACAAATCCTCAAGTTTTAGCAACACTCACATATCAAGGCTCTGTTTCTCCTCTTCCTTTGCCCCAACAACTCGTTTCTGTGGAAGAACTGCCAGAACCAAAAACAGTAAGGCGTATTGAATTATCGATGGAAGAAGAAATGACTCCAGGTATGGGTATGACTTTTACTTTTAACGGAAAAGCTTTCGATCCTAATCGAGTAGATACCCAAGTTCAACTTAATACAGTTGAAGATTGGGAATTAGTCAACGTCGATCCAGATGGCATGGCTCACCCATTTCATCTGCACGTCAATCCTTTTCAAGTAGTATCTCGTAATGATAAGCCAGATCCTTACCGTGCTTGGAAAGATACGGTGTTAGTCAAAGGGAATGAAACTGTCCGCATTCGCATTGCTTTCCGCGATTTTACAGGCAAAGCTGTTTATCACTGTCACATTTTAGACCATGAAGATCTTGGCATGATGGGAATTGTTGAGATGAAAGGTTAACCTAAAAGCTATATATTTCATCTCGATTTCATATTCGTATGCAACTCTAGACTATTAAGTAATAAAATTCGATTCCGATATCTATGCAAGCAATTCTTACTAAAACTAGATTAATAGCCTTAACATTTATAGGTGCAACTATCCTGACGGTTGCCTGTTCTCCAGCTATTTCTAACAAAACCCCAGCCTCAAATACTAACGCTACCGAAGCTAGTAACAAGCAAGACATGAAACAGGATGACGGTGGAATGTCTTACGATATGATGCAAGGTGAGGGTGGGATGCAGCACGATATGTCGATGGACATAGGGCCTGCTGATGCAGACTACGATTTACGTTTCATCGACAGCATGGTTATGCACCATCAAGGGGCTGTCGATATGGCTGAAGAAGTACTGCAAAAATCGCAGCGTCCTGAAATGAAAAAATTAGCCCAAGATATTATTGCTGCTCAAAAACAAGAAATAGCGCAAATGAAACAGTGGCGTACAACTTGGTATCCCAATGCCGATCGAACTCCTATGGCTTGGCATCCAGAGATGGGTCACATGATGGCGATATCTGATGATATGAAGAAAAGTATGATGATGAGCATGGATTTGGGTAAAGCCGATGCTGATTTCGATCTGCGTTTTATTGATGCCATGATTCCTCATCATGAAGGTGCGCTGGTCATGGCAAAAGATGCTTTGAGTAAAACCAAGCGTCTTGAGATGAAGAAACTATCTCAAGATATTTTGAGTTCTCAACAGCAAGAAATCGAGCAGATGAAACAATGGCGTAAGGATTGGTACAAACAATAAAAGCTGGCGATCGCTTTTGAAATAAAAGAGATACGGATAAGTTGTTAGATAAACATCAACCCAGTTTATCTATGTTTGCTGCATTTCTCTCCAGGACTGCGAAAGTACTTTGCTTGCCGATTTTGCAAAAACGAACGTCAATAAAAAACCTATAGCTAGATCTGGTAGTACAGAATGCGTCAGAAAAACTAACCCTGCCGCTACAAGAACGGACGTATTTGCAATGATGTCATTTCGTGAACACAACCACACAGAAGACATATTTAAATTATCTTTCCTGTGTCTGGTCAACAGCAGCAAACAGAGTAAATTGGCAAGTAACGCCACAACTCCAATCGTACTCATGATAGTTGCTTCTGGGTTTGCACCTGCAAATATTTGATAGCTTGCTCGCCCAAAGACTGCAATCGCAAACAGAAACATGATCGTTCCTTTGAGAAATGCGGCCCCAGCCTGGGCTTTACTGCCTTTGTTAATAACGTACAAACTGCTTGCATAAACCAACGCATCGCCCAGCATATCAAGTGAGTCTCCAGTTAAAGACAAAGAATCAGCTCGAATTCCCATACCAAATTCGATAACGAACATTCCTAGATTAATGAATAGCACCATCCAAAGTACCTTAGCTTGCTGTTTTTTCAGTTTCGATAGCTCACAACCCTTTTTTTGGCAACAATTGTCACTCATCGCTTACTTATCACTCAAACATTCAAATTAATATTAGAATATTATCAGAAAAGAATCTACACTCAAACCAACGTTAGAATGTTTTACTCGATGAGTTGCTTTAAGGCATGGCGAAGAATATTAGCTACACGCTGGTCTTTTAGAGAGTAGTATGCTAGCTTGCCATCGTTTCTGTACTTTAGAATTTTAAGATCGCGCAGTTTTCGCAGGTGATGAGAGGCAGACGCGATTTTGACTTCTAGCAGGGAAGCTACGTCACAGACACAAAGCTCTTTACCGTCGCTAAGAGCATGAAGAATCTTTAAGCGTGATTTGTCTGCTAAAGCACCAAAAAGAATCTGAGCGTTTTCTAAGAGGTCATCCTCTGGCAATGCTTCATTAACCTGAGTGACTAACTCTATGTTGAAACATGGAACTTGACAAATATCACTTGGTTTGGTTTTAATCACAAATTTTGACGGCAGGAGTTTCACAACTCAATTCTAGCTGCCTATCGGTAATGTACCAATATATCTTATAGATAATTTCTAAAATCCCTTATTCAAATTTCATCTTTATTTCATATAGCTGTGAAAAACTAGTCAATAAAGCAGTGTTTTTTGGCTAGTTAAAAACTTTTTTAGTAATTACCATATATCTAAACTACAAAAAACTCAATACATATAATACAAATATTTTTGCGCTCGCCAATGTTAACCCGTTCGCTCATCACTTAAGGATCTTGACTATGACCATTACTCGTTATCTGTTTCGCTTGCCTAATTCTCTCACCCGTAGTACTGGAGTAATCTTGAGTTTAATTTTAATAACCGCTCCTACTGCTGTTCTGGCTCACGCCGGACATGGGGACGAATTTCAGGGCGGAGATTCTCAACAAGAAGCTTCAGATTCGATCCAAGTTGACGATCAAACCGCCAAAAGTTTGGGAATAAAAGTCAAACCAGTTACCAGTCAACGTCTTGACATTAGCATTAAAACGACTGGACAAATTGAAGCTCTACCCAGCCAACAAGTAGAAGTTACATCCCCAATTCCTGGAAAAGTAAACGAGTTGTTAGTAGAACCAGGCACCTATGTAGAAGCAGGACAGCCTGTAGCAGTAATTGCCAGTCCTGATCTAATTGAGTTGCGCGTCAGTTCCCAAGAAAAACAAGCTCAAGCCAAAGCCGAATTACAACAAGCTCAAGCCGATTTAGATTTAGCCCAACAAAACTATCAACGTCAAGTTGAAATTGCCAAAGCCGAATTACAACAAGCGCAAACCCAAGTAGCAGTAGCACAAGAACAATACGATCGCGATCGAGAACTAGCAAACAAAGGAGTTATTCCCCGTCGGCAAATGCTCGAATCTCAAGCCAAGCTTGCAGAAACCAAAGCCCAACTTACCACAGCTTCGAGTCAAAGAGAAGTTTTGGCGGCTCAAAACCAACTCAAACGCTCTCAATCGTCTCTTGAAGCAGCTAATTCTCTTCTCCGATTGAGCGATACTACTTATCAAACTCGACTGCAACAACTGGGTACAGAAGCAAACGAGCGAGGACTGGCAATAATAACAGCACCTATTTCTGGTCGAGTTAGCGATCGCGAAGTTACTTTAGGTCAAGCCTTTGAGGATGCGGGAGGTAAGTTGATGACAATTATCGATGACACCACCGTATTTGCCACGGCTAATATTTACGAACAAGATTTAGATAAAATTAAAAACGGTCAACAAGTCAGAGCCAAAGTAGCATCCGTAAGCGATCGCACTTTTATTGGAAAAATTGCGGTAATTGGTTCGATAGTCGAAGGAGAAACCCGCGTTGTCCCAGTTAAAGCCCAATTAAGCAATATCAATGGTACTCTCAAACCAGGAATGTTTGCCGAATTAGAAGTAATGACCAGTCAAGCAAACACAACAGCTATAGTCATTCCCAATTCGGCAATAGTTGATGCAGAAGGTAAAAAACTAGTTTATTTGCAGAACGGCGATTCTTTTCAATCTGTCGAAGTTACTCTCGGTCAAACTTCTGGAGATTTGGTTGAAATCAAAACTGGCTTGTTTGAAGGCGATTTAATAGTCACTCAACGTGCGCCGCAACTTTACGCCCAGTCTCTGCGAGGAGGCGGTAAAGAAGAAGCAGCAACCAAGCCAGACGGAGGGGCTGACGAATCGAAAAACTCTCAAGAAAGTCAATCTAGCAGCACTACTTCAGAAGAGCAACTCCCTTTGTGGTTGCTAGGCGCAACAGGAGGAGGCGTAATTGGTGTGAGTGCTTTCTTAGCAGGTGGTTATTTTACTAGTCGCCGCCATCGATCGCGCAAAGAAGATAAAGCAACGTCCTATGAAACAGAAATCTATCTGAACAATCATCACCCAACTTCAACTTTGTCTTCCTCGGTTGATTCTGCCGAAGAACGCGAAGAGTTCCAAAAACCAAACTAAGAGTTTTTCTAGCTTTTGATTGATTAGTAATATTGGCAAGTGGATAATCGCCAGTTAGTTATTATCGCTCGAAAGCGATCGCCTCGAGCGAGTTTTTTAGAAAAAAAGCGATCGCTATTATGTTTAGTTTTTAACCGATAATTTTCTACTAACTGCCATTCAGCTAGAGTGCTGCATTTGGTTCATCTGTTTACAACAACCACATGGGCTGTTTTGGTCGGTATTGCGCTCTGGCTGTCGATCTTGAGCCAAACTAGCACCAGCAGTCAGCATGAGAACCGCAACAGCTACACTAGCAGCTTTTAAAGCGGGTTGAGCAGATAATTTTTGAAACATGATTAAATCTCCTATTTATTTAATTAAAGTGGCGAAAATTTGCATGGAACGAGCGAATCGAGACTAAATATCGCCTAAAGAACTGTATTCAGTGTAGGGTCTACAGCTAACTATAGAGTCAAGACTATTATTCATATTTTGGTAAAAAATATGACACAAACCGAAGTTAAAGCTTTACAAGAACAATTAATCAAAATAGGCGAATTAGCCAAACAAATGTAGTTTCTTCAGGGTAAAGCAGTCAGGTTAATGTTAGGATAAACTTCTATATGGATTAACTTACAGGAAAATCAGCACTTTGTTAATCAATATTCAATTACCCATAAATGCAGAAATTCTCCACGGTCAAGATCAAACGCTGAGTTGGGCAGGAATGACTTGGGCTGAGTATGAGAAATTTGATTCAGAAGAATACTTAGGTTATCGAGTTTCCTATTTTAACGGAGTAATTACTTTAGTGTCTCCCAGCAAAAATCACGAAAGAATTGCTGCCACAATTTCTATTCTCATCATCGCTTATTGTAGAAAATTAAACTTGCTTTATTTTCCCATGAGATCGACCAGGTTGAGCAATAAACCTGACGCGGGAAAAGAGCCAGATGTTAGCTTTGCTTTCGGTACAGATAAAGATCTTCCAGATTTAGCGATCGAAGTCATTTTTTCTAGCGGTGGGATTGACGATCTTAAAAAGTATCAATCTATTGGCATTAAAGAAGTATGGTTGTGGAAAGATCATAAAATTGTTTTCTATCAATTAAATACAAATGGTTATACAGAAATATCTACTAGTATCTCTTTGCCCAACTTAGCTGCTGATACTTTGGAATCTTTTGTGAATAGAGGGTTTACCGAAAGTCCTTTAACTATCGAGTCAGATTTTATCAAACAGATAGCAAACAATTAACTTAAATCGATCGCCACACAAAACGGATTTAATCGATGCCGTAGAGTTGGAGATAGCTGTGAAGGTGATAAAACAATTACGAGACAAGTTGAAGAAATCGCTTTTGATTTAAATTTGCACTGGTAAACAAGAATTTCAAAAGCTGGTTATTTTTTATTTTTTCGCTTGAGCTAGCATTTGCCTCATTTGGGCAATTTCCTCATTTTGATCTCTAACGATTGTTTGAGCTAATTGGCGAATTTCTTGGTGTTCGGCACTGTTAACAACCATTCCAGCCATCATTGATGCCACGCTATGATGACGAATCATTTGATTTAAAAATTCACGATCAAAATCATCAGCATTTTGCAATGCTGACATCATTTCTTCTTCCATCATGTCTTGATGCTGCATTTGGTTCATCTTTGAGCTAGATATCTTGAGTCAATTTGTTTTATCTTGCTCAACTATCTCTGTAAGTTTTGGTAGCTTTACTTATAACGAGATTCGAGATATTTCTGCAACTAATTTCGGCTGAGGCTACTCCATCAATTCTTTCATAATTCGGATTTCTTCCTTCTGTGTCCGAACAATCTCCGTGCATAGCTCCTCAATGCGTGGGTTTGTTATCGCTGACTGTTGACAGACGAGAATAGCAGCAGCATGGTGGGGAATCATTGAGCGTAAAAATTGCTGGTTTCCTACTCCTGCTTGTGTCCGAACCAAAGTCCAGAACATTAGTACTAGTAACGTTCCCAACGCCAGAAGTACGATGTTCAGCGTTTTGTTTTTGAACATTACTCCCATAGTCACCAGCATGATGATCAGCATTGCCGAGATCATTAGCCCTGCCATGTATACCTGGTTTAAGCTGAGGAACAGGTTGCTAAACTCGTTGACTCGCGAATACATGATAGCGAACATCACGACATAAGAGATTGACAGTGCAATCAGCAAGGTAAGATAAGGCTTCATGCTTGATTGAGATTTCATGTCAGATTTAGAGTCAGTATTGTGTGTAGACTTCATGTTGGATTTTTTCTTATTGGTTTAGAGATTCAAGCCTTACTAAAAGTAACGAGACTGTAAATGGCAAATTTTTTTTGACCCTGTGACTTATTTCTATTGATAGCGATTTTGCTGCTTCAGCTTCACTTTAAAAAGTGGCATAGGTGATTGCATCTACCCAATGGTGCAATTAAAATTTGTTTCTAAAGAACTATAGGAATTTCATCCAAATTTCATTTTTGTATGTATGCGATCGCTATTTAAACTGTATTGCCAAAAAACATCGCTAGCAATTAAAATAATTGACCCAAAGGTTAGCCAATCTATACTTCTTATTTCTATATCCCCAACTCTTGCTTTAGTTGGGCAACCCAGGCTTTGATTCGTTCCTCGGTTAAATCGGATTGATTATCTTCATCAAGAGCAAGACCGACAAATTTGCTATCGCGGAGGGCTTTAGAATCACTAAACTCATAACCCTCTGTAGACCAATAACCAACAGTTTCGCCACCGAGTTCTGAAATTTTCTCTTCTAAAATACCTATTGCATCCTGAAAAGTATCGGGATAGCCTACCTGGTCTCCTGCACCAAAATAAGCCACTTTTTTACCAGTTAAATCAATGTTATCTAACTCCTCGTAATAGTTATCCCAGTCATCTTGCAGTTCGCCAACATTCCAAGTTTGACAACCAATAATTATGTAGTCGTATGTGTTAAAATTACTTGCTTCTGCTCTAGAAATATCGATTAAATCTACAACACTATCGCCACCAAATTCTTTTTGGATTGTCTCAGCTTCGGTTTGAGTGTTACTAGTTTGAGTACCGTAAAATAAACCAACTTTAGCCATTTTTTCTCCTATTTATAATTTATAAGTAGCTTGTTAATCAAAGAGGATAAAGTCGGAACGCCAGAATGAATAAAGCCAATATTAAAGTAATTAGCATGACGCTCCGACTTAATTATTTTTACTCGCTCAAAAACATAAAAACGAGGATTATGCCATTGCTGCTGCCATTTGTCGGCAAGACTCAGCACAGCGACGACAGGATGCAGCACAACGTTTACAGTGTTCGTGGTCGTGTTTTTCACATTCAGCCGCACAGCGATCGCATGCTTCTGCACAAACTCCGCACAATTGGGCGTGAAGGTCGGAATTACGAGACATAAAGCGAGCGCAGATGTCGCAAGTATCAGCACAGTCCCGACACAGTTTGATACATTGAGCCATCATTTGTACCATATCACTGTCTAAACAGGCAGTGGCACAATTTTCACAATCGCGCAGGCAATCGAAACAAGCTTGAATACAAGTTTCAAGTTGGGATTGATGAGTTGCTGTCATGATTTAACTCCTATTAATTAAAGTAATAAACACACATGATGCAGTTTTCATGTTGTCTGTGTTTACACTAATCAAATAGCAGTATCGATCCCTCTCTCTTCTGGCTTAATCTAGATTTCATTCCTTTGCCATACAAGCATTTCATCTCAATTTTATTTAGGCGTGCTAAGCGATTTTATTAATATTGATCGAGCTACGAAAATAGCATTTGAATCATAGTTTTTAATAGTTATTCTGTAACTAAAATTAGTGATGACGTTGCTGATGAATTGGTTTTGACTGTTCCGAAATACTACTGTACCCTCTAAGCTTATTGTAGTCATCAATTTGTTCTGGCTTAAGCAGAGGCTTAATTTGAAGATGAGCCATCAAATGAATCGCACGAAACTGACTATACAGCTTGCCTAACTCTTCTATATTTGTTTGCATCTCGGTTTCATTAATCTTATCACTGGCAAAAGCAGTACTAAGTTGTTTTTCGAGATTAACAATTTGTTGTCCAACTCCTTTAGCATCCGTTTGCATTTGCTTAAACACAGTCTCGATTTGGAGAATCTGATTAGAAGATAGCTTTAGTTCTCGATTTAGATCGAGGATATGACGAGGGCCTGGATAACCATTCAATTCTGCCATACGTGCGTAACCCGCACCTCGTCCGTTAAGTAGATCATTGACTTCAAGAGTAGTTAATCCGCGAATTGGACTATCGAGTTGCGTTGCATAAGGCGAAAGATTTGATCGTTGAGGTTGAGTATAGCCAAAACGCGAACTAAGAACAACGAGCGACGCAACTAAGGAGAAAACTCCCAGGAAAAACAGTATTTTTTTGAACATGAACAGCCTATACTCCTAATTTGTTAATTATTTTCTTTACTAGCTTTTATTAACGAATTTAATTAAAGTTTAAACATTTTCAGTTGACCAAGAAACGATGCTAGCAATTACTAAAGGAATAATCACCAAACATAATTTTAAGATCCAAGGAGCGCAAAATAACGTCACCAAAGAAAACGTTAACGACGTAAATCGTGTTGCAGCCCTAAATACATCATCTTGGATTTTATAACTAATGTATAAAGCGATCGCTGCGACTAATAAAGTTACTAATGAAAGAGCAAGCATTTGTTTTTTCTCTTATTTTGCCTAAACTATGGTATTTGTAGCCATTTTTAATCATCGGTTATTGCTTTGATCTTGATGTGTTTGTAAGTATTCAGGTATCAAAAAGAGATAAATAGTTGCAAGAGA